>NZ_QVMQ01000005.1 GCF_010501105.1 Dysgonomonas sp. 511 | reverse complement strand
TCATTGCAACTCTAAGATACATATTTTAGAGTGAACGAAAAAGACCGAAGCTATTAAAAACTTCGGTCTTTCATATTTTGGGGCTTTTGACACACCCTCTCGAAGTTTATTTTCCTGTCGATAATATATTCGGGACGGTTTTTCACTTCATCGAACAATACACCGATATATTGCCCCAGCACACCGATAGTGAGCAACTGCACACCTCCGAAGAAAATAATGAGTATTACAGTAGAAGTCCAGCCTGTAATAGTATTCGCAAATCCGAAGAAATGTCCCAGCCATGCCCACAAGGCATATACAAGCCCTATTACGCAGGCAGGACTACCGAGGCTGATGGATATCAACAATGGCTTTTTCGAAAAATAGAGTAATGCCTTCCTTGCAAAAGACATCATCTTCTTCAAAGGATATTTCGTCTCTCCGGCAAAACGGGCGTCGCGGTCGTAGTAGAAAGGAACTTGCTTAAATCCTATCCATGTAATCAGCCCCCTTATGTACTTTCCTTTTTCACTCAATTTGTTGAAGGCATCTATTGCTTTGCGGTCTATCAGCCTGAAATCGCCGGTATCGAGCGGAAATTCTACTTCCGACATCCTGTTCATTGTTTTATAGAATGTCTTGGCTGTCCATTTCTTGAATGCCGTTTCTCCCTTCCTTTCCTTGCGCACACAATATACAACACTTGCCTGTTCCCTGCCTTGTGTTTCCAGCAATTGCGGAATCAGTTCGGGAGGGTCTTGCAGGTCGGCATCTATAATGACGGCGAAGTCTGTCTTACAACTGTTGAGCCCGGCAGTCACGGCAGCCTGATGGCCGAAGTTGCGGGAAAAGTGTATCACCCTCGCCCTTTTGTCTCCCGTGGCAATGGAATCGAGTATCAGCCCCGTATTGTCTCTGCTGCCGTCGTTGATAAATATAATGTAAGACTCTACTCCCTTCATCGAAGTCAACACCTGGCTCGTCCTTTTATAGAACTCCTGTATTACGGCTTCTTCGTTGAAACATGGTACTATAACCGAAAGTGTTTTGAGCATATCTGCCTATCAGTTTTCAAGTTGATAAATAGAATCGGAAGTGTATGTATTATCCGGCGCGTATATTATCCAGTCGGTAAGTACATCCAACGGGTATGTGTTTATATCGCCTTCGTTTAGTCCTGCTATCCAGTATGGTTGGTTGAGCAGCTTGCCTTCTATCGATCCATTACCGACAGACAACACATCGAACCACAGATGCTCGCGGTCTGTACCATCTTCGCTTTCGTCTACCTGTAGTCCCATTTTTACCAGAAACGACCAAGACTGTTGCTCTTCCTCTTCTTTCTGTCCGAACATTTTCTTGAGGAACGATTTTTTTTCAGGTGCTTTATGGTGTTCGTTAAATGCTTTTTCGAAAGCGGGGAAACGTTCTTTAGCCAGTGCACTCATGCGTTCGGTTTCCTCGTTTGTGATATAATAAATAGGGTTTTCGGCCAGTGTAGGTGCATATATTTCAGGCGAAATCATATTCCCGTCTTCTACGGCAAACAGTACTCCCGATGGTTCGGCGTGTACGCTGTCTACCTCATCCCTGTCGGCAAACCCACCCAGGATGTCTTTCGGCAGGTCTTTAAGCGCTTCTTCCCATCGCAGCCAGCAGAGGTTGATGCCCATGCCATCGTATCCTATGGTAAAGCGTTCTTTCTCTTTGGCAGGGTGTGTCAGGAATTTCTTCACCGTCATATTTATCATGGTATTCATTTCCTCTGCCCCATTGCTGAAGTTGAGCATCTCCAGTTCTACCGACCCGCAACGGTGCAGCCCGTGTGTATGGAACCAGTAGCGGCGTTGGCCTTCTGCTCCTTCTTCGTCGTAAACGCAATGCAGGGTATATAGGTAGTCGGGAGAAGGTGGTATTGCCGATTTGGCTGTCATTCTCAGCCACTTGGCCGAAAGCAGGCGATACGACATAAAGTCTATGGCGAGGCTTGCATCGGGCACGATGGCATTCATTATCTTGAGTTGGAGGTGGAACGATGTTAGCGGGTCGAGTTCGAAATACATCGAGGTTTCGAGATAGTATTCCTGTTCTACCGCTTTTTCGAGTTCGTCTTGTGCTATTGCGTTGGCAAATCCATATTCGCGCAGGTTTATATTCCCCGCTTCGCAGACATAGAATTCTACCCTGAATTCTGTTTCTTTATATTCTATTTCGGCTTCGAAGCTCATGAGGAGGTAATCGCTGTCGTTGGGTGCTTCGGAAAAAGATTTCAGCTTGAAGTCCTTGTTTCCCGCCAGTGATTTTTCTATTTGTGCGGCATCGAATTTAAATTCCTTGTTGGAAGGGAAAATGCCCATTACAGAAGACAAACCGGTCTCGCCATTTTCGAGTAGTTCGTATTTTTCGTTATTATCCATTGTGTAATTAAAAGTTATATAATAAGATTTATTTTCATAGTATTGAACCATACAAACTTAATGAAAATATTGATATTCATAACAGAATGTTTTCTTAAAATATTGCCTGTATTTAATGACAGGGGAGATAGCCATCGGCCACATGCTTTAGTATGCTCCCTTTTGTCTAAAAATGAGCGGCTTGGAATCTAATCACTTTTTGAACACTTCGCTACATAAACGCAAAAAAGGTGTCCTTTATTACTTTTAGGACACCTTCTCGATTTTAATTTTTTCAGAATTTCGTAATACCCATTATCTCGCGAACTTCCGCAAGTGTTTTGCGTGCACTTTCGCGGGCTTTTTCGGCGCCCTGGCTAGCTACGCGGTGTAGGTAGGCGTCGTCGTTTTGGATATCCTTTATGCGTTCGCGTATCGGGTCTGTAACTTTGATAATATCTTCTGCCAATTGCTTTTTAAGGTCGCCGTAGCGTATTTCGCAAGTGTTCCATTTCTCTTCGAAATGTTTTACCACCTCATCGGTAGATACTACTCTGAGGATGGTGAAAAGGTTTTCTATATAGTCGGGCTTTTCCGAGTTGGGAGCCTTAGGTCCTTCGTCGGTAAGGGCGCGCTTCACTTTTTTCTCTATGCTTTTAGGCTCTTCGTCGAGGTAGATGCAGTTGCCTTCCGATTTTCCCATCTTGCCGCTGCCATCGAGCCCCGGTATCTTGATAAGTTCTTGTCCGAAGTTATAGGCAACGGGTTCTTTAAAGTATTCTACTCCGTAAAGGTTGTTGAAGCGGCGGGCAAACTTGCGCGTCATTTCCAGATGTTGCTCCTGGTCTTTTCCCACAGGTACTTTGTCGGCATTGTGCAACAAGATGTCGGCTGCCATCAAAGTAGGGTAGGTAAGAAGGCCTGCATTTACATTGTCTTTGTGCTTCCTTGCTTTTTCCTTGAAAGAGACGGTTTTCGACAACTCGCCCAGATAAACGTGCATATTGAGCAGGAGGTAAAGCTCGCACACCTCAGGCACGTCACTTTGTATATATATGGTAGATACTTCGGGGTCGATACCTGCCGCCAAATATTCGGTAAGTACGCTTTTTACATTGCTATGCAGCAATTTAGGGTCGGGGTGCGTAGTCAGCGAATGGTAGTCGGCTATGAAAAAGAAACATTTGTTTTCATGCTGCATCCTTGTGAAATTCCTCAACGCTCCGTAATAGTTTCCTAAGTGAAGATTGCCTGTAGAACGTATTCCGCTTAATACTGTATCCATAATTTTTTTCTATGTTTTTATTTTTGAAGTACAAATTTACATCTTAATTCTTAGAGTCTGTTTAAGTAACTGTTTAAATTTTATACGAATACTTTATTATTTATGAGAATCAGCAGTTAGAATCTAGCTGCAAAACGTTCTTTTTTATACTGCGCGCAATCACAGATCGGCTCCGCTTCGCTCTGCCGAGCGATGTTTGCTTGCGTTCCTTTTGGCCTAAGCCCCAAAAGGAACCAAAAACTCTTTTGCGCCTCGCTTCGCCGTACGACCCACTTTGCGCCTTGGTTTCTTGTAAAACATAAACTTGTATCTCGTATCTTGTCTACTTGTATCTAAAGATATTGTTGACTGCTAACTGAAAACCTGGTACTTTTGCATCCATATTAGTCTGTTAGTACAAATAATTATGAATAAGAAAACCGTATTATACTGCATTTTTTTGCTCTGTGCACCGTTGCTGCTGGTTGCACAAAAACCTCTTTCTGCGCTCGAAACCTACCTGCAACTACAAGGAATGGAAAACGTGAGCAGGCAAGACAGCACCATAAAGTGCGACCTGAAATATGCTACCACCGACAACTTTACCAAAACAATACTCTACGACAGCTTGTTTAATACTATATACCTGCATCCGCTGGCTGCCAAAAAGCTGCTGGAAGCACAACGTTATTTGAAAAAGCTTCATCCCGAATTGAACCTGCTGGTTTACGATGGTGTGCGCCCCCTAAGTGTGCAAAAGAAAATGTACACCGTAGTGCAAAACACCAAGTATGCCGCCTATGTAGCCAATCCGTCGCGCACGGGGCTGCACAATTATGGCATGGCTGTAGACCTCACCATCTGCGACCAAAATGGCAAGCCCCTCGACATGGGTACGCCTTTCGACTTCTTCGGGCGTGCGGCAGGTACCAACAAGGAGGCCGAACTCTTGGCAGCGGGATTGCTCACCAGCAGGCAGGTGAAAAACCGCCGGCTATTGCGCAAGGTGATGACTTCGGCGGGATTCCTTACCATTAGCGGCGAATGGTGGCACTTCAATGCCGTATCGCTGGGCGAAGCGCGCAGGAGTTATAAAGTAGTAAAGTAAAGTTTGAGTTATGAAAAGATTACACATCACGTTATTCATCACAGGCATCATTAGCCTTTATGCACACAATATGTCTGCCCAGTTTGTAGTAGCACACGACAGCATCAGGGGGCAGATAAACTTCACCGAGCGGATGGGCGATTTTGCAAATATGAAAACTATAGCCAACGATTCGGTCTTTTACCTCTATCCTCCCGACCTGGATATCGACCCGTGGCGGCGCGTAGACTTTTACACCCCTTCGCGGCAAATAGAAAAAGGATATATACGGGGCGATAAATTGATGCGGGTAGACGATTACGAGTTGGTAGAAGTCAGCCGGTTGTCGGCACAAGGCAGGGTTTCGCTCAAGAACGATGATGTGAAAGTAGAGATCGCCGTGGCAAAGGTTACTCCCTCCGATACTTATATCAAGCGCAAGGCCGATGGCGCGTACTATGTAGGCGGCAAGGCGGTGAAAGGAGTGGCAAAAGGCGAAACACCCCAAATACGTTACCAGAGTATAAGTGTCAGTATAAAAGGCAAGACGGTTGCTTTTCCTGCCGGCAGGTACAATTTTCTGCTCGAACCGGAGATAGACAACATGGTCGTATATCATAATCCCGACAAAGACCTGGTATATATAATTGCTAATAATGGCGGTACAAAGGCTTATTACAGTGTGTTGTGGCAGGTGTCTCCAAGGGGAGTTTCCGGCCCGTATGTATTCGATCCTTCGATAAAGTAGTGGTTGCTGTTTCTCTCAGGTCGGTGTTGTGATGGGGATGTTGCGGGTTTTTGCCAAATGTTAATTAACACTTGGAAGGTCGTTTTTTTCGATGCAAAGCTATTGTTTTATAAATGAAACTTTTATCTTCGTTGTTGGATAAGGTTGTATGACGCAACTGCACAGAAGGATAATTAACCGATATACAATAATCTAATAACCCTATTTTGACCTATGAGTGCTATATTACCAGCTAACATCGAACAACAATTCGCCATCGAAGGAACAGTAAAAACTATACGTCCGCTAGGCGAAGGACTTATCAACGACACCTTCTTTATAGAGACTGAAGGCGATAGTCCTAACTATATCCTGCAACGCAAAAATAAGTCCATATTCAAGGATGTGCCTTCCATGATGGACAATATACATAAGGTAACCGGGCATCTGAAGAAGAAAATTGTAGCCAGAGGCGGCGACCCTATGCGCGAGGCTCTTATCGTAACCCCTACGACAGACGGCAAACTCTATTACCAGGACAGCCACGGGGAATATTGGGCGGCATGCCTCTTTATAGAAGATACGATAACCTACCAGACTGCCGATTCGCCCCAGCTGGCAGCGCAGGGCGGCAAGGGTATCGGGCTTTTTCAGGCTATGCTTGCCGATATGAAAGAGCCGCTTGCCGATATTCTGCCCGGGTTTCACAATATGAGATTCAGGTTCGAGCAGTGGGACGATACGCTACGGCGCGACCCTGTAGGGCGGAAAGCTAAGGTGCAAAAGGAAATAGAGTGGATAGAAAGCCGCCGCGCCGAAATGCTTGCCCTGTGGGAGAAAGCTGAGTCGGGCGAGATACCTACACGGGTTACCCACAACGATACCAAGATCAGCAATATACTGTTCGACCAACAGGGGAATGTGCTTTGTGTTATCGACCTCGACACCGTGCTGAGCAGCATTGTGCTCAACGATTATGGCGATGCCATCCGTTCGTATGCCAATGCGGGGCTGGAAGACGATGAGAACCTTGACAATGTATATATCAAGATGGATATATTTGAAGGATATACCAAAGGCTACCTTTCGGAAACTATATCTTTCCTCAACGCTGCCGAGATCGACAACCTTGCGTTCTCTGCCAAGTATATAACCTTCGAGCAAGTGCTTCGCTTCCTGATGGATTATATAGACGGCGACAATTATTATAAGGTGAAGTCGGAAGATCACAACCTGGTGCGTACCCATGCCCAGTATAAGCTATTGCAGTCGATGGAAGCAAGCTACGGTGAAATGTGCCGTATAGTAAAAGATGCTGTAGATAGCCTGAAAAGATAGGTAGGAATGAATATTGACCAAACCGTTTGTCTATGAAGAAGATATTACTGGCCGTTGCGGCCGCATTGCTGATGTATGGTTGCTGCGATAAACCTCAGCAGCCGGGTGGTGTTATTGCAACCGCCACTCCCGGTCGTGCTGCCGGGCAAACAGATGTTCTTGAATTGCGCGCCGATCCGCTTCCTACCGTACGGGTAGCATTTATCGGACTGGGCATGCGCGGCCCCGGTGCAGTGCAGAGGATGACGCATATACCGGGTGTAGAGATAGTCGCACTGTGCGATGTAGAACAGGCAAATACCGAGAAGGTAAACAAGATGCTGGAAGAGCGCGGTTTTCCGAAGGCTCAGGAGTTCTATGGCGATACCGCCGTTTGGCGCAAGGTGAGTGCATTCCCCGATGTAGACCTTATTTATATCGCTACCGATTGGAAGAGCCATGCCATGATGGGCATACAAGGGATGAAAGACGGCAAGCATGTGGCCATCGAAGTGCCTGCCGCACTGACAATGGATGAGATATGGGGATTGATAAACACATCGGAGCAAACGCGCAGGCATTGCATACAGCTAGAGAACTGTGTGTATGATTTCTTCGAACTGACTACCCTCAATATGGTTCAGCAAGGATTGCTGGGAGAGGTAATTCATGGCGAAGGGGCTTATATCCACGGGTTGCAGCCATATTGGGATGAGTATTGGAACGACTGGCGTATGGATATCAACAAAAAACACAGAGGCGATGTATATCCTACGCATGGCTTGGGGCCTGTTTGCCAGGCGATGAATATACATAGGGGCGACAAGATGAACTACCTTGTGTCTGTCGATACCAAAGCGGTTGGCAATCCCGGATACCTGAAGGAGAAAAGGGGAGAGGACGCAACCGGTTTCCGCAATGGCGACCATACATCTACTCTTATACGCACCGAGAAAGGGAAGTCTATCCTTATAGAGCACGATGTGACTTCGCCCCGCCCATACAATCGCATGTACCAGTTGACAGGGACAAAAGGGTTTGCCAACAAATACCCTGTACAGGGCTATGCTCTGGGAGCGGAAGATCTTGATCCGGCATTGACTGCAAACCACGAGAACCTGACCACGCACAGCTTTGTTCCCGATGATGTGCGAAAGGCTTTGATGGAGAAATACAAGCATCCCATAGCCAGGGATATAGAAGAGCTGGCTAAGCAAGTAGGTGGACATGGCGGCATGGACTTTATTATGGATTACCGCCTGATATACTGCCTGCAAAAAGGGCTGCCTCTGGATATGGATGTTTATGACCTTGCCGAATGGTGCTGCCTGATCCCGCTGACGGAGATATCGTTGGACAACAACTCTGCGCCGGTAGAGATTCCCGACTTTACCCGTGGAGGATGGGAGAAGCTGAAAGGATTGAAATTTGAGCAATAGGGTAATGATATATTGACGGGTAAGGTTTCTTAAGGAATGGATGTTAAATATCAAAAAATAATCGGATATTTGTAAAAAGAACCATTTTGTAACGAATATATTAATTACCCAAGCTAAAAACATGGAAAAACATCGTTTATCAATTAAGTTATTACTCAGCCTGTTATTGTGCTGTACGATAACAGTTTCGGCTCAGAAACAATTTTCATTAAAATCGCCGGACGGCAAATTGGAGGCCGGCATTACTGTAGGCAATATTGTAGAATATTCAGTGGCTCACCAAGGTGATTTAATGTTGGCCAAGTCGCCTATATCAATGACGCTGACCGATGGAACGGCATTTGGGATCAATCCTAAACTTTCGGGTTCGTCAACCAAAGCTGTCAATCAGGCTATAGATGCCGCCGTCTACAAGCGGAGCAAGATAGCCGATAATTACAACGAGCTGACATTGAAATTTAAAGGAAACTATAATATCATTTTCAGGGTATACAACGATGGCGTCGCATACCGCTTCGTATCTACTTCGAAAAGCCCTTTTATGGTGAAAAACGAACAGGCTACTTTCAACTTTCCGGCAGATACGAAGGCCTTTATCAACTATGCCAACAAAGCCGAAGGGAAGTTGGAAGACCAGTTTATGAACTCTTTCGAGCAGCCTTATTACCATAACCTGCTGTCGGAATGGAATAAGAAACGACTGGGTATTTCCCCACTTGTTGTAGAAGGCGTCAATGGCAAGAAGGTGTGCATCGTAGAAGCAGACCTGATGGATTATCCGGGAATGTTCCTCTATCCGGGTGATGCCCCGCATTCCTTGAAAGGGATGTTTGCTCCCTATCCTAAGGATATAGAGCAAGGCGGGCACAATATGTTGCAGGGGTTGGTTAAGACGAGAGAAGGCTATATTGCCAAATTTGAAGGAGCTACTGAGTTTCCGTGGCGTGCAGTAATCGTTTCGTCTACAGACTCGGAACTGGCAGATAGCGACATGGTGTATAAGCTTGCTACAGCTTCGCAGGGAGACTATTCGTGGGTGAAACCGGGGAAAGTTGCATGGGACTGGTGGAATGCATGGAACTTGTACAACGTAGATTTCGAGGCAGGCGTGAATAATGAAACATATAAGTACTATATAGACTTCGCTTCGAAGTACGGCATCGAGTATGTGATACTGGACGAAGGTTGGGCTGTGAACAAAAAAGCGGATCTGTTTCAGGTAGTACCCGAAATAGACCTGAAAGAACTGGTCGGCTATGCCAATAGCAAAAACGTAGGGCTCATCCTTTGGGCAGGCTATTGGGCATTCGACAGGGATATGGAGGCTATTTGTAAGCATTACAGCGAGATGGGAATCAAAGGGTTCAAGGTAGACTTTATGGACAGGGACGACCAGCCGATGGTCGAGTTCCACCATCGCGGGGCACAAATAGCAGCCAAGTATAAGATGCTGATAGACTATCATGGCACATATAAGCCTACAGGGTTGCAAAGGACATATCCTAATGTTATCAACTTTGAGGGTGTAAACGGATTGGAGCAGATGAAATGGAGCCACAATCTCGATCAGGTGACGTACGATGTTACCATGCCGTTTATCCGGATGGTGGCAGGTCCTATCGACTATACACAAGGTGCGATGCGCAATGCTACAAAGAACAACTTCAAAGCCATCAACAACGAAGCGATGAGCCAGGGAACCCGTTGCCGGCAATTGGCAGAATATGTAATATTCGAATCGCCGCTAAATATGCTTTGCGACAGCCCTTCTAATTATATGCAGGAGGAGGAATGTACACAGTTTATAGCGTCAGTTCCTACAGTATGGGACAACACCATCGCGCTGAATGGGGAAATAGGGAAGTATATATCTATCGCTCGCCAGAAAGGCGATGCCTGGTATGTGGGTTCGCTGACCAACTGGGATGCCCGGAACCTGGAGTTGGATTTGTCTTTCCTTGGCGAAGGCGAGTTTGTAGGTGAAGTGTTCAAAGATGGAGTGAATGCCAATAAGGCAGCCCGTGACTATAAGAAAGAGACAATAGCTATTCCGGCAAATAAGAAACTAGCTGTGTCTATGGCACAAGGCGGCGGGTATGTTGTTAAGATCGTAAGAAAATAGAATTTATGCCGGCTGGTCTCTATGTGGTATCAGTATTGATTATGCAAGCTTTAAATCCTTGTATTCTAATTGATAACGGGGTCACTGAGATTAAAAAAAACGGCATTTTCTTTTGTGCTTTGAAAAAAACATATACTTTTGCGAACACTTTTCATCTTTATGAAACGAAATAAAAAGATTATGAAAAAATTGTATACATCTCCTGAGATAGAAGTTGTAGAAGTCATAGAGTATGGGTTTGCAGCATCAGAACCACTTGGACGAAGTAAGGTTTCTCAAAGTTTCGAAGAAGAAGAGTTTTAGTTCGTTCTTTGCTAATTTGTAAAACATGAGGATAGCTTATGTACTATAATATTGCGGGATATATACTCAAGATATTTGACGAAAAGCTGGGGGGTATCTCCAGCTTTTCTTCTTTTGTTTCGGAATCGACAGATACACAGCCTTTGCTTACAGTCTATCCATCCCGACAGGTATCCGATTGGGATACAGAACCTTTGTATCAAGAGGATACCTTGATGGCAAATTGTCAGTTCTTAGTAAGTGAGAACCGTTATCTTGTGCGCTTACGAGAGGCGGATGATAAAATATGGCTAACAGAGATATGTTCCAAAGGAGATTCTTTCATTGCATCCAGCAATATAGATCATACTACTCACCCATATCTGTCAGGCTTTTCTATCTGGGTAGCCTTTGGTATAGCCGCTTTATGGCAACAAACCGTAGCAGTGCATGCTTCCGTTATCATGCATCAAAACAAGTCGATTCTCTTCCTCGGAGAATCGGGGACAGGGAAGAGTACCCATTCGAAACTCTGGTTGAAGAATATTGATAATACCGAACTATTGAATGATGACAGCCCTTTTGTCAGTATCGGCAAAGATGGGAATTTGTATAGTTGGGGATCACCCTGGAGTGGCAAAACGCCATGCTATAAGAATAAACAAATACCAACCACGGCTTTTGTTAGGATACGGCAGGCTCCTTTTAATGCGATTAAGCGGTTGAGTACAATAGAGGCTATCGGGGCATTACTGCCTTCGCTCCCTCCGATATTTGCATCCGACCCTACGCTTTCAAACCTTATGCACAAAAGCCTATCATTGATACTGAAACAAGTTCCGGTCTATATGCTCGACTGTTTGCCTGATGCAGATGCCGCACATCTTGTTCATAATACGCTAAAGAAGGATGGATGGCTATAGAGACCGATACAACGATCAGTAATGATATCGAACGATCCGGAGGAGAGAAAAGAACAATAACCCTCTATCGTATAACGGGAAAGAGTATGTGCCCATACTTGCGGGGCGACGGTAATGAAAATATTGCCATATCAGCATTTAACCCCCAAGAACTAACCGTTGGGACAATTATTCTCTTTGTTCATCAAGGGAAAAATGTTCTCCATCGCATTATAAAGAAAGAGAATAATAGGCTAATTGCACAGGGTGATGGTAATTACATCCAAACAGAAGATGTAAAGCCGGAAGATGTTTTAGGCATTGCTTGCACTATCATTTATCCAGATGGAAGGCAGAAATCTGTAAACAATCTTAAGTCGCGGATATATTGGCGTATTTGGTATCTGCTACGCCCTTTCAGAAAGTATTTATTATATATATACCATCGTTTAAACAAATGAGAACAAAAAAAGAAATCGTAATAAAAGATATAGCCGGCGAAAGAGTAGCTATCCGTCAAGGGCGTGCTGGAGCCGATTTGACAAAAATCATTGCATTCAATCCTTCTGCCGAGTGGCTATGGCATCAACTATCAGGCAAGGATTTTTCGGAAGAAGATGTTATCGACTTATTAATGACCGAATATTCTTTGGACAAAACTACGGCAACAGCTGATGCTAAAAAATGGCTTGACCAATGTATCAAAGCCGAAATAATAGACCTGTAAAAGATAATGAGCAATCCAACAAAAGATATTACATTCCGGCAATTACTGGCTTTAGTCAATTTGGCTTTATGGAATAAAGAACCGGATGAAAGTCTCTTCGCTGAGATGAGTGCTAAAGACTGGGACGGCTTATACCAGTTTGCAATCCAGCATGGTGTAATGGCGATTGCTTTTGATGGAATGATGCGTCTGTCTAAAGACCTTCAGCCTCCTTTAAAATTACGGCTTACGTGGGGAATCGGTGTAGAACGGATAGAACAAGATTATAATCTTAAGTTATCGGTAGCTGACGAATTAGCTGAGATCTTTAGTCAAGAGCAAATCCGGATGCTGATATTCAAAGGTTTCAGCCTATCAAACTATTACCCTATACCTTCGCATCGTGAATTTGGCGACATTGATATTTATCTCTTTGGGGAGCATACAAAAGGGGATGAATTGATAAGGCAAATAGGAGCAATAGGAAAAGAATATGATGGAGATAAGCATTCCAACTTATTATACAAAAATGTGGTGATCGAAAACCATGCATATTTTCTGAATGTCCACGATTCAGTCAAAATAGCAAAACTAAACGATACATTATTAGATATCCTCGAAAACGATTTATCTGAGAAACACAGGCAGGCAAACAGAAGCTTCTTTCCTCCAAGCGATTTTACTGCTATATTCTTTACTATACATGCTATTAAACATCTATCTACGGAACCTATGCTTTTACGTACTTACTGCGATTGGGCATTATTTCTACAAGCCAATATAAATGAACTGGATATAGAAAAATGGAGAGCTGCACTCACTGAAGCCGGATTCTTAGATGTTGCCGAGGCTCTTACAACCCTCACTTTTCGTTGGCTAGGACCTTTTCCCGTTGAGAATTTTGTAACAAAGAAGCACCCGGATTGGGAAAACCTTCTGACTAAAGAAATGACAGAACCACCCTATCCTCCATATGAAGAAACTACGCGGTGGCGTACTTTGTTGTATAGATACAAACGTTTCCGTATTACATACAAACGCCGGATAGCTCTTTATGGGGGCAACTTCTTTACATATTTCTTTCCTTCACTGATACACTATATTAAACATCCTCAGGCGATATTCAAATTCCACTAAAATGCAGATATCCGAAGTCATAAAGCTAATTCCCGATGCACAGCGAAAACGAGGTATATGGATCGTTTTGTCTGTAGTATTCAAGGCCTTGCTTAATATGGCAGGATTGACGGTATTGATTCCACTTATAATTCTGATATTCGACCCCGAAAAGATGCAGGAATATCCATTACTGGCGTCGCACCATATACTGATAGTAGTGGCTATAATAGTCTTCTTAGTAGTAAAGAACCTGTTTAACATCTACCTCAGCGATATACGGATACGGTTTATCAATAGCTTATACATTTACTACTCGAAGAAGATCTACAATACTTACTATCAGCAAGGTTTGTTATTCCTGAAAGGCAAACATTCCAACGAGTTGGCATACAATGTCAGTGCAGTCAGCTATTTATTTACCCACGGCTTGTTGTCCTTGTCATTTTCCATAGCCAGCGAAGCCCTCCTTCTCCTTCTGATATGGGGAGCTATGTTTTGGTATTCTCCGGTAATGGCTCTAAGCATAGCCGGCTGCCTGCTTCCATTTGTAGCAGGATATTATTACTGGGTAAGGCAGAAACTCAAAGATTACGGAAAAAAGGAGAATGAAGCCAAACGCCGGTCGATGGCTCTTGTCAACGATACCTTTCAAGGTTACACAGAAGTAAAGCTGAACAATGCCTATTCATGGTTCCAACGCCGTTTCGGAGAGAGCATTGCCCAGGTTGTTGACAGCAGGGAACGGATGACACATATCCAGCAAATACCGTCGGGCATGATGGAGTGTTATGTGATGATAGGCATGGTGCTGTTTATACTTATAGGCGGCAATGATAGTGAAACAAGGCTTACACTTGGCATTCTGGCTATAGCTACGCTGCGCATGCTGCCTTCCATACGTTCGCTTATAACGATGATGACACAATGGAAGAATAATTCATTTACCATTGATGTTATCAAAGAAATACCTCCTGTAGTAGAGGTAGAGACAGAATCACTACCCATCAGTTTCAAAGAGCAAATAACAATAGACGATATCAGCTTTCATTATCCGGATGATACCTCTTTTGTTTTCGAGCATTTCTCCTTAAAGATACGCAAAGGGGAATGCGTTGGTATACAGGGCTTCTCCGGCATTGGCAAAACAACGCTATTCAATCTCCTTTTAGGATTCTATACACCCCAAAAGGGCGAAATACGGATAGACAATACCCTCCTCGACAAACAAACCTATGCAGCATGGCAAAAGATGATTGCTTATGTTCCTCAGGATATCTTTATAATGAGAGCCACTCTCGCTGAGAATATCGCACTTGGATCGGAAGACATTGATAACGAACGGTTGATGCAAGTTATCGCACAAAGCGGATTAGCATCTCTTGTCGACACCCTCCCCGAAGGTATTGATACCAAAATAGGGCAGAATGGAAGCCGCCTTTCCGGTGGAGAACGCCAGCGCGTAGGCATTGCAAGGGCTTTGTACAAAAAAGCCGAAGTCCTTTTCTTCGATGAAGCAACTTCCGCGCTCGATACTCAGACCGAGCAGAGTATAGTCGCAACCATCAACGACCTGTCGGCTAAAGAAAACGGACTGACAATTATCATCATAGCACACAGGGAATCGAGCCTTATACATTGCGATAGAATAATAAGAATATAAGATTCAAATTATAAGCTGCCTATAGACGTAGTCCTGAAATTCCTGCGGTATTCGGCAGGTGAAATTTTTATATTATGGCTACAGTACTTCGATTTGGTAATAAACGCCCCATCCCGCAAGAGATAGGGCGTTGTAATATCTTAATAAATGCTGCTTAGTCGTTGAGCATCATTGGCATAAGTAACATAAGCAGGTCTTCGTTCTCTTCGTTTTCGGTAGGGATAATAAGCCCTGCGCGCGAAGGGTCGGATAGTTCGAGCGTTATATCCGAAGACGGGATATTGTTCAGTATGTCGATGAGGAAGCTCGATTTGAATCCTATGTTCATCGGAGTGCCTGTATATTCGCAAGGGATAGTTTCTTCGGCAGCAGTAGAGAAATCAATGTCCTGAGCCGAAACTACGATGCTCGATTCCGACAATTGCAAACGTATCAGGTTGCTTGCCTGGTTGGAGAATACGGATACGCGTTTAAGGGCATTGAAAAATGCAAGCCTGTCGAGCGCAACTTTATTCGGATTGTTCTGAGGAATTACAGAGTTATAGTTCGGATAACGCCCTTCTATAAAACGGCAAGTCATTGTATAGCTCGACATCTTTATGTAGGCGTTGTTTTCGTCGAATTTTATTTCTACTGTTTCCGATTCTTTTGGCAGTATGGCTTTCAGTAAGTTGGCCGGTTTCTTAGGCAGGATGAAAGAAGCCCTTTCGGCTCCTTTTGCCGCCAAAGTTTTGCAGCGAACCAGCTTATGCCCGTCAGATGCTACGAAAGTGAGGTCGTCGGGCGTAATGTCGAAAAATACCCCGTTCATCACCGGGCGAAGCTCATCGTCGGCACTGGCAAACAGTGTGCGGTTTATTCCCGAAAATAATACCTGAGGATCTATCGTAAGGCCTACAGCCGTGTCTTTCAATTCTTTCGGTTGAGGATAGTCGTCGCCGCTTTGTCCTACGAAGTTGTATTTTCCGTTGTGGAAATAAATGAATGTTTCCAGATTGTCGTTGTTTATCTCGAATGTAAGAGGTTGCTCAGGCAGCTCTTTCAGCGGATCGAGCAGGTTCTTAGCATTTACTGCAAATTTACCCGAACCATCGGCCTCGTTTACTTCGATGGAAGTTACAAGGCGTGTTTCCGAATCGGCAGCGGTAAGGGTTAGCTTAGCACCTTCCAGTTCCAAAAGGAAACAATCTAAGATAGGTAATGTATTTTTCGAATTTATCACTTTACTTATCGCCTGCAAATGGCTCAAAAGCGCAGTACTGGAAACAACAAACTTCATATTTCAGTGTATTATTTGGTTTTTATTTTCTTGAAAAATCAATAGAGCAAATATAAGCATTTTTCAGTAAACAGTCAACAATATCTTTAGATACAATAGGGCAAACGCATGAAAAAATGATATTCCGGTTTTGGCTATTGTAGGGGCGAATTATCATTCGCCCGAAATAGAAAAAATCTGCGGGCGAATGATAATTCGCCCCTACAACACCATTGAGACAAGAGACTCTTCCTATCCTCAGGATGACAGCGATCTCCAAAAAGTAACACATGTAACACATTTTTATCCCTTTTTCACTGTTACTTTTCCCTCTCCCTCGTCATGGCTTTGCACATAAGTCTCCCAAGGGGATTAGGGGGCTTCCCTTTGGAGGCTGGCGGAGGTGTTATATAGATAAAGTTTGCTGTATTTATTCCGGGTATTTCACAACATTTTATCTGAAAAATAAACTAATTTTACCGTCCGTAATTAAACTCACAATTTACACAAAAATATGAACCTGTCAGGTGTTTACACCATATTACTGCTTATCGTATCCAATGTCTTTATGACCTTTGCGTGGTACGGTCATCTCAAGATGAAAGAATATTCGTGGTTTGCCGCATTACCCCTCTTCGGCGTAATCCTTATCAGTTGGGGGATAGCCTTCTTCGAATACTGCTTTCAGGTTCCGGCCAACCGTATCGGCTTTCAGGAAAACGGAGGGCCTTTTTCTTTGATGCAGCTCAAGGTAATACAAGAAGTGATAACACTTGTGGTCTTTGTGCTATTCAGCACATTGGCCTTCAAGACCGAAACCTTACGCTGGAATCATCTGTTGGCGTTGCTTTTCCTTGTGGCGGCAGTGTATCTGGTGTTTAAGAAGTAAAGTCCCCGCAGGGACTTTAGTAACTGTTAGGAAATATCACAAAATGGTTTTTATCTAAGAGTCTGTTTTCAGCTTTTTTTTCAATCCATCTGCTATTGCATCCAGAAAATCTTCTGTATTCAGATAATCGGCGCGTTGCATTTTATCGCCATGAACAAGCAGGGCAAGGTCTTTCGTCATTTTTCCCTGCTCTACTATTTCGATACAAGTATTTTCCAATTTCTGGCAGAAGTCTATCAGCGGTTGGTTGCCATCCAACTTGCCACGATGGGCAAGCCCCCTTGTCCATGCAAAGATAGAAGCTATGGCGTTGGTCGATGTTTCTTTGCCTTGCTGGTGCTGGCGATAGTGGCGCGTAACCGTGCCGTGAGCCGCTTCGGCCTCCATTGTCTTTCCATCGGGTGTGAGCAACACGGAAGTCATGAGTCCCAATGAACCAAAGCCTTGCGCTACAGTGTCGGATTGCACGTCGCCGTCGTAATTCTTGCAAGCCCATACAAAACCTCCGTCCCATTTCAGGGCGGCAGCTACCATATCGTCTATCAGGCGGTGTTCGTAGGTGATGCCTGTTTTCTGGAATTCGCTCTTATATTCGCTTTCATATACTTCGTTGAAGATGTCTTTGAAGCGTCCGTCGTATGCCTTCAATATCGTATTCTTGGTAGACAGGTACAGAGGGTATTTCTTGGCCAGAGCCAGCCTGAAACATGAGTGTGCAAAGCCGTAAATAGATTCGTCGGTGTTGTACATCCCCATTGCCACCCCGTCGCCACTGTAATTGTAAACAGTATATTGTTGCGGCTGGCCATTCTCAGGGGTGAAAGTGAGGGTAAGCGTTCCCTTGCCTTTCGTTACAAAGTCGGTAGCCTTGTACTGGTCGGCGTGGGCGTGGCGGCCTATAACTATCGGTTTGGTCCATGTAGTTACCAGTCGCGGGATATTGCTGATAATGATAGGTTCGCGGAAAACTGTTCCGCCGATAATATTCCGTATTGTACCGTTCGGCGATTTCCACATTTTTTTCAGTCCAAACTCTTCCACACGTGCTTCGTCGGGCGTGATGGTAGCGCACTTTATAGCTACATTATATTTCAGGGTTGCTTCGGCACTGTCTATTGTTACCTGGTCGTCTGTCGCATCACGGTTTTGTACGCTCAGGTCGAAATACTTGAGGTCTACATCTACGTAGGGCAATATCAGTTTGTCTTTGATGTATTGCCATATAATACGGGTCATCTCATCACCGTCCATTTCCACAACGGGATTCGTTACTTTTATTTTCTGCATCTGATATTATATGTATTTATTGTTATTTCTTTTCGATATCCTTCAGCCACATATCCAGCAGGTTGAGCATCTGGGTGTGGTACGAAAAACTTGCATTCATGCCCCAGCCGTGGCCTCCCCGGGGGAATATGTACATGGTGGCAGGGATATTATTTTCTTTCAACGCCCTGTAATAAGCGATACTGTTTTCGGGAACAACGCCCTTGTCATCGTCACTCAGCAGAAGTATCGCCGGAGGTGTGTTTGCGTTGACCTGCTTCTCGTTCGAAAATATATGCATATCGGTAGCGGAAGGTTTTTCGCCCAACAGGTTTTTTCTCGAACCACCGTGTGTTGCCGTCTCCATCGTAATAACGGGATAAAACAAGATGGAAAAGTCGGGGCGGGTACTTATTCCTTCCGTGGCGTATTGGTTAGACGCCGTAGCTGCCAGATGCCCCCCTGCCGAAAAGCCTGCAATCCCTATCTTATTTATATCGATACCATACCCGGAAGCATTGCTGCGCACATAGCGCATTGCCTGCTGTGCATCGTCGAGTGGTATCCGCTTATTCTTATTTGGCATGCGGTATTTTAAGACGAATGCGGCTATTCCCCTTTCGTTCAGCCATCGCGCAAACTGGTGCCCTTCGTGTTCTATGGCTACGCCGCCGTATCCTCCTCCCGGACATATGATAACAGCCATTTTATTATTATTATCTTTCGATGCGGGATATATAATAAGTTCGGGATCGGTGATGTTGGTAATCCATCCGCCGTCGCGTTCTACCTTCTCTGGTTCGGTAATATTATTCTTCGAGGGAGGATTGCCATCCCATAGCTTAATTGTCTTTTGTGCGTTAATGCCCATACATATAAATAATAATAAAACGAGGTTGAATAAAAGTTTGTTCATAGCTTTTTGGTCTAAAAAATTCAGTTTTTCAAAGATAGAGTTTTTAAGTATTAAATCAAAGCAGCAAAAAGACAGAAGAATATCAGCGAAAGAAACTTTTGGAAAATGATTTGTAATAAAATATTAACAGGCTCTAACCCAAATCACAGAGATCTTTCATCCTTATACCGGTCATCAACAATATAGCCATCGAAAAAAGTGAGATAAAAAGGCTATGTATTACATAATTAGCTACCCAACATCTTTGCATATTCTAAAAAAACATTTATCTTTGCACCCGCTTTGCGTAATCTCTGACGAGACGAGCTCGTGTATATTGCGTATATTAAACTAATAAAACCATCATATAATCATGGATTTAATTAAAGTTGCAGAGGAAGCATTCGCTACAGGGAAAGAGTTTCCTAAATTCAAAAGTGGTGATACTGTAACAGTAGCTTACCGAATCAAAGAAGGTAACAAAGAACGCGTTCAGCAATATCGCGGCGTTGTTATCAAAATTGGAGGACACGGAACAAAGAAACGCTTTACTGTCCGCAAAATGTCTGACAACATAGGTGTAGAAAGAATTTTCCCTATCGAGTCTCCATTCATCGACAGCATCGTAGTGAACAAAGTAGGTAAAGTTCGCCGTGCTAAACTGTATTATCTGCGTGGTCTTACAGGAAAGAAAGCCAGAATCAAAGAAAAAAGAGTTATTACAAAGAAAAACGCTTAATTCTTTACCCGGCTTGCAAGAGCGAGAAAGATATGAGGAGCCTGCTTTATTACAAGCAGGCTTTTTTTGTCACAAATCAATGTGCCGGTATGCTAATGAAAAGTAGCCGATTAATAAATTGTGCAAATCAGCGGTTGGGATATGACTGCAAAACGTTCTTTTATATACTGCGCGCAATCATAGATTGGCTCCGCTTCGCTCTGCCGAACGGTGTTTGCTTGCGTTCCTTTTGGCCAAAGCCCCAAAAGGAACCAAAAACTCTTTTGCGCCCCGCTTCGCCGTACGACCCACTTTGCGCTTTGCCGGCTGAATGAAGTGAACTAACACCAATCCTTTTGTTAGCTTAGCAAAGTTGCATAACAGCAACCCCACTTCATTCTACGCCGCCTGCTTCGCGTGGGTACCCCGTACGCAAAGCTAAGGGCGCAGGCTGACGCCGGACAAGAGTTTGCGACAATTCTAGTCGTGCGTCAGCGGACGTGCATCAGTTCCGCAGGCGGGAACCTGTCCGGTGAAGGCGGCGGAGAAAGGGATGGGGCGGAGCCCGTTTATCCCTTTCAGCCGGCAAACCGATGACAGGTCGCCGAGGAACGAAGCACTAGCCTTTTGCTTCCTTTTGGGCAATGCCAAAAGGGAGGCCAAGCCCAGGAGGGCGCGGCAGGATGAGTTAAAGATGAAATATTTAACTCAAGATTGAGTTTATACATAATTTAATGGAGCATATTGAAGTCGTTTCGACTTTTTTGTTTTGTGTCGAAAAAGTCAAGATGAGTTCATTATTTAACTGCAGATTGACATAAATTATTTTATTATCATTACACTGGCATACCGGCATATTGGTTAATTAATATATCGAATTTATATGAAAGATTTTATAATATCAGAATCCAAAAACGAAAAAGCCGTCCTTGTCGGCCTTATCACACAGCAGCAAAGCGAAGACCAGGTAAAGGAATACCTCGACGAACTAGCTTTCCTGGCTGAGACAGCAGGGATAGTGCCCGAAAAAAACTTTACCCAACGGCTCGACCACCCCAATTCTACAACATTTGTGGGTAGCGGCAAGTTGCTGGAGATAAAGCAATATATGGAGGATAACGAGATTGGTCTTGTTATTTTCGACGACGAACTGTCGCCCAAGCAAATACGCAATATAGAGAAAGAATTGCAGGTGAAGATACTCGACCGTACCAGCCTCATCCTCGACATATTTGCCATGCGCGCACAGACAGCTTATGCCAAAACGCAGGTAGAACTGGCCCAATACCAATACCTGTTGCCGCGCCTTACCCGTATGTGGACGCACCTTGACCGCCAGCGGGGTGGAGGTGTGATGATGCGTGGAGTAGGAGAGACACAGCTCGAAAGCGACCGCCGTATCATCCTTACCAAGATAGCATTCCTCAAAGAAGAGTTGAAAGGGATAGACCGTCAGATGGCTTCGCAACGGAAAAACAGGGGAAAGATGGTGCGCGTAGCCCTTGTGGGATATACCAATGTGGGCAAGTCTACCATGATGAACTTGCTGAGCAAATCGGAAGTATTTGCCGAAAACAAGTTGTTTGCAACACTGGACACTACCGTTCGCAAGGTGATTGTAGACAACTTGCCGTTCCTGCTGTCCGATACGGTCGGTTTTATCCGTAAATTGCCTACACATCTGGTCGAATCGTTCAAGTCTACCCTCGACGAAGTGCGCGAAGCCGACCTGTTGGTGCATGTGGTAGATATATCGCATCCCAACTTCGAAGAGCAGATAGACGTGGTGCAGAAGACCCTTCTGGATATAGATAAAGAAGAAAAGCCTACCATTCTTGTGTTCAACAAGGTAGATGCCTTTACCTATAAGCCGAAGGATGAAGATGACCTGACACCGAAGACCCGCGAGAATATTTCCCTCGACGAACTCGAAAGATCGTGGATGAGCAAGATGCACGACGACTGTATCTTTATCTCGGCAAAGGAGAAAAAGAATATCGACAACCTGCGCAACCTGTTGTACGAACGGGTAAAAGCAATTCATATCGAACGTTATCCGTACAACGATTTTCTGTTTCAGAAATATGATGAAGAGGAATAATCCTACGTGCAGGGCAGTGACTCAGGATATTTAAGTGTACATTAGAGAAAGACTGACTGTTTTATTTCACGAAAGAAAGGCTAGGGCATACACCTCTAGCCTTTCTTTATGTTCTGCAATATTATAATGATTATATCTTCATTGTAGCTTACCAATTTGGATCAAGATTCTCATCGCTATTTGGGTTTTCGTTTCCTGATCCAGCAAATCCCCTTTCTATTTTAACTTCTATTACTTCAATGCCGGGTGCTATATAGGGCTTCTTATTTTCTGTATCGTTCAATAATTTTTCCATTATGTTTTGCGTGTTTATAGTTAGTCATTAATATTAATAATTAGCTTTTTAGTTTCAGTGCCATTTTCAGTTTCTACTTGCGCTATGTAAATTCCCTGTGCGAACCTACGGGTTGTTGTATGTGTTGTTGCATTGACCTTTGCCTGATACATTGTTTGGCCTTGCATATTGTAAATTGTAACCGTCTTGATTAGATTAGGCTCACTAACTGTCGTATGTATGAAACCGTATTGACTGTATATAGTTACTGTATTGGCATCTTCGGCTAAAATACTGCCTTTGGGAACTGCGCTGATAACGAACCGGTTGTCTGTAGCAATGATTTCTCCATCTTTTTGGATAGGGGTGTGGTTGAATGAATATTTATAAATATCCATATCTGTGAGTTCTATCTTCTTGTCTGCAACTTTATCTACAAGGAATATTCGAGCATTATACCTGTCCATTCCGCTGAATGTCAATGTTATTTCACCGGCGAAAGAGGTTGTTAAGCCAAGTGGATATTCAAAATTATCATTGTCAACAACGTTTGCACCTACTGTTACCAACTCTCCATTAGAAGGCTTGATTGTATAAATTTCAGGAGTAGCTGTCGCATTATTCATTAGTTTGCGCGCATCATAAAAACTAAATTCAGCCGAACCCCCTTCTCGTTTCGCGATGAAGGTTCGCACCGAAGCTGTTCCATTGGCAGCAACAATATCCAGTTTATCTCCCATCTTTATATCGTATAGAAGACCTCCTCCTTGTCCTGTGGCTGCAATATTGGGCAAGTCGAAGTATAATGTTCCGGTTCCGGTATTTTGTTCTACTATAAAACCTTGCAGAGGTGCTATTTTATTGCTAAGAGGGGTAGTGGGTTCCAGCCCCCATGTTCCGATAGGGCCATAGCCGGCATAACCTTCTTGTTCCCCAACTTTTGTCCATATCTGGTAGTTGTTTTTAATCAATTCGCTATTCTCATTGTAGAATTGAGTGAAATCTATTGTTGCCATGAATGGATTACCTACCAAGGTCAGGCTCTTTCCGTTATTCTGTCCAAACTGAGCGTTTACACTTACATTTGCTCCGGCCAAACGGTAGCCTAGTGCTGTTCGGCTGACATTGTATGAACCCGTACCATATGGATTTGTAAATGTACTTATCCATGAACTGTAACTATGATTGGGATGTACCTTTTGTACAACACCGGATTCACTGTCAAAGAAAGGTAGTCTTAGTATGCCGCCCGAAAGTCCCAGGCCTTTATCTGCTGCATTGTCGGAACCAATCGATATCACAAAGCCTGTTCCTGCTGTTAATTTACCTTTACTGCCACCGGATGTGCTGATCCAGTATCCTTTTCCGCTACTGTTAACCTCAAAGGTTTGGAAGTAGGTGGTCGGATAGCTTCCAAAGGAATAGTCTCCCGGATATACTTCCATCAAAGGAACTGACAGCATACGATGACGAGCATCACGCACTCCCGTACCAAAATCATATTCGATGAAAGCTTTTTGATAAGAAAGTAAATCTTGGCGTCCAAGTTCAGCTCCTGCCCCGAACGTAATGTTCTTGACAGTGGCATTCGTTGATAAAATCGGATACGAGCTGCTTTTTGGTATTGTGACTATAGTAGTTGCCCCAGGCATGCCATTAGTCCAGTTGGCAGCATTAAACCAATCGGTAGAACCATTTTGAGGACTCCATGTTGATGTAGCTGGCGCGGCTATGGTAGTAAAGGAATATCCACTGGTTACAGCATCCATTACATTGCCGGAAGCATCTTGGAATCCAGATATTTTTATAGTATAAGTAGTACTATGATCCAGACTGGTATATGGGATAGTACAAATAGTGTTTCCGGTTGCCCAGGTTTTATCTTCTGTGTTGACAACACCACCGCCCAGACTCACTATTCCAATTTCGGTATTTACGTTCATTGGTTCGTCAAAGGTGATTACCAATTGCCCGTTAAGTGGAATGTTTGTTGCACCATTGGCAGGGGAAACAGCTGCGACGTGAGGAGGGGTGCCTACAACTGTTACCTGTAAATCATTTTGAAATTTAGGATAGATAGCCCCTACTTTTTTTCTTTCACCTGTAAGGCTGTGTTGATACAGGCGTAACAAATAAGAGCCGCCAGGAGAAGTAATACTTGACGATGAAAAAGCATGTGTACCATAAGTCCCATCATTGGTAATAAACAATTTTTTGGTTGCAATAGTTTCGATATCGTTTCCTTCCAGGTCGCATAATACAAGTTCTACATCGCCTAAAAAAGGGCTATTTCCATCATTCCCTTTATAATTATAGATGCCAATAGAGACAGACAAAGGTGAGAATTGAACTATAGGGTCGATGCTTAATGTAAAGCTATTGGGATTGTCCCTATTGTAAAATACAAGATTACTATTATCCGCAACAATACCACTGGTTACGGTAATAGGTAAAATATCTGTAACACCTGTTTCTCCATATGCAATCGACCAAACCCCATCAATAGATTTTACCACGGCTCTTAAGTTGTAACTGGCAGCAGATATATTAGTAGATATAGCGCAAGTTGCATCAAATGCACTAGACCAAGTGGAGCCTGAATTTAAAGTAAGCCCTGTTTTTGAGGTACCAATAACTTCCAAAATCTGGTCACTATTATTTACAATTGCAACACCATAATCCCCAACAAATGTACTAGACCCTCTATTACCAAATTTGGCCGATACTGTAAATATTTCTCCTCTTTCAACAGAAGTAGCAGATGATGTTAATGCAGAACCCGTTACAATTTTAATTCCATGAGTAACAATACCACTGGTCACTTGCAAAGGTAATATGGCTGTTATTGCGTCTGTTTCGCCATAAACAATACTCCATTCTTTATCTGTAGGTTTTGCTACAGCTCTTATTTTATAATTACCTGCCTTTATTTTCGTTGATACAGAGCAGATAATGCTCGACCTTTTAGATGATCTGCCTGCATTAACCGAAACCCCAGTACCTGATACACCTATTATCTCCAATATATTATCATTGTCGTCAACCAATGCGTACCCTAAGTCGCCACTAAATGTTGTTGTGCCAACATTCTTAAAAGACAAAGGAGATATCGTAAACCCTTCTCCTCTTTTTACCGAAGTAGCAGAACTGGTAAAGGGATAAGTAGCATTTATCTTCATATTGTGAGGTGCAATCTTGCTAGTTGCAGTTATGGTTAACTTACAGACATAGCCGGTTGTCCCTCGTGCAATAGTCCATGATGATCCATTCGTTTCTTTGGTTACAGTTCTCAAATAATAAGTGCCGGCAGCTCTGGTTGTCGGAATGGTACAAGGGATAGAAGAAAGAGAAGAGGTAAGTCCAGAACCAGGTTCAAGAATACTAATAGATTTTAGACCTATAACTTCCAATATGTTGTCATTTGCATCAACTAAAGCAATACCAAGATCTCCTGAAAAGTCAAAAAAACCATTGTTAATGATAGTGGTAGAAACTCTAAAGGCTTCCCCTCGGGCTACTTCGGTCTTTGTAGTTGTCATATTGGTATTCTTCCGCATGGTCATGTTGGTTACAGGATTTCCTCCTGCGTTAGGCTTAATGCCTATGAGTATAGCTTGTTCCAGATTATACGTCCCGGCACCGGATCCGGCTCCTTCAGTACCAGGATTCAGGGCAGTAGTAGCAAAATACCCATCCCGGTATCCGCCCCATCCCCAGTTGAAATAGAATTTATCAGTGCTGTCATACCCATCACAGATAAAGGCATGGCCACTGGATGTATTGCGTCCGGAATATAATATAGGACGCCCGGCATTGATCTCCGCCTTTAGTGTATTAATCCATTCTGTATTAGAGTAATAACATCGCTTCCTGTGTTGAACGCTTTTATCATAATTAAAATAAGTACATAACGCATTACCTACTTTTTTGGTCACAGCTCCACTCGAAGACGGAGTATAGTCCATTTCAACACTTACTCCACAGTGAAACATCAAAGTTGACACAGCTTTTTGGGCAGTTGAAGTCGAAGAACTGCTGTAAGTATTGGTCATGTTTGTCCAATCATATTTTGTTGATACTGTAATAGCAGGTATCACATATTCATTGGTAGCAGTAGTATAACCAGGAATTGTAACTGTGCGGGTATCAGGATAATTGTAAAATTTCATTATCTGCGCCATTGCTGTAGCTACACAGCCGGTATAGCTACTTGAAGGACACAGATTATTATATGGCGTTCCCTGATTCCATTTAGTTTTAACCAAAGGAGCTACAGCCGCTTTCGTTCCTTTCGTAGTTATGCTACCGGATAAGTAATTTTCCCATTGGGTCTTTGTTTCTGTATCTTGTTTTATTTGATTCTCTATTGCATATGCGATTTCCTGCGCCAAGCACTCCATCCAATAAGCAAAGTTGGGAGGTGTATTACCTGAATTATAATTACCCGAATCTACATACCCTAAAACAGGTATTGCCACATCATCAGCTGATACGATAATAAATCCTTGATTATCACCTCCACTGAATACATAATAAACCGCTCTTTTTTCCGAAGTTTCGGAAACTGAACTCTTCCGCCCTTGTGTGTTAAATTCAGTGTGTACTAAAGTTAGTTCTGAATCAGTTTTGACGAGTTGTTTTTTTGTCCGGACGTAGTTCCGTGCTACTTTTTCAGCCATTTCTACGCTTATTTCTTTTGCATTCAAAGGTGAAGGCAAGAAATAAGGAATTAGAATCACTAGTAGCAAAATGAATTTAAATCTCTTTATCATTTCTCTACAAGAATGAAGTTAGGTTATAATAGTTTTCTGTAAGTTTGTTTTTTCGACACAGTTTACCCATGTCGCGAAGGTACATGTTTTATCTAATTTATGCAAATTTTCGTTAATAGATCGAACTGTTTTTCATGTCAAAATTGAAGTCAGTTAGATTTTTGGGATATATTTTTAAGAATATAGTCTGCAAAAGCTATGTGATTAAAAACAAGGCAACTTGATATAATTACCTAATCTGTTAAGTAATGTCCTGTATAAATCCATTCAAGTATTAGTTTTTTCAATTGCGCAACTTTATCTATAAACCAAACCGCTATCTCGCAAAAAAACATATCTTTGTTACTGAATCTTAAAAAACACATAGATATGAAAAAATTACTCTTTATTGCTATTACAGCCCTGCTAATGTGTGCTTGTTCGTCGGGACCGGAAAATGCAGCACGCAACTTTTCTGAAAACCTGGCCAAAGGGAAGGTTGACGAAGCTAAGAAATATGCAACCGAATCGACCGGTAAACTGCTCGATTTTGCAGCCAGCATGGGCAAGATGGACATAAATCCCGACTTCAAATTCCAGTTGGTGAAAGACTCTGTTGCCGACAACAGGGCATGGGTTACTTTTATGGATAAGAGTACCGAAAAAGAAGAAACTTTTGAGCTTGTAAAAATAGACGGCGATTGGAAAGTAAATATGGAAATGAAAAAATAGTTTTTCTTGTTTTTTCATTCATACTATTTTTATCTGCCTGTGGCAGTAGCCCGAAAGAGGAACAACCGTTAAACCTGTCGCCGGAGATAAGCAATGGCGACATCGTTTGCCGGATGGGCAACGGGTTCTTTTCCAACAGGTTTAAAGATTTTTCTTCCCGCGAAAAAATATACTCTCATGCCGGCATTGTCGAGCAGGTGGGCGATAGCCTTTTTGTAATACATGCCGAGGCGAGCGAACTTACCGGGATAGGCTTCGTAAAGCGCGAACCTATATCGGTTTTTCTCGATGGCATCAAGACTTGGGGCGTGTACCGGGTTGCCGCCGCCGATTCTATACGCCACTGTATGGCCTCCATCGCTAAGGGTTATTATCAAAGGCATACCCCTTTCGATCTGGATTTCGATGCTGCGGACGATAGCAAAGTCTATTGCACCGAGTTGGTGGCACTGGCTGTCAATAAGGCGTTTGGCTACACAGTTGTAAAACCCGAACTAAATCTGGGCAAGCTGAAAATCTACGGAATAGATAATGTATATTTGTTGCCGGGAACAACAGTAGTACAGAAGGTTACAGAATAAAATATTATCAGGTGCGGAAAGCTATATCGTATATAAAGCAATCATTAACTGCATATTATCCCGAGACTGAGGTTTCGGGATTTGTGCGTATTATTATCGAATACCTTACAGGCAAACCTTACTCGTTGGCATTGATGGAAGATGCCGGATTGAGCGAGGACGATTGCCGGGCGCTGGATGCAATCATTGCCAGGCTGAAACAATATGAGCCGATACAATATATAACAGGCGAAACCGAGTTTTTCGGCTTGCCTTTCTTTGTAGATAAGAATGTATTGATCCCGCGTCCCGAAACGGAAGAACTCGTAGAGTTGATATTAAACGAAAACAGCACTGGAAATCTCCGGGTATTGGATATCGGAACAGGTAGTGGGGCAATAGCCGTTGCATTGGCAAAACACATGAAGAATGCGGATATCTCTGCATGGGATTTTTCGGAAGAAGTATTGAAGGTGGCAACACAAAATGCGGAGAGGAACAAGCAGTATATTTCGTTCCGTAAAGTAGATGTTTTATCCGCTTATCCTATTGACAATAAGTTTGATATCATAGTCAGCAATCCACCTTATATATTGGAAGAAGAAAAAGCCGTGATGGACAAAAATGTGCTGGACTACGAACCGCATTCCGCACTATTTGTACCTAACGACAAGGCCCTGCTCTTTTACGAACGGATAGCAGATATTGCTTTAGAGTTGCTATTGCCCGAAGGAAAACTCTATTTCGAAATCAATCAGGCAAAAGGCCATGAGACTGTAGAAATGTTGGAAGCGAAAGGATTCGGAAATGTAGCACTGTTTTGCGACCTGAGTGGAAATGACAGGATGGTAAGGGCCGAGATAAGACGATGAAAAAGAAACTGACCGAACCCCAAGCCCTCAACCGCATAGCTGCCTATTGTTCGCGTACCGAACGGTCGGAGTTTGATGTGCGCAAGAAGCTGGCAGCATGGGAACTTGAAGCTGATATTGCCGACCGCATTGTCGACCGCCTGAAAAAAGAACGGTTTCTGGACGATGCCCGTTTTGCCAGAAGCTTTATAAACGATAAGATGAAGTTCAACAAATGGGGAAGGACGAAGATTTCGTTCGAACTACGAAGGAAGAATATATCCCCAGCCATCTACGAACCTCTGTTGGAGGAGCTGTCGGGTGACGAATTTGAGGAACAACTTTTGCATATACTTTCGGTAAAAGTAAAGTCGGTAAAAGCGAAGAACGATTACGAAAGGAAGACCAAACTGATCCGCTTTGCACTTGGGCGCGGCTTTGGCATGGATATGGCTATCAAGTGCGTAAACAAGCTGTTGGGAGGCGATTATGAGGAAACTTCTCCATAACTTTCTCAACCTGTTTTTCCCTCCTTTGTGCATCGTCTGCCACAGCCGGTTGGCCGAGGGCGAAGAGCATATCTGCACCGAGTGCCTCCTGCTTTTGCCCAAAACGAACTTTCACCTACAGGAAGACAACCGTATCGAACAATTCTTTGCAGGACGTATCCCTTTCGGGCGCGTTTCGGCTTATGCCTACTTCGTAAAAGGTGGCAGTATGCAAAGCGTAGTGCACGAATTGAAGTACAGGTACAACCCACAACTAGGCCGTTACCTGGGGCGGCTGTGTGGCGAGAATATCAAAGGTAGCGATTTTGTGCGCGGTATAGATCTGCTTGTCCCTGTTCCCCTGCATCCTAAACGTGAGAGGCAAAGGGGGTACAACCAGTCGATGGAGATATGCAAAGGTATTTCGGCTGTTACAGGCATACCCATAGACGATACAACACTGAGGCGTGTGGTTAACAATCAGTCGCAAACGAAGAACTCGCGCTTCGACAGGTGGAAGAATGTGGAAGATATCTTTTCGCTTGCAGATGCCGAAGCCTTTGCCGGGAAACATATTTTGCTGGTAGACGATGTTATCACTACGGGGTCGACCATAGAGTCGTGCGCAAAAGAGATATTGAAAAGTGCAGATAGCCGGATCAGTATCTATGCTTTGGCTACAGCAAACTAGTTCTTATCCATCTTGATAAGATAATCCAACGCTTTCTGCATATCTTCCGGCGTATCTATCCCGATGGTTTCTACATCGGTATAACCGATCTTGATGCGGTAGCCGTTTTCTATCCAGCGAAGTTGTTCCAGCGATTCGGCTTTTTCGAGCGATGATGGTTTCAGCCGGGTTATTTCCTGCAGTATATCGGGGCGGTAGGCATACATCCCGATATGTTTGTAGAAAGTGTGTTTGTCGAGCCATTCGCTATGGTGTACATCCCTGATATAAGGGATGATAGAACGGCTGAAATATATGGCTTCATCTCTTTTGTTTACCACAACTTTCGGAGAATTGGCATTGAAGAGTGCATCGAACCCGTCTTCCTTTTTGAAGGGTTTTACCAATGTAGCCAGTTCTGCATCTTTGCTGTCGAAACAGGCTTTCAATGTCTCTATCTGTACGGGTTGTATAAAAGGTTCGTCGCCCTGCACATTGATTATTACATCGAACTCCTGCCCGATCTTTTCGTATGCTTCCCTTATGCGGTCGGTTCCGCTGCGATGGTCTGCCGATGTCATCACAACTTTCCCGCCAAAGGCATCGACGGCATCGAATATACGCTTGTCGTCAGTAGCTACCCATACATCGTTTATGGCTTTTTTTACCTGTTCGTACACACGCTGTATCATAGGTTTGCCACCCATGTCGGCCAATGGTTTGCCGGGAAAACGGGTAGACTCGTATCGTGCGGGAATAATTGCTATAAACCTCATGTTGTTTCCATTTAGATAAAGAGCCTGTTTAAATTTTAGCGAAAATTTATTTTGTAGGCTTCATGAATATTGACTCTGCCGATTCTTCGAACTCTTAGCAGCTTTTTTATGCTCTTTTTAGCGTATTTTTTACATTCTTATTTCGGTTTAGCTTGCTAAACCAGCAATAAAAATACATAAAATCCATCTAAAAATAGCTATAAAAAAGTTCTGCTATAAAATTTAAGCAGACTCTAAACAAAGATAAAGTTTATTTGAGAAATGGGATGTATATTTGCATAAGTTATGAACAAGGTTTTGCTTAGCATAGGTACTAATATAGACAGGGAGGTCAATCTGGCTCTCTGCCACCGGTTGTTGGACAATGTTTTCGAAGAGATCCATTATTCGGAAACGTCTGTTACCACACCCTATGGCGACAGCTATAAAGATGATTTTCTCAACCAGCTTGCAATTGGATATACATCAAAGGACAAGGAAGAAATAACACCCTTGCTCAAGAAGCTGGAAAAGCAAATGGGGCGTCGGCCTGCCGACAAGAAAAGGGGAATTGTAAAGATAGATATCGACTTGGTTATCTGGAATAATGATGTGTTGAGGCCAAACGAAATAGAACGCACCTACATCGCCGAATTATTGCCCAGCCTGCTCAAATAACTACTTCCATAGTTCCGCCCTGATTTTTTCCAGCAATCCCTCGCTATCATCATTAAACTTACGGGCAAAGTAAGGGAAACGCTTTCCGTATTCGTCATCGAACTCTATATGTGTTTTGAGGTACTCTATATGCCTTTCTTCTATTGTAGCGGGAGGTACAGGCACATTCCAGTCGGTATAAGTAAGGCTGGCTGCCGTATCCTTCATAAAAGGCGAATTGCCGATAATGGTCTGGAAAAAGGCTTCGTCGGGCACAAGGGTGTGTTTGAAGAAACGGGTATAACGGTTGTCTTCCTGCACAGTTTTCAGTATATATTGCACACAACTGTTTGTCAGTGCAAACCACTGGGTTCCGGCATATACTTTGAAGGGTGCTTTACGTCTTATTTTCAGCTTTTTAAGGAATACTTCTGTGAGGAATTTAGGGTTATAATGTTTGAGGTTGCGGCGTTCGTAATCGAAATAATAGTATTCGTACCTCTCTATAGGTTTATATGGTACAGGTATGGGAGCTATATCAATATATTCTTTTCCCTTGGCAAGAAGTTCGTATAAGAATTTTTTTGGTCGTACAGGATAGTCTACTCCGCTTATCAGAGCGTAATAATCAGCATCGGGCGTACTCTCCATTGCGTTCTTCATCAATGCCAGAGTAGCCTCTACCATAGAGTAGCCTCCCCATTTTATATCTGTTCTTTCCGGTATTATCCGGGCATTGTTGATGAGGGGAGTATAGCCCGGCTTAGCCTTTTTGTCTATGTGGATATAAAAAGTGCTGTCTTCATCGTTCAATGCGGATAACAACCGGTCGAGATGCCGGAAGTTGTTATGGGCTAATATGAGGTAGCAGATTTTCATATTATAGAGTTAGTTAAAGACTCATCCATACCTTTTCTACAACTGTCTTTTTTAGGCGCTTCACACCATGCAGGTAATGCCCGAAATCTTCTTTTATATCTTTTGCTTTCACTGTTCCTTTCGAACTCGAACTTTTAATCAATGAATCACTTCCACAGGCAGTAGTGGAAATGAAATAGATGAGGAGGATGAGGATAAAAGCAACTTTTTTCATGTTTTATAAAATAAATTTCAATTTCTTATTGATAAGGAATAGGAAATAGGATGAAATAAATGAGGTAATTAAAACAAAGAATAAAAGGCTAAATTCGGTTAGCCCTAAATATCTTCCTAAATAAATAAAAAGTACATGAATAAAATATATTCCTGCTGATAGTTTCGAAATAAAGGGAGTTAACTTTAGGTTCTTAGTTTTTTTATTCATTATCCAATAAAAAAGTAAGGGAGATAAGATTAATGAAGATAATGTAATGTCAATATGCTTTATGAATTTATGATGAAGATTAAAATATTCTTTTAAAAAGAACGATTCGAGAATAAATACTGTTAAAGAAAATAAAATAAGAAGGTCGATATACTTAAATCGTTTTTGGAGTATTTTGTTTTTATTTATTAAATATCCAATGAGTATAAATGGAAAACTGCAAGATAAAGCGTTTCTATAAAAATGGAAATTATGAATGTCTGTAAATTGTAAAAAATAACCTAAAAAAATAAATGATAAAGATATGATAAAGCATACTTTAGTATTAAATTTTGATTTGTAAATAATAGTAATAATTATTGATGATACAATCCATGCGATAATATACCACAAGTGATGCCATCCGAAAAATAATGTAACAACGATTTTCTTTATATTCAAATCAGAGAAGTAAAAAGGTAAATAGACAACCATCCAAAATATATACAATAAAATACTTCTTTTGATATATTTAAAAAAATGACCCTTTTCCAATACTGTGAATAAAAAATATCCATTTATTATAAAGAATGAAGGTACTGCGATTCGCGCAATATTATCATTCATTAAACCTTGACAAGTTGGTGTTTCTTTAAAAAAAGGTATATGTATTATCACAACAAAAATACTCAATAGTATTTTATAATAATCCAGGAGGACGTGTCTTTGTTCCATAATATTAGAAAATTAGTTATATGTTTTTTAAAAAACTATCTGCATCTGCCCCAAAACCGAATGGGTATTCCGAGCATCCCATTTCTTCGAATAATCCGAATATGTATAATTCAGTTGCAGGCGGCACGATTTGTAAAAGTAGTAATTAATACCCAGATGATAGTCTGTTACCTCCTTGTTTATATCAGTATTCTGGTTCAGGTAATCTATTTTCGCAAAAGTATTCAACTTTTCAGGCATAAAATAGAATAAACCCATTCCATGCAATCCCTCTTTTTGGATACCGCCGTCATTAGCCTTTATCCATTCTGCGCGGGCGTACACCCTATCCGACTTGTAGTCGGAACTGGCTATCCAGCGGTTGCGTACATGGTCGCTTTTGGTATCCTCCCCGTCTTTTGTGTATGTAGCTTCTCCGAAATATGCGCCTCCACCTATGCGCCAGCCTTTTATCGGTTGCACCAGTAAGTTTCCGGCAAAATCTTTCGTGTTGTTCGTTTCACCGGTTACCAACCCCGTTCCCTGAAATATACCGATTCCATATTCCAACAAGTCGTGTGTTTTGGTTTCTATCAGGCTGCCATATGATAATATTCCCATATCGCGTCCGCCATTACTTTTACCATTTTGCCATCTGAGTACATCGTCGCCCATCCCTATCAGGCTGGAGGTAGAACGGCTGTTTGTTATAGATTCGAGAACGGTGAGGGATAGTTGATTTTCGAGGGAGAGAGGTATTTTGCCTTGTCCTACCCTTAGGTTGAACCTCTTATCGGGTGTCCATTGTACATAAAACTCGGTAAGTGTAGGTTTTATAAATTCGTACATGGCAAAGTAATTGAAATTCTTAAAAATATCGCCCCGCACATGCAGGAATAATACCCGGGCATCGAGTGAATGCTTTGTGGAAGCCATATTGTTATATTTGTACATCATCATGCCATATCCTCCAAACTGCATATAGGGGGTATTGAATGCTTTCCTTATCTTCTCTATGGTATTTATCTCATTCCGATTCGTTTTTTCGGACGACAAGATACTAAGCGAGTCGGCTTCGCTTTGGGTAAGGACATTCTTTTCTACGAGTTTTTTCAGCAATTCTGTATTCGAGTCTTGAGCTAAGCTGAATATAGATATAAGCAAGAGGAGGAGGAGTAGGGTAAAATTCTTCTTCATTTTATTTAAGTGGCTGTTAGTAAGAGAGTAGAGTTTATATTTGATACAAAAATAAGGGGCATCCTTTTGGGACACCTCTTATTTGTATAATACTTCAAAAATATCTTAGAGTCTGTTTAAATTTTATAGCAAACCTTTTTTATAGCTATATGTGGAAAATACGCTAAAAAGAGCATAAAAAAGTTGCTAAGAACTATACTAAAGAACCTATAAGAAATATTTTCGCTAAAATTTAAACAGGCTCTTACATATTCATACCGCCACACACAGGGATAGCCTGTCCTGTAACATATGCAGAAAGGTCTGAACCTAAGAATACGGCTACATTAGCCACGTCCTCGGGAGTACCTCCACGGCGCAACGGAATTTGCTCAGCCCATTTTTTCTTCACTTCGTCCGACAATACGCCGGTCATTTCGGTGATGATGAATCCCGGACAGATACAGTTGGCACGTACATTTCTCGAACCAAGCTCTTTAGCGATAGATTTTGCAAGCCCTATCATACCTGCTTTCGATGCCGAGTAGTTTGTTTGTCCTGCGTTGCCCGACAGGCCTACTACAGAACTCATATTGATGATGTTCCCGCTTTTTTGCTTGATAAAAACAGGGGTAAGCGCATGTATGAAGTTGAACGCCGATTTCAGGTTTATGTTGATTACCATATCCCATTGTTGCTCGCTCATACGCATCATCAGCCCGTCTCGGGTGATACCTGCATTGTTGATAAGTATATCTACCTGTCCGAAGTCTTTTACTATTTCTTCTACCACTTGGTGCGTTTCGTCGAAGTTGGCAGCATTCGATGCATAGCCTTTTACCTTTACACCTAATTTTGCAATTTCAGCTTCGGTTGCTTTTGCATTGTCGTCTATTGCCAGGTCGGTGAATGCGATGTTGGCACCTTGTTCGGCATACTTCAGGGCGATGGCTTTACCTATGCCACGTGCTGCTCCTGTAATAATAGCGGTCTTACCTTCTAATAATTTCATAATGTTATTAATTGATTATGGTTTTATTTTATTGATCCTATTTCTTTTTCTTCTTCAATCCCTCGAATATCAGGTAGGCGATATTTTCGCGTTGCGATTCGGTTTTAAGGCGTTCTGCCCTTATCTGCCCACGTATATAGGGTACTTCCAATCCTTTCAGTGCATGGTGGAGCACTTCGGCTGTGGCTTGTGTGTCGGGCATTTCGAAAGTGCCTTCTTCCACGCCTTTGTTCAGGATGTCTTTTAGTATCTGTATTTCTTTAATGTCGAACGATTTGCGGACATTCTGTACGCGCCATATATCGCGGAAAAAGTCTGCTTTCAATGTGCCGTTCCGCGCAACAACATTTTTGATGGTGTCGAACCTTGTATAAAAGAATAGCATCAGTTTCTCGTCGGCAGGAAGCCTTTTGGCAGCAACGTTTTGCAACGACTGGTACATCTGGTTGAGCTCGGTTTCGAGTACTGCCTGATATACCTCGTTCTTGTTGTTGAAATATGTGTACAAAGTCCTTCTTCCCTTATGCGAAGCCACAGCAATATCGTTCATGGTGGTATTTTCCACTCCCAATTTTGCAAAAAGCTGACGGGCAACTTCAATAAGTATATTTCTGGTTTTGTTGATAGCCATATACTAAAATCTGCACACAAATATTGTAAGTGTGCAAATTTAGCACATTTTTATTATAATCTGTAAGCTTTTCTTGGTTTTATCGCGTTAAAGGTAGTAAAATTAGCCGTCAACTATGATTTTAGCCTCCCCAGAGCTTGTGTCTTTCTAAAAAGCAATGAAGCATATGGATTACTTTTTAGACACCTCTCGAGAGAGGTGGCAACTATCCTATTATTTATTCGTGTTATTTATATCCTTTTTGCAAAAATATTCATCGTTGTCGTAAGGGCTACGCGCAAGAAACTCCCGCTCTTTCTCCTCGTAGTGGGCAAATACTTTGTACCCTGCAACCCCTATTACCACGCCACATATGATTCCGCATATAACATCTAAAGGATAATGCTTGGCTACATAGATACGGCTATAAGCAACAAGTGTAGCCCATACTAATGCAATCCATCCATAAACCTTATTTACGCGATAAAACAGAAGGAAAAACACAGACATGGCAAACGCTGTAGCCGAATGAGAAGAGAAGAAGCTATAGCTGTCGCTGTCCTTTTCTATGGCATGTATCGCGCTATCCCAGTAGCTATGGATAGGGCGGGGGCGTTGCACTATAAATTTAACCAAATTGGTTATAAAGGCACTTACACCTACCGAGAACAAGAAGAACAGCGTGGCCAGTATATTTTTCACCCTGCCCTTGAAAAAGATCATTACAATTATTATCAGGCATACTACAATCCAGTTCCAATAGGAACTCAGGACTAGCATAACCGGGTCGAGCCAGTCGGTATGCTTACCATTGAGGAAAAGAAAAAGTTCTTTGTCCCATTCAATAATTTCTTCTAACATTTCTGGAAAAATGCTTGTTAATACTTATTTACAATTATAATATCTGCTTCTGCTAGTTAGGAGTACAAATTAAAGCTTTTTCTACGATTGAAAACCAAAAAAAACATTTTTTTACATTAAGAGCCTGTTTTTGCTAACCCCCGAAACAACTTCGTTTCAAAATAGCTTCCGAATATGTAGTGCCTATTCGGATATTCTTGTTCCCGTTGTTTCCATTTCAGAATATATTGACTTACCTTTGTGCATTAAGTTTATGGAAGAATCATTCGACATACACAGAGGGAATATAAACGACAACGAAAAGGAGTATGAAAACGCCTTGCGTCCCCTCACATTCGGCAGCTTTAGCGGACAAAACAAGGTGGTGGAAAACCTCCAGGTATTTGTCGCAGCAGCCAAAATGCGGAGGGAATCGCTCGACCATACCCTCTTGCACGGGCCTCCGGGGCTTGGCAAGACCACTCTGTCGAACATCATAGCCAACGAACTTGGGGTAGGATTTAAAATCACGTCGGGGCCTGTACTCGACAAGCCGGGCGACCTCGCCGGGTTGCTTACATCCCTTGAGGCGAACGATGTGCTTTTCATCGACGAGATACACCGCCTGTCGCCTGTAGTAGAAGAATACCTTTACAGTGCGATGGAAGATTACCGTATCGACATAATGATAGATAAGGGGCCTAGCGCGCGTTCGATACAGATAGACCTCAACCCGTTTACACTGATTGGCGCCACTACCCGCAGCGGGTTGCTTACCAGTCCGTTGCGTGCCCGGTTTGGCATCAACCTGCATCTGGAATATTACGATATCGAAACCCTTACAAATATAATCCTGCGTTCGGCAAACATACTGGATGTACCAGCCTCGCGGGAATCTGCCGTAGAAATAGCGTCGCGAAGCCGGGGGACTCCCCGCATAGCCAATGCGCTGTTGCGCCGTGTACGCGATTTTGCACAGGTGAAAGGGTCGGGAAAGATAGACAGGGCGATAGCCAATTACGCACTGGAAGCATTGAATATAGACAAATACGGACTCGATGAAATAGACAACAAAATACTGCTGATACTCATTGACAAATTCAAAGGAGGGCCGGTAGGCATTTCCACCATTGCTACAGCCCTGGGCGAGGATGCTGGTACAATAGAAGAGGTCTACGAACCGTTTCTGATAAAGGAGGGCTTTATGAAACGTACTCCCCGCGGGCGCGAAGTCACAGACCTTGCTTATACACATTTAGGCAGGAAAAGGCAGAGCGAACAAGGGTTTTTATTTTAACTTACGATACAGCAAACTTGAATTTAGAATTATTCATAGCAAAACGAATCCATTTCGGAGGTAGTAAAGACGAGAAAAAAGCGTCTGCTCCTGCCATCCGTATCGCCATTGCCGGAGTGGCAATCGGGCTTGCCGCTATGATACTGGCTTTGTCTATCGTTATCGGGTTCAAAAAAGAAGTGCGCAACAAAGTTGTCGGTTTCGGCTCGCATATACAGGTCACCAACCTGGCAAACAGCAGCAGTTACGAAACCTTGCCGATCAGCATCAGCCCCGAACTGATATCTACCCTGCAAAATATAGGAGGGGTAAAACATGTACAGCAATTTTCTACAAAACCGGGAATTATAAAGACCGACAGTGCATTCCAAGGCATTATCCTGAAAGGGGTAGGTACGGACTACGATTGGGATTTTTTCGAGTATAACATGGTGGAAGGTTCGATAATAAATACAAGTGATACTACGAACATAAACCAGGCCATCCTTTCCCAAAACATTGCAAATAAACTGGGATTGAAAACCGGAGACAGTTTTCTTTGCTACTTTATAGGAGAAAATATCCGGTATCGTAAATTCACGATAACGGGCATTTACAGCACCAATTTCGAGGACTATGACAAACTCTTTGTTGTAACGGATATCAACCTTATACGCAAGCTGAATGACTGGGAAGAAAACGAAGCCAGTGGTATGGAACTCTTAGTCGATGATTTCGACAATCTGGATAATATTTACCAGAATACCTTCCTGAAAATGATGACTTTTCGCGACGAGAAAGGCAATACCCTCCTGTCTCGTTCGATAAAGGAACTGAACCCGATGATATTCAGTTGGCTCAACCTGCTGGATATGAACGTGGTTATCATAATCATACTGATGTTTGCCATCTCCATTTTTACGATGATATCGGGGCTGCTTATCATCATTCTCGAACGTACCAATATGATAGGTATGCTGAAAACGCTGGGTGCACGCAATTACAGCATACGCAAAACATTCCTCTACGTATCGTCTTTCCTTATAGTGAAAGGAATGGTTATAGGGAATATTATCGGTCTGTCGATCCTGTTCATCCAAAAACATTTCGGTATCCTTAAACTCGACCCCGACAAGTATTACATGACCGAAGTACCTGTGGATATCAATATCTTATATATCGTACTTATCAATCTGGGAACATTGTTTTTCTCCATGCTGATGATGATAGGCCCGTCGTACCTCATTGCAAAAATATCTCCTGCCAAGTCGATCCGGTTTGAGTAAAGTGCGGGTTAGCGGCTGAAATAAAATATTTTATACTACTTCATTCCCTGCCTTCTCCCAAAAAAGAGGGCTGCAAAGCTATAGCAAGATATGTTTTACATTATACCTGCAAATTGCTTGTAGTTTAATGAAAATCATTATTTTTACAAAATAACACATAAAGTTTATTTTTATGATATACAATAAGCTTGTAGACCCTCAAAGCATAGTAGTAGTAGGCGCGTCGGATAACATTTTGAAACCCGGAGGCAGCGTTTTGTACAATCTGGTGAACGGAACTTTCGATAAAGACCTGTATGTAGTAAACGCCAGAGGCGGAACCATACAGGGAGTAAAAGCCTATAAGTCGATAGAAGAAATACCCTATACCGATTTGGCTATCATATCCGTGCCGGCCGGCCAATGCCTGCAAACGGTAGATTATCTGGCTAACAAAAAAGGTATAAAAGCATTTATTGTATTTTCGGCAGGATTCAGCGAAGAATCGGAAGAAGGTGCAAGAATGGAACGTGAACTGGCTGAGATAGTGAAAAAGGCAGGAGCTTTGATGATCGGGCCCAACTGTTCCGGTTTTTTCAATACCAAGCACCAAAGTATATTTACCCGCCCTGTGCCAAACCTGAATACGCAGGGCATAGATATTATTTCCAGTTCGGGCGGTACGATTACATATATTATAGAATCGGCTATGCGCATCGGCTTGCGGTTCAATTCGGCATGGTCGATAGGAAACGCGGCGCAGGTAGGGGTAGAAGATATACTGGAGTATCTCGACCGCGAATTTGATCCCAAAAAAGACCCTAAAATCAAATTATTATATCTGGAAAAAATAGAAGCTCCCGACCGTTTCCTCCGGCATTCGGCATCGCTGGTCAATAAAGGTTGCCGCATCGTTGCCATCAAATCGGGAAGTTCGTCGTCGGGAAGCCGTGCCGCATCGTCGCACACAGGAGCTATCGCCAGTTCCGACTCGGCTGTCGAAGCTTTGTTCCGTAAGGCGGGTATTATCCGTTGCTACTCGCGCGAAGAGATGGCAAACGTTGCTGCCGTGCTGATGCTCAAAAAACTGAAAGGACGCAATTTGGCTATTATCACACAAGCCGGAGGCCCTGCCGTTATCCTTACAGATGCCCTGTCGAAAGGGAATATCGAAGTCCCTGAAATGGATAAGGAGCTATCGGCAGAGTTGAAAAAACACCTTCTGCCGGGTGCGGCGGTATCCAATCCGATAGACATTATAGGAACAGGTACGGGCGAGCATATGTCTTATTGCATAGACTTTTGCGAGAAGTATTTTAAGGAAATAGATGGTATTGCCGTCATCTACGGTAATCCGGGAGTGAGCAATGTGTCAGAGGCATATGAGATACTCGACCAGAAAATAAAGTCGAGCAAGTTGCCTATATATCCTATCCTGCCATCGGTAATTGCAGCATCGAAAGAGATGGAGGCCTTTGTGGATAAAGGGCACGTTAATTTCACCGATGAGTATGCGTTGGCAAATGCCTTGTCGAAAGTAGTGTCGTGGACACCGCCATCGTTGGGCAAGATGGAAGACCTGCCGGTCAACATACCACGCATACGCAATATAATAGACAGTGCTGGCGAGGGATATATCGACAACGGTACCATCCGCGAACTGTTCGATGCAGCAGGCATACCCCAGGTCGAAGAACTGGTAACTGCCAACAAGGAAGAAGCAACTGCATTCGGCAGCAAGATAGGTTATCCTGTAGTTGCCAAATGCGTAGGGCCGATACACAAGTCGGATGTAGGGGGCGTGGTACTCAATATCCAATCTGACGAGCATCTTGCTTTCGAATTTGAAAGGTTGATGAAGATACCCGATACCACTGCCGTGATGATACAGCCGATGCTATCGGGGCAAGAACTGTTTATAGGTGCTAAATATGAAGAAAAATTCGGACACATTGTGCTGTGCGGTTTGGGAGGTATCTTTGTAGAAATACTCAAGGACGTGGCTTCCGGGTTGGCTCCGCTTAGTTTCCACGAAGCAACTTCGATGGTCAGGTCGCTGAGGGCATACAAAATAATAAAAGGAGTGCGCGGGCAAAAGGGGCTTAACGAAAAACTCTTTGTGGAGATTATTGTCCGTTTGTCTATCATGCTGCGCTTTGCACCGGAAATAAAGGAAATAGATATCAATCCGCTGTTGGCCAACGAAGAAAAGGTGGTTGCTGTAGACGCGAGAATAAGAATAGAAAAATAACTTAGAGGCTAGTTGCTAAATGCCAAGGTGATACTCTTTATTGTTATGTTTCACTCCATTCAACATGACAAAGGGGGTGTTTTGTCTCAAAATTTAAACAGGCTGAAAATAAACAAAAGATTTTTGTTTTCTCAGACGAAAACGAATTTATTCTATTTCCTACCAGCTCCTTAGGAGATAGAATAAGAACCACGCGAAAGATTCGCGCGGTAGCAAGGGGGCTGAATTCTAAATTTGGGAGAGACTTAGAATTCAGCCTCTTTTAGCAAAGGATATATAATTTAAACAGACTCAAAAAAAACTGCACGGCTAATACTTGCCGGAAAAAAGGATATATTTGTGCTCTCGCATAGTGGAATACTTCTCCACGATTGTCATATATTAATATAAGGGTAAATAGGTCTTTTGCAACCTGCCTATCTCCCAATTAAAAGGAAAAGAAAACGGTGGAATTTATTTACGCAAAAGTGGAATTGACAGATAAAGAAACCCATGAACATCTGTTCAAGACCTGGTATGAGCCCTTATGTAAATATGCTTATAGTATGCTCAAAGACCAATTTGAGGCGGAAGATGTTGTTCAGAAAGTGTTTTTAAAGTTGTGGGACGACCGCCATAATACAAATATAACTACGTCTGTAAAGTCTTATTTATATATGGCAGTTCACAATATCAGCCTGAACAGGATTAAACAGTTGAAAATACAACAAAAGCACAATCAGCAATTTGCCCTCGAAGGGCAGGCGGAGCACAATGAAGTATATGAAGGCGTTGTAGAAAAAGAACTGGATTATAAGATTAAGCTGGCGATAGCACAACTACCACCCAAATGCAGGGAAGTGTTTGAGCTCAGCCGGTTCGAAATGCTGAGTTATAAGGAAATTGCCCGGCAATTGGAAATTTCGCCCAATACGGTCGAAAATCAAATAGCTAAGGCACTGAAGCTACTAAGGGAAAACCTGAGGGAATTTATTTCGGTTATAGTTTTGTACTACTTGATAAGGCTGGTTGAATTATGGTAACAAATGACACAGACAGATTATTAGCACGGTATTTTGCAGGGGAACTAAGTCCTCAGGATAAAATACATTTAGAAAAATGGCTTGCCGAATCTCAAGAAAATGAAGACTATTTCTTTGAGCTCACTTCGCTATATCAGAATGTGGGAACAACAGACTATCCCTCATTTGCTACACAAGAGGCTTTCGGAAAACTGGAAGAACATATCGGCCAACAGACGCCAAGGCTCGTACCCCAGCAAAAGAGTAAAAGAAAACTCCTGATCTGGTCACTAGGTGCCGCCGCAGCGATAGCACTTCTGGCTATCATCTTCACCGGAGAACAAGGCGATGCATATACCGTTATTACCGAAAAGCGTTTATATTCTTTTGCCGACAGCACAAAAATAGACCTGATGGATGGTGAAATATACCTTAGCGACAATCAGGCTAATGATACAATTTTCCTGAAAGGGAAAGCTTTCTTCGAAATGGAATCGGAGAAGACAGGGAGCAAGATAATAAAAGCGGGTAATGTGTATGTGAAAGATATAGGTACAAGCTTCACAGTGGATGCCAACACGCCCGATTCCATCTATGTAAGTGTGGCCGAAGGCGAAGTCTTGTTTTATTCGGATACGAATACAGGTATTAAGCTGGGAATGAATGAAAGCGGCTATTACCTGTCGAAGAGCGACAAGTTCTATCAAGTGATAAAGACAGGTAGCTTCCGGTTCGACGAAACATCTTTAGGCGAAGTAATTACCCGGCTGAATGAATTTTACGGGCAACAAATAGAGCTGAAAGGTAAAAATATGCAAAACTTACCGATTACCGTTACATTCGCCGACGAAGACCTACCCACTATCCTGGATGTAGTAGCTGCAACATTGAACCTGAAAGCCAGCCACAACGAAAGCGGCTATGTAATAGAATAGACCGGCTTGTCCTATATTGTATCATTCACGCCAAAAGCATATGCTGTTTTAATATGAAAAAAGCAAAACTTGTATCATTATTTATCCTGTTCTCTGTCAGTTTACTTTCCGAAAATGTAGTGAACCTGAACCTGCAAAATGAAAAGCTGGGTGTGGCAATGAATCTCATAACTCAACAAACGGGGATCGTATTTTCTTACAATCCGCGGGTAGTCGATACCAATCATATGGTTTCGGTCACTATCATCAACAAGGGAGTAAAAGAAGCAGTAGACCTGCTGGTAGGCGACAAATATTACTATACAATAAAAGGCAGATATGTGATAATAACATCTGCAAAAAAACTTCCGGAAATAGCCATTGATAATGAGCCTGTTATAGCAGAAGATAAAAAAAATAAAGATAAGAGTAGTGGAAACGGCCTCAGTAGTGGTCTTAGCATTATTAGAGATAGAAAAATCGCCATTGAGCGAATAGAAATGGGTTCGCCCCTATTAATTAATAATCAAGAAAACGAAACCACTATGTTAAAAAAAATCGCAGGAATTATTGCATTATCGGCTTTCACATGGGTTGGTGCTGATGCCCAACAGGAACAACCGGATACGAAAGAAGCGCCAGCCAGCAAAACAGAATACAATATTGGTCTGCAAAAGTCGTTCGGGCAACTCACATTTATAACACCGATAAGTACAGATGGCAGCAATACCAAAGAAAAAGAATATAAACTATCGCTGAACATACTGGGAGGAATTACAGGTGGAGTAAACGGTGTCGAATTTGGCGGCTTGTACAATATAAACAAGCAGGATATGAGAGGAGTGCAGATAGCAGGGCTTTTCAATTCTACCGGAGGCAATGCCTGCGGGGTTCAGATAGGAGACTTGGCTAACTATGTAAAAGGCGATATGAAGGGGTTGCAAATAGGAGGCCTTGTAAACGTTGTCAGAAAATCGAGCGATGTGCAGCTAGCAGGAATAGCCAATTATACAGCCGAAATAAATGATATGCAAATAGCGGGTATAGCCAATATGGCAACCGGAAGCAGGCTCCAGATAGCAGGTGTGGTCAACTATGCACAAGGCGCCGACGTTCAGATAGGTACTGTCAATATAGCTAGTCATGCAGGATTTCAGTTAGGGGTAATTAATATAGCCGAAACAGACGAAGCTGCCATGCTCGGGTTATTCAATTATGTGAAAAATGGAGGATTGTTTGAAATCGGCATTTCTGCCAATGACTATGTGTACGGAGCTGCAAACCTTATTACAGGAACCGACAGGATGTATTCTATCCTTAGCTTCGGAGCATATTCCCCTTCTTCGAATGTAACAGTAGGGCTGGGCGTAGGAACGCGTATCCAACTGGGCGATTCGCCGAAAGGCATACTCTTCGAGTTGATGCACAGCCAGATATATAGGAACAATTTTAAAAACGAGGGTCGCCGGGCGGCGTTGAATCAGGCACGGGTATTTTATTCGGTACGGAAAAATAAATTCACTTTATATGGTGGGCCAACGATAAATATATTGCTCAGGGATACGGATTTCACCGAGGTCGAAGACCCTGTTTACAGTATAATAAAAAACAGAAGCAACAATCACAAACTCGACCTGTGGATAGGTGCAGAGGTAGGTGTCAGATTTAATCTAAAATAAAAATGCCCAACAGTTACTAAGGACAAGGCTCAACAGACATATCCAATAGGTTTCTACACGGGATATAAATATATCGACAAAGTCAATCGGCAGGAGAAAAGTTTATCTATATAAGCCCCCCTTTATCCCCCCGAAGGGGGAAATAGGCAAAGCCATGACGAGGGAGAGGAAAAAAGTAACAGTGAAAAAGTGAAGAAAATGTGTTACATGTGTTACTTTTTGCCACCTCTCTCCAAAGGGAGAGAGGGCTGCAAGCCACGACAAGAAAATGTGTTACAAGTGTTACTTTTTTGAGAGATACAAGACGCCAGTAGACGAGTTAACGAGTTGGGTGCTGATAAAATATGAACTTGTATCTCGTATCTTGTCTACTTGTATCTAAAGATATTGCTAACAGCTAACTGAAAAACGTACAGGTTTTACGAATAAGAACATTAATAAATAACTAACAATTTATGCGATTACATTCTAACTTTTCGTTAAGAAAAAACTGGAGTTCACTTCTTTGGATATTCTGCCTCTTTTTGTTTCCGGCACTATCCTTTGCCCAAACATATAAAATCAGCGGTACTGTATCCGATGCCAACACCAAAGAAAACCTGATAGGTGTGCCCATCATTATCGAAAACCGCAACGGCAGCGGAGTATCTACCGACGAAAACGGCAACTATACGCTTACCCTGCCCCAAGGAGAATATACACTCAAGGTAGATTATATAGGCTTCGAAAAGAGGCGGATAAAAGTCTCCCTCACACAAAATATTACACAAAATATAGAACTCAAGCAAGCCACTATCGGACTCGGCGAAGTAGTGATCTCGGCCGAACGTGCCGATGCCAACGTTACGGCACCGCAAACGGGTATCGAAAAAATGGAGATACAGCAAATAAACCGGCTGCCCGTACTATTAGGCGAGCGCGACATTATAAAAACCATACAACTGATGCCCGGTGTACAAGGAGCAGGAGAAGGCAGTTCGGGCTTCTATGTGCGTGGAGGCAGTGCCGACCAGAACCTTATCTTGCTCGATAACGTAGGGCTATACAATGCGTCGCATATGATGGGCTTCTTCTCTACATTCAATTCGGAAGTGCTACGCGATGTAACACTCTATAAAGGAGCAATGCCGGCACAATACGGTGAGCGTCTTGCCTCCATATTGGATGTGCAGCAACGCAATGGCGATAATCAGAGGTATCACGTGAACGGAGGTATAGGACTGATCTCCTCTAATATAAATGTAGAAGGGCCAATACAGAAAGGAAAGTCTTCGTTCCTTGTCGGTGGAAGGCGTACTTACGCCGATGCCATAGCACGGCTGTCGGGGGTAGAAGATGCCAAGAATGCCTACCTATATTTTTACGACCTGAATATGAAAGTCAATTTCGCCTTTTCAGACAAAGACCAGTTATCTATTTCCGGGTTTATGGGTAAAGATAAGATGGTGCTGAAAGATGCAGCCGAAGCCGACTGGGGCAACAAATTCCTGACTGCAAGCTGGAACCACACATTCAATAGCAAATGGACATCGAGAACCTCCCTTTCCTACAATCAATACGACTATCATATGGGTATGGAAATAGGTATGAATATGGAAGGCAAATCCAACATCAAAGATTATAGCTTCAAGGAAGATCTCCTTTTTCAGCAAAGCAAAAACAGCCAGTGGCGATTTGGGCTTAGTTCTACCTATCACAACCTGGCTCCGGGCAATTACAACCTGGACTCGGAACAGAAAAACTCTGTAGACCTGCACAACCGCTATTCGTCCGAAAATGCTGCTTATATTTCTAACCAGATAAAGATTACTGACAACCTCGAAGTTATCTACGGGCTTCGCGCATCAGCCTTTATGGCACTTGGCAAAGGAGAATATTATACATTGGATGGCAATAGGGAGGTGACCGACAGTATTTGGCACAAATCGGGAAAAGTAGTAAAGACATATGTAAACCTTGAACCGCGTTTGTCAGCCGCCTATAAATTAAATAAGGTTTCGTCTGTAAAAGCGGCCTATGCGCGCACAGTGCAGAATATGCACCTGTTATCATATTCGGCACAAGGCACTCCGTTCGACCGGTGGACAATGAGTTCCAACAATGTGAAACCGCAAATCGCCGACCAGGTATCGCTAGGATATTTCCGCAACTTTAACGATAATATGTTCGAATTCAGTATCGAAGGTTATTACAAGAAGATGAAGAACCAACTGGACTTTAAAGACGGAGCCGACATAGAAGGCTATGACGTAATAGAAACAGAGATACTATCGGGAAAAGGGCGCGCCTACGGAATAGAACTAAGCCTGAAAAAGCGATTGGGAAGATTTACGGGATGGATAGGATATACATTGTCTAAATCGGAAAGAAAAATAGACGGTATAAACGAGAACAGGTGGTACAATGCTTTTCAAGACCGCACACACGACCTTTCCATCGTTGGCATGTACGAACTGAACAAAAAATGGTCGTTATCGGCAGCATGGGTATTCTATACCGGAAATGCTATCTCGTACCCAAGTGGCAAATACCAGATAAACGGCAGGGATGTAATGTATTATGCCGAGAGAAACGGTTACCGTATGCCCAACTACCACCGTCTCGACCTGGGGGCGACATGCCAGTTGAAGAAAACACCGAAATTCCAATCCGAACTTGTCTTTGGATTGTACAATGCCTATGGGCGCGAAAATGCTTACATGATCGAGTTCCGTACCAACACCAAAGATTCGGGTAAGACAACCGCTTATCAATACTCGCTGTTTACATTCGTTCCATCCATTTCATGGAATTTCAAGTTCTAACATTCAAAAGCAATATAGAAGCATATGAAAAATCTAAAGAATAACTATACAATTATATTTTCGGTGCTGGCACTGCTATTCACCGTCAGTTCGTGCGAGAAAGAAATAGAAGTAGACCTCCGTTCGGTTACCCCACGGATACAGATAGAAGGTATTGTAAAACAAGACCAGCTTGCTATGGTAAGGGTCAGCCAGACGCTCGACTTCAACGACAACAGCGGTTACCCTTTCCTCAAAGGAGCCATAGTGAAAATATCGGACGATGCCGGAAATACCGAAACCCTGCTGCAAAACAGTACTGGCTGGTATGTTGCCCAAGACATTAAAGGAGTGATAGGGCGTACCTACAGCCTTTCGGTAACCTATGAGGAAAAGGAATATACCGCAACATCGAAGATCCCGCCATTGGTGAAGCTCGATTCGCTAACAATGTACAAAGCGCCAATCATGGATTTTGCCATACCCATGATTCATTACACAGATCCTAAAGGCGAGGCCAATCAATATTATCGTGCCCTTGTGTATATCAATGGCCAACAGCTACCAGATATGAAAGAACAGGTATATAGTTGCGAATTTACCGATGGAAGCCCTATGCACGACCCATTGGCTACATTTACCCATGATGAAGATAACGATCCGGTAAAGAAAGGAGACGAGATACTGATAGAGTTTCAGTGCATAGACAAGGGTGCTTATATTTTCTTCGATACACTGAGTAAGATCGAAGATTCAAAGACCAATCCTATATCGAATATATCAGGCGGTGCATTGGGCTATTTTTGTGCTTCCACTGTCGATCAGATGACGATTATTGCCGATTGGTAATATCGTTTTCGAAATAAGAAAAGCTACAGGAAGAGGTTGTCCAATGGATGACCTCTTTCTGTTGTATATTTCTGTTTATTAATGCGTTGCGAGTGCTGCCTTGCCATCCTGTAGCATTGTATATATGTGGAGAGGCTACATTTTTGATAGCTTTTGAACATTTTTTTATAGTCCAAGCGCATTAATAAAATGTTCTTTGTATGCAGATTAATCTATAATAGTAGCAACTAACCAAACTTCTAAATTATTACCATGATGAAAAATAAGAGAGATCTTCTTGTTCTGCCTTCTCTCATATAGCAGAGATATTTACAGATAGGAGATACTTAAATTCACAGACAAGCAATGATCCCCTCCAGCAGAGGGCGATTGGAGAAATTAATTCAAACATTAATATAACAGAATCTAAGAATGGAAGGCATGAAAAAATTACTGCTATGTGCACTCTTCTTTTTAATGTGCACTATTGTTCAGGCGCAAACCCTGACAGTACAAGGAAAAGTGGTTTCCAAAACTGACGGAGAGCCTATTATTGGCGCCACAGTATTGGATACTAATCGAAAAACAAATGGGACCATCACCGACTACGATGGCAACTTTACACTAACAGTTGAAAATGGGGCAGATCTCCTTATTTCCTATGTCGGGTTTAAGGCTGTTCAGGTAAAAGCGCAGGCCACGTTGAGTATCGCGCTGGAAGAAGACCAGGAAATGTTGCAGGAGGTAGTTGTAACAGGATACACTACCCAGCGCAAAGCCGACCTTACGGGTGCTATATCAGTAGTGAGTATAGATGAAATTGCGAAGCAGAATGAAAACAATCCCATGAAGGCTTTGCAGGGGCGTGTACCCGGAATGAATATTACCGCAGACGGAAATCCTAGCGGTAACGCTACTATCCGTATCCGTGGTATAGGAACATTGAACAACAACGACCCTCTTTACATTATCGACGGAGTGCCTACCAAATCGGGGATGCACGAACTGAATGGCAACGATATCGAGTCCATCCAGGTTTTGAAAGACGGGGCTTCGGCTTCTATCTATGGTTCTCGTGCCGCAAACGGTGTAATCATCATTACTACGAAGAAAGGAAAAGACGGCCAGTTGAAGATCAACTTCGATGCCTCCATTGCAGCTTCCATGTACACCAATAAGATGAAAGTGCTGAATGCCGAAGGATACGGGCGTGCCATGTGGCAAGCCTATGTGAATGAAGGACAAGACCCTAATACCAATGCCTTAGGCTATAAATACGACTGGGGATACAATGCAGACGGATACCCGCAACTAAACAACATCAGTATGTCCAGATACCTCGATTCGGGCAACACTGTTCCCGCCGCCGATACAGACTGGTTCGATGAAACGACCCGTACCGGACTTATACAGCAATACAATGTATCGGTAAGCAATGGTTCGGAAAAAGGAAGCTCATTTTTCTCTTTAGGGTACTACAAGAATCTGGGTATTATAAAAGACAGCGATTTCGAGCGTTTTTCGGCGCGTATAAACACCGAATACAACCTGATAGGCAAAATGCTCACTATCGGAGAGCATTTCACGCTTAACCGCACTTCGGAAGTACAGGCTCCGGGAGGATTCTTGCAGAATGTACTACAGTTCAACCCTTCTCTTCCTGTTTATGACATCAATGGAAACTATGCAGGTCCGGTAGGTGGTTACCCCGACCGCGAAAATCCGGTTGCAAGGTTAGACCGTAATTCCGACAACCGTTATACATACTGGCGTATGTTTGGCGATGCTTATGTCAACCTCAATCCATTCAAGGGTTTCAACGTGCGTTCTACATTCGGATTAGATTATGCTCAGAAATCGCAACGTATCTTTACATATCCGATAACCGAGGGCAATGTGGCCAACAACAAAAATGCAGTGGAAGCCAAGCAGGAACACTGGACTAAATGGATGTGGAATGCCATTGCCACTTACAACCTCGAAGTAGGCAAGCACCGCGGAGATGCAATGGCGGGTATGGAGCTTAACCGCGAAGACGATACTTATTTTTCGGGCTATAAAGAAGGCTATTCAATCTTAAATCCCGATTATATGTGGCCCGATGCAGGTTCGGGTACAGCCCAGTCATACGGTTCGGGACAAGGTTTCTCATTGGTTTCATTCTTCGGAAAACTGAACTATACCTATGATGATAAATACCTGGCATCACTCACCTTGCGCCACGATGGTTCTTCCCGCTTCGGAAAAAACAACCGTTATGCAACCTTCCCTTCTTTTTCGCTGGGCTGGCGTATGAGCCGCGAAAACTTTATGAAAGAGCTCACCTGGATCGATGACCTTAAAATCCGTGCATCATGGGGACAGACAGGTAATCAGGAAATATCCAATATTGCCCGTTATACTATTTATGTTCCTAACTACGGCGTTACAGAATCGGGAGGACAAAGTTATGGTACTTCTTACGATATTGCCGGAACCAACGGAGGAAGCATTCTACAATCCGGTTTCAAGCGCAACCAGATAGGCAATAATGATATAAAATGGGAGACAACTACCCAGACTAATATAGGACTCGATTTCTCGGTACTGAAACAAAGCCTGTACGGGTCGTTCGATATGTTCTATAAAAAGACTACCGATATCCTGGTGCAAATGGCAGGTATTGCAGCAATGGGAGAAGGCAGCACCCAGTGGATCAATGCCGGGGAAATGAAGAATACCGGTTTCGAATTTAATGTGGGCTACCGTAACGAAACATCTTTTGGGCTGAAATACAATGTGAATGCCAATATCTCTTCTTACCGTAACGAAATTACGGCGTTGCCGTCTACAGTTGCAGCAAACGGAACCTTCGGAGGAAACGGAGTACGCAGTGTGATAGGGCATGCCAATGGTTCGCAGGTAGGTTATGTAGCCGATGGCATTTTCAAGTCTCAGCAAGAAATTGATAACCATGCTACACAAGAAGGTGCCGGTTTGGGACGTATCCGCTGGCGCGATTTGGATAATAATGGAGTGATTGACGAACGGGACCAACAGTGGATTTTCGATCCTACCCCGTCGTTCAGCTATGGATTGAATATCTATCTGGAATATAAGAATTTCGACTTCACCATGTTCTGGCAAGGAGTGCAGGGAGTAGACGTAATCAGCGATTTGAAGAAAGAAACCGACCTGTGGAGCGGGCTTAACATTGGTTTCCTCAACAAAGGCAAGCGTGTGCTTGATGCCTGGTCGCCTACCAATCCTAATTCGGATATACCGGCATTGTCGCGTAGCGATTTGAACAACGAAAAGCGTGTTTCCACTTACTTCGTAGAGAATGGCTCTTTCCTCAAACTACGCAATGTACAACTGGGCTATAATGTTCCTGAAAGCTTCACCAAAAAAATGAAAATGAGCCGGCTTCGTTTCTACTTTAGTGCTCAGAATGCTCTCACTATCAAGAGCAGCAGCTTTACAGGCGTAGACCCTGAAAACGCAAACTATGGCTATCCTATCCCTATGAATCTGACATTTGGGGTTAATGTAGGTTTCTAATAAATAAAATCAGTCTTTTATGAAAAAAATAATATATACAGCAATCTTAGGGCTTTCGCTTATGTGTGGCAGTTGTTCCGGCTTCCTTGACGATCAGGTACCTCAGGGAACTATCAGCGACGAACAACTTAAAAATCCCGAATATATCGACAATCTCGTTATATCGGCTTATGCAGTATGGATTACAGCCGAAGATATCAATTCATCTTTCTCCATGTGGAACTATGACGTACGTTCCGACGACGCTTATAAAGGCGGCAACGGAACAGAAGACGGAGACGTCTTTCATGCTCTCGATGTTTCGCAGGGCATAATGACTACTGCATGGAATATAAGCGATATGTGGCAACGCCTCTACAATTGCATATCGCGTGTAAATACAGCTTTACAATTGTTGGAGCAGGTTGATGGGAACACTTATTCGCTGAAGCAGCAACGTATTGCCGAAATGAGGTTTCTACGTGGCCACGGCCATTTCTTACTGAAACGCCTGTACAAAAATATAGTGTTTGCCAACGACGCCAATCTGTCGCCCGAAGAATACAACTTCCTTTCCAACACAGCTTATACCAATGATGAAGGCTGGCAGCGAATAGCTGACGATTTCCAATTCGCCTACGACAATCTTCCTCCTAAGCAAGCAGACAAAGGGCGTCCGGCTAAAGCTGCGGCAGCAGCCTATCTGGCAAAGACTTATTTATACAAAGCATACCGTCAGGATAATGCTGAAAGCCACGAAGTGACAAGCATCAGCAAAGAAGATTTACTGCAAGTAGTGAAATATACAGAAAACAGTATCATGTCGGCAGGGGGGTATGCGCTGGAACCCGATTTCCACAATAATTTCCGTCCGGAGCCTCAATACGAAAACGGGACGGAATCTCTGTGGGCAATGCAATATTCGATGAATGACGGGACGAATAACGGTAACTGCAACTGGTCTTACGGGCTGATTGTTCCCAACATACCGGGAGTGACCGATGGAGGTTGCGACTTTTACAAACCGAGCCAGAATCTTGTAAATGCGTTCAAGACAGACAATAACGGATATCCACTATTCGACACTTTCAACAATCAGGATTATGACCCGCAAAGCGATTATGCCGACCCTCGCTTATTCCTCACCGTAGGTATGCCGGGCTTCCCTTACGAGTTCAATAAGAAGTATATGATGGACGAATCTACTACCTGGAGCCGTAGCAACGGGCTTTATGGATACTATGTGACATTGAAGCACAACGTAGACCCCGATGGCGATTACTTGGTTAAAGGCTCATGGTGGGGTTCGCCTATGAACCGTATCGTATTGCGCTATGCCGATGTTTTATTGATGCGTGCCGAAGCATTAATCCAGTTAAACGATGGGCGTATAGCTGAGGCTATCAGCCTGATAAACCAGGTACGCAGCCGCGCAAAACAGAGTACGGCGATGATTTCGGATTATGAAATGGAATATGGTGTCCGTTTCAATATACAGACTTATACAGGTTCTTATTCGCAACCGGAAGCTCTTGATTTATTGAAGTTCGAACGCCGTGTAGAAATGGCTCTCGAATCCGAACGTTTCTTCGATTTAGTAAGATGGGGCGAAGCTGCCGGAGTATTGAACAGGTTTTTTGCGCAGGAAGCAGATAATTGTGTTATCTACACCAATGCTTCATTTACTAAGAACAAGAATGAATATTTGCCGATTCCATTTGCTCAGATGAGCGCCAGCAATGGAAACTATACTCAGAATATTGGCGGATGGTAATAATAATCTTTATATGATCACGAATATGAAAACGATAATAAATAAAATAGGCCTGCTCATTCTGGGAAGTGCAATCATGTTTATTGCTTCCGGATGCAGCGATGACAATAAATCAGACCTCCGGTTAGACGGGGATACATGGATAACTTCTTTTACACTGGACAACAATTATCCGGGAGTAATAGACCGTACTACAAAGACGATAACAGTGGGTGTGCCCGAAGTATATGATACGGATGCGATGACTGTTACTGCTATCGGATTTTCCGGTGGGGCTATGGCATCTGTGAAGGTGGGCGACGTATTGAACTTCTCTTTTCCACAGGTTATAAAAATCACCAATGGAGATGTTTATATGGACTATACTGTTAATATCAAGCATGATGAAGCTAAGATTCTTTCATTCAAGCTGAACGATACATACGCCGGAGTCATCGACCATACAAAACGAAGCATTACAGTACGTGTTCCGAGTACAGTGGACGTAACCAACTTAGTGCCGTCGATTACTACTTCCGAGGGTGCTGCCGTAACTCCGGCATCGGGCGTTGCAGCCGACTTTACTAATCCTGTAGATTATACCGTAACATACAACACTGCAACAGCAGTTTATACAGTTACTGTCATTCCTACCGATGCTCCGAGTGCTGTGTATGTCGGCTTAGCTGCATCAATGGATTTGCTGAACGCAGAGGAAAAAGAAGCAGCCACCTGGATGCTCAACAACATTGCAAATTCGCAATACATTTCTTTCGAAGACGTACAGGCAGGCAGAGTAGACCTTAGCGAATGTAAAATAATGTGGTGGCATCTGCATATAGACGGAGGAATAGACGCTATGAACAAGTTTGATGCTGCTGCACCTTCGGCGGTCAATGCTTTGGTCAAGATAAAAGAACTGTATAACAATGGAATGAACCTGCTGCTTACCCGCTATGCTACATATTATGCAGCTAAACTTGGTGCAACTCTGGATGGTAATAACCCTAACAACTGCTGGGGACAGTCGGAAGAAACAGGCGAAATCACCGGCGGTCCGTGGAGTTTCTTTATGAACGGGAACGAAGATCATCCCCTTTACCAAAATCTGGTAATGGTAAACGGCGAAGCGAGCAATGTATATACCTGCGATGCCGGATACCGGATTACAAACAGTACGGCACAATGGCATATAGGAGCCGATTGGGGAGGCTACGACAACTATGATGTATGGAGAGATAGAACCGGCGGAGTAGACTTAGGCTATGGCGGCGATGGTGCTATCGTGGCATGGGAATACTTACCGGAGGGCACCAAAGGAGGCATTTTGTGTATCGGTTCGGGATGTTACGACTGGTATGCTTTCGGAGTAGATATCTCGTCCGACAGATATCATGGCAATGTAGCCCGGATGACAGAGAATGCAATCAACTATTTAACAAGTAAATAAAAAACGTAATCTATGAAAACAATGATATATTCGCTTGCTTTAACTGTGTTGCTGGCTTCTTTTACCGGTTGCAGCGACGATAACGACCCGGTGTTGACTCAGAAAGACTGGGATGGGACAGCGACTTATTTCCAGTCTACCGATGCAAAAAAGTTTGACACCTACTATAAGCCTTATGTGGGCTATGTAGGCGACCCTATGCCGTTTTACGACCCGGTTGCCAAAGATTTTAAGATAATGTATCTACAGGAATATCGCCCCAATCAGGTAGGCACTTACCACCCCATATGGGCATTAAGCACCAAGGATGCAGGCAACTATACTGCTTTGGGAGAATTGATTTCGTGTGGCGGGCTGTCCGAACAGGATGCGGCCATTGGCACAGGCAGCACTATTTACAATCCTGCGGATAAGTTATATTATACTTTCTATACAGGTAATAAACACAGGCCTACATCTTCGGAAAACGGGCAGGTGGTAATGGTGGCAACCTCCAGCGACTTCAAGACATGGACAAAAGACCGCAATTTCTATTTGAAAGGCGATACCGACGGTTATAGCAAGAATGATTTTCGCGATCCGTTTGTATTCGAAGGAGAGGATGGTATTTATCATATGCTAGTATCTACCACCAAAGATGGGAAAGGCGCATTGGCTGAATACACATCTGCTGATATGAAACAATGGGATCATGCAGGTATATTTATGCCTATGCACTGGGATCGCTTCTATGAGTGTCCCGATGTATTCAAGATGGGTGACTGGTGGTATCTCGTTTATTCAGATATGTCTAAATGGTCGCGCAAAGTTCAGTACCTCAAAGGTCGTACATTAGACGAGTTGAAGAAATCGTCGGATCCGCTTACCTTCCCCGACAGCAAAGAAGGAGTTCTGGATTCGCGTGCTTTCTATGCCGGAAAAACAGCATCAGACGGAACAAACCGTTATATCTGGGGATGGTGCCCTACACGTCCGGGCAACGACAACACGGATGTGGGTGCCGACAATGAGCCGGAATGGGCGGGAAATATGGTTGCCCATAGAATTGTTCAGCATGCCGATGGTACAATATCGTTTGGAGTTGTAGAAGGAATTGCCCGGAAATATAATACAGAGTCTGCTGTAAAAGTGATGGAGAAGAGCGAAGGTGCATCTCACAACAATGGCAGCTATCTACTGACCGATAATTCGTATGTTCTTTTCAACCGTCTGAATGTGCATAATAAGATTTCATTCACAGTGAAAACGGCAAGTAATGCTGACAAATTCGGTTTTTCTTTTGTCCGTGGTACAGACTCAGAAAAATATTACACAATAGTGGTAAATCCGGAAGACAATAACAACAAGAGAAAAATAAACTTTGAAGAAGAAGGCGAGGCAGGAAAAGGCTTCATCGCCGGAATAGATGGCTACCTGTTCGACACACCTGCCGATAATACTTATAATGTGACTATCTGTACCGACAATTCGGTTTGTGTAGTGTATATCAATGACAACGTTGCTTATACAAACCGCATCTATGGAATACAAAAGAATCCGTGGTCTGTAAACAGTTATTCGGGAACTGTGGAAGTGAGCAATCTTAAGGTAAGTTATTATTGATTGAATATGAAACTTTCAAAACAAGAAAGAAATGAATAATATATTAAAAATATCCAGTACCCTTTTAGCACTCATGCTTATCGGCTGTGCTACAAATCCGGATATCATTATAGACGATTTTGAATCGGGCACTTATAACAAATGGACTGTAGAGGGCGATGCTTTTGGAGCAACGCCCGCCACAGGGAGCTATGCCGGGCAGCAGGCCGTAGAAGGATTTGAAGGGAAACATCTGGCCAATAGTTTCAACGGAGGAGATGATTCGCGCGGAACCCTTATCTCACAAGAGTTTACTATCGAACGCGATTATATCAATTTCCTGCTGGGCGGTGGCATGAACCAGGATACCTATATCGAGTTGGTGATGAACAATGAAAGCATTTACAAATCGCGTTCTGTTGTCGAAACCGAAACCTTGCAATGGATGACATGGAATGTGAAGGAATACACCGGGCAAAAAGCAATCATTCGCATCGTAGATAACCAGCGTGGCGGATGGGGGCACATACTGGTAGACCAGATAGAACAAAGCAATACAGAGAAAAGTGTATTTATGGTCGATCATGAACTAGCCTTCGATGCCGACAAGAAATATATCCTTGTCCCTGTCGACGATGATAGTCCCGAATCTGTTATAGCACTCGCCGTAGAGGGCACACCAATAGGCGTACCCATGTATATAAGAGTAGCTCAGACCGAAAGGATAGATTATTGGATTCCTATCGACATCGAAAAATATAAGGGGAAAAAGGTAACCCTGACATTTGCCCATGCAAAAAAGACGGACAAACATTTGGGTGATATCAGGCAATCCGATGCTTTCAATTTCAATTATGATGAAACCTACCGGCCGTCGTACCATCATACTCCGCTATATGGGTGGATGAACGATCCTAACGGGATGGTTTACTACGATGGCGAGTACCATCTGTTTTTCCAGTACAATCCCTATGGGTCGAGATGGGCGAATATGCACTGGGGGCATAGCGTGAGCAAAGACCTTAAAAAATGGGAATACCTGCCGGTTGCCTTAGCTCCCGACTCGCTGGGTTCTATCTTCTCGGGTAGTGCCGTTATCGACAAGAATAATACGGCAGGTTTTGGTAAAAATGCGATGATAGCTATATATACCTCAGCCGGGAAAAGCCAAACGCAATCTATAGCATATAGCACCGACAAGGGGCGCACATTTACTAAATATGAGCATAATCCTGTATTGGCAGATCCTGATATTGCAGACTTCCGCGACCCGAAAGTCTTCTGGCACGATGCTTCGGGGCAATGGGTGATGTCGTTAGCCACATCGCAAACCATTACATTCTATGGTTCGAAAAACCTGAAAGAATGGAATAAGCTGAGTGAATTTGGAGAAGGTATTGGCTCGCATGCCGGGGTCTGGGAATGCCCCGACCTGATACCGTTGGCTTATAACGGGCAAACAAAATGGGTCTTATTCGTAAGTATCAACCCCGGAGGGCCTAATGGTGGAAGCGCCACCCAATATTTTATCGGCAACTTCGATGGTAAAACGTTTACGGCCGATAAACTCGATTATCCTTTATGGCTCGATTACGGTCGCGATAATTATGCCGGAGTGACATGGAATAATACACCGGCAAAAGACGGGCGGCACCTGTTTATAGGGTGGATGAACAACTGGGATTATGCAAATTCAGTTCCTCCGCTAAACTTTTCGAGTGCCAACACATTGGTTCGCGAGCTGAAACTGGTACACAACGGCAAGCATTTGGTGGTGGCTAATCCTCCTGTTGCCGAAGTGGCAGACCTGAGAAGAAATGCGGAAAAGATAGGAACCAAGCAAGTAGATAAAACATATACTGTTGACAAATTGCTGAGGGATAATCGGGGAGCTTATGAAATTGAATTTTCGGTAAAACCGAAAGGAACAGATAGTTTTGAGTTTAAATTGGTAAATATAAAGGGTGAAAACATCCGCTTTATATTCGACCTGACGAAGAATATCCTTTCTGTAGACAGGACGAAAAGCGGGCTGGTCGATTTCTCCGACAATTTTGCTTCGTCTCTTATTGATGCTCCGCTGGCAGCCAAAGATTCTTATAAAATAAGGCTGTTTGTCGATAAAGCTTCTACCGAATTATTTGTCAATGATGGAGAGGTGGTACAGACAAATATTGTTTTCCCTGCCGAGCCATACAATTCGTTGGTGTTTACGACCGACGGACAGGCCATCGAGGTGGAAGATATAAACATCTATAATCTAAATTAATAACAATTTCTGAAATGAAACAAAAAAGTATATATGCAAGCCTGTTGCCGGTGATGCTCGCTTTCTTCTGTATGGGTTTTGTAGACCTGGTAGGTGCTGCGTCTAATTATGTAAAGGCAGACCTGGTACTGACCGATACCGAAGCAAATATATTTCCTTCGATGGTTTTCTTCTGGTTTTTGCTTTTCTCGGTGCCTACCGGGGTGCTGATGGGTAAAATAGGCAGGCGGAAAACGGTGATACTGAGCCTTATTGTCACAGCAATATCGTTGCTCATACCTATTGCCGGCTATTCATATATCTCCATGCTTATTTCTTTCTCCCTGCTGGGAATTGGCAATACGCTGATGCAGGTATCCTTAAACCCTTTGCTGTCGAGCATAGTGAAAGGCGATAAGCTGGCCAGTTCGCTCACCTTCGGGCAATTCGTAAAGGCAATAGCATCTTTTATAGCACCTATCATAATGGCGCGGGCAGCCCTTATGTTCGACAACTGGCGTTTGCTATTCCCCCTGTTTATGGTAGTGGCTGTTATGGCAATCCTCTGGCTTGGATTTACATCTATATCTGAAGAAAAAGAAGACAGTAAGAATGCGTCGTTCAAAGAGTGTTTTGCATTATTGGGCAATGGGTTTATATTGCTCTGTTTTCTGGGGATAATGTGCCATGTGGGCATTGATGTTGGCGTGAATGTGACAGCCCCTAAAATACTGATGGAACGCTTGGGGATATCTCTACAAGATGCGACCTATTCTACAAGCGTCTATTTCCTTTTCCGCACGATAGGATGTTTTGCCGGAGCATTTATATTAGCGCGTTTTTCTCCTAAAAAATTCTTTGGGATAAGTGTCGTTTGCATGATATTGTCAATGCTGGTATTTTTTGCTTTCGACAACAAGGTAGCATTATATATAGCCATAGCATTAGTCGGTTTCGGCAATTCTAATATTTTCCCTATAATATTCTCTCAAGCCCTATTGCACAATCCGGATAAGAAGAATGAAGTCTCGGGGCTCATGATTATGGGGCTTTTCGGAGGAACTGTCTTCCCATTCTTTATGGGGCTGGCTACCGACTCGCTTTCGTCTCAGATAGGGGCTTTGGCTATATTGAGCATCGGCGTGGTTTATCTGCTGTTCATGTCGTTCCGATTGAAAGGGAAGGCGGCTGCATAAAAAAGAGAATATCAATAAAATAATAGTTTAAAAAAATGAAAAATATTATAGTAGGATTAGGTGAAATTCTTTGGGATGTATTTCCCGAACGGAAAGTATTGGGCGGAGCGCCTGCTAATTTTGCTTATCATGCATCGCAGTTCGGATTCAACGGGTACATAGTAAGCGCTATCGGCGAAGACCTTTTGGGAAAAGAAATACTGTCGGGGCTGGAAGATAAAAAGCTAAATTACCTGATTGAAACCACCGATTACCCGACAGGCACAGTAGAAGTTACGCTCAATAATGCAGGAGTGCCGCAATATGAGATTCTCGAAGATGTAGCCTGGGACAACATCCCCTTTACCACCCGTACCGAGAACCTTGCCAAAAATACACAGACGGTCTGTTTCGGTTCGCTGGCTCAGCGTAGTGCCGTATCGCGCGAAACCATCCGTAAATTCCTGGAACTGATGCCTAAAGACAGCCTCAAGATATTTGATATCAACCTGCGGCTGAATTATTATACAAAGGAAATCATCGAGGAATCATTACAGATGGCTAATATGATGAAGATAAATGACGAGGAGGTTGTCAAGGTTGCCGCCCTCCTGGGATGGAATGGAGATGAGCAGGAAATATGCAAAAGGCTTTTGGGAGAGTACAACCTCGATATCCTGATCCTTACTAAAGGTACTGACGGAAGCTTTGTATTTACTCCACATATGACATCTTATCAGGCTACGCCGAAGGTGCATGTCGCCGATACGGTAGGCGCCGGCGACTCCTTCACCGCCGCCTTTGTTGCAGCTTATTTGCATGGGGAACGGATCGAGGACGCCCATCAGTTAGCTGTAGAAGTATCGGCTTATGTCTGTTTGCAGCATGGGGCAATGCCAAAGCTTGCCGATGCCTATTTAGACCTGTTCCACAATAGGGGATAGTCTCTTGCTATATACTGTTAAAAAAGCACCATTACATATCAATATAATAGTGCTTTTTGTACTTTTATTAGCTTGTTCTAAATTTGATACCATGAAAATTAAAACCTTACTCTGTTTTATTCCTTTGCTCCTTTTCTTGTCATGCAAGCAAGATAAGAATATACGTTATACCATAGGTGTATCGCAGTGTAGTGACGATTTGTGGCGCGAAACGATGAACAACGAGATGCAACGGGAAATCGGATTCCACAAGGATGCCAATATCATTATCCGTAGTGTGAAAGACGATACGCAAAAGCAGATAGAAGATATAGAATGGCTGATAGGACAAAATGTAGACCTGCTGGTCATATCGCCAAACGAGTCGAAAGCCCTCACGCCGGTGATACAAAGAGCCTATAAAAGCGGTATTCCTGTTATACTGGTCGACAGGAAAATAGATACCGAAGACTATACAGCCTATGTGGGTGCCGATAATTATCAGATAGGAAAAGAAGTAGGGCTGTACGCCGTAGGCATACTCAACGGGAGAGGGAACATAGTGGAGATGAGGGGATGGAATGGCTCTACCTCCGATGCCGAGCGTCATGCGGGATTTATAGACGGGCTTAGGAATTATCCCGATATAAAGATCATAGCCGAGGCCCGTGGCAATTTTCTCAAGGAGGAAGCAAAGCTACAGATGAGCGATATCTTGCGCGAATACGATCAGATAGACCTCGTGTTTGCCATGAACGATCCAATGGCAGCAGGTGTATATGAAGCATCGCGGAAATATACAGGCAAGACTCCCTTTATTATTGGTGTTGATGCACTGTCCGGCGAAGGCGGAGGGATACAGAATATAGAGAATAATGTGCAGGACGCATCCTTCATTTATCCTACGGGGGGAGACAAGGTTGTCGATTTGGCGATGAAGATATTGAAAAACCAGCCATTCCAAAGGGAGAATACTTTGTACACTACCGTTGTGGATAAAAGCAACGTGCGGGTATTGCAGTTGCAGACCGAACAAATAGCCGAGCAGCAATCGAGAATAGATTCTATAAACTCTTCGCTAGACGATAGCCTGGCAAGATATACCAACCAGAAGACATTGTTCTATATTTCTATTATAGCCATTGTTCTCATCACCTTCCTTCTGCTCATTTCTTTTAAGGCTTATCGGGCTAAAAGCAAGGCAAACCTGTTGCTCGAACGCCAGAACGAAGAAATAATGCGTCAGGCAGAAGAACTAAGGGAGCAGAAAGAGCAATTGATCTCTATCTCGAAACAGCTGGAAGAAGCTACTCATGCCAAATTGGTTTTTTTTACTAATATTTCGCATGAGTTCAAGACCCCGTTGTCGCTTATACTGGGGCCTGTAGAATCTTTGCTTGGCGACGGGCATCTGACTAACGAACAGCACGAACTGCTTACCCTGGTCAAGAAAAACAGCAACCGCCTGTTGTATCTCATTTCAGAAATCATCGAGTTCAGGAGTTATGAAAATGGCAAGATGAAAATGAATTTTTCGGAAGGCAACCTGATCGAATTTATAGAAGAATTAAATCCTCTGTTTCGCGATTGGATCAGACGCAAACGTATTGATTTTAGCTTTGTGCCCGACACCGCTTCTTTCTATACGGTATTTGATAAAGAAAAGGTGGAAAAGATATACTTTAATCTGATATCTAATGCTTTAAAGTTTGTCAATCTATCGGGGAAGGTTAAAGTGGAACTGAAGAAGAAGGCTCTCGAAGATAAGGATTATATAGAACTGTCAGTCTCAAATAGCGGATCGTATATAGCACCCGAAATGCTGGGGAATGTCTTCGACCGCTTTTATAAGGTAGACCAGAGCAACGAGGGCACGGGTATAGGGCTTTCGCTGACTGCTGCGCTCGTAGATGCTCATAACGGGAAAATAGATGTATGGAGCGATAAAGATGCAGGGACTACGTTCTCTGTCTTATTGCCATTTGTTTCGGGCAACGCAGGTACATCTGCCCCATATGCTTCGGGATATATAGAATCGAGGCTTGAATTGGAAACAGACGAGATTGAACCGGGAGTGCAATTGCTAAACCCTGAGAATGAAGATAAGCCAATGGTATTGGTAGTAGAGGATAACTACGATATGCGTAAGTTCATACAATATATCCTCGATACGGAATATAATGTAATAACAGCAGATAATGGGGCAGATGGCCTTAGCATCGCGAAAAAATTCATTCCCGATATTATTATCAGCGATGTGATGATGCCCGAAAAAGACGGTTTTGAGCTGTGCAGCCAATTGAAAGAGAACATCCCTACCAATCACATTCCTATAATCTTATTGACAGCCTGTTCTCTCGATGAACAAAAATCAATTGGTTTCGAAAGTGGAGCAGATGCTTATATCCCCAAACCATTCAACGCTCACCTGCTGAAAATCAGGGTGCGTAAATTGATAGAAAACCGCCAGAAAATAAAGGAAGCTTTTGGCAGCAACCTTATAAATGATACAAAGAAAGAGTCGTTGGGAGAGATGGAGCAAAACTTTATCAATGACTTCCAGGCTTATGTAGAGAAATTCATTTCCAACCCGGAATTGAGTGTAGATGAATTGGCAGACCATCTCAAGCTTTCGCGTTCGCAACTCTACCGGAAAATAAAATCTTTGACAAACTATTCTCCTAACGAATTGATCAGGATAGTAAGGCTTAAATACGCCAAGCAATTGCTGAATAGTAAAGTCTCATCGGTATCCGAAGTGGCATACGAAGCAGGATTCTCGTCTCCTTCCTATTTTGCTAAATGTTTTAAAGATATTTATGGTGTGAGTCCGACCGAATATATTGAGCAGCTTTAAATAAAAATATTTTTGGGACCACTTCACTACATAAACACAAAGAAGGTGTCCTTTATTACCTTTGGGACACCTTCTTTTATATAACATTTTAATTATCACCTTTTTGGGGTCACTTCCCTTTTGGCCAGCCCCTTTCCAAATCTTTATATTCCCTTATTTACGAAAATTTCGGTTTGCGGCCTCCACCTTTGCGATGTTCTTTTTTAGCCGGTTTGTTTGATGAAAATTCTCTATTAGGGCGTCCCGATGGTTTTCGGTCATACGAGCGGTCGCGTTCTCCACCGCCTCCATTTCCGCCTTGTGCTACTTCTACCGAAATACGGCGTCCGTTCTGCTCCTGGCGGCTCATAGATTTTATCACCTTCTGCACATCCTTTTCAGGCACTTCGAAGAATGAGAAATTTTGCATGATGTCGATACGGCCAATGTTGATTTTCTCGGGAACAAAGTCGTTTACCAATCCCATCAGTGTAGCAGGATTTACCCTGTCGGTACGGCCGATGTTGATAAACAGGCGCGAATAGCCTCTTTCTGCATTCCTGCCATTAGAGCGGTCGCGGTCTTTGCGGCGCGGATAGCTCTCATCTTTACGCGACGAACGTTCTGATACTGTTTCTATTTCAGATGCATCGCGATAATAATCTATCAGGCGGTTAAACTCTAGAGCAACGACACGCTTGATGATGTCTTCTTTTTCCAGCCAGTCGAGTTTACGGTAAACCGAAGGCAATAGGTTGGAAATCTCTTCCTCGTTTACCTTCACTTTTTCTATCCTGTCTACCAGGCTGAACAGTTGTTTCTCGCAAATAGCCTCTCCCGAAGGAATCTCTCCTTGCTCGAACTTCTTGTTCAGTATCTTTTCTATTTCACGTATTTTCCCTTTTTCCTTAACATGGACAATAGCGATGGAGATACCTGTTTTCCCTGCACGACCGGTACGCCCGCTACGGTGTGTGTACGATTCTATATCGTCGGGCAAACCATAATTGATAACATGGGTCAGGCTGTCGACATCTATACCGCGTGCAGCCACATCGGTAGCTACAAGCAGTTGCAGGTTGCGTATGCGGAATTTCTGCATCACATAGTCGCGCTGTGCTTGCGACAGGTCGCCATGCAATGCATCGGCATTGTAGCCGTCTTGTATCAGCTTGTCGGCTATTTCCTGTGTTTCGCGGCGTGTACGGCAGAATATGATCCCGTATATATTGGGATAGTAGTCGGCTATGCGTTTCAGTGCGAGGTATTTATCGCGTGCGTGAACCATATAGTATATATGCTTCACGTTTTCAGAACCTTCGTTCTTACGTCCTATCGTGATTTCTTTAGGACTGTTCATGTACTTCTTTGTAATCTTGGATACTTCCTTAGGCATTGTGGCCGAGAAAAGAAGCATTTGCCTGCTTTCGGGTACTTTCGACAGTATTTCGTCTATACTGTCCATAAAGCCCATGTTGAGCATTTCGTCGGCTTCGTCCAGAATCACATGTTCCACGTTAGCCAAGTCTACGGTCCTACGGTTTATCAGGTCGATAAGCCTTCCGGGAGTGGCTACAATTATTTGTACTCCTCTTTTCAGCGCCTTAATCTGGCTTTCGATGCTCGATCCTCCATATACAGGCAATACCCTCAGGCTGTCCATATATTTGGAATAATCGGCAAGGTCGCCTGCTATCTGCAAACAAAGTTCGCGTGTAGGGCAAAGTACTAAAGTTTGAGGTACGTTTTCTTTTACATTGGTCTTTTGCAATATCGGCAGTCCGAAAGCGGCAGTCTTTCCCGTTCCTGTTTGTGCCAGTGCAATTACGTCTGTGGTTTCGCCCAGTAGGTATGGAATCACTTCCTCTTGTACCGGCATGGGATTCTCGTATCCCATTTCTTCGATTGCCCTGCGGATGTTCGCGGCAACTCCTAACTCTTCAAATGTCTTCATTAAAAATTTTCAAATATCTATTTGTGGTAAAAAGCTTATCAACCTACTCTCACCCCAAAAAATGATTCGACATAAAAGAGCTGGCTAATAAGAGGATGCAAAGGTAGTAATTTGTTCCGGCTTTTCGCATGATATTTGCATTTAGTTTTATCTATGCCGGTGCAGACGAATAAAAAATGCTATTTTTGTAGTACTTTTACACAAAATTCTGTGTTTAAATAACATAAGATTATCAATCTGTAAAAACAATATTAAGATGAAGAAATCATTACTATTTGCGTTTATCGCATGTGCTGTGCTAAGTCCTTTGGCAGTATCGGCGCAAAAGAAATCTACAGTAAAACAACCTGTACCTCTTACACTTAAAACTGAGGCTGATTCTATTTCATATGCTTTGGGCGCAAGTATTGCAGGCACCGGATTAACTCCTTACCTTGCTCAGATGGGAGTGTTGGCAGATACTGCTGCCCTAGTTGCTGACTATCGTACTAAAATGGACAACGCAGTTGACGCTACAGCAAAAAACAAGTTGATGAAAGAAATGGCTTTCAAATTGGACTCTGTGAGTAAAGCTAATGTCAAGAGTATAGATTTATTCCTGTCGGGGTTCAATCAGGCAATGAATGATACAAAAGATAATACGGCATTCAATACCGGAATCGCAATAGGCGGACAAATGGCTTCGATGAAAGAGAGGTTTGCTGAAGAAGTACTGGCAGGTAGTGAATTCAATACAAAAGCATTTGCCGAAGCATTTGCCAAAAGCCTGAAGAAAGAAAACCTGCTGATAGAAGATCATGAGCAACTTATTCAGAATGCTACAATGAAGGCACAGGAAAAAGCACAACAAAAGAAAGCTGATGAAATGAGAGCCGAATATAAGGAGCAGATAGAAGCCGGAGATAAATTTATGGCCGATAATAGACTGAAGGAAGGTGTAGTTACATTGCCTAGCGGATTGCAATACCAAGTGATAACAATGGGTACGGGTGAAATGCCTACCGATGAAGACCGTGTTGTCGTTCACTACGAAGGCAAGTTGCTCGATGGTACTGTATTCGATAGCAGCATAGAAAGAGGCGAACCTGCTACCTTTGGTGTAACTCAGGTGATAAAAGGATGGACAGAGGCTCTAAAATTGATGCCTGTAGGTTCTAAATGGATACTTTATATACCTCACGAGCTTGCTTATGGTTCGCGCGACCAAGGGGAGATCAAGCCTTTCTCTAATCTGATATTCGAAGTAGAATTGCTTGATATAGTAAAAGAGGACTAGTAAGAGCTTTAGTTCTTGAAAAATAAAAACATCCGAAGTCGGGCTTAGCCTTTCTTCGGATGTTTTCGTTTGAACTAATATATTAAAACACGGAATCTTTATAGATCTGTAATTGGTTTGTATTTAGGAACCAATATCTTCATTACAACCCATCCGATAAGATAAGCAACGGCACAGATAGAGAAGATAATCATATATCCCGAACTAATACCGTTCACTACCGTATCTCCGGCTGCTGCCAACGATTTCAGTAATTCTTCGATACTTCCCACATTGTGTTCTCTTAGCAAAGCTTCTGCTGTTTCAGAGTTATTAAGCTGAGGGTATTTTTCAAGAAGAGACTGTCCGTTTACAGTACTCCAATTCTTCTGAGTAAAATCGAAAAGAGCACCCGAACCTTTGTTTATAAGGAACGAACCGATACCCCCTGCCATACCTCCGATACCTGTGATGGTAGCAATGGCTTTCTTAGGGAACATATCGCCGATGGTAGAGAATATATTTGCAGACCAAGCTTGGTGAGCAGCACCTGCAATACCGATAATGATAACAGGAATCCAATATGAGTAGCCTCCCAACGGTTGGGCCAACAATGCCAGTAATGGGAAGAATGCGAATATCAACATCGCTTTCATCCGTCCGGCATAAGGGTTCATGCCTTTTTTGTCTACAAAGTAAGACGGAAGCCATCCTCCAATGATGGACAACAATGTAATGGCATAAAGCACAAAAATAGCCAACTGTCCGGCAGTGTCAGACGATTTTATGCCATATACCGAGCTCAGGTATGCCGGAGCCCAGAACAAGAAGAACCACCATACACCATCGGTCATAAATTTACCAAAGGCAAATGCCCATGTCTGACGGTAACGGAAAGCTTGTCCAAAGGTTATTTTCTTTCCTTCGTTTGCTTTTTCGGCAGCAATCTCTTCTGCTGTTTCATCATTTGCATCCGATTGTATATAAGCCAATTCGGCAGAATTTACTTTAGGGTGTACTTCGGGTTTCTTATACACAAATACCCAGAATCCCATCCATACGAAACCAAGTGCACCAATGATAATAAATGCCATTTCCCAGCCCCAGTATTTAGCTATGACAGGAATAGTCACAGGAGCAGCAAGTGCACCTACTGTAGCTCCGGCATTGAATATGCTGGTTGCCAAAGCGCGGTCTTTTTTAGGGAAATATTCTGCTGTAGTCTTGATAGCAGCAGGAAAGTTCCCGGCTTCCCCGATGGCTAGCACCAAACGGGCAAAGATGAATAAGATAACGCTTACCGAGGCTACCCTGCTTATGTTTTGCACAGTAGAAATTACCTCTCTCGCGCCTTCAAATCCTACAAACCATTCGCCTGCAACGATACCCGAAGTAGCGATGCCGCAGAATGCGTGCAATACAGCACCTAAAGACCATACCCCGATAGCCCAGAGGAATCCTTTTTTGGTATCCATCCAGTCTACAAAGCGGCCTGCGAAAAGCATACTTACAGCATAGAATATAGAGAACAGCGCTGTAATGTTGCCATAGTCGTTGTTTGTCCAGTGAAATTCTGGCTGTATAAAATCTTTCCAGGTAAGAGACAGTACCTGCCTGTCCAGATAGTTGATCGTGGTGGCGAAGAACAGCATCGCACAGACCATCCACCTGTAATTTGTCATTTTAGTTTTTCCGGTATTCATATAATTAGTTTTATTAGTATTTTAAGCAAAAGAAAGTATTTAATGATATATTTTCAACTTAACTTCCTCTCATATTTATGCTTAAGAAAACAACAAAAAGGTCTGAGACCTTATTTAGCTCTTAGCTTTGCAATTATGGCAAATGCGTCTTTACATAACTGTGTTATTTTACCCCAGTCTTTTGCTGCGATAACATCTTTAGGAAACAGGTTAGATCCCATACCTACACATGTAACTCCGGCAGCAAACCATTTACTCAGGTTGTCTTCGGTAGGGGTTACTCCACCGGTCACCATCAGGTTCGACCACGGCATAGGAGCTTTTATTCCTTTTACAAAAGCCGGGCCTACAACATCGCCAGGGAATACTTTCACTACTTCGGCACCCAACTCTTGTGCGTAACCGACTTCGGATACAGATCCGCAACCGGGAATATACGCTACTTGCCTACGGTTACACACTTTGAAGATGTCGGGATTTAATAGGGGTCCTACTACGAAATTGGCCCCAAGTTGTAAAAACAAAGATGCTGTTCCGGCATCGACTATCGAGCCGATACCAAGTATCATATCCGGGCATTCTTTTGCAGCCCATTTATTCAGTTCGCCAAATATTTCGTGTGCAAAATCGCCACGGTTAGTAAATTCAAAAGCTCTTACCCCTCCCTCATAACAAGCTTTTAGTACTTGCTTTGAAACTTCGAGGTCGCTATGATAAAAAACCGGAACCATACCGGTCTCTGCCATTACCTGACAGGCTTTTATTCTTGAAAATCGCATAATATTTAATTAAAAATTAAGAATGAAAAATTAAAAATTAAGAATGAAAAATTATTTTTTACTTTTCAATGTTTTGATAGATGATACCAGTAATGCAATTAATTCTTTACAATCGATCTGTAAACTATTTGATAGCTTTTTATCTATATATTCAGTATCGAATAATAAGGATATCCAGTAATCTGTTTCATTTGCTTCTTTAAGAGCAATACTCAATTTGTGAATAAAGTCGGAGGTGCTTTGACTAAACTCAGACTCTCTTACCATTGCTCCTATTGCTGTACCACTTCTCAATACTTGTTTAGATATGATAAATTCTGATTTTTCTTTGTATAAATATTGAGAAAGCTTTACGATGCGAATTGCAAAAGCATAACTTTTAATATTTAATACAGAATCAGATATTTTAGTCATAATTTTTCATTCTTCATTTTTAATTATTAATTTATTTTTACGGTTGTTTACCGATATATGCCAATATACCTCCGTCGACATAAAGGACGTGTCCGTTTACGAAGTTAGAAGCTTCTGATGCAAGGAATACTGCCGGGCCTTTAAGGTCTTCAGGTGTTCCCCAACGCGCAGCAGGAGTTTTGGCAATGATAAACGAATCGAACGGATGGCGCGAACCGTCTGCTTGTTTTTCACGAAGCGGAGCAGTTTGAGGGGTTGCGATATAACCCGGGCCAATACCGTTACATTGTATATTGTGCTCGCCATATTCGGAACAGATATTACGGGTAAGCATTTTCAGTCCGCCTTTTGCAGCAGCGTAAGCTGACACTGTTTCGCGGCCCAGTTCGCTCATCATAGAGCAAATGTTGATAATCTTACCTGCACCTTTCTTAATCATAGAAGGGATAACAGCTTTGGAAACGATGAATGGGCCGTTGAGGTCGATGTCGATTACCTGACGGAAATCGGCAGCCGACATTTCGTGCATCGGGATACGCTTGATGATACCTGCATTGTTTACAAGGATATCAATAACACCAACTTCTTTTTCTATCTGTGCCACCATAGCGTAAACACCGTCTTCGTCGGTAACATCACACACATATCCGTGAGCTTCGATATTTACTTCTTTGTAGGCAGCCAAACCTTTATCAACAGCTGCTTGATTAATATCGTTGAATACTATTTTTGCTCCCGCTTCGGCCAATGCAGAAGCTATAGCGAAACCTATTCCGTAAGAAGCTCCTGTTACAAGGGCTACTTTTCCGTTTAGTGAAAATTGAGTCATATTTTTATATTTTATTTAGTTAGTAAGCAAGGTACGAGATACAAGTTTAACTTGTCTACTTGTGTCTTGTATCTCGTATCCATTTATTTTATCTCGATACCCGTCCCGAGCCGTCGCCTTTCATCAGGTTCTCTACCTCAGGTACAGTAACCAGGTTGAAGTCGCCGTAAACAGTATGTTTGAGGCAAGATGCAGCAACTGCAAACTCCAGTGCGTTTTGGTCGTTGTCAGGATATGTAATCAAACCATAGATAAGTCCGCCCATGAAAGAGTCGCCACCACCTACGCGGTCTACGATGTGTGTGATGTCGTAACCTTTTGACACATACAATTTGTCTGAATACAGACATCCGCGCCATGTGTTGTGGTTAGCATTGATAGAACCACGAAGAGTGATAATCACTTTCTTGGCACGAGGGAATTTCTTCATCATTTGAGTACAAACCGACTCAAATTCAGCAGCATTTACTTCACCGCCTGTATGCGCCACATCGAAACCTTCGGGCTTGATGCCGAATACTTTTTCCGCATCTTCTTCGTTGCCTAAGATGACGTCGCAACCTTCTACAAGAGCCGGCATAACTTCTGATGCAGTTTTGCCATACTTCCAAAGGTTTTTGCGGAAATTAAGGTCGGTAGAAACGGTTACGCCCATTTCGTTTGCCACTTTGATGGCTTCGAGGCAAGCGTCTGCTGCTCCTTGCGAAAGGGCAGGAGTGATGCCCGTCCAGTGGAACCATTGTGCATCTTTGAATATTTCTTTCCAGTCTACCATTCCCGGTTTGATGTCGGCAATAGCTGAGTTAGCACGGTCGTAAACTACTTTCGATGCGCGTGCTACTGCTCCTGTTTCGAGGAAGTAGATACCTACACGGTCGCCGCCGCGAAGGATGTTGTTGACACCCACATTGTATTTTCTAAGATCGGAAATACACCATTCTGCAATGTCGTTTTTAGGAAGACGGGTTACAAAATCGGTAGGGATACCATAGTTTGACAGGGATACGGCTACGTTTGCTTCGCCTCCGCCAAAAGTGGCATTGAGGTTAGTAGATTGTATAAAACGTTGGTAGCCGGGAGTTGCCAGACGCAACATAATTTCGCCAAATGTTACAACTTTTTTCATAGATTATTTGTGAATAAATTTTTGTTTTTTCGATTTATGATTTGCCTGCGGGAACTATCCAAATCCGCAGGCCGGAATCATATCAATATTTAATTACGAGTGGTTCTTTCAACGCTGAGGCAAAGTTTTCAACATACTTTTCGAACGCTTGCAGGTTTTCGAACCCGAATTTTGTCCATCCGTAACCGGTATAGTATGTTACAGGAACTTTCGGCTGCTGGGTCGTTACTCCTAGTACGTGGGTAAAAGTCGATTTTTGCTTGCTTGTAGGGTTTGTAACTTCATAGGTGTTGTCTGTCACCATTTCTTTCATTCCTTCGGGAAATATCATTGCCAGAAATACGCCTTCTACTTTAGGCGATGCCGGCTCTGCATAGATGATATAGCCTTTGTTGCTGTGGATTATAGAATCTCCGGCTTCGCGCTTAGGGAAGCCTGCTGCTACGTCCATCGGCTCTTTTATGGTGTATGCTTCTACAACTTTAGATAGTTGCGAACCGGCGTCGATAGAGATCGTACGGTTTTCGGCTATTTGCTTGCCGTCTACATCCAGATCTTTATACGTCAGTTTGAATGTAGTACGCAGTGGGCCATTTTCTAAGACCTCTTGCGATGCGAAATTCTCGTTGAGCCACAATTTACCGTTTACATATGGAGCCATAGCGCCTGCACCCAGTGTGCGTCCTACCTTATAGTCGTCCAGCCCTTCGCCATGATCGTCGTGGTACGATTCTCCTCCTGCAAGGTCGTTTTTATACCATTTGTCGATAACCAGGTTGTTTGTGCGCTTGTACCACGCATCGAAACCGTTGCTAGGCCCATCGGTAGCGATCAAAGCAGGGCCATATGCGCGAAATGCTACGCGGTCGTTTTCCCATGCAAAGTCGTCTTTACGTTCGGTGATGAAGCGTCCGTATGTCTTGGCTTCAAACTGTTGAGGTTCGCCTTTTGTGATAACAAATGTCTTTGCCTCTTTTGCTTTCAGTTGAGGTTGGAAAACAAGCAGCCTGTTGTAAGTCACTTGGGAAGGGATTACTTCGCCCGACTCGGTTTTAACTACATATACAAGGCTGTCGGAAAGTTTTACTTTCTCTATGATATTGTCTATCGGAATTTCAACGAGTTCCGCCACGCGGTCGAAATCGCTCGGATTCTCTATTGTTACTGTCATTTCTTGGGTCGAAGAACCGCAGGACAATAAAAATATGCATGCAAATAATACACTGATAATCTTATTCATAGTCTATTTGGGTATTAATTGTATTTTTATTATCTCAATTTGTCGGCAGTGAAGGTATCCATATCATCATAGTCGAGGTTTTCGCCACACATTGCCCAGATGAATGTATAGTTGCTTGTTCCGGCAGCCGAGTGGATCGACCATGAAGGAGATATTACAGCCTGCTCGTTGCCCATGAATATGTGGCGGGTTTCCTGAGGTTGCCCCATGAAGTGGCATACAGATTGTTGAGCGGGTATTTTGAAATAGAAATATGCTTCCATACGGCGCGAGTGTGTATGCGGAGGCATTGTATTCCATACGCTTCCTTCTTTCAGTTCGGTCATTCCCATTTGCAACTGGCAGCAAGGAACGATTTCGCTAAGGATTAGCTGGTTGAGCAAGCGTTCGTTTGAGGTCGCCGGCGAACCAAGGTCGCGTGTACGGCGCATCTCGGACGTAATCTGTGCTGTCGGATATTCTTTGTGAGCAGGGGAAGATGCGAAGTAGAATTTAGCAGGTTTTGCCGGATCGTTGCTTTTGAATACAACGTCTTTCGATCCGCGGCCTACATATACGGCATCTTTGAATGCCATCTTATATTCTTTACTGTCTACTGATACTGTTCCTTCGCCTTCGATGCAGATGATACCGAGTTCGCGGCGTTCGCAGAAGTATTCGGAACGGATCAGGTCTACTGTTTCCAGTTTCAAAGCTTCTTTTACCGGAAGCGCACCACCGATAATCAGGCGGTCGTTGTGTGTATAAGTCATCAATACACTGTCGGCTTCGAATAGCGTTTCAACCAGAAATTCTTTTCTTAACTGTGTTGTGTCGTAATGTTTTACATCATCGGGATGTGTACCCCAACGTTCTTCGATAAATGTTCTCATTGTTTCCTATGTTTTAAATATTGTTTAGTTGACAAGCAGGTAAGATACGAGTAAACGAGTTCTATACTCAAAAAATCGACAACTTATATCTTGTTTACCTGTCTACTTGTTCACTTGATTAAAAATTGAAGAAGTTCTTCGCATTATAATACGATACATTCTCTACTAATTGCCCCAGGAATGGCAATTCGGAAGCAGGAAGCAATCCTTGCTCTACGTCTGTACCAATCAGGTTGCAAAGTATGCGGCGGAAATATTCGTGGCGCGGGTACGACAAGAAGCTGCGAGAGTCTGTCAGCATACCTACGAAACGGCTTAATAAACCTAAGTTAGACAACGAGTTCATTTGTGCTTCCATTCCTGTTTTTTGATCGAGGAACCACCAGCCCGAACCGAACTGTATCTTGCCTGCAACCGAACCATCCTGGAAGTTGCCTATCATTGTGGCAATCATGTCGTTGTCGCGAGGATTGAGGTTGTATATAATAGTCTTGGCCAGTTTGTCGTTGGTGTCCAGCCTGTCAAAGAACTTAGACATTGCTTTGGCCACAGTGAAGTCGCCGATAGAGTCGAAGCCGGTATCCGGCCCTAATTGTTTGAACAGGCGGGTGTTATTATTGCGGATAGCTCCGTAGTGGAACTGTTGTGTCCATCCTTTTTCCCAATCCATAATCGCACCTTCGACAAGCATAGCCGATTTGAATTTGATGATTTCTTCATGGCTAAGTTCTTTACCTCCATATACCTTATTGAAGATAGCGTCTATTTCGGCTTGGGTATAATCTTCGGCATAAAACTCTTCTATACCGTGGTCGGAAAGCTTACAGCCTACGCTGGCAAAGAAGTCGTGACGTTTGCGCAGGGCTGTTATCAGGTCGGTATAATTGTTTACAGGCACGCCCGAAACTTCCGACAGTTTTTCTACATATGCCCTGAATACTTCCGGTATTTCTACAGCCATAGCCTTATCGGGACGCCATGTAGGCAATACCTTGATTTCGAAGCCTTCTTTCTTGAGAGCCAAATGGTATTCCAACGAATCTACAGGATCGTCGGTAGTACATACGGCTTCTACATTGTAATGTTTCATCATGCCGCGTGCCGAAAACTCAGGAGTGCGGAGTTTTGCTGTACACTCGTCGAATATTTCTTTTGCAGTCTCAGGTTTCAACAGTTTGTTGACGCCAAATGCAGTCTTCAGTTCCAGGTGCGTCCAGTGGTACAATGGGTTGCGCATAGTATAAGGAACTGTCTCAGCCCATTTCTCAAACTTTTCCCAGTCGCTGGTGTCTTTTCCTGTACAGAAACGCTCATCAACGCCGTTGGTACGCATTGCACGCCATTTGTAGTGGTCGCCACCAAGCCATATTTCACCAAGGTTGTCGAACTTATGATCTTCTGCTATCATCTTCGGGTCGAGGTGGCAGTGGTAGTCGATTATAGGCAATGATTTAGCATGCTCGTGATAAAGTTGTTGTGCTGTTTCGTTTTGTAGTACAAAATTATCATCCAGAAACTGTTTCATAATTGTATATCTTTTGTTGTTTACTTATAATATTATATGGTGTGTGCGAACACATTTCTACACAAAAGTATTAGGAATAGTTGAAAAAACAAATGTGTGTACGCACACACTTTTTCTCACACAGTCTATATGGCTGATAAACAACCGGATTTGTAAATCTTAAAAAAACAAAAAATGTTTTATAACATAGCGAAAGATCATCTTCACAATTATCGGGAAGTAATGGTATTAGTCTGGACGGATAACATTCTAAATAAAAAAAATAAGGAATTACATCATCTGTAACCCCTTATCTTTCCTTGCTCTCCCTCTTGGACTTGAACCAAGGACCCTCTGATTAACAGTCAGATGCTCTAACCGACTGAGCTAAGGAAGAGTGTTTTTGTAAACCGGGTACAAAACTAACAATTATTGTTTAATAAAGCAATTAATCGACAGTAAAAATAAGAACGCTGCATAGTATAGATAAATTTACATCTTCTTCACGCATTCTTTTTACCCTTTTTTATCAGATAATGCGCCAGCAGAAGCAAATAGCCCACAACAACGAAAACAACGATTATTACCACGATATTCAATAGTATCTGCGAAACCGGATAAACCGTAAAATCTATAAACGGATAAGGGTACGGGCTCGGTGTCGTCCCGATATTGCCAAATATGGGGGCACGCAGCAATATATATGCAAAATAAGCCAGCGGCACCATTATCCACCAAAAAGGGGCGTACCATGCCACAGGACTGTCTCCCCTGTCGAGAAACAGGAAGTCGGCAATAGTAAGCACAGGGATAATATAATGTACAGCATAGTTGCCGATACTGCTAAGGCTCAAATCCCATGTCATGCCCCAAACGGGAACGAGCATGAAATGATAAACCAGAAAAGTGAGCGTTATGCACATCGTAACCGTATATTTAGTAAGTGGAGACATAACAAGTTCCCTCATTTTGCCATCTGCCAGCCAACGGTTTTCATATCCCATCCTGAGGGCGCAATATACAATGCAAAGCAAGTTGCTCAATACCGTATAATAGTTCAGCACCCATGCATTGAAATTACCTGCAAATACCCCGAACTGCATTAGTATGCCGAATATCCCCAGCAATATATAGAATAACCTGTATATATTTCTCAACCGCATATCTGTAATGTATGTTTATTGCCCTATCGAATCCCAGCCCTGAGCCTTAAGGGCTATTTCGCCGCCATCGCGTGTTTCGAGCATCAGGCCGTATTCTTCTTTGGTGATATGCCCGATGATGTGCACACCTTTCATCTTCGACACTTTATCGTGCATATAGAGCGGCACTGTAAACAGCAGTTCGTAGTCTTCGCCCCCATTGAGAGCTACAGTTGTCACATTCATGTTGAACTGTTCGGCCTGCAAAGCAGTCTGGTAATCTATCGGGATGCGCTCTTCATATATGCGGCAGCCCACATTACTTTGTTTGCAGATATGCTTCAATTCCGACGAAAGCCCGTCGGAAACATCGATCATTGCTGTGGGTACTATCCCTTCGCCGGCAAGCAGGTCGACAATATCTTTGCGCGCTTCGGGTTTCAACTGGCGTTCGAGCAGATACTCTTTTCCTATGAAATCGGGCTCGAAATTCTCCTCCCCTTCATATACCGATTTTTCGCGTTCCAAAAGTTGCAGCCCCATAAAAGCAGCACCCAGATCGCCCGAAACACATACCAGATCGGTGTCTTTAGCCCCGTTGCGATACACAATCCTACCTTCTTCGCCTTCGCCAAGACATGTTATACTGATAGTCAGCCCGGTAAGCGATGCCGAAGTATCGCCTCCCACCACGTCTACGCCATGTTGTTGGCATGCAAGGTAAAGCCCTTCGTAGAATAATTGCAGGTCTTCGACCGAAAAGCGTTTCGAAATGCCCAGCGAAACAGTGATCTGGCGTGGGCGTCCGTTCATGGCATATATATCGGAGATATTTACCATTGCCGATTTATACCCCAGATGTTTCAATGGAACATACATCAGGTCGAAGTGTATGCCTTCGAGCAGGAGGTCGGTAGTCACCAACGTTTTTTTATTGCCATAGGACAAAACTGCGGCATCGTCGCCTACTCCTTTTTCCGAACTTTCATTTTTGAGTTCGATATCTTTTGTCAGGTAATCTATCAACCCAAATTCGCCCAGACTTGATATTTCTGTTCTTTCCATTTCCTTTTCCAAATTGTTTGAGGATGTAAAGGTAGCTATATTTGAAATATAAAAAAGTAACACATGTAACATCTTTTCGTTACTTTCTTATTGTTACCTTCTCTCTAGATACAAGTAGACAAGATACAAGACACGAGTTCATATTTTATCAGAAACCAACTCGTTAACCTGTCTACTGGTATCTTGTATCTCCAAAAAGTAACACATGTAACACCTTCTCATTACTTTCTTATTGTTACCTTCTCTTTAGATACAAGTAGACAAGATACGAGATACGAGTTCATATTTTATCAGAAACCAACTCGTTAACTCGTCTACTGGTATCTTGTATCTCTAAAAAGTAACACTTGTAACACATTTTTTATCGTTCTGAATTTTATGAGTTTTTATTATATAACAACTTTACACTCTACGTAATATAGATAAAGTTGTGAGAGATAAATTGTAAGTGTGTTACTTTTTTATGCCATTAGTCTTATCAGGCTCGCCTTTGTTTTTTAACTAAAAAGCACACAGTGTTTTACATAAAGTTTGCCCTGCACATTCACATTTTCTACGACTATTCGATCTGATTACCCATATCTTTTTTGTTAAACACTTGTTTAACTAAATTTTCCTCCATACCTTTGCGCTAAACAAACGTTTAGAACACATGTTTAACAACGAAGACTCGTCGGTCGTAAAAGACCGCATACAAAAAGAAGCGCAAGCCCTGTTCCTCAAAAACGGCTTCAAGGGGACAAGCGTCCGCGATATTGCCAAAGCCTCGGAGACAAATGTGGCGATGGTCAATTACTACTTCAAGTCGAAATACAACCTGTTCGAGATCATATTCGAGGATGCACTCGATGTCCTTACCAAACGGCTGTTCGAAACCATAAATTCCGAGCTGCCCTTCCTCGAACTGATAGAAACATGGATACGGACATACTACGAGATATTGTTCGAATACCCGCAAATCGCTGCTTTCATCCTCAACGAAGTAAGCCTCAATCCCGAAGGACTGACGCAACGGATAAAAAAACGTAATCCATATGGGTCTTTCTGTAAGATAGAGCAACGCATAGAAGAAGAAGTGGCAAAAGGAACGATAAGGGAAACCCCTGCCGCCGATTTCTTGCTGAACATCCTATCTATGTCCATGTTTCCTTTCATGTTTGGCACACTGGCAATGACGCTCATGGATATTCCACTCGACACTTACAACGAACTGATAGCCAATCATCAAAAATACGTCATAGAGTTCACGCTCAACGCACTAAAACCCAACGAGGAAACAAAATAACGAATCAACTACATAGAATAGAATATGGATACGACACAACAATATAAAATGGGAATCGACGTAGGGTCGACAACTGTAAAAATAGTTGTACTGGACGATAAGCAACAAATAGTCCATAAATCCTACTGCCGCCATCAGGCAAACATACAGCAGACATTGGTGACGGAACTAAAGAAAGTTGCCGCTAAATATCCTGCCAATCTTTTCGATATACACATTTCGGGTTCTGCCGGAATGGGTATCGGCGAGCGCGTAGGCATACCATTCGTACAGGAAGTAGTAGCCGCCGTAGAAGTAGTAAAAAATGTGTATCCTGAAGCCCATACCCTTATCGACCTAGGGGGCGAAGATGCCAAGATGGTATTTTTCAGCGAAGGGCGTCACCCCGACATCCGCATGAACGGAAGTTGTGCAGGAGGTACAGGTGCATTTATCGACCAGATGGCAAGCCTGATGAATATCCCTATCGAAGAACTGGGCGAAAAAGCGTTGGGCTTCGATAAGATATTGCCTATAGCTTCGCGCTGCGGGGTTTTTGCCAAAACAGACGTGCAAAACCTTATCAGCCGCAATATTCCCGTTGCCGACATATCCGCATCCATCCTACATGCCGTAGCCCTGCAATCGGTGACCACACTGGCGCGCGGGTGCGATGTAATACCCAAAGTGATTTGCATAGGTGGCCCTTTGACGTTTATACCTGCCTTGCGCAATGCTTTCCGCGAGGTACTCAAAATACAGGATTCGGACATCATCGTACCCGAAAACGGCGAATATTTCCCTGCATGGGGTGCAGCCTTATATCAGGATGAGAAGAACGGGGAACTCGATTTGCAAGTGCTGATCGGCAAGCTGGAAGAGACAACCACATCGAACCATACCGATGCACTCGAACCGCTTTTCCATAGCGAAGAGCAATACAGGGAATGGAATGAAAATCGCCATATAAAAGCCCTTAAATTCAAACAACTGGGAGAGGAAAAACAAGTAGAATGCTTTCTGGGTATCGACTCAGGTTCTACTACTTCCAAGATTGTGATAATGGACTCCGATGCCAATATTATCTATAAATTCTATGGCAACAACGAAGGCAATCCGCTCAAAAAAGCGATGGAAGGACTAGCTGCTTTCTACAAAGAAGCCGAAGAAAAAGGTGTTACCGTAAAATTCCTTTCATCGGCAGCAACAGGCTACGGCGAAGACCTTATGAAATCGGCTCTGGGACTCGATCACGGCATTGTGGAAACCATCGCCCACCTGTCGGGGGCACAATATGTAGACCCGAATGTGTCCTTTATCCTCGACATCGGAGGGCAGGATATCAAGTCCATCTTTATCAGCAACGGGCTGATATCGAATATAGAGTTGAACGAGGCTTGTTCGGCTGGTTGCGGCTCATTCCTGCAAAACTTTGCTTCTACCATGAACATGGAACTGTCGGAATTTTCACGGGCTGCCTGCCTTGCCAAATATCCGAGCGACCTGGGTTCGCGCTGCACTGTCTTTATGAACTCGAAGGTAAAGCAATCGCTTCGCGAAAATGCAGGCAATGACGACATTGCAGCGGGGCTGGCTTACTCAGTTGTGAAGAACTGCCTTTTCAAAGTACTTAAGATATCTAACCTCAACCTGTTGGGCGACAACATCGTGGTGCAGGGAGGTACATTCCGCAACGATTCTGTTTACCGCGCACTGGAAATGCTGTCGGGCAAATCGGTTAGTTCGACCGACCATCCCGAACTGATGGGTGCGCTTGGTGCTGCCTTATACGCGCAACGCCTGTGGCAGAAGACCAACGAAGAAACGACATTTGCAGGCGAAAAAGCCCTGTTTGATGTATCCTCAATAGATTCGCGCGAGTTGACCTGCAAAGGGTGTACAAACCTTTGCTCGGTGCTTCGCTTCAAGTTCAGCAACGGCAATATCAGTTACGCCGGCAATAAGTGCGAAAAGGTATTCTTCAACAAGAGTGCCGACCGCAAAGAAGGCTATAATGCTTTCGACAGGAAAAACCAAATACTGTTCGACCATCCTGTGAAAGCCGAAAACATAGAGAAAGGGCGTACCATCGGCATACCGCGTGTGCTGAATATGTTCGACAACTACCCTTTCTGGCACACATTGCTATCCGAATGCGGGTTCAATGTACGCCTGTCGCCCGAATCTACCTTCCCGCTTTATCAGAAAGGTGTGGGAGGGGTGATGTCCGACAATATCTGTTTCCCTGCCAAGCTGGTACACGGGCATATATTAGCCTTGATAGACCAGAAGGTAGACCGGATATTCTATCCGCTGGTAGTGAAGGAAGAAAAAGAGTTTGGGCAGGCGTCCAACTCGTTCAACTGCCCTGTAGTCAGCGGTTATCCCGATGTGATAAGAAGCTCGATAGACCCGATGGGAAGGCACGGCATTCCGTTCGATGCACCGGTCATCACATTCAGCACCGATAAGGCACTGGCAAAAGGATGCTTCAATTACCTGTCGGAACTCGGAGTTTCTAAAAGCACTTTTGAAAAAGCTTTCCAAAAAGCATTGGCTACAAGAGATAACCTGAAACGGGATTTATACGGATTCCAGAAAGAAATACTGGACGATGCCATCGCGAGCGGCGAATTTGTATTCGTCGTTGCCGGCCGTCCTTACCACACCGACCCGCTTATCCACCAGAAAGTGGGGCAGATATTATCCGATCTGGGCGTCAAGGTATTGACGGACGATGTATTCCGCAAGCCGGAGAGCCACGGGTTTACCCGGTTGAATATCGTTTCGCAATGGTCGTACCCCAACCGTGTGGTACAAGCCGCAATGGAAGTAGCCAAGCTGCCGCAAAATGTACAGTTGATACAACTCAATTCGTTTGGTTGCGGACCCGATTCCTTCTTTATGGACGAAACCCGCGATATATTAAAGGCTGTAGGCAAGAATATTACCGTATTGCGTATCGACGAAATAGCCAGTCCGGGCAGTATCCGCCTGCGTTTGCGTTCGTTGGTGGAATCGCTCAAAGCTGTTAAATCGGTAGAAGTAAATAAAGCTACTTCATACGAAGGATACTCTGTACCATATAAGAAAGCAAAAGACAGTCGGAAAACAATACTTGTGCCTTGGCTTTGCGACTTCATTTCTCCGTTTGCCCCTGCCCTTGGCGACCTGCTGGGGCTGAAGGTGGAAAACCTGCCGAAATCGAACAAGCTGTCGGCCGACCTCGGACTGATGTACGGGAACAATGAGGTGTGCTATCCGTCTACGTTGGTTTTAGGAGATATTATAGCAACATTGCAATCGGGCAACTACGATGTGAAAGATATTGTGCTTGCCATTACCCAGACGGGAGGGCAATGCCGTGCGACAAACTACATAGCACAGATAAAAACCGGATTGCAGAATGCAGGGTTCAACGATATCCCTGTCATAGCCCTTAGTTCGGGCGAAACGTACCAGAACGGCGAAAGTGAATTTTCGCTCGAATGGAAGAAAATAGCAAAACTGGCCATTCCTCTCGTTCTTTATGGCGATGGGCTGCAACAGATGCACAGTGCCATATCGGTGCGCGAAAAGAAAGCAGGAGCATCGCAGGCCGTGTTCGATTTCTATATCGAACGTGGTATAGATGCCCTGAGGGCGAAAGATGTGAGAACGATGTTCCGTCTGCTGAACGAGGCTGTGAAAGACTTTAACGATGTGCCTATCTACGACCGCAAATTCTCGAAGGTGGGGCTTATCGGCGAAATATTTGTGAAGTACAACAACTATGCACAGGCAAATATCTCGGAGTGGCTGCGCTCGAAGAATGTGGAGGTATCTACCCCTCCTTTGCTCGACTTCCTGCTGCAATTCTTTGTAAACAGCAAGGTAAACGTAGAGATCGGTATAAGCGAAGAGAGTATTTTCTTCAAAAGCCTGAAACCACTTATCTGGAAATATATCAACGGTAAAGTGAGGAAAGCCGAAAAGATACTCAGCAATTTTAAGTTCTACGAAGCTTCGGAATCTATCTTTGCCAAAGCAGAAGCGGCATCGGAAGTGCTGAACCTGTCGAACCAGTTTGGCGAAGGCTGGCTTATCCCCGGAGAGATAGCCCACTATGCCCGTAAGGGTGTAGACAAGGTGGTTTGCCTGCAACCATTCGGATGCATCGCCAACCATATTGTGGCCAAAGGGGTGGAGAAACGGATGAAAGAGATTTACCCGAATATGAATATCCTGTATCTGGATATCGACGGCGGCATTGCTGAGGTGAACCTGCAAAACCGTTTGCATTTTATGATATAAACGAAAAGAAGTGCATATATAATATAAAATAGCAAGAAGGTGTCCTTAACTTACTTTTGGGGACACCTTCTTCTTCATTATAGAACTATATCATTGTATTGGGTACACATCCGTCTTGCAGATGTTCATATTATTCTACTACCGAGAATTTTACTTCGTTCATGGCTACATACGTGTTGTAGGTATCAGGGAAACGCATGAGCACATAACGCGTACTTATAACTTCGGGGAATATGTCGTAAGTAACAGTCGCCCATGATGAATTGGCGAACACATAAGAGTAGAACTGCACAAAGCCTTCGCTGTTGCCGGTTATTCCGTCCTCGTCTGAAGGATGATAGTAAACTTCCATCGTTTTGGTATTATAGCCTTTCTTGAAATATAGCTGGCTAAGATCCTTTTTGGATTTGAGGTCTATCATTAGCCATTCAGGGGAATTTAGCCCGGTCGTTCTCCAGCAATAGCTAGCACTGTTAGTAGTATTGCCATCGTGAGCTCTCGTTATAGTGTAGCCGGATGCAGTCTCGGATGCAGTACCTACCGCTCCGTTGGTAGTTCTCGATACCTCAACGTATTTATAACCCGAATAAACAGTTATAGGATCGGAGACAACACCTCCTTCGTCTTCAGCCTTTGCTGTTATTTCGGCTATCCCTCTGGATACATAACGGATAAGCCCGGAATTTGCATCAACACTCACAATATCAGGGTCTGACGAACTGTAAGTCACCTTCTTGTTTGTGGCTGTAAATCGCGAAACAACAAAATCACTCGACAAGGTAGCAGAGCCATTTGTGGCCAGGATACGCGTTTCCTTGCCTGCCTTGACCGAAATCTTTTCAACATATTCTGTCACAAAAACGGTAGTTATAGCTTTTGTCCATCCATCGCCATTGGGAGCAAAGGCAATAACTGTGCCCACACCTCCGGCTGTAGTCATTATAAGTCCGGTATTCTGGTTAACCCTGAAAGATACAGGATTAGTACTATAAAATTTCACCTCGCTATTAGCCGGAACAGTCTGCAATTTTATCCGATACTCATCTCCGTTAAACAGGTAAATAGTATCATTCACAGTTTCCAGTATCTTTATAGATTCTACGTTTGTGCTTTCGTTGTTATCGTCGTCGGAGCAACTAACAAGGAAGAAAGACAAGCAGAAAACAAATCCTATAATAATTTTTTTCATACTTCAAATGTTTTTCATATTTGGTTTATTACAGGAAGATTAATGGAAAATACATCCATAATCTTCCTGCTAAATATTTGGTTTATTCCACATTGAGCTGTTGATTTGTGTACCATTGCGGCTCCTCCTTCGTATTAGGATAGGCCTTTTCAGGACTATTGCCGGTAGCATCGGTAAGCTCATAACCCGAACCTTCGTTTATTTTCCAATATCCCAGAAGTCCGTCTGTCTTAGGGTTTACCTTGTACATATTTTCCTTTATTTGTTCCTGAGTCCGCTCTACATTCCACAGTCTTACTTCGGCAACTTTGGTAAGGCCAATGCCTCCACCGCCAAAATTAAATCCACCCCACTTGGTAGCTACTTCTGTGTGCAACTTGAATGATGATCTAGGTACATCTTTTTTAGCAGCCAGATTGCCATTTATATACAGGTAAATTTTCTTGCTGGCATACACGCATGCAATATGGTACCATTTCCCGACTTCGAATTTTCCGCCGTTAGGAGTTCCTGTTACAAATACATTATCACCAATACTAAACTCAAAATATGTATTGTCGATACCTAACGAACCATTTTCTAAACGGGTGAATATACTTCCTTCATTTTTGTTGGCACTACTGGTTACGTTATTATAAAACATCACATGATTATTAGTCTTAGAGAATGTTTCTATGTTAAACAAGAATTCAGCCGTTAACGCAGTAAATTCGAAATATTCCTCCTGCGGCATTGCGAAACGTATATAATTGGCTCCGCTCTTTACCGAGCCTGTGGTGGCAATAGGAATTTCGCGAAGTATATAAATAAACGATTCAGAGCCTTTCATTATACCGGCGCCGTCAACCTTTGCTATAGTTACCGGAATGGCATAGGTATCTCCCGAGTCTTTCAGATCTTGGGTAAAAGGGCTGATTTCCAGTTGTGCCGATGATGCAGCTGCTCCTTTCTTTATTACAACTTCCTTCGACAAAAACTTTCTCCTTTCGGCTGGATACATAACATAGTTTTTGTTATATTTCTTGTTGTATGCATCCAATACCTCAGTAGAGAAGTCGATATTCATCTTTACTTCTTTCTCCTCGTCCACATGAGTCATGCTCACAGGGATTGCCAAAATAGTAGCGTCCTCGTTCCCAACATAGAGCTCGGCATATTTTTTCATATATGCATCCTTTATATATGCTACATTATCCTCGACTGCATTATTTTCAGCATCGTCGCCACATCCCCATGCAAAGACAAATGTAAGTATAAGGATTATATTTTTCGGGTTGATTAATCTTTTCATATTACAACTTTTAATGAGGTTCATACTTATTCAATTCCTGCCGGATTCATAATCTGTATAGTCTTTCGTGTATATGGATAAAAACCGTTCTCTCCCGATGCACTATACCCATATTCTATATGATATACACCACAACCACCTTTGGCATACCGTTTGCCATTGACAAGAGGTTGCCATGCTGCCATTGCCGAATACGATGGGGCTGTTGTCCCATCCTCCTGAGTGAAAGGTAATCCCCCAGTGGCAAGAGTCGATGCATGTTCGAAGCTGTCGTTAACAAGAAATCTTTTCAACACTTCTTCTGCACTTAATTGTCCTTCTCCAGTTCCGGCATATCTGGAGACAATAGTAGTCGCCCGGCTGTTCAACACAGTATAGGTAGTACCTACCTGCCATGCGTATGCCTGAACTAGAAAATAGTTGAAATAAGGAGCCAGATCTTTAGCTACGGCACTACCCATATAGTCTGTAAAATAGTCGAGGATCAACAATTTACCAGTTCCCGATTTTGGTCCTAAGCGCTTGCCTATTTCCTCAATAAACACTTTCCACCGGTATTGTCCGCTCATCAGGTCTCCAGAACCTTCAAAGTCTATATCCAGCCCATCATATCCGCGAGAGAGAACTGTGTCTACCACAGCGTTGGCATACTTGCGTATGGCAGCTATCTGTTCTTCGTTGGGTTCAGCGCCTAACGCGGTAGCGCTGGGATCCCAGCCCCAGTATGCTTTTTCATCTTCTACGTCTGCCGGTGTCATGCCTTGACCTACTCTTTGTGTGAAAAGTGTAGCAGTAACTTTCGTTCCTTTTACTCTCTGCACATACTCAAGGTCTCTTCTTTTAGCGTCGTTCACTGTTTTCCAATCACCCCAGATAGAGACTAAGTCTATACTGTCTGGCAATCCCGACAATGAGTTGACCAAATAGGTGCCAATTCCCGTCCAGCCACCATACCAGCCGAAAGAAATAGACCTGTCTTTAGATGTAGCTTTCCACATCCTTAGTTTTTTATAATATGCTTCGTCTTTTCCTGCCCCCAATTCTATTTGGTCGGGTTCGTATATAGAGTCTGTTTCTGTCCAGTCGTCACAAGAACTGAATATCACCACAGCAACCAGTAATGGCAAAACCAAACGGCCTATGATTCTTCTATAATTTATTATTGATGTTTTCATATTTCTGTCCGTTTTTTAAAGTCTAAAAATTAGGTTTATTCGGTTTTTTATCCCACCAAAGCCTTGTTCCATAATCATCTTTGCCGCTGCCTAATAGTAGAAGAGCGTTGGTATAATTCTTCAGGTTGTCCAAAGCCTCTTGTGGTGCATACGGTATGCGCGAAGCTCCGCGTATTCTCAACATACCATCGGGATTGTGACTTACTACAGTGGGGAAAAAGCGCGGATATCCTGTCCGGCGATTTTCTGACCAAGCTTCATTTCCAAGAGGGAAAAGGGCTATCCATTTCTGTGTAAGGATGCGTTCCTGCTTGATTTCGTCAGATGCAGATTCATTCCATTTTATAGTTATCGAGCTTGGCGATAATGCGGCATTGCCATCGTCATTGAATGCAGCAGGAGTTTTGGTGATATCGTTCAGGTAAGCGGTTGCTTCAGTTTCTTTGGCTCCCCATTGTGCAAACGAAAGTTTTATCCCTTGGTTGTATAACTCTTCGGTCGATTCCGTCACAAAATCCCACTTCCATATAGCTTTGCCTTCGGCCTTGATGAAGGCAATTTCGGCAGCACTCATCCATAGCAGAGGATCTGTCTCTCCTACTAGCGGAGCCGAAAAACCTGTAGCCCAAGTATGATTGGAGATAGCAATACCCAGACGCATCCCCAGATAATCGTCTTTACTGGTAGCCTTTTGGAAATATAATTTCAGGCGAGGGTCTTCGTATCCTTTCATATATGCCATTATTTCGGCACAGGCACGAGTATCGGCGTAGGCTCCCCACATAGTGAAAAGGGGATTAGGGAAAACGCTAAGTTGTGCATTCTCATCATTCGATGTAATGATGCCTCCGGGATTTGTCAGGGCTTCTCTTGCATATTTTATAGAATTAGCCTTGTCGGCATAAGATATACGCAAGGCCATCCGCAACTTGAGCGAATTGGCAAATTTGAGCCATTTAGAAAAATCTCCGCCATATACCATATCGTATTCCTTGAATGCTGATACTTGCGAAGCTGCTCCCGACTGTACATATTCGGTCAGGATTTCTATCGCTTTGTCCAAGTCTTCGAACAAACCTTTGTACACATCCTCCTGGCTATCGTAAGCCACTTGTAGCGAGCCGGTATTATCTTTCACCTTGCTATATGGAATAGGGCCATAGATATCTGTGATACGGTGCACTGCGGCCACGCGTAGCAATTCGGCCCATGCCCATGAATAATGGTTTTCTTTATCGTCTTCTACAGTCAACAACCGTTTCAGCTCGAACCAAGGTACGTAGACGTCGGTCATATGAAAGTTGAACAAATTGTTGAGGAATTGATTCGATGCATTAAATACACCGAAGTTTGTCATATTCCAGTTATCCTTTGTTATTGTAAGATAACGCGCATATGGCTGCCCCGAAAGGTTTTCGTCATATTGATAACGGTTGGCCGGCGACAAGATTACCCCGTTTTGCAGAGCCTTGTAATGCACTCCTATGTAAAAGAAATCTCCTTTAGCCTCTTCTTCGGATGGAGTACGGGGACGGTTTATATCATCAAAGTTGTCAGTACATCCAGAAATCAGCATCATGCATATAGCCGTCATCAATATAAGGCTATATTTCCTGTATATCATATTTTTTTTCATGATCATATTTATTGGTTGTTAGAAGTCCAGTTTTACACTAAATCCGAAATTACGTTGGCTCGGCTGCATGAAAAAGTCTATACCCTGATAATAATTATCGGTAGAAGGAGTATTTTCGGGATCGAAAGGAGCCTTATTATAAATCATCCAGAGATTGCGCCCGACAAATGAAATATGTGCTCTCATCAGTCCTTTGAACCAGGATGCTGGCAATGCGTAACCCAGCGAAACTTCAGCCAAGCGTATATTATCAGCATCGTAGACATAGTATTTATATACTCCTTGCAGTCCACCTACTGTTTTGTACCAAACTTCTGCATCTATTTTGCCATTGTTTATCTGTTTGCCTCCCTGGTCGCGCAGTTGAGCCGAAGCCTTAGATACACCATAACTATCCAGTATGGCTTGGGTAGGAGAAATAACCTGTCCTCCGGTACGTGCCGAAATGAGGAAGCTGGCTGTTATATCATTCCATCCAAAAGAGTTGTGGAATCCCAGTTTCCATTTAGGCATGGTAGAACCTACCTTTTCTTTTATTGCCACAGTAGAAAGATTTCCATCTACATCTACATACACATTTCCATTATTGTCGTACATTAGATCCCTTGTAGCCCAAATGTCACCAAGCGAGCCGCCTTTGGTAAGTCTTATTTCAGTTGAGCCGGTACTACCTTGCCCCATGTCTTCGAGGAGAATAATTTTCCCGGTTTCATCCTGGTATTTGCCTAAGTCGATAATCGTGTTTTTGTTAATACTTGCTGTAAACGTAGTCTCCCATTTGAATTTTCCAAAATTAGGGCTATACGACAGCCTGAACTCCAATCCTTTATTCATCACATTACCTGTCTGGATATATTTAGAGGAGTATCCGGTTGTGGTTGAAATAGGAACCTGAAGTGTTTGATCGTAAGTGTTTGATTTGTATAGAGACAAGTCCATTTTTAATGTATTCCTAAAGAACCTGGCATCCATACCGACCTCCCACGAGCGGGTAGATTCAGGAAATAATTCCTCCAACTTCATGTAGTTAGGTTTTTTATAGCCTTTTGTGCCGTTATCCCAGATATAGTCGGTGGAGGTTATTTGGCGAGGGATTGTATTACCAACATCGGCATACGATCCGCGAACTTTGAGGAATGAAATGAATTTAGGCAGTGAAACCATTTCGGATATAATACCTGAAAGACCTACCGACGGATAGAAGAAAGATTTATCAGGCATATTTGCTAAAGCTGAGTTCCAGTCGTTGCGGGCTGTCAGAGTGAGGTATGCCATACTTTTCCATCCTAGCTCGGCACTTGCAAAAACAGACTGTGTCTGTTCTTTGTAATAATCGTTTGATGATGTAGGCTCTTCCGAGAAACGGATATTGTTGATGTAGAATCCATTAGGTACACTCTTGAGCGTTCCGCTGGAACCTAATCTGTCGTGTTTGAAGTTCTCGAAGCTTCCCCCTATAGTTGCCGTTAGAGAGAAATCATTAAAGCTTTTGTTTATATTGGCCATGATATCGGCATAAGTCTGCTCACCATTGGTCTTGTAATAGCTGTAAAAACCTTTCGATTCCTCAGTGGATGGCCCTCCGGCATGAAGCGCAGGAGTGGTCGCGTACATTTTACGTTCGTGTTCAGTGTAAGAGTTATCTATGCGGACACGTCCGGCAAGATTAAGCCAATCTAATACCTGATACTTTAGTCCCACATTGGCCATGTATCTTTTCTTATCGTGGGTAAACACATTGCGGTTTGCTATCCAGTAAGGATTTTGCATATCGAGTCCCTGGTCGCCGTAAGGCCAAAACTGGAACATGATATTACGCCCTTCGTGGAAGTATTCGTAAGACCTGATAGGATTGAAATCTTCGCCACGAGGAAAAGTGTACACCGATGTCAACGGGTTGAAATACATTCCCTGAGCTATCATATTCCGGTCTCCCTGTTTAATAAAATTAAATCCGAAGTCTAACGAGAGTTTATCATTAAGGAAGTTTGTTGTATTCCTTAACGAGAAATTATATCTGTCATATCCACTTTTGGTGATAATGCCATCCGATGTTAATGCTGCTACCGATACGTAAGTTTGATTTTTCTCGTTACCTACGGTCAACGAAAGCGAATGCTGAGTGGTGACACCGGTATTGAAGAAGTCTGCCGGATCGTATGACGAAGGTTTTTCCATTTTAGCTCCCCAACTGTCATAATTTTGAGATTTATTTCCATACGTATTCTGAAACTTAGGAAGTATAAATGGTTTGGAAAATGTTGTCTGATTGGAATAGCTCACTTTCGGTTTGCCTACCGCTCCTTTCTTGGTTGTTATCAATATTGCACCATTGGCTGCGTTGGAACCATAAAGGGCAGCAGCAGCAGGGCCATTGAGTACCGACAGGCTTTCGATATCGTCGGGGCTTATGTCGGCAATACTTTCCGAGCCTGACTCACTGCCGAATTGGTCGTTGAGGCCTCCTCCGGTAGATTGGTTGAATGTAGGAATACCATCAATAACATACAATACATTGTTATTTCTTAGTATCGACCTTGATCCACGCATAGTTACACGGTTCATAGCACCAACACCGCTGGATGTGCTTTGAATATTCACTCCGGCAACTTTTCCCGACAATGACGAAATGAAGTTGGCGTCTTTCACTGTGGTTACGTTTTCAGAACTCACTTCCTGCACATTATAGCTAAGAGCCTTCTGCGATCTTTTTATACCCAGAGCGGTAACTACTACTTCTTCCAGTGCCACATTGTCTTCTTTCAGGATTATATCCTGAAGCGCGACTGTATTTCCGACAACAACCTCTTTGGTTGTATGTCCCAAATAAGAGATAACCAATGTATTTCCTTTTGCCGCAGAGATAGAGAAGTTGCCGTCTACATCGGTAAAGCTCCCTGTAGTTGTTCCTTTTATTGCCACGCTGGCGCCAATTACAGGTTCTCCGCCCGAATCAATCACCCTTCCTGAGATAATCCTGGGTTTGTCTACAGACTGGGTTACAGCGGAAAGTGAAATTGTTTTATTCTCAATAGTATAGGTTATCCCGATATTTGCAAACAACTGGTTGAGAAAGGCCTGCACAGGCATTTTGTCTGCTTTTACTGAGACTTGCTGGCTAGCATTCACTTTCATGTCGTACACGAAGAGGTAATCTGTTTGTTTTTCAACGGCATCTAATACTTGTTTTAATTTAGCATTCTGCATAGTCAATGTCACCTGCCCATTTTGGGCGTAAACAGATGTTGCATGTATGCCAAAGAGTGCCATGCACAAAATAATAAGGTACCTTTTAAACTTAAAAAGGTGTTTTTGTTGTGGAAAACCTTTTTTGTTCATACTTTTGTTTGTTAATTATTAATTCGATTGTTCTGGGTTTCAACTTCTTAATGAAGTTGAGCCGGATTGATCCACTAGCCTGTAGATGTGTAGGAACATCTGCAGGCTATTTTGGGGGATAAATAGCAGGCGAAAGATTAGATTTAAGTCATAATAGGATTAGATTTTGGTTAATAATTATGTGTTATCTGATGTATATAATATTTTTGTCTTCATTTCTTTGATAAATAAATTTTGAGTTTTTCTGTAATATTTTGAAAGCATGTTCTATTCCGTCCGATACGCGGAATTTGCCGGAAAACTTATTGTTTAGAGTCGGATTCTGGATAATAATTTTAACTCCATAGCTTTTTTCAAACTGTTTCATCAGCGATTCGAATGAAGTATCCTCGAAGCAAACAAGTCCTTCTGTCCATCTGAAAAGATCTTGATTTGCAATATCCCTTATCTGCATCTTACCATTTTCGCCAACGGCTTGCTGTCCTGGGTGCAATATAATAGATTTTCGAGATTCATTGTTTGTTATACTTACCTTACCACTTTGCAGGGAGGTTATAAATTCGTAATCGGGATAGGCTTCTACATTGAACTGGGTGCCTAATACTTCTACGCTGTAGTCGGCTGTTTCTACAACAAAACGGCTCGAGGCATCGTGAGTCACATCGAAAAAAGCCTCTCCTTTTAGGTACACCCGCCTTTCGTCGCTTGCAAGAAAGGGAGAATACAGCAACTCCGAGTTTGAGTTAAGGCAAACTTTAGTTCCATCGGCCAATGTTATATTTGCCCGCTGGCCTGCCGGAACAGAGACAGTTTGGGCGTATTCGCCTAATTTATCCTGTTGCCTCGAAACATAATATATACTAATACCTGCCATAAGAAGAAATACTGCCGCAATCTTAACGACTTCTACAAGCCATCGTTTCTTCCAGAATGGATTGTCATAGTCGGATTGTTTCACTTTATCTTTTTTCAGGAATAAGAGCATATCATAGAATTTTCTTTCGCGAACCATTTCGTCCTGATGTTCGGCAGCTTCGTCGAGCCAATCGCTGATGTATTCTTTTTCTTTCTCTGAAGCCTTTCCGCTGAATAAATTGTGTAATATTTTCTTATCCATAAGTTTTCTGTATATATTTAAGACACCTTTGCATTTAATAACCCTACGGGATACTAAACGTTTTTTTAATAAATTTTGAAAATATTTCTCCTTACTTGAAGAACATTAAGAATAAAATAGCCGGGATATAGTCTTTTAAAGCAACACGTAATATTTTTAAAGCTTTGGTCATATGTTTCTCAACATTTTTCACCGAAGTATTCATTTCTTCGGCAATCTCTTTGTAGCTCATTCCTTGAAAACGGCTCTTTACAAAGATTCTTTTTGTTTGTTGTGGCAATGAATTTATAGCCTCGTCTACCATTTGAGCAACTTCTTCGGAAAACAGTTCTGTCGGATTACAAGCTTCCAATGTAAAAATTGAAGCTTCCAGCAAACGATAATTATAATCGCGGATATTGTCATTAGCCTTTAGACGTACTTTCTTTGCGCGAAGGGCATTCAGGCATTTGTTTTTGATGGTGGAAAGAAGGTAGGCCTGAGGATTGTCAATAGAGCCGGCAGCAGCTTTGTTTTCCCAATAATACATGAAACTATCCATGACAATATCTTCGGCAGCAGCTTCATCTTCCAAATAAGAATTGGCAAAATGTACGAACTTATGGTAATAATTCTGAAATAATTCAGTGAATTGATGCATATCTTTTGCGGAAAATAAAAATGCTTTTACAATGATAATGAAATTGAAAACAATTGCAAAATTTAAGTTCATCTTTTATTCTATGTAATTGTGAGGAAATATCACAAATTGGTTTTCATTTAGACCTCATCCAACAATCAGTAACTGTTTAAATTTTATTCATTCTAATTTTTAGAACTGTACTTGAGCTGAGCGAAGGGGGAAATTAGCCGAAAACAGACTGAAAATGAATGAAGAAAAAGTAATAATAAAGTATTCGTATAAAATTTAAACAGTTACTCAGTATAAGCTCTTATTTTTTTACACAAAAAATGCTTTCCCTTGATTTTAAACTCTGGTTTCTGAAAAATTAGCTTATTTTTATTATATTCGGCTGTACATAAATTACAAACCAATAAACACTAAACTTATGGGATTTCTAGAATCACTTGGAAAATGGATGGTCAAGCTTACAGGCGGACAAGGGCAGATGAATAAATCAATTGCAGACTGGGAAGCCAGCCTTACACCTGATGCAATCGACGACCTGGAAAGACAGGGTATCGATGTTACCGAATACAGGCGTAAATACGCTGAGCGTGTAGCTGCCGAGGAGGCACTTTTGCAAAGCGCTATGGATGCACTTGATTATGCAAAGTTGGATGCTTACAAGGCTGTGCCTCGCGATCCGGAAAGTGAATTTGTAAAAGATACGATCGCGCTTGATAATCTGGGCGGTTATAAAAAGTATGTACCCGAATCTCCTATTGTATATGGACGTGTGGTGCAGGCTCATAGTGGATTGTGGAAGCCAAGCACTGAAAAAGGAGCTACGGGCATAGTATTCCTTTTTGCTATGGACGAGCAGCATATGTACGATGAGCAATGGCTTGCCGAAACATCCGAAAAAATATCGGATATGAAGGAAAGCGACGATGTGCCAAAAGATTGCAAGAAGTTTATAAACGACCTGCGCGACCATCAGAGTTATTTCTGCCACAAACTGAGCGATAGCCTTAGCGGTGGAGCCGATGCATGGTGTGTGACATTCAAGCTAGAAAAGCAAACAAGCTTGCCTCTTAACTTTATTCCTCCAACAAAGATTCTTCCTTTATTGATATTGGAATATCCAAAACAAGGCTATATTGCATCACTGGCATTAATTCCGGCAAAATATTATACAAAATAATTTGTGTATATATAATAAAAAAACACCCGGAAGGGTGTTTTTTTATTATAGCTATTTTCAGAAAATCAATTATTATCTCGCAGCCATATAACTCATGTCCTGCATAGTTTTTCTTATTTCCAACAGGCCTTCATTCGATAGTTCTACGTTTTGCTCCCTTCCATCGGGCAAGTACACTATAGCATCGTTTTTGTCCTTGTTTATTGTTATCAGCTTTGTCGCTTTGCCATCGTCTACCTTGCTCCATGTATTCGATTCTTTGTCGTAGATGAGGAAAGTCTCCACTCCGTTTTCATCCTCTATGCGGTATCCGTTTTCAAGGGTTTCTACGAGATATACACCATTTTCGCCTTGCACTTCTTTTATTACGCCAGCCTCTACAGGATTGCTTCCTGTCCAGAACTCAATAGTGTTGAACAAGAGTGCGTCGCCTACCAGCGTTACCATATAGGCCGGGATAAACACTACGAATAATATAGCATTTACAAAACGGTTGCTATCGATAGTCTGGTTCCACGAGGCAAACCTGCTTGTCAGACTGAACGAACCTATACAAGAGGAAAATAAGAGGCTCGAAGCTAATACTAAAGCCGCTGTTTTCATGTAAAACTTTCTTTTCATAAGTGATCTTTTAATAGTTATTTGTACAAATATACAATGATATTTAAATAAACGAACGATTATCGCGGCTTATTGCGGGGATGGTGCTCTATTATTTCCTGTCGCAAGTATTCCCTGTCCATGTGTGTATATATCTCGGTAGTGGTTATCGTCTCGTGTCCCAGCATCATCTGTATAGCCCTGATATTAGCCCCGCCTTCGAGCAAATGTGTGGCAAACGAATGGCGGAACGTATGTGGGCTGATATTTTTCTTTATTCCCGCTTTTTCCGCATATTCTTTTATGTAGTGGAAAACGGTGATGCGCGAGATAGGCGTTGCCCTGTTGCTAAGGAATAATATATCTTCAAAGCCTTTCTTCGGTGTCATTTCCCTGCGATAAAACAGGTAACTGTTTATCTCCCTTATGGCAGCCGGCGAAACAGGTACAAGCCGTTGCTTACTACCCTTTCCCTCTACCTTGATGAAGCCCTCGTCGAAGGCCAGGTCGGAAAACCGGATCTTCACCAGTTCCGATATGCGCAGCCCGCAGCCATAAAGCACTTCGAGTATAGCCCTGTTTCGTTGTCCCTCTTTTGTCGATTGGTCTATTATATCCATCAGCTCATTAATCTCGTCTACCGACAATACAACCGGCAATTTCAATCCTATCTTGGGTGTTTCGAGCAATTCTGTAGGGTCAGTCTGTATATAACCATCGAGCATCAGATAGCCATAAAACGACTTTATGCCTGAAATAATACGGGCTACCGAGCGGGCACCGATACCCAGATCGTAAAGCTGGGCTACAAACTGCTGCAAATCATCAAGCTTCACATTTTCGGCAGATATGCTCTCGCTGAAAAGGAAACCCGATAACTTATCGAGGTCGGTCATGTATGCCTCAATCGAATTGGCTGACAACGAACGCTCCAGCAACAGGTAATTCTTATATTTATTTCTTATACTATCTTTTAGTTCCATCGGTTAAGCTAATCTGGTTACAAATATATATCTTTGCAATTGGAGTAAAGTTAATTATCGCTCGCTAAAAACAAATCCTGTTCCGGTAAAATTATGAAAATATTAAATTCCATCTTCAAATATATACGGACTAAATATACGGCAATACAATTGCTGCTGCTTGCTGTTATCATCGTCTATGCTTTTTTTATCAGCGAAGGCAGCCTTATCGACCGTTTCACGCACGATTCTAAGATAAGGGAGCTTAACAGCGAAATCGACGTTTACAAGAAAAAGATAGCAGAAGATGTGCATAAACTGCAACAAATAGAATCGGATGCAGGCCACATAGAGCGGTTTGCCCGCGAAAACTACCTGATGAAAAAGGAAAACGAAGATGTTTTCATTATCGAATAAGACCATATATCACTGATGACATCGAGACAAAAGAACCAAAAGACAAAAAATATATTCTTCCAGATATCCGCCATTGTAATCTTATTGGCAGCTATCGTTTATTATTTCGAAGCCGGAATAGCCAAATATATGATGATAGCAGGTGTGGCCGGCTTCACAGCCGTTGTCTTCACCTCGCCCTACAGAGGAAAGAGCCTGCGGGCTAAGAGGCTTTTCAATATACAGATATTCGCAGTGTTGCTGATGGCTGTTTCTGCCTACCTGATGTTTGTGGATATAAATTTCTGGCCTGTAATCCTGCTTGTTTCGGCTATACTTACCTTGTATTGTACTATTATCCTGCCCAAAGAAGAGTAAGGTCTGTAAACAGACTCTAAATTTATCGGAAATCAATTCTGAACCTTGTAGGGGCGAATTATCATTCGCCCGAAATAGAAAAGGTCTTTGGCGAATTGAAAATCGACGGAGTCAATTATCATTCGCCCCAAATAAATTACAGTACTCAAAACAGTAATATTATTTTTCATGCGTTTACCCTGACTCTAATCCTATTCAAACAAAAAAAATCTATCTTTGTTATACTTTTACACCAAATAGTTAAATATCAATCGCGATGGATTTTTTCAATTATAAAAGACGCCGGTCGTCAGTGGCCAGAATAGGAGATACACCACTGGGCGGCGACAACCCTGTCCGCATCCAGTCGATGACCAATACAAATACCAACGACACCGCGGGCAGCGCGGCACAGGTAATACGCATAGTGCAGGCAGGAGCCGACTATGTCCGCCTCACGGCACAAGGAGTGCGCGAAGCCGAAAACCTACGGAATATCAAGGATGTAGTGCGAGCGCAAGGATATGCCACCCCGCTTATAGCCGATATACATTTCAATCCGCGTGCCGCAGAAGCCGCCGCACGGATAGTAGAGAAAGTGCGTATCAATCCCGGTAACTTTGTCGACAGGGTAAAAACATTCGAGACATTCGATTATACCGACGAAGAATATGCGCAGGAAATAGAAAAGATAAAGGCCAAACTTATCCCCCTGCTGAATATTTGCAAAGAGCATAAAACAGCAATCCGCATAGGCGTGAACCACGGTTCGCTATCCGACCGTATTATGAGCCGTTATGGCGATACGCCCGAAGGTATGGTGGAGTCGTGCATGGAGTTTTTGCATATATGTGTTGCCGAAGGATTCAACGATATTGTTATTTCGATGAAAACATCCAATACGGTGGTGATGGCAAAAGCCGTGCGTCTGCTCATTCAGCAGATGGATGCCGAAGGCTATCATTTCCCACTGCACCTCGGTGTGACCGAGGCTGGCGATGGCGAAGACGGGCGCATAAAATCGGCAGTAGGCATCGGCTCTTTGCTTGCCGATGGCATCGGCGATACTATCCGTGTATCGCTGAGCGAAGATCCCGAATATGAAATACCTGTTGCCAAGAAACTGGTCGATTATATAATACGCCGAGTAGGCCATCCCGAAATAAAGGCTGTAGCAAATAGCAATTATTCGCCATTCTCTACCGACAGGAGGGAGACGTATATTGCGGGAAATATTGGCGGCGATAGCCTTCCTGTAGTCATATCCAACCGTTCGGGCGGCAATTTCGAACTAAACCCGCACTTCCTGCCCGATTATATCTATGTGGGAAGCACATTCCCATTGCAGGCGCCGAGAGCTATACCATCTATTATCGATTATGCAGGATGGAAGGGCGAAAAGAATACCTATCCTCTCTTCGAAGTATCCAATCTAAGTGCGATCGGAGAAGCAGATGCTACCGTTAAATTCCTTCGCTTGTCTTACCCACATCTGACCGATGAGGTTATCTCTGTGCTGAAAAGTGATAAATCGGTGGTTGTTATACTTACCACATCGCATATGAATGGGGTGGGAGAACAGCGTGCCTTCGTCCACACCCTGATGAATAGCGGGTGCGATACCCCGGTTGTATTCAACCGCCAATATAATGAAGACCTTCCCGAAGACTTGCAGATAAAAGCTGCCGCTGATCTGGGTACGCTATTCCTCGATGGCTTTGGCAATGGTATCATGGTAGAAAATCAGGGAAGCATAGCCCCGAAAGAGGTCGATGCCTATATGTTCGGCATATTGCAGGCCTCACGCGTAAGGACAAGCAAGACAGAATATATATCTTGCCCTAGTTGCGGGCGTACTCTGTTCGATTTGCAGGCAACGGTGGCTGTGGTGAAGAAGGCGACTTCGCACCTCAAGCACCTTAAGATAGGGGTAATGGGCTGCATTGTAAACGGTCCCGGCGAGATGGCGGATGCCGATTATGGGTATGTAGGTGCAGAGCGCGGAAAGATATCCCTGTATAAGAAAAAGAACCTGATAGAAAAGAATATTCCTTCGGAGGAAGCAGTAGAAAGGTTGGTGCAACTGATTAAGGATAATGGCGATTGGGTAGAGCCCGACCAATAATAGGACGCAGAATTATTGTAACAATAAATTAACAGCAGGGGCAGGCTATTGCCTGTTTATACTGTTATCTTTGTTGGTTTTGGGGGTTGTATATTTATCAATCGGAAGTAAAAAAGTTTATCTATATAGCACCTCACTCCCCGCTCTCTCCAAAGGGAAGCCCCCTAATCCCCCTTGGGGGACTTATGTGTAAAGCCACGACGAGGGAGAGGAAAAAAGTAACAAAAAAAAGGCTGAAAAATGTGTTACAAGTGTTACTTTTTGGGGAGATACAGGATACCAGTAGACGAGTTAACAAGTTGGTTTCTTATAAAATATAAACTTGTATCTCGTATCTTGTCTACTTGTATCTAAAGAGAAGAAAAGTTGTTGACAGATAACCGAAAAAGATGTTACATGTGTTACTTTTTAACTATATATTGTAAAAATAGGTTAAATGAAAGCGGGATTCCCGTAAAGCTGGGCATTGGAGAAGGAACAAAAAGTAACAGCTGCCGGCTGGTATTATAAAAGGATATTGATAGCTATTTGATGGAAACGAAAAAGACATATACAGGGCTTACCGACAAGCAGGTAAAAGAGAGCCGTAAGAAACACGGGGCTAACATTCTTACCCCGCCCAAGAAAGAACCCCTTTGGAAGCTTTTTCTTAAGAAGTTCGAAGATCCTATTATCAGGGTATTGCTTATTGCGGCATTCCTGTCGTTGGGTATATCTATTATTCATAATGAGTATATAGAAACCATTGGTATTTTTTGCGCCATATTGTTGGCAACAGGAGTTTCGTTTTGGTTCGAAGTAGATGCCAATAAGAAGTTCGATGTTCTCAATCAGGTCAACGATGAGGAAATGCTGATGGTGATGCGCGACGGCAATGTGCGCCAGATAGCCAAAAAGGATATAGTAGTCGGCGACATTGTTTTGCTGGAAATAGGGAACGAAGTGCCTGCCGATGGCGAATTGCTCGAAGCCGTTTCGATGCAGATAGACGAATCGTGCCTTACGGGGGAGTTGAGTATCGACAAGACAACCAATCCTGAGCATTTCGAAGACGATGTAACCTATCCTTCCAACTGGGTGCTGAAGGGCACGAAGGTTATAAACGGGCACGGTATATACGAAGTAACAAAAGTAGGCGATGCCACGGAATTTGGCAAAGTGGCGGAGAAAGCCACCGAAAAGGTTGAAGGTCAAACACCTCTGAACAGGCAATTGGATTCGTTGGCTAAGTTCATCGGTGTTGTAGGGCTTGTTTTGGCGGTGCTTACTTTCGTAGTGCTTTTGCTCAAGGATGTAATACTTGATGCCAGTGCCAATGTCACCTCCGATCAGTTGGTACTGCTTGGTGCTGCTATACTAGGGGTTGTGGTAGCTATGGTTAAGGTATGGATGCCGATAATATACGATGGGTTGAGCCTTTCGGGTCGCGATCTGAAATTGCCAAAGTCAGTTGCCAAAGGTAGCTGGCTCAGGTGGATAATAACAGGGCTTCTGGTTACAGTTGCATTATGCGGTGTCGCTTACCTTTTCGGTATAGACCCATTGGACGATGATTCGTGGGTAAACCTTAATGTTGCCACCGAGATATTGCAGGCCTTTATGGTGGCAGTCACACTGGTTGTAGTCGCTGTGCCGGAAGGTTTGCCGATGAGTGTAACACTTAGCCTTGCCCTGAGTATGCGCCGTATGCTCAAGATGAACAATCTGGTGCGCAAAATGCACGCCGTGGAAACAATGGGGGCAACTACCGTTATCTGTACGGATAAGACAGGGACATTGACCCAAAACCAAATGCAGGTAGCCAACACCAATTTCTACGGGTTGAAAGACCAGGTGCTTTCCGACAGCGAGGCAAGCCGTCTTATTATAGGCAATATTTCGGTGAACTCTACAGCCTTTCTCGATTTCTCAGCCCAGAAAGTGGGTGCGTTGGGAAATCCAACAGAAGGTGCGTTGCTCTTGTGGCTTAACGACAGGAAGATACTTTACAGCAATATAAGGAATAAAGAGCAGGTTGTAGACCAGCTGCCTTTCTCTACCGAACGCAAGTTTATGGCAACACTTGTCGATTCGCCCAAACTGACACATAAGGTGCTTTATGTAAAAGGCGCACCGGAGGTTGTCTTATCGCGTAGTTCGGCTGTGGTTACTACAGAAGGAGAAGTAGCTACAGATGAATATAGGGATGAGATAAACAACCAGTTGTTGAAGTACCAGAATCAGGCAATGCGCACGCTCGGATTTGCCTATAAGTATATAGAAGAAGGAGATACCCGTACGATAGAGCAGATGGCTGCCGGAGACTTGAAGTTTTTAGGCATTGCCGGTATTTCCGATCCGGTTCGCCCTGATGTTCCCGATGCTGTTTACCAATGTCTCGAAGCAGGTGTGCAAGTGAAAATCGTGACAGGAGACACATATGGTACAGCCAAGGAAATTGGCCGTCAGATAGGTATCTGGAACGATGACACAGATACCGACGAGAATATTATAGCAGGCCTCGATTTCGAAAACTTGCCGGACGACGAAGCTTTCAGAAGGGTACAGAAGCTCAAGATAATGTGCCGCGCCCGTCCTACCGATAAACAACGTTTGGTAAACCTGTTGAAGCAAAATGGTGAGATCGTTGCTGTTACAGGCGATGGCACGAACGATGCCCCGGCTCTCAACTATGCCGATGTAGGGCTTTCGATGGGTTCGGGAACATCCGTAGCAAAAGAAGCCAGCGACATCACACTGCTCGACGACTCTTTCAGTAGCATTGCCACAGCCGTTATGTGGGGGCGTTCGCTGTATAAGAATATCCAGCGGTTTATCCTCTTCCAGTTGACGATCAATGTGGCCGCCTTGCTTATCGTTTTCCTAGGCTCGATATTTGGTCAGGAACTTCCGCTTACGGTCACACAGATGCTTTGGGTCAATCTGATAATGGATACATTTGCCGCAGGAGCATTAGCTTCGCTTCCGCCCGATCCGAATGTGATGAAGGTGAAGCCGCGAAAGAACAGCGACTTTATTATCACTCCTTCTATTGCGCGCCATATACTTATCACAGGTATCGTGTTTGTAGTCCTGTTATTGGGTATGATGTATTATTTTGCCTTCCCCGAACACTTGAACTCGTTCTTTAGTTATATAGAAGAAGGCGACCGGCAACGGTACTTCCTGTCCTATTTCTTTACTGTATTCGTATTGCTACAGTTTTGGAATATGTTCAATGCCAAAGCGTATGCCACAGGCAAGTCTGCTTTTTCCGGGCTGGGCAAGAGCGCAGGCTTCGAAGTTGTTGCCCTTATTATACTGATAGGGCAGGTTATAATAGTAACCTTCGGTGGCGATGTGTTCCGTACTATGCCGCTCAACTTGCAAGACTGGGGTATCATCATCGGAGGAACATCTGTGGTACTATGGATTGGCGAATTGATAAGGTTGATAAGAAGTAAAACAAGATAACATAAACAATATAACGACATGAGACTTGATGGAAGAAGAACCAGCGACAATGTAGACGACCGTCGCGGCAGAGGTATCGCAGGTGGTAAAATGGGCTTTGGCTTAGGTGGAACCATTGTTATCGGCCTTATAATATGGTTTTTGGGTGGCGACCCTATGGCTTTTGTCAGCCAGCAACTATCCGGCGGTGGTATTACACAGAGCGCCTATACTCCAACAGCGGAAGACGAGGAGGCAGCCACCTTTGCTAAGACGATACTGGCCGGAACGGAAGATGTCTGGACTGAGATATTCCGACAAAACGGGATGAAATATGCTCCGCCACGTATGGTCTTGTTCTCTCAGGCTACTACCTCAGGTTGTGGTAGTGCTTCTTCTTCTACAGGGCCCTTCTATTGCCCTGCCGACAAGACCGTGTATATCGACCTTTCATTCTTCAATGAGATGAAGAACCAACTGGGTGCAGGGGGCGACTTTGCCTATGCCTATGTGATAGCTCACGAAGTAGGGCATCATGTGCAAAACCTGCTTGGTACACTCGATAAGGTGCACCAACAACAGCAGCGCGTCAATCAGGTGGAGAGCAACCGCCTGAATGTAAGGCTCGAACTACAGGCCGACTTCTACGCGGGAGTATGGGCCTATCACGATAATAAGACGTTCAACTCCATCGAAGATGGTGATGTAGAAGAAGGGCTGAACGCAGCTAGCCAGATCGGCGACGACCGCCTGCAAATGCAATCGCAGGGATATACAGTGCCCGATGCTTTCAATCACGGAACTTCTGCGCAACGCTCCCGTTGGCTAAAGAAAGGATTGCAGACTGGTAATATTGCCAATGGCGATACGTTCTCAGTCTCTTATTCCCAACTATAAGAAGATAGGTTCATCTTAATTGTTCCGGCGCAAAAGGGGAATCCCTCCTTTATTGAGATAGGGATTCTTCTTCGTCCTCTTCTTCGCTTTCCACCGGAGCCGGCTTCACAAAGAAGGCACTCAGTTCGAACAGCATATAAAGCGGGATGAATACTACCGACAGTGTGAACGGATCGCCCGAAGGAGTGATGAATGCCGATACCAGTAATAGCCCGACAATGGCATGTCTTCTGAACTTCTTGAAGAAAGACTTGTTGAGCAGCCCCAGTTGCGACAATAGCCACGACAGCAAAGGCAGTTCGAATACAATGCCCATAATGAATACCAGCATCAGGAAGTTGTCCATATACGAATCGAGCGATATCTGGTTTTCGATGCTCCCGCTAAGCTGGTAAGTGGCAAGGAAGCGGAATGTGATGGGAAATACCAGCGAATATCCTACTACGCAGCCGATAAAGAACATGACTGTGCCAAACAGGAAAACCCATCGGATGCTTTTCTGCTCCTGGTCGTAAAGGGCAGGCCGTATAAATTTCCATATCTCGAATACCAGATACGGAAATGTGAGTATTAGCGCCAGCCAGAACGAGGTGGTCATATGCCTGAAAAACTGCGAAGCGAGGTTGATATTTATAATCTTCACCTGAAAAGTATCGTCGCAGAAGTCCGGCAGGAATGGTACGGCCGAGGTGGCAGCACACAAGTATTTGTATAGGAAAAAATCTGCATTGGTGGGACCCATTATTATGCTGTCGTAAATATAGGGCATAACAGCAAATCCCAGTATTGCAAATATAAATAGGGCGGCAATAGACCTTATCAGCGTCCACCGGAGTTCTTCCAGATGATCCCAAAAGGTCATGCCTTGATTGCTTTCTTCCATAGTTTATATGGTTTCTATCAGTCTTTTTTAGTGTCGTCGGTTCCTTCTATGTCGTCTTCTATGCCCTTAACACCTTCTTTGAAGTTTTTGATGCCTTTGCCCAATCCTTTCATTAGTTCAGGGATTTTCTTCCCTCCGAAAAGAAGCAGTACTACTATGGCTAGGACTATGATTTCTCCTGTCCCCAGGTTTCCGATAAGTAAAAATGTATTCATAATAATTGTTTTTTTATAATTTGGTTTAGCGTTTTCAAAATAACACAAATAAAAGCAGGGAATCAAATCCCTGTGGGTTTCTTTTCACTTTTTAATAGTTTACAGCGCTCTGATATGTCAGGATTCTCTTCCAAAAAGTAACATCTTTAGATACAAGTAGACAAGTTCATATTTTATAAGAAACCAACTTGTTAACTCGTCTACTGGTACCTTGTATCTCTCCAAAAAGTAACACTTGTAACACATTTTTTATACTTTTTTCCTTGTTACTTTTTCCACTCCCTCTTGTCGTGGCCTTGCGGCTCTCTCTCCCTTTGGAGAGAGCGGGGAGTGAGGTGCTATATAGATAAACCTTCGTGCAATTAATTCACATTTATAATATATTCTTCCACACCTTCAGTATAATACACCTTATACTCGCCCTCTTCATCGCAGATAAAAAGTGCTTCCAGATCGGGATAGCTATCTATCCACTCAGTGACTTTATCCATCCCTCCTACCATAAATGCAGTGGCAAAAGCATCGGCAGTCATGGTGTCGGGGGCAATTACTGTGGTCGACAACAGGTTATGCTTCACCGGATAACCTGTTCGCGGGTCTATAGTATGTGTTACTTTTTGCCCATTATCTACATAAAACTGGCGATAGTTGCCCGATGTAGCTATTCCCCTATCGGTAAGCTGTAGTATGACCTGCAAGTCTTGTCCCGGTATCAGGTTGTTCTCCGAAGGACGGTCTATACCTATGCGCCAGGGTTCTCCTTGCGTATTTACCCCTTTCAGGTATATTTCTCCTCCTATTTCTACAAGGTAGTTTTTGCAACCCTTTTCGTCTAAAAACGATGCTGTTACATCGGCGGAGTAACCTTTTGCAATGGCGTTGACATTCAATACTGCTTCGGGCATGGATTTGATTATTTTCCTGTCCTTGATTTCTATTTTATCCAGCCCTATTTGTTTTTTCAATATTTCAATTTGCCCATTATCAGGAATACTCTTTTCCTGTGCGCTAAAGCCCCATGCTCTGAACAGAGGTTCTGCCGAAATATCAAAAGCCCCTTCGGTAAGTATGCTTATTGCCTTTGCCTTGTTGAATACGGCTTCGAAGAAGTTGTCGATTGCAATATCTTCGTTCCTGTTTATACGTGAGATAACCGAGTCGGGGTCGTAAACCGACAGCGACTTTTCGAACCCCGACAGTAGTTTCTCTATTTCCGGCTGAAAATCACGGTCTTCATCATCCTGGTAGATGATGTTGTAATTCGTTCCTTCGGCGCTACCTTGTATCTGGTAATAGAAAGAACCGTCGTCAGCCATTATTGCATTCATATTCAGCTGGTTTGATATGCTAATTAGCCAATATGTAAATGTGCCAATGTTTTTTCCTCTCTCTTGTCTAGGCTTTGCTTTTCTCCCCTCTTTTTGAGGGGTAGGGAGAGGTGCTTCCTAAACATTATTGATTATAATTTTCTTTTACCAACGGGCAATTAAGCAAATAGTCGAGGCTCATTTTTATACTTTCGGCAGGAGTATGGTTGTATTTTTCCACCTCTACGATAATATGCTTTGTGCCTGCTATATCCGTATTCTTGAATATGGCATCGAAACCTACCATACCACTTTGCCCCAATTCCTTATTGTCTTTTATATGCAAGACTTCGAAACGTCCTTTATACTTGTTGAAATAGTCGACAGGACTGTTTTGTCCCCTTACCACCCAGTAAACGTCCATCTGGAAGAAAACATACTCTGGGTTGGTATTTTCGATCATGTAATCGTACATCATCTTATCTTCTATTTTGGTAAATTCGAAAGCGTGGTTGTGGTATCCGAATTTCATTCCCGCTTCTTTACATCTTTTGCCTATTTCGTTGTAGTAATCGCAATATACCTGCAATTCTTTCAGTGTTTTAGGCACTTGCATCGAAGGTGCTACAATGTATTTCATCCCGGCGGCTTTGTGGGCTTTAATAGCCTCGTCCCACCATTTCAAGGCTTCGGTATAGTCGCCCGAAGTAAGGTCTTTATCTTCCAGTTTTTTGGTTGCGTGCGACGAGAGCACGGTCATTCCCGCAGCTTCTATATCGGCTTTAAATTCTTCCGGGCTTTTTCCATAAAATTTACCGTCCGAGTATCCGGCAGCTTCTATGGCTGTGTAACCCATTTCGCCCACTTTTTTGATAGTGCCGGCATAGTCTGCTTTTATATCATCTCTGAAAGAGTAAAGTTGCAGTGCAATATCTTTCTTTGGCGGGGCGGCCTGTTCGGGTGCAGGAGAGTTCGATCCGCAAGAACTCATAATCAGCAAGCCTGCGGCTATAATTGATAATATTCGCATGATAATTAGTTTATTAAGGTGTTTTTCTGTTAAACCCACGGAGGAAGAAAGCTTCCTCCAATGGATTTTACAGTTTTAATAGAAGAAAGTATTAGAGTCTGTTTGCTCGCTGGTTTAGCGGGCTAAACCGAGAGTAAAATGTGGAAAATACGCTAAAAAGAGCATAAAAAAGTTGCTAAGAACTATACTAAAGAACCTATAATAAATATTTTCGCTAAAATTTAAACAGGCTCTTAATATTAATCAAGGATCTTTATCCTGATGTTGCGGAACCATACATCGTCGCCATGATCCTGGAATCCGATATAACCTTCCCTGTTAGGGCCGCCGCAGTTGTTAAGCAATTCGAAAGCCAAAGGCCATTTTTCCTGGCTGAATTTGCTGGCTTGCAACATTTCTGTCCATTGCGGAGTCCACAGGTGGTATTCTACAACGTTTTCGCCGTTTTGGCCGTGTACCACTGTTCCTTTGTAAACCATCACCTTAGCTTTGTTCCATTGTCCGAATGGTTTTGCATTTTGCGGTTTGGCAGGAATCATGTCGTATAGAGACATCGACTGGCGGTTGTTGTCTTTACCCAGTTTGGCATCAGGGTGGTTTTCGTTGTCCAATACCTGAGCTTCAGGAGATGATATATAGATAGGTTCCATTTTCACCTCTCCGGTTTTAGGGTCTTTGGTTTGCACCTCTTGGGCCAGATAGAAGATACCTGAGTTTCCACCCTTCGATACTTTCCATTCCAGTTCCAATTCGAAGTTTTTGAATTTGTGGGCAAAGATGATGTCGCCGCCATCAGCTTCCTGAGCTTCGCCGCCACCTGTGCCGTTAAACTTGATAGCGCCCTGGTCGATTGTCCATTTTCCCGGAACTTTGTCTTTTCCGTATCCGCGCCATCCTTCAAATGTTTTGCCGTCGAAGATGTTGATGTAGCCGTCTTTGTCTTTTTTCAGCTTGGCTAAATCTACTTGGGGATTATCCAATACGGTGTATTCAGGCACAGCATTTTCGGTCTTTACCGAGTCTTTGGCTTCTTCCTGGTTTTCTCCGCTTTTCGATGCGCTGCCTCCGCAAGCCATAAATGCTCCGGCGATCATACAACAGCCTAAACTGTAAATCAATTTTTTCATTTCCTTTTTATATTAATATTTATAATTATACTGCTTTATCTGGGCATATCGGGTAGTTTCCATCCATCACGATAAGTATGCTTGATAAGTTCCTCGGCAAATTCTATTGCATTCATAGGGGCTGTCATTGTCTTATCGAACGATGGGTGGCCGTCTTTTATCGTAAATCCGTCTTTTATTACGGTGCGGATAGTAGCTCTAGGGTCGATGTTCGTAAATTTCATGTTAGCGCCATCCCAGTGCAACTCCTGATTGAGGGCTTGCAGCCTTACGCCTAATACGCCCATTACCACCATTTCGTTGAACGGCCCTGCTTCGCTGAACGGAGAGGCTGTTTCTACACGGCTCGAAGCACTTTCTTTACAAGCGCGTACCCAGTCCATTTCGTGCGACAGCGTAACTTCTCTCAGCACCTTAGGCGCATTAGGTGTGCGTCCCGAAAGCAGCCAAGGGTCTTTTCCGTAACATCCGCAGATCAATGTATCTTTTGTTCCGTGGAAGATAACGCCACCACCTGCATCGTTCATATCTTTTCCTTCAGGGAATCCTGCCGGGCGCATCGGTTTGAGCCCGCCATCGTACCACGTTACTTCTACCTCTGGCATGGCCACTTTAGGCATGTTGTCGCGGGCAGGGAATGTGAATTTTACTGTCTGTGCATTAGGTGCACAATCTGTAAGCAATAGAGTAGAGCTGCCTTGTACCTTTGTAGGGTAGCCTAGTTTCAGCCCTTTGAATACAGGATGCAGGATGTGGCAAGCCATATCGCCAAGTGCCCCTGTACCGAAGTCCCACCATCCGCGCCAGTTCCAAGGAGTATAGATAGAGTTGTAGTCGCGATACTTGGCAGGGCCTAAAAATAGATCCCAGTCTAAAGTTTTGGCAGGTTTTTCAGCTTTTTCAGGGCGGTTTAGTCCTTGTGGCCAGATAGGTCGGTCGGTGAATGCTTCCACTTTGGTTACTTCACCTATCTCTCCGTTCCATATCCATTCGCACACCTGGCGCACACCCGGTCCCGAAGAGCCTTGGTTACCCATTTGGGTAGCTAGCTTATGTTTATCGGCAAGTTTGGTCAACAGGCGCGATTCGTAGACTGTATGCGTAAGTGGTTTTTCACAATATACGTGTTTTCCCATAGTCATGGCCTCGGCAGCCACGATGGCGTGCGTGTGGTCGGCTGTTGCCACCATTACGGCATCTGCATCTTTGCCCAGCTCTTCATACATTCTCCTGTAGTCGTAGTATGGTTTTGCATTAGGAAAATACTTAAATACGCGGTCGCTGTACTTCCAGTCTACATCGGCCAGCCCGATAATGTTCTGGCTTTCCATGCCTTTGAGTACGCTGAATCCGCGGCCACCGACCCCGATACCCAATATATTGAGCTTGTCGCTGGGTGCAGTGTGTCCGAAATTTTGGCCTAAAACCGCACTGGGGATGATGGTAAGCCCTACTGCTGCTTTAGCTCCTGTTTGCAAGAATTTCCTTCTTGAAATGTCTGATGCCATAATCTTTGTTTTTTAGGTTAATAAATATCTTAGATTTAAAGGTGGGTTTTTCAACTAAATTCTCCTCTTACAATTTCTTCCTTGTCCTTGTCCCAGTACATGGTGCGCCCTTCGAGGTAGGCGCGTGTTCCCATATGGGCGGTGATGGCTTCTTCGAATGCGGCATCTATGTCACACGACGGCTTTTTGTTGCGGTCGCGTATGCATTCCAGCCATTCGCGCATGTGCAGGAAGGTGGTATCGTAACGTTTTCCTCCGAGGTATGAATATAATAAGCCACGCTGCGCAAAATAAAGCTCGGTGGCAGAGGTTACTGCATCTACATTGTCTTTGCCCGGCACATATGTATAGAAGGGCACGTTGGGCTTAATGATGCCTTTCTCTATTTTCTCTTTGTAGCGTGTAGAGCGCGGGTCTACTTTTACGGTCAGTGTATCGCCTACTTCCATCGAGGCATCGTGTCCCATAATGACTTTCCCCCTATTGCGGTCGCTGGCAAGCGTTGCGCTGTAGAGCATGGTCATGTTCTTGTCGGGAAACTCGAATGTGGTTTGCAATACATCGGGTACGGTTCTTCCGTCTTTGAAGAAATATACGCCCCCCGACGATGTTGCCGAATGGGGTATGCCTACGCCCATCAACTGGTTGATGGCATCGTATTCGTGTGTAAGCAGGTCGCCGCTGAGCCCTGTGCTGTAGTCCCACCAGCAACGCCAGCGGAAGAACCGTTCGAGGCTGAATTTGCTTCTTTCGTCTGGTCCTACATATTTCTCCAGATTATATTTGGTCATATAATCCATGTACTCTTTTACTCGCGTTTCGTCGCCTTCAAACTGTTTCCAGTCTATAGTCTGAGGATTGGCCGTAGGATGTATGTCATATACCCATGCCCCGTTGGGGTCGTTGCGGTTTGTGCATACTTCTACCAGTGTTACTTGCCCCAGAAGGTTCTTGTCCAGTATTTCTTTTGCCTTGATGTAGCTGTCTACCTGACGCCCCTGATGTCCTAGTTGGAATACAATACCGGTTTGTTTTATTACGTCCCTTACCATATATGTTTCGGGTACAGTCCACGAGAGGGGTTTCTCCAGATATACGTGTTTTCCGGCTTTTGCGGCGTCCATAGCCATTGTGCTGTGCCAATGGTCGGGCGAGGCCACTATGATGGCGTCGATATCGTCGGCAGCAAGCATTTCCTTATAGTTGCGGTAACGCTTCGGCGCTTGTCCGTAGGTGCCGCCCACTCCTTCTTTGTTTATATTGGCTCCGGCAGCTATTCCTTCTTCGGCAAATGTGTCGAAAATATCGCATACGCCGGCGAGTACTACATTGAGGTCTTCCTGATGCAGAAAATCGTCGTAACGGGTATCTTTTTTGTTTTTCTTGGCGGCGTCAATTCTTTCCTGCAAATATTCAGGTGTGGCGAATCCAATTGCTTTTAGTAATTGCTTGCCCCTGATGCCGCAACCGATTATTCCCAAGCGTATCTGTTCGCCATTGGGCTTCAAGGGTGCAATAGTGGTTTTTTCGCCGCTCAGGTTGAAAACGTCTTTAACGTCTTTTTTTGTGTTGTCGAACTTGCGTTTGCTATATACGCCGTATGCCAATGCGCCCAATACGGGTGCTGTGGCAAGGGCTTTGATTACTTTACGCCTTCCTTGCGATTCGGGCAGGGCATTGTTTTTTTTGTCTTCGTTGTTGTTTGCGCCTTCCAGTGCTGTTTTATCTTCGGGTGTCATTTTTGTTAGTCCTTGTTAGAGTTATCTTATTTGCGTTTGAATAATGGGCATATAAAGCGGTCTAAGCCAATGATATGCGATGTGGGGAAATATATCAGTACCATCAAGGCTCCTATTTCGATCACGTTTTTGTCTATCCACAGGTAAGAGCCTTCGGTGGGCATCATAAATTCGGCTCCGATGAAAGGAGGATGCGACAGGTAGTAAAGTGCAAGGAAAATGATCCCTCCGATGGAGGCTACGCGGCATAGGCAACCAAGTATTAGCCCAAGCCCGATAAGGGCGAGCCCGTACATATTGATGTAGTTTGCGATGGGCAGTAGCGTGGAATTAGCCGCCAGGTCGTAGAAATAGTCTGCAAAGAATCCCTGTGAGTCCATCAGGTAGGGGTAGGATGTCCATCCGGAGCTTAGTATTTTTACCAGCCCTTCGTATAGAAAGTGCCATCCGATTAAAATTCTCAGAATAACCAGCCATGTGGTCTGGCTGCGCGAGTACGATGTTAGTTCTTTCATGGATAAAAATAGTAATAGTATATGTATTTGTTTAATGTCGTTACAAAAACAATAAGGTTATTGGCTAACAATAATGAATCTTCTCTGAATTCGTTCTTTGCTGGCATGGTACTACCTACAAAGCAATATAAAATGCGCTTATAATTGCTTTATAAATAAATCAATAACTTAGCCTCGGAAAAGGCTTTTTTCCATGGAATCGGGGGGGTGATTAAATGCATGGTAAAGCTAGGAATATTTTAAGTAAATAATAGTTTTATTTTGTTAAAAAAACTTGTTTTTTTAATTAAAAAATCGCGATAGCCAAACACTTTTACGGCGAATGGAGGAAATGAATAACTTTTGGGAAGGTGATATAAAATACACAGTGATGGGCAAAATTTTACTACACGAACCTAATACTTCTATATTTTCGGGATGCTTAGTAACAGTTACTTACATATTATCGGCCGGATATGCTACTCCCAACTGTTTCCTTATTTCGTCAAGTATTTCCATTGTAACCAGCGAATTTTGATGGCTATTGATTTGCGATTCGTATTCGCCGCCCACGATTAAATCAATAAATTCGGCCACTTCGTAATAATATTCGTGCATTGTATTCGGCGAACTGATAATGGATTCTTCTCCGTTCCTTCGTTTCAGGGAAACATGATTGATGATGTTGATGCGGTCGGCTGTAATAGTTCCTTCTTCTCCTTGTATTTCGGTAGGCAACGCCGAGTCTGCTATTTTGGAATAGAGTATGGTGGCTTCCATGTCATGGTATTGGAAGTTGACTGCCCCCTGACCGTCTACCCCGGTGGATAGTTTCGTTCCCACAGCATTGATTAACTGAGGTTTGCCAAAGAGAACGACCATAGGGTATATGGTATATACGCCGATATCGACCAATGCTCCGTTCGATAATTCGGGTTTGAAGGCATTTTGTATAATGCCTTTTTTCAAGTCGTCGTAGCGCGATGAGTATTGGCAGTAGCATGAGAAATATCGCCTTATCTTACCTATTTTGCCAATATTGTTTTTTATGGACACGAAATTTGGGGTAAGGGTCGGTTTCATTGCTTCCATCAGTACCACATTATTTTTTCGGGCGGTCGCTATCATTTCCTTTACCTCTCTGGTGTTCGATGCAAAAGGTTTTTCGCACAATACATGCTTGCCATGTTGCATGCACAGTATGCTCTGGGCGGCATGCAACGAGTTGGGAGAGGCTATATATACGGCATCTATCAGCGGGCTTGCAGCCATCGTGCTGAGGGAGGTAAATGTGTGCGGAATACCATGCCGGTCGGCAAATTCGTCAGCTTTCTCCTGTGTGCGCGAATAGACGGCAACCAGTTCGAAACGGGAATCTAAGCGGGCTCCTTCGATTACCTTGTTTACGATATTGCTTGTTCCTACTACGCCAAAACGGATTTTTGTATTGTCTCTTCTATTTTCCATAATATAGTGTTCTTTTGATAAAGATATGAATAAAAGGGGATAATTATCAGGGCAAACGCATGAAAAAATGATATTACAGTTTTGACTACCGTAGGGGCGAATTATCATTCGCCCGAAATAGAAAAAATCTGCGGGCGAATGATAATTGACTCCGTCGATTTTCAATTCACCCCTACAAAGCTCAGAATTGAGTTCGGATAAATTTCATGCGTTTACTCTGGGATAGTTAATAGTTAGATGTTGGCTTCATAGATATAACTATGCATCTATCATAATTCCTCCATATTCAATTCCACCACTATAGGGAAATGGTCGGAAGGGAGGCGTGCTTCATATTCTTCGAGAGACACTTCTTTCGGAAAATTTTCTGATTGTACTTTTTCTCCTGCCGCACGAGAAACCCAGTATGTGTCGGTAAGTACACCGTAGCGTATAGGTGTAAGATGCTTTGTTACGAAAATATGGTCGATGCGGCTCTCTGTTTTCAGGCTGGGATTGAAATCGTTGAAAGTACCGTTTTGTGCATATCGTATTTTCGCATTTAAATACGAATCGGATAAAATGCCTGAATTGGCCAACAGGGCATAGCTTTCGTTTGTTTGGTCTACATTGAAGTCGCCGGTAAGTACAGCAGGGTCTTTCCCGCACATTTCCTTTATCTTAGCCAGTACCAGCTTTGCACTTTCTTTGCGGGCATTTACTCCCACGTGATCCATGTGCAGGTTGAAGAACCATATTTGCTTTTTGCTTTGGCGGTCTTTCAGCTCCACCCACGAACAGATACGTGGCAATACGGCATCCCAGCCCTTGTTGGGGTAATCTGTGTTTTCGGACAACCAGAATGTTCCCGACTTGATGACATCGAACCGTTCTTTTTTGAAGAAGATGGGAGAATATTCCCCTTGTGTTTTACCATCGTCGCGTCCTACTCCTACATAACCGTATTCGGGCAGGCTGTTTTGCAGGTCTTCTATCTGGTTGTGCTTTACTTCCTGCATACCTACAATTTCGAAATCGTGGAATTGTATCAGTTGGCTGATTACAGGGCAGCGTTGTTGCCATCCGTTGCCTCTTTCGGCATCGTGGCTGTTTGCATTCCGTATGTTGTATGAGGCTACAGTGAGCTTTTGAGCATTCAGCATTCCCGATATACATATCAGGATAAGGATGTAGATAGTTTTTTTCATGGTATGTTTATATATATAATTTTCTGTTTTCTTGTCACCGTTTAAGCGTTCAAGAGGGCTAGCCTCGCATACATCTCAGCCATTGCCGCCTGCGTAAGCACCCACTTCGATTCATCTTTGACCTCTCCGCTCCAGTCGGAGTTGAACAGGCCGTTTTCGTCTCTCATATGGTTCCATGCATAATCGAGGTTTTTACGGAAGGTATCTATATAGATGGTATTGTTGTCTATCTTATATAATTCGATAAACCCGCGAAACATTACTGCCGTAAACCAGATGTCGCGCTTTTTCAGCATGCGGAACTTGTCACCCTCCGGCGTTTCAAAATCGTTGAAGAAATAAGAGTAGCACGATTCGGCAATATCCCTGGCTGTTTTTAGATATTGATCTTCTTTTGTCAGCTTATACAGTAATGCTGCAGCTTGAAGCATCTGCCCGCTATTGTACGCATATTTTGCTTTGTCTATCCCGCCTTCGAGGTTGATATTGTCGTAATAAAGGTTGTCGGTGCTATCCCTCAGGTTTTTATATGTCCATTCATAGATAGATTTTCCTTGCTCGAAATAGGTGCTGTCGGCTGTTGCTTCAAATAGTTTGAAGGCATATACGGCAGCCGGCGCATTCGAACAGGAGTGTTTGCTGCCTTTGTTTTGTTCGCACCAGTATATCCCGCCGCCGAGCTTATCGTCTTTGCCGCTCAAAATAAATTCCCAGATAAGTTTTGCTTTGTGCAGGTATTTGTCTTCTTTGGTTTGCATATAGATGTCGGAGAAATCTATCCCCAACCATACATTATCATCATAAAAGCGGTCGGATGGCGGCGCCGAATTGATATACGATGCATAAGCGGCAGGCTGCCGTGTGGTGTCGAAATATTCTTCCAGTCCGGCTAATACCCTATTGTCGAGTATTTGTTTGTATTTGCTGTCGTTTGTAGCCTCTATAATGGCATTTACTGCCGAAAAAGTACCCGAATACGGCCACAGGAATGCGTATTGATTCGATACGTTTTTTTGTTCCGATGCCAGGTAGGTCACTTTATGCTCTTCGTTGAAAGGATACATTTCCCATAGCAGGTTGCTCTCTTTTGTTCCGTAATATTTATATAAGGAATCGAGTGTTTCCTGTGCCCGGACGATCAGTTTTTCCTTATCGTTGTCTGACTGCTTATTGTTGCGGCAGCCTAAGGCAGTGAATAGTATTAGGGCGATTACTAAAACATTGTAGGATTTCATTTCTTACTGATTTGTAGGTTTTATTATGACAAATATAAGCCCTAAAGTTAGAAAAATAATGGATGGAAAAGCCTTTTGTTGTACCTGCGCGAATATTAACTCTTTTGTCGCAAATATTAACAATGTGCTAAACTCCGCATCTGTATTAACTTTCGTGCAGAAATTAGCGCCGTTTATTTAGTTAAGACCGAAAGCCAGGCCTTGTATAGAAGGCGAAAATCAATACATTTGTTTTCATCAAATTTGCCTCAAACTATATATTGCTATGAAAATAATTCCCCGGCATATCAAATACGTCCTTATATCCTTGTTTCTCCTTGCCAGCATACCATCCTCAGGCTACAATCTCAAGCAGATAACAAACAGGAATGGGCTGTCGAATAATTCGGTTACTGCCTTTTGTCAGGATTATACCGGCTTGTTGTGGATAGGTACTTGCGACGGGCTTAATATGTACAACGGGAAAAGTGTATCGGCGTATAAGCCCAAAGACAAAAACAATATGCTTTCGGGTAACCTGATAGACCGGATTGTAGAAGGTAAGGACGGCATAATATGGATACAGACATATTACGGGCTGAACAAGTATGATAAGAAAACCAATTCGCTGGAGCATTTCGACATGTTCAATAATATATTGTTTCTGGAAAAAGATTCGCAAAACAATATTTACCTGATACAAGAAAACAACAGCATATTTTATTATATAAAGGAAGAAAACCGTTTCGAAAAAGCTGAATTGGCAGGCATAATATTCAACGAAATACTCGATTTCACAATAACCGACGACAATAGGATATGGATATTCACAGTAACCGGCAAAGGCTTTTGTTTTTCCCTAAACCGCTTTGAGGATGGTAAGGTCGAATTTCGCCGCGAAAAAATCTATTCTCACGACAAAAGCCTGTTGCATTGCTACGGCGAAGATGGGTCTTTCTTTTTTGTAGATAGCGACTACAGCCTGTATGAGTTTAAAACAAAGGGACATAGTTCTGTTTATATCGAAGATGTGGAAAAACTGATAAGGGAGAATGGGATGGTTTCTTCGATCATAAAATTCCATGACGACTATTTTATCGGGTTCAGGACAAACGGGCTTTTTGTGTTGAGAAAAAACGACTCGTCGGAGCCGGATAACTATACGTTAGAAAAGATTCCCATAAATAGTGGGATATTTAGTTTGCTCAAAGACCGCTATCAGGATATTGTGTGGATAGGTACGGACGGGCAGGGTATCTATTCGTATTCCAACGACCAGTATTCCATCAGGTCGACCCTGATAAACGATTTCTCGCTGAAAATGGGACACCCTGTACGTGCGTTGTATATAGACGATGACCGCACGATGTGGATAGGGAGTAAAGGCGATGGTATATTGAAAATATATAATTATGACATAAACAAAAGTATCTTCGACTGCAAAATAGAGAATATCACCTCACAAAACAGCCTGTTGAACGACAACTCTGTATATGCCTTTGCCCCCGGCACGCACAATATATTGTGGATAGGCAGCGAGGAGGGGCTCAACTATTATTCGTACAGCGAGAAAAGGATAAAAAAGGTAGACCTCGTACACAATGGCGTGGCCCTGAAATATATACATGCCATATACGAGCAAGGCTCTTATCTCTGGCTTGCCAGCGTGGGCATGGGAGCGATAAAGGCGCGTATAAGCTGGAACGGCGATACGCCGGTGCTGACTGTCGAAAACCGGTTTATAAGAAGCGACGGCGATATTTCTTCCAACTACTTCTTTTCCCTCTATCCCGAAAACGACAGGTATATATGGTTTGCCAACCGCGGTGGAGGAATTTTTAAGATAAATACCGAAACATTTGGGGTAGAAGCCATAAAATTCCCGGATAAAATAGGTAATAAGACAATAAATGAGATAATATCCATCAAGCAGGACGATTGGGGCAACTATCTCATCGGCACGAGTTTCGGACTTATAAAGTACAAGTCGGACAATGACTACCAGCTCTTTAACACGACCAACGGATTTCCCAACAGTACCATACACTGCATATTGCCAAACAGCGGAAACGATTTCTGGATAAGTACAAACCGCGGGGTAATAAATTACAACTCGGAGAAAGAAACTTTCAAATCGTACACATCGCAAGACGGGCTCGATGTGTTTGAGTTTAGCGATGGGGCTGCCTTCAGGGACAAGAGTACAGGGGTATTGTTCTTTGGGGGGATAAACGGATTTATCTCGGTAAAGGAGAATGATTACCGTATGAAGGAATATATGCCCCCCATCATATTCGACAACCTGACAATACTGGGCGAGAACTACAATATAATGGATTTCATTATCCAAAACGAAAAATCGAATACACTGGAACTGGACTACAGCCAGAACCTTTTCTCGGTTTCTTATATTGCTATCGACCACATCAATGCCAACAACCATACCTATTACTATAAGCTGGAAGGGATAAACGACCGGTGGATCGACAACGGAAGCTCGAACACAGTATCGTTCACCAACTTTGCTCCCGGAGAATACGAGTTGCAGGTGAAATACTACAACCGGGCTACCGATACCGAAAGCAAAGTGTCGAGTATCAGGATAAAGATATTGCCTCCCTGGTACCAGTCGTCGCTGGCATACCTCGCTTATTATGTCTTGTTTATAGTCTTGCTGGCATTGGTTTTGCGGTGGTTTGTGGTCAGAAGCAAGAAAAAACAGGTGCGTATGGTGCGACAGATGGAACAGCAGCACAAGGAAGAGATTTACGAGTCGAAACTCCGCTTCTTTACAAATATTGCACATGAGTTTTGTACACCTCTGACGCTTATCTATGGGCCTTGCAGCCAGATACTAAACTCAAAGAATGTAGATAAATCGGTTTTTCGCTATACACAGGTCATACAGCAAAATGCCGAACGTCTCAATTCGCTTATCTTAGACCTCATAGAATTTCGCAGGGTAGAAACCGGCTACAAAAAACCGGTTATAGAAAAGCTGGCAATATCCGAGGTTGCCACCCAGACGGCAAGCCTGTTCACAGATATAGCCGGAAGCCATACTATAGATGTGGAAACCGAAATCGGGGACTTTATTACCTGGAACTCGGATAAGAATTTTATCGTAACCATTATGACCAACCTTATTTCCAATGCCTTCAAATATACCAACGATAAGGGAAAGGTGAAAATTAAGGTTGCCGAAACTGACGGTTCTCTGCTCATTACCATTTCCAATACCGGAAAGGGAGTGAAGCCGGAAGATATATCGAAAATATTCGACAGGTACAGCATTCTCGACAGTTTCGAGAAACAAGACCATTCGAGCCTTTGGTCGCGCAACGGCCTCGGGTTGGCTATATCATACGGTATGGTCAATCTGTTGCAGGGAACAATACAGGTAGAAAGCAGCCCGAACGAATGGACGCATTTTATAGTCAGGTTGCCGCATTTGGAAACAAATGCCGATACTACAGTTTCCGATTCTGCCATTTCCCAGATAAACGCGGCAAAAATGGAAAATAATGTAATAACGGCTTTGCCAAAATCGGTGATCAACGAAGCCAAGCCTACCATTATGGTTATCGACGACGAGATAGAGATGCTTTGGTTTATAAATGAAATATTCGCCGGCGAGTTCAATGTCATATGTTTCAGCAAACCTTCCGAGGCTATTTCTATATTAAACGAAATACATCCCGATATTATCCTCTGCGATGTAATGATGCCGGAATTTGACGGCATAAGCTTTACGCGCCAGTTGAAAGCCAATCAGGAGACAGCGCATATACCGCTTATCCTTATTTCGGCCAAACATGAGGTAGACGAACAGATAGCCGGCATGAATGCAGGCGCAGAGATATACATAACTAAGCCATTTAATGTAGACTTCCTCAAAACGTCTGTCAACCGGCTGATAAGCCGTAAGGAGGCTTTGAAGAACTATTTTTCGTCTCCGATAAGTGCATTCGAACTGGCTAATGGCAAGCTGACGCACAAGGAGCATAAGAAATTCATAAAGACCGTATTCGATATCATCAACAAGAATATAAAGAACAAAGACCTGTCGGTAAATTTCATTGCTCTAAAGCTGAATATGAGCACGCGCAACCTGTATCGCAAGATGAACGAAATAGACAGCGAGATCAGTATTGCCGACATGATACGCGACAGCCGCCTGTATATCGCCGAAGACCTGCTCGTGAAATCGAAACTGACGATAGACGAAATTATATTCAAATCGGGTTTTGCCAACCGTGTAAGTTTCTTCAAAGCATTTGCGAAGAAATACGGCTGTACGCCTAAAGAATACAGGGAGCAGAATAGCTTGTAGCAGTGTTGATTTTACTCTGTGCTGAAATATACCCTTGTAAATATTTACGACAAACTAGTTATTATTCATGCCAGACAAAAAATAAGAAATTGACGTATTTCAGGCTTCCTTATATCGTTTATACATTTGCCGGAGACATACAACCCTAATTTTTTTACAGAAGATGAGAAATACCATTAAACATTACAGCTTGATATTCGTCCTTGTTTTATTTGCAGTTCCTATATCGGCTCAACAGGAAAAAACGCCCGTCGATTACGTAAACCCCTATATAGGTAATATAAGCCATATGCTTGTGCCTACCTATCCCACTATCCATTTGCCCAACAGTATGCTCCGCGTTTATCCCGAACGGGGTGACTATACCGGGAATGTAATCGCAGGCTTACCCTTGATTGTAACCAGTCACCGCGGAAGCTCGGCTTTCAACCTTAGTCCCTATCAGGGAGAAGTAAAAGCGATAAAAAGCATAATAGATTTCGGGTACGACAACGAGATTGTCAAGCCGTATTATTACAGTGTCGATCTCGACGATTACGACATTCACATCCAATATGCACCTTCGCATCAAGCGGGCATTTACGAGATAGATTTTAGTGATGAAAATCAACCTGCCTATCTGGTTTTTAATACCAGGAATGGGGAGCTGGATTCTGATGCAAACAGTATAAGCGGCTATCAAAGATTGGCAAACGATACTCGTGTATATATTTACTTCGAAACAGAGCAAACCCCGATTGAAACAGGAACTCATCAGGGCGAAAAAATAAACTCATATGTAAGGAATACCGCAGGGCATAATGCTTACTTTATAATGAAATATCCGGCGAAAACGAAAAAGGTAAAAGCCCGTTACGGTGTTTCGTTCATAAGCATAGAGCAGGCAAAGAAGAATCTGAGGCGCGAAATCGACAGCTACAATCTCGCACAAGTGTCCGAAAAAGGCAAACAGGCATGGAACGAAACCTTAGGTAAGATTAAGGTATCGGGAATAGACGAGCCGGCAAAAACGGTTTTCTATACATCTATGTACCGTATCTACGAGCGCATGATCTGCATATCCGAAGATGGAAGATATTACAGCGCATTCGATAAGCAGGTACACAACGATAATGGCATCCCTTTCTATACCGACGATTGGATTTGGGACACCTATCAGGCAGCCCATCCCTTGCGTGTAATTATTGATTCGGATAAAGAAGTGGATATGATAAATTCGTACCTGCGCATGGCAGACCAGATGCCGCGGCCCTGGATGCCCAATTTTCCCGAGGTGACAGGCGATAGCCGCCGTATGAATGCTAATCATGGAGTGGCAATGGTAATAGATGCCTACAACAAAGGGTTGAGAGGCTTCGATCTCGAAAAAGCATATATAGCCGCTAAAGGTGCGATTACAGAAAAGACACTTGCCCCGTGGTCATCCAAGCCGGCAGGGGTGTTGGATCAATTTTATAAAGATCATGGCTATTTCCCGTCATTGGCAAAAGGCGAGCAGGAGACTGTTCCCGAAGTTCACGGATGGGAACGCCGTCAGCCTGCGGCGGTTACGTTAGGCACAGTGTACGACGAATGGTGTCTGTCGATGATAGCCAAAGAACTGGGAAAAGATGACGAAGCAGCATATTTTAGGCAAAGGAGCCTGAATTATCACAAGATATTCAATCCCGAAACGAAGTTTTTCCATCCGAAAGACACCACCGGGAAATTTATGGAAGACCTCGATTACCGTTTCCCTCCCGGCATTGGCGGGCGCGATGCTTACGACGAAAGCAACGGATGGGTATATCGTTGGGGTGTGCAGCACAATATATCCGACTTGGTGGATATGATGGGAGGCAAGCAGTCCTTTGTCGGCGAACTTGAGCGTATGTACAGTGAACCATTAGGAAAGGGCCGTCCCGATTTCCATCACCAGTTTGGCGACCATACAGGTATTGTGGGGCAGTTTTCGATGGGCAACGAGCCATCTATGCACATTCCCTATCTCTACAACTATGCAGGTGAGCCTTGGCGCACACAAAAAAGAGTGAGGAATTTGCTGAAGCAATGGTTTCGCAACGACCTGATGGGCATACCCGGCGATGAGGACGGCGGTGGCTTGACATCGTTTGTTGTTTTCTCGCAACTTGGCATCTATCCCGTAACGCCCGGATTGCCGATGTATGTGATTGGCAGCCCAATGTTCGAGAGTGCAAAAATAGAAGTGGCGGCAGGAAAAGTCTTTGAGATATACTGTCACAATTATTCGCCCGAAAACAAGTATATCCAGTCTGCCAAATTGAATGGTAAAGTACTGGACAAATCATGGATTCACCACAACGATTTGGTAAAAGGAGGCAAACTAGAGTTTGTGATGGGCAAACATCCCAACAAAGGCTGGGCATCCGGCGATAATGCTGTTCCTCCGTCTTTTAGTATGGAGTAGCAGATACTACCTCTGTCATCCTGAGCGTAGGGAAGCATCTCTTCTTAGTGATGTAAACATATACGACAATATAGTAAATATTTGTGTCGCCCAAAAAAATATAACATTTCATTTTTTATGACAAAAACGAACATTTCTACATTTGTTTCAGCGAAAATGCAACAAGTGAAAAACATAAAAAATTATAACACACTAACATGATATCTATGAAAAATAAAAGGTTCGTAAAGCAAGGGCTGCTAACCTTATGCCTGGTTGGATCGGGTATGGTGTCAAACGAAGCTTTCTCTTCCTCTAATAGCTATAGGGAAAGCATTAAGATAGTAACCGACAATACCTATATCAGCCAAACGGGCAATCCCGATTACAGCAAGACCAACCGCCCCGACAAGAAAGACCGCCTGTTTACATCCAAAGCAGTAGAAAATGAAATAATACGGGTGAAGAAACTCCTGAAGAACCCTAAGTTGGCGTGGATGTTCGAAAACTGTTTCCCCAATACACTGGATACCACCGTGCGCCACCGCAAGACCGATGGCAAAGACGATACCGTAGTCTATACAGGCGATATACACGCCATGTGGCTGCGCGATTCGGGCGCCCAGGTATGGCCTTATGTACAGTTGGCAAACAGCGATAGCGAACTCAAGGCAATGTTGGCAGGAGTAATCCGCCGCCAGTTCAGGTGCATCAATATCGACCCGTATGCAAACGCCTTTCTCGACCCCTACGATCCCAATCCCGACCACCACTGGATGAGCGACGTCACTACAATGAAACCCGAACTGCACGAGCGCAAATGGGAAATAGACTCATTGTGCTATCCCCTGCGCCTGGCATACCATTACTGGAAGGCGACGGGAGATACCAGCGTGTTTGATGAAGATTGGCTCGATGCAATAGATAATATCCTGAAAACTTTCAAGGAACAACAACGCAAAGACGGGGTAGGGCCATACACGTTTATGCGCAAGACCGAACGCCAGCTCGATACCTTAAACAATTTCGGCTTTGGCAACCCTGTCAACCCTGTGGGGCTGATAGTATCTTGTTTCCGCCCGTCAGACGATGCTACTACCTTCCAGTTTTTGGTTCCGTCCAATTTCTTTGCCGTAACCTCTCTGCGGAAAGCGGCTGAAATTCTTTCGCAAGTAAGCGGCCGTGAAGGACAGGCAAAAGAATGCACCGATTTGGCCGACGAGGTAGAAGCCGCCCTCAGGAAATATGCAACATACAATCATCCCGCATATGGAACTATCTACGCCTTCGAAGTCGATGGCTTTGGCAACCAATACCTGATGGACGACTCCAATGCACCAAGTTTGCTGTCGCTGGCCTATCTGGGCGATGTAGATGTAAACGACCCTATCTATCAGAATACCCGCCGGTTTGTGTGGAGCAAAGACAACCCTTACTTCTTCAAGGGAACGGCAGGCGAAGGTATCGGCGGGCCGCATATCGGATACGATATGGTATGGCCTATGAGCATAATGATGAAAGCATTTACCAGCCAAAGCGATGAAGAAATAAAAACCTGCATAAAAATGCTGATGGATACCGATGCCGGTACAGGTTTTATGCACGAATCGTTCCATAAAGACGACCCTGAGAATTTCACCCGTTCGTGGTTTGCATGGCAGAACACCTTGTTTGGCGAACTGATACTCAAACTGGTGAATGAGGGGAAAACCGATTTGCTCAACGAGATAAAATAATCAGGCAATATGATTCTGGTTGTTTAGGTTCCTTTTCCGATAAGGGCATATGCACTAGAAATATAAGTCCTTATTATAACCTTAGGAAAAACACTTCCGGAATATTTCTGAATAATATATATAAATTGAATTGATATGAGATTTTACAGCATTTCTAAAAAGTGCCTGTTTGTAGTTGTTTGTGTAATCTTTTCGGGCCTTATATCGGCTCAAACAAAGCAAAAGCCTGTAGATTACGTAAATACGCTAACGGGGACTCTTTCAAAGTTTGAATTATCGACAGGAAACACATATCCTGCCATTGCCCGTCCGTGGGGAATGAATTTTTGGATTCCCCAGACAGGAGGCATGGGCGACGGGTGGGCATATGTCTATACTGCCGACAAGATCAGGGGATTTAAACAAACCCACCAGCCCAGCCCGTGGAACAACGATTACGGGCAGTTTGCCATCATGCCGGTAACGGGCAAGCCTGTTTTCCACCAAGATAAGCGTGCAAGCTGGTTTTCGCACAAGGCGGAGACAGCCAAGCCTCATTACTACTCAGTCTATCTTGCCGACCATGATGTGACAACAGAAATCACCCCTACCGACAGGGCAGCCATGTTCAGGTTTACATTTCCCGAAGAAGAAAAATCTTACGTAGTGATAGATGCTTTCGACAGGGGATCGTACATAAAGATTATCCCCGGAGAAAACAAGATAATAGGATATACTACAAGAAACAGCGGAGGCGTTCCCGCTAATTTCAAGAATTACTTTGTAGTGGTTTTCGACAAACCATTTACCTATTACGCATCGGTGGGCGACGACGAAATACGCAAGAACGAAACCGAAGCTAAAGAAAACCATGTGGGTGCCATCATCGGTTTCTCTACCAAGAGAAATGAAATAGTGCATGCCAGAGTCGCATCGTCTTTTATCAGCCACGAGCAGGCAGAACTCAACCTGGACGAACTGGGCAACGACACATTCGACCAGATTGTGAAAAAAGGAGAAGATGTATGGAACGGTGTATTAGGCAAGATAGAAGTAGAGGACGACAATATCGACAATCTGCGCACATTCTATTCATGCTTCTACCGTTCGGTACTGTTTCCGCGCAGCTTTTACGAATTTGATGCCAAAGGGCAGGTTGTTCACTACAGCCCTTACAACGGGCAGGTATTGCCGGGCTATATGTTTACCGACACAGGATTTTGGGATACATTCCGTTGCCTGTTCCCGTTTCTCAACCTGATGTATCCTTCTATGAATGCCAAGATGCAGGAAGGGCTTGTAAATGCCTATAAAGAAAGCGGCTTCCTTCCCGAATGGGCAAGCCCGGGACATCGCGACTCTATGGTAGGGAACAACTCGGCATCTATCGTTGCCGACGCTTATATAAAGGGGCTTCGCGGATACGATATCGAATTGCTTTGGGAAGCCCTGATACATGGGACAAACAACCATCTGAAACATACTGCATCGGGGCGTGTAGGCCACGAGCAATACAACCGTCTGGGATATATACCCGACAATGTAGGCATAGGGCAAAGCGCAGCCCGCACACTCGAATATGCTTACAACGACTGGACAATCTATAAACTGGGGCAACTGTTGAACAAGCCGCAAAGCGAGATAGATATTTACAAACAACGCGCCTTCAACTATAAAAACCTTTACAACCCTAAATACAAACTGATGACAGGCCGCAGCGAAAACGGCGACTTCGAAAAGAATTTCGATGCAACAGACTGGAGCGGGGCTTTCTGCGAAGGAAATAGCTGGCACTGGAGTTTCTGTGTATTCCACGACCCGCAGGGCTTGATAGACCTCATGGGTGGTAAGCAGGGATTTAATGTAATGATGGACTCGGTCTTTATCGTTCCCGGATCATTAGGCATGAGGAGCCGCGGCATGATTCACGAGATGCGCGAAATGCAGGTGATGAACATGGGGCAATATGCGCATGGCAACCAGCCAATACAGCACATGATATACCTCTACAATTATTCGGGCGAGCCTTGGAAATCCCAATACTGGGCGCGCGAAATAATGGATAAGTTGTACAACCCTTATGCCGATGCCTATTGCGGCGATGAAGACAACGGGCAGACATCGGCATGGTATGTCCTGTCAGCCTTAGGATTCTATACCGTTTGTCCGGGTACGGATGAGTATATAGTGGGATCGCCACTGTTCAAATCGGTTAAAGTCAACCTCGAAAATGGGAAGCAAATCATCATCAAGGCTGATAATAACAACAAACAGAACCGCTACATCAGGTCGATGAAGGTAAATGGCAAGAATTACACAAAAAATTACCTGACTCATGGCTTGCTGACAAAAGGGGCTTCGATCCAATTCGAAATGTCTGATGTACCGAATAAGCAGAGAGGCACTTCGGAAGAAGACTTCCCATATTCTTTTACCAATGAATTGAAGAAGTAAAAAACCATTAATCTAAATCTATATGAAACAAAAGTTTAAATTCTTATTATCAATCGCGCTCATAGCACCTCTTTTCTTCGTCTCCTGCGACAACGACGAGAAAGAGGCTACCCCGGCAAACGATCTGGTTGTAGACAATACCTCTGTCACGCTGCTGCAAAACGACGAGATTGTTGTTACCATCACGTCGGGCAATGGCGGTTATTCAGTCAAGGCTGTCGATGCATCCGTAGCCGGCGCAACAGTTTCGGGCGATAAGGTTACAATCAAAGCACCCGAAGACGCAGAGCTGGGTGAAACTACAATCCTCGTGTTAGACGAACGCAAGAAAGTTGCCCGGATCAAAGTAAGGGTAGCCCGGTTGTGGGATCTTACAGTAGATAAAAGCGAACACGAAATGTTTATCGGGGCTATGATTCCGGTAAAAATAGAAACAGGGAATGGCAACTACGAAATCTCGATAGAGGAAGGCGAAGATATTATCGAACTGGGTCCCCTTACAGGGCAGGTATTTACCGTAAAGGCTCTCAAGCAGGGTGGCGCAAAGGTAAAAATCAAGGATAAGAAAGACAAAGAGATTATTATAGATATCCTTGTCAAGATAGTAGACCTCGAACTCGATAAATACGAAGTATCGCTTATCGGACCTTCAAAAACCACTGATGTAAATATCCTGGCAGGCAATGGAGGCTATGTAATGACCTATTCTCCCGATGGTATTGTGATTGCAAGCGAAGTAAACAATGTAATTACCATAACTTCTCAGGCTGTGGGAACTACAGTTGTTACAGTAACCGACCAGTTGGGTTCGACTAAAGATATTGAAGTTACCGTATTGCCAAAAGAAATAGCTACAGATGTAGAAACCCTTACTGTCTACGGAACTAAGGCGAATAATAAGTTCGGCATTACCGACGGCAATGGCGGATACAGTGTGGTGTCTGGCAACGAAGACGTAGCAACAGTAGCTATTTCGGGAAGTGAAGTAACGGTGACCGCTAAAAAGACCGGAAGCACATCGGTTACAATAACAGATGCACATGGCAAAACTAAAGATGTGGAAATATCGGTAGTACCAATGGCCATGAATATGGGCTATGATTATTGTTTGATTGCAAATTATGGGGCTCTAGCCAATAGCAACGACTATAAGGCATTGCCGCAGGTAACATTCGAAGTCAGGTTCAAACTGAATGGTATCAGAGGCCTGCAAGGTTTTATTGGCTTAGAAGGAAATCTTCTGCTCCGGGGAAATCACGACGACCACCAAGGCGACCAGAATGTAGAACTGGTAAGTAAACTTGGAGGAGATGAGCAAAAAATGATTACTCAAAAGTTGCTTAAAACAAATGTGTGGTATCACTTGGCTCTTGTTTTCGATGGTTCTCAGCCAAATCCCGAAGACAGGCATAAGCTATATGTAAATGGTGAACTCTATACCAATTTCCTAAGTACAGACAATAAGATCACCATCGACAAGACCGCGGTAGACCTAACGAAGACAAACAATGCACCGGGACTTGGCATCGGACGCATAGGACATGGCGACTACCGTGCAATGAATGGTATAGTTGCCGAAGCACGTGTGTGGAAAACAGCCCGTACTGCCGATCAGATAAGGGATAATATATGCCTGTTCAGCGAAACCGACCAGTCGGGGCTTATATCCAGATGGGTATGTGGATATGGCATACAAACACCATCCATCACCGACCTCAACGGAGTATGCGATGCTGTGGTATATGATAATAAGTCGAACAACGTAGAGAATGCTAAGACATTCCCTGCCGACAAATGGGCGGCAGCCGGTTGTCCATAACAGTAACTTAGATAATTAATAATTCAAATATATGAAAAAACACTTGTCGAAATTTATCATGTTGCTTTGCATCATCGCATTTGCATCATGTAGCAACGATCTCAATCCGGGTTTCGATCCCGGCGATTATGAGCCGATAGTGCCGCCTGAGCCTGTCCGCACACTTACTTCGATGGCTAGTGGCGAGAGGGTTGTCTTATCCGGCACATCTATCGAAGATATCATACTATCGTGGATACCAACAGAGCCGAAGGGAAATACGGTATTCCGCTACGAAGTATTATTCGATACCCTCGGTGGCGACTTTACAAAGCCGGTTGCCGCTATAAAATCGGACAAAGAAGCACTGGCATCACAACTTACAGTTTCTCATTTCCAGATGAATGCCATAGGCAAACTCGCCAGGTTCAAAGCTAATTCCAACGGCACATTGCGCTGGCGTGTACGCGCCTATTGCGGCCTGGATAAAGCACTGAGCAGCCTCGAAGGCACATTTACCATCTTCATGATGGATGGCATAGACGATATCCCCGGCGAAAACGACCATCTGTATATTACCGGATTGGCTACGGAAGACAATGGCGACCCTTCGCTGGCTCTCGAAATGACGCAGATGGGAGAAGGCATATATCAGGTATTCACCAAATTGAAGAAAGACAAGACTTATATGTTCTTCTGCGAAAAAGATGGCAAGAGCCATGTATATTATTATTCTAAAGACAAGCTCCGCCAAAGGCTCGACGACGAGGATAATGAATGCGAAAGCACCAAAGACGGCATTTTCCGCATCACACTCAACTTCAATACACAAGAGTATGAAATAGTGGAAGTTTCCAGTGTATATCTGTTTTGTATTGCAGGCACTTACTCTCAAGAGTTCAATTATCTGGGCTATGGCAAATGGGGAGTGAAAAACTTCACGGCGCACAAGCGCAAAGAAGGTTGGGCAAGCAGTGGCGAAACCCGTCACCACTTCAGGATGAAGCTGCTGACTGCCGATGGCGAAATCCGCATCAACTGGGGAAGCAATATAAAAGATTCGGGTTTGCCAAAATATGATAACGACGGCAACCTCGATTATTCGTACTTCAACATGTACGAAATGAGTGGAGACTGGGATTATTCGTTCAGGTACGATGAAGTATTGTTGCAGTGGGGAGCCGAGAACAACGGTAAGTGGGACGCCACGGTAAAAACAGATGTAACCCTTTATTTCAATGCCGATTACGGACAATATACACATCGCTGGGTGGCATCAGAATAATAAACTAAAAACAGGAAACTAAAATGAAGAAATACATTATATTATCTTTTGTAGCATTATTTCTGATATCGTGTTCCGGCGATGAGGATATATACAGAGGCCATTCGCAGCCGGGAGGAGAATATGTATCGGATATAGACTGGACAGATGCTGCAAATAAGAGTACAAGCGATTTTCTCAAGTACTTCTACTGCAACGACGACCCGTCGGCTCCCGGAAAAGCATATTTTCTTGCAGCCCTCAAGTGGCACGAGCCTAATACAATAGAGAGCGGAGCAGAGCCCGACGAACGCCAGTTTGGCTTTGGCTACTGGATGCAACCTCACGCAATGGATATCTTGATAGATGCCTACATCCGCACCGGCGACCAAAAATACCGCGACACTTTCGAGCCGTGGCTCGAAGGGATGAAGTTTTGGAATGGAAGGAACCACTGGGGCAACCGTTACCCGAACAGCATGGGCTTGTGGAACAACTTCTACGACGATATGCTCTGGTGTGCCCTTACCACAGCCCGTATGTACGACATCACAGGCGAGCAGGTTTTCTGGGATGCAACAATGACGCAATGGAACTTCATCAAGACTGCTAAGAACGAAACAGAAGCAGACATTGCCGACTACAAAGGCGACCTGAAAGCTACAGGCCGCAAAGGTATGGCATGGAAATGGGATGCCCCTTATTCGCGCATGTCGTGTTCCAACGGGCCGGGCTGCCTGCTTGCCATGAAGCTGTATAAAATCTGTAAGAAAGAAGGGCGCGACGACGAAGCCGCCTACTTCCTCGACTTTGCACAGCAGGTATATTCATGGATGAGCCAGTTTCTTTGCGATGTCTCTACAGGGCAGGTCTACGATAATATGAGTGTGGAAAACCCCGACCCTGCACAATGGAACCCCGACAAAGTGGCTCTGTCGTACAATCAGGGTACTTTCATGGGGGCTGCGCTCGAACTATATTATGCTACCGGCGAAGAAGAATACCTCCGCAATGCCGTAGCATTCTGCTCGTATCAGGTAAACCGCAAGATGGACGACAACAATTCTGTATTTGCCGGCGAGGGTTCTAATGGCGACAACCTGCTGTTTCGCGGGGTTTTCCTCCGTTATTTCCTCGATATGCTGAAACAACCGGTAAGTGCTTCGTTTTCGGAGAAGGTAAAGCAGAAGTTCGTAAATACATTGTACCGCAATGCCGATGTATTGTGGACATCAGGCCGCAACGAAGGCCGCTATTTCTATCAGTATAAATGGTACGAAGCCCCTACTGCGGGCAACAGGGATGCCGAAGGAGTATGCGACATTGCAACCAATGCACAGGTGTCTGCAGCTACTCTTATCGAGATACGCGCACGTTACGAAGACTGGGCCAATGGCAAAGAGTCTGAAAACAGAATATACTAAGAAAAACAATCACTTTTATCCACATTAATATATACAGATGATGAATAAAACAAAGAAACAAGTTTCGGTATCGTCCCGGATCTGTTTTATTGCCATATCCTCATTGCTGATGCTGGGCAGCCCTGTAGCGGCCTACAATCCGGCAAAAGGAACGGATAGTGCAAAAGAGATACACCAAAACAAAATCACTGTTACGGGTGTCGTTCTCGATAAGTCGAACGACGACCCTCTTGTCGGGGTTACCGTAGTAGTGAAAGGTACCGACATAGCGACAATGACCGACATCGACGGGCGCTTTACCATCAATATGCCTTATGCCGACGCTTCACTGGTATTTTCTTATATAGGATTTCAGCCGGCAGAGATCAAGCCTGCCGGAAAAAAGGAGATCACCGTTCATATGAGCGAAGACGCTAAGGCCTTGCAAGAGGTAGTAGTGGTAGGATATACCAAGCAACGCAAAGAAACGATGATAGGCTCTATAGCCACCATCACCACAAAAGACCTGAAGCAAAGCCCTACGGCCAATATCAACAATGCTTTGGCAGGACGCCTTCCGGGGCTTATCGCCAACCAGTATTCGGGTGGAGAACCGGGGGTAGACCGCAGCGAACTCTTCATCCGTGGTAAATCTACCTATGGCGACCAGGGTGCAATAGTAATAGTAGATGGCATAGAACGCGATATGAGTTATCTGGCTCCTGAAGAAATTGAAACATTCACCATCCTCAAAGATGCTTCGTCTACCGCTGCCTATGGTATCCGCGGAGCCAACGGGGTAATAGTGATCACAACCAAGCGCGGTAAGGCTGCCGAAAAAGCCAGCGTAAACTTCAAGGCATCGGTCGGGTTCAACAATCCTGTGAAATTCCCCGAATATCTGGGCTCGGCAGATTATGCCACATTGTACAATGAAGCGTTGGTCAACGATGCCAAGATGAAAGGTGCTTCGAGAGACGAAATGGATAACCTGAAACTCTTTTCGCAAGATGCAATAGACAAATTCAGAAGGGCGAAGGGTGATAATTCCGACGGTTTGGGCTACGACTGGGACTATTACGATTTTGCATTCAAAACAGGTGTACAGCAGGATTATAGCCTGTCTATCCGCGGAGGGTCGGACAGGGCGCGTTATTACGTACTTGCCAATTATTTCACACAAGGGGGCAACTACCGCTATACTGATGTTACAGACTACGATTCGCAGATGAAGTTTAACCGTTACAACTTCCGGTCGAACATCGATATAGACATAACCAAATTCTGGGCCGTAAAGCTCGACCTGGGCGCACGTATCACCGAGCGCAATGCTCCGGGAACTACTGCCGGCAGGCTGATGACCATTGCTGCCACACAGCCGCCGCATCTGCCTATCCTGGTGGAAGAAAACAGCCATCCTCTCAACGAAGAATACATACAACAAAATCCTTATGGAATGCTGTTCGGCGACGAAACCTACCGCTACAATATGCTGGGAGAGCTGAGCCGTACGGGATATCTCAACGAGAAAAACACGTATCTGAACGGTAGCTTCTCCATGACCTTCGACATGAATTCTCTGGTGAAAGGACTGAAAGCCGACCTGACATTCTCCTACGATGCTTCGGAAGGCCGCTGGATCAACCGTAAGCTCGATACCTACAAAGAAGGCTTCAGGGAATATCCTCAATATGCAACCTTTGTTCCCAAAGAGAAGATCGACGTATATATGAATCCCGGGCATTTCGAGGGTGCTTATATGACAGGTAACAAATATGCCGTAGACCAGACCATAGGCAATGGGCTGACCCACAATGCTTCCGATGGACGCACATATATTCAGGCCCGCCTCGACTATAATAATACTTTCAACAAGATACATGAATTGAGCGGTATGCTTCTCGCCAACCGTTCCCACAGGGCTGTAAACAACGAACTGGCATATCGCTATCAGGGAATTACAGGGCGTATGGCATATTATTTCAACAAGAGATACCTTGCTGAATTTAATTTCGGGTACAATGGTTCCGAAAATTTTGCACCGGGCAAACGCTACGGGTTCTTTCCGGCCGGTTCGCTGGGATGGGTTATCAGCAGCGAACCTTTTATGGAAAAAGCATCATCGTGGCTCGACCAGTTGAAAGTAAGGACATCTTACGGGCTTGTAGGTAGCGACAAGGTCGGAAGCCGTTTCCCTTACCTGTCTTTCTATGGCGGAGGTTCGGGATACAACTTTGGTTCCGACTTCGGTTCAGGATATGGAGGGCTGAAAGAAGGAAACCTTGCCAATGCTGACCTCACTTGGGAAAAATCGCGTAAGTTCAATTTCGGTATCGACTTTTCCACATTCAGGCAGAAGCTAAACGTCACTGTCGATCTTTTCCACGAATACCGTTACGACATTATAACCAGTATGGCCGACGACGATATTATGGGATTCCCTTCTATTGTAGGTACCGAAGCCCCTTTGAAGAACTTGGGTAAGGTAAGCAACAAGGGTATAGACCTGGAAATAAGCTGGGACGACAAGATAGGAAGGGATTTCAGATATTACATCCGTCCCAATCTTACATTTGCCCGCAACAAGCTGAAATATAAAGCTGAAGTAGCCCGCAACAACGAATGGAGCAAACGGACAGGCAAGCGTCTTTACGAAAACTTTGTGTATGTATTCGACCACTTTGTGGCCGACCAGGCAGAAGCCGACTGGCTGAACGATATACGCTATCAGCCTTGGGGAGATCTTATTCCCGGCGACGCCGTTTACAAAGACCTCGACCGCGATGGTAAGATAACAGACGACGACCAGACAGCGATGGGCAATCCGCGTAGTCCTGAGTTGATGTTCGGTATTCCATTTGGAATCCAGTATAAAAACTTCGATATGAGTATATTGCTGCAAGGGGCAACAAATACGTCTGTATTGCTCAATGGCGCAGCAGTGTACGATTTCCCTCAGTTCGATCAGGATAAAAGAGGTAAGGTGAAAAAAATGCACCTCGACCGTTGGACTCCCGAAACGGCTTCTACAGCCAAATATCCGGCACTGCATATGGGTACGCACAACAATAATAAGACCAACAGTAGCTTGTTTCTTTACGATGCCAAATACCTGCGCTTGAAGAATATCGAAATAGGGTACAACCTGCCACTTAAGTTTTTGAAGAAATACAATCTGCAACAAGTCCGCATATATGCACAAGGGCTCAACCTCTTGACCTGGGATGGGCTGAAAGACGTCGATATAGACCCCGAAACCAAATCGGGCGACGGGGCATCGTGGTATCCTATTCAGAAAGTATTCAACTTTGGTATTGATATAACATTCTAAAATATAGAAAATGAAGACAAAGAGATTATTATATACAATAGGCTTAGCGGCCATTGCCATATTCGTATCGTCTTGCAGCGATTATCTCGACCGCGACGATGACGACCAGATAACGGAGGCGGATGTTTTTTCGCGCTACGAGAAAGTCAACGAACTGGTTACCGATGCTTATGCTGCGGCAAAAAAAGCAAACAGGCCGTTGGTGTTTTTCGAACACTTCAGCTCGTCGGCCATCACCGACGAATGTGAAGGTACCACTGTGGAAGGAAATATTACAAACAACTTCAATAGCGGGGCATGGAATCCCTATTCGCTGCCGGGCAGTTCGGGGCAATACTGGTGGAGCCTGTATGAAGGTATCCGTAAGACAAACCTTATTCTCGAAGGAATTGCAAAATATGATACTCCCGACAATCCTATACAGCCCGGAGAACTTAATTACCGTATAGGAGAAGTCTATTTTATGCGTGCCTATTTTCATCTTATGCTATTCCGCATGTATGGCGAAGCGCCTTACATAAGCCATAAGATAAGCGCAAGCGAGGAAATGAATTTCAAACAGGAATCCGTACATGCGATGGTAGAGAAAATGGTGGCCGATGCACAAGAGGCATACCGCAGGGTTCCTGCCAAATATGTGAAAACCTCCGAACACTTCGGGCGTGTAGATAAAGGAGCATGCCTGGGATTGATAGCCATTGCGCGCTGGATGGCAGCCACACCTTTGTGGAACGGGGCAAAGAGCCACGGGTATCAGCAGACACGGATATTCGAAAACGAATATGGATACGATTCTAAACGTTGGGAGAAAGCACGCGATGCCGCCAAAGCAGTTTTAGACTTCGAAGTAGGAGGGTATAAACGCTATGCGCTATACACCAAGCATACCGACAGCGACTTTAAAGACCCTAACGGCGAAAACCTGAACGATAGCCGTGTATATACACGCTTGTGGGATATGTTTCACGATATGGATGCTTTTGCCGGCGAATGTGTATTCTTTATCACGAGAGATAAAGACCAGGCGTGGCAGGGCGATATCTACCCGCCGAGCCGTTCGGGCAGTTCGCGCCAGCAACCTGTACAAGAGCAGGTAGACGAATACGAATACATAGTTGGCAATTATGGGTATCCTATCTATTCGTCAGACGCGCGAAAAGGTGGTTACAATGATGCCGATCCGTATGCCAAAGGAACCCGCGACCCGCGTTTCTACCGCGATATTATCTATCATGGGGCTCCTTATCGCGACAATAGCAACAACCAGAAAATAACTAATACAGCCAACGGTTCTGATGCTATCGGGGCTTCCAATGCCACTACTACAGGCTATTATCTGCGCAAGTTTCAGCGAGAGACATGGAACCGCAGCGGAAGTTTCAGCATGAATGCTCCGGCAATATGGCGGCTTCCCGAATTTATCTATATATATGCCGAAGCTGTAAACGAATTGGGCGAAACCGATAAGATAAGCGAAGCCTATGACCTGGTAAATTCGGTACGCGAGCGGTCGTTTATGAAACCGATGCCTCCTACTGTGAAAACCTCGAAAGAACTTTTCTTCGAATATATACAGCGCGAACGCAGAGTCGAGTTTTTCTATGAAAACAAACGCCCTTGGAATTGCCGCCTTTACCTTGAGCCTACAAGCCGCGAGGAGTTGGCAAAGGAAAGCCTGTGGAAAGCTTCGGGCATCGACAACAGTTCGCGCACGAGAAATTATTGGGCTGCCAACAATGGTGCTTTGCCTAAGAGCCAGAGGATGATAAACGGAATGCGTCCGGTGAAGAATGCGAATGGAAAAATAGATGTGGACGGGGAGAAATATGTAATGGAACGTTTCTGTGTCGAAGAACGTGTATTCCAGAGCCAGCATTACCTGTTCCCGATCATGCAAAGCGAATTGCGTCGTACTCCTTCTCTGGTGCAAAATCCGGGATGGTAAACGATAAGGGTATGATATAACCTGTGGAAACAAAAAAGTAACACATCTGTGATTTTATTTCGGCAGTTTTATCTATATAAGGATAGCTTTTGGCTGATAGCGATTAGCTTTTAGCAAGAAAAAGGTAACAGAAAAAAAAGGCTGAAATGTGTTACTTTTGTTACTTTTTCACCTCACTCCCCGCTCTCTCCAAAGGGAGAGAGAGCAGCAAAGCCACGACAAGGGAGAGTGAAAAGTAACAATGAGAAAGTATAAAAAATGTGTTACAAGTGTTACTTTTTGGAGAGATACAAGATGCCAGTAGACGAGTTGACGGGCTGGTTTCTTATAAAATATAAACTTGTACCTCGTATCTTGTTTACTTGTATCTAAAGAGAAGAAAATTTGTTAATAATGATATTAATAATGAACGAAATATGAATAAGTATTTAAAATATATTACAACACTATTATTGTTATCCGTGGCATTCAGTTTCCTGAGTTGCGACGACGATGACGATACTGTCGTGAAAGACGTATATGAAATAATAGTGAATAAGCCTGTTGTTCGCCTGGGAGCAAACGAGCAGGCAACAGTAAAGGTTGTATTGGGCAATGAAGGATATTCTGTAAAAAGTTACGACACCTCTATAGCTACCGCCTCCATTTCGGGCGATGTGGTTACTGTTAAGAGCCTGAACAAACAGGGTGCAACCACCGTAGAAATAACCGACCAGGAAGGTGTTATCGGTAATTTTACCGTAGCGGTGGGCACATTCGAGTTGCAGGCGAATGTATCCGGAATCGAAATGGAAAGGCTCAACGAAACTTCGTTGGTTGTAAGTTCCGGCAATTTTTCGAGCAACGACGAACTCGATATTGTGATAGCAGACCCATCGGTAGTAAGTATCGAAAATACCGATCCTTACCGTCCGTACTATACTGTAAAAGGCATAGGTATAGGAACTACTACCATTACCTTCACCGATAGGCTTGGCAAAGAATTGGTGATTGATGTCGATATCGTCCCTATCACTATAGATACCGATATTATAGAAGGCGAGACGAAGCAGGTAGGGGTAAACAACAAGGCTGTGGTGAATATACTGAAAGGAAACGGCAACTATGTAGCTACTCCGGTAGATGATTCGAAAGTCTTGGTCAAAGTAGTAGACAACACAATCAACATTATAGGTAAGTCGGCAGGAGCTACAACCATCCTTCTCGAAGATGGAGAAGGGCAAACGTTCTCATTCGAAGTGAACGTAAACAAGATAGACAAGGTGGCAAATATAGGGACTTCCAACTACTTCTCTGTTCCTTTCCATCTGAATGGGGCAGCCGATCCTGCAATGAAGGGGTTGAATGCAATAACTTATGAGTCGCGCTTCATGATCGAAAACCTGAATGGAGACGATAATGGCAATGCACGCATCAATACAATAATGGGAGTGGAAAAGATATTCCTTATGCGTGTCGACGTACGCAAAGGTCAGTCGGGCGACCGCTACATACAATTGGCTGCCGACAATAAGGGAGGCATCCGTTACGAAGGTTCTACCAAGATAGAACCCGGAGTGTGGTACAATGCGGCCATAGTAGTAGACCCGGCAAAGAGCGGTACGGACAAGATAAAACTGTATATAAATGGCGTGGAAGAGACTCTTGGCTATTCGAGCGGAACACCTGCCGACCTGAAAGATATCGACCTGACATCCAACTTCTTTATTGGACAGTCGGATGGCAAACGCAGGCTAAATGGCGCAATCAGCTACGCCCGTATATGGACAAAAGCGCTCGATGCTGGCGAAATAGCAGCATACAATAGTAGCTCTGTCGATCCGTCGGCAGATGGGTTGGCTGCTTATTGGGCATTCAATAATGGTGCCGGCGATGGGGTCGATAGATTCATCTCGTTAACAGACAACAACTACGAGGCAAAGGCAGCCAATAAGGTTACTTCATGGACTACCGACCCTATTTTAGAGTAAAAGCAAAGGACTAATGAACCATAGGGGAGGAGGTCTGCTTAAACCTCCTGCCCCTTTCAAACAATTGGAATATAATGAAATATAAGATATTTATGGCTCTTTTGGCGGTGCTGTTTTCAAGCCCGTTTATGGCTCAGAATAAGTCGAATGCCAATAAGCTGCCCGATTGGGCGATGGGTGGCTTTGTACGTCCGCCGGGGGTAAATCCGGTGATAAAGCCAAACCCGGCAACGAAGTTCCTTTGTCCTATGCAGAAGGGCTTGGTAGGCTGGGAAGAGAGCGATACCTTCAACCCTGCCGCCATTGTCAAAGACGGGAAGATTTACGTGCTATACAGGGCTGAGGATAATTCGGCTACAGGAGTCGGCAAAAGGACTTCGCGCATAGGCTTGGCCGAAAGCACAGATGGCATCACCATGTCGTTTCGCGATAAGCCGGTGCTTTATCCCGACGAAGACAATGCGAAGGACTTGGAGTGGCCGGGCGGATGCGAAGACCCTCGTGTAGCCGTTACCGAAGACGGGCTGTATGTCATGTTCTATACCGGGTGGAACAGGCAGGTTCCCCGTTTGTGCGTTGCCACCTCGCGCGACCTTGTAACATGGGAGAAGCATGGCCTGGCTTTCGCTAAAGCATACGATGGCAGGTTTGAAAACCTGGAAAGCAAGTCGGCTTCCATTGTTACCAAGCTGGTAGATGGCAAGCAGGTGATAGCCAAGGTGAATGGCAAATACCTGATGTATTGGGGCGAGAAGATGATTAATGCTGCTACCTCCGACGACCTGATAAACTGGACTCCCCAGCTGAATGAGAAGAACGAACTGAAAGGGCTGGTATATCCGCGCTATAAGTACTTCGACAGCAACCTTACCGAGTGCGGACCTCCTGCCATCATTACAGATAAAGGCATTCTCCTGCTGTATAATGGCAAGAACCGGACTGACGACAGGCGCGACGAGCGTTACAATGCAGGGACATACAGTGCCGGGCAGGTGCTATTCGACCTGGATAATCCTTATAAAGTTATCGGCCGTCTCGATGTCCCGTTTTTCCGCCCTATGGACGACTTTGAGAAAAGCGGGCAGTATGTAGATGGCACGGTCTTTATCGAGGGACTGGCGTATCACAACAAGAAATGGTATCTCTATTATGGTTGCGCCGATTCTATGGTCGGTGTCGCTATATACGATCCAAAGAAGAAAGTGCCGGGCGACCCGGTAGAATAACAGGCAGGGTAGGAGAGAGCTGTCGATAGGATGGCTTCTCTCACTTGCCCAGTCCTTTTATGGTTACATTATCTAAGATAATCTTGTTCTTTGATCCGCCTCTGTTCCAGGGATATAGCCTTAGCCTGTAGGTTTTTCCCTTTTCTATCTTTATCATGGTGTTGAAAGAATATGGCTTCAAAGCTTTATCGCTCATATTCTCCATTACACTGAATGAATCGGTCTTTGAAAAATTAGCATCGGCAGAACCAAGTACGGTAAACTGCATCTTATCGCCACTTTCTGATTTCAGCGAGAATGATAAATGGTTGAGGTAGATGTCGTAAGAGTTGGCAGTTATCGCTAGTTCGGCATATCGCGCAGCATTCATATCTATTTCGCGGGCAGCCGATTCCAGGTCTTGAGCGTCAGTATTCTCTATTACGGTCAATCCTGCATTTGTTGTATGATGGGCTACCAATCCCTGTAGCTTCAGTTCGGCTTTTACATCACCTTTTACCTGAGGCTTTGTTTCCATTGGAAAGGTTTTTGCGGGCGAAGCAGTAATTTCTATTACTTTGTCTTTGTCGGCAGCAAGGCCTGAGCCCGAAAGAGGTATTTCGATCGTATTTTCCGATAGCTTTTTCTTGGTAATCAGCACCTTTTTGAAAGCCAGCGCGTCATTGTACTCTTGTGCACCCTGCGGCGTAAACTTTACATATACCGTAGCGATGAAGTCACCGTTTGCATCTGCTGTGATAAGTTGCGAGAACTCTTTGTCGGGATAGAAAGAAACCATATAAGGATCGGCAGACATAAGCCTGATATGCTTTTCCCCGGGAATGCCGACATTAACCAATGTAAAGGCCTGTACGACAGGGATGCTCACCAGTTGAGAACCGAAGTTCAGCCTTTTAGGCAGTACCGTTTCTTTCGAAGATACGATGTGTTCTTTCAGTATGTTCTTTCTTGCCAGTTCTTCTGCAAACAAACGGGCAAACAGCACCCCGCCGAGAGCACGGAGATGCGTATTGTCTTCTTCGCAATAGATATGTTGTTTCGACTTGTCGGGGCCATATTCTATTACCAGTTTTTCCGTCAGGGTTGTCATATCTACCAAAGGGACGGATAGTGTACGGGCGACAGACTTCATTGCCAGCACATAATTCATTATAGAATCGTTCTTTATGTCAGATTGTCTTACCAGATTGTGTTTGGCTGTGCTTGTCAGCGTTTTGCCATCGGCATTGAATGCACGCCTTACAACAGGTGTTGCCAGAATTGGTATAGCACCTTTGGCGCGGCTTTCTTCCACATATTTGGTGAGGTATTTTATATATTGGCTCCACGGTGCTGTTCCCCTGTTCTTTTTGTCTGCTTCGTCGCTGTCGGCTCCGTTATTCTTTTCGTCGTTGTGTCCGAACTGGATAATGACATAGTCTCCGGGTTTGAGGCTTTCCCTTAGTCCGGTCTCCCAAAACTCGAAGTAGAACGATTTGGAACTCCTGCCGTTTCGCGCAGCATTGTCTACTTGTACGTTCCCGTCGAAGAATATAGGCAACATTTGCCCCCATCCGCGTTTTTCTTTTTTCTGGCTGTTCTTCACCGGGTCGTAGTCTGCCATTGTAGAATCGCCGATAGTAAGCATGCGGATTTGTGCGTTCGACAGGCTGCTCAGGCAGAAAAGAAACAGGATATACAAGGCCGTTTTTCTCATCTCAATAAACTTTGCGGGTTCCAGTTGTCGCAACCACCCAATACGTTCTCCATTGTAAATTCTTTGGCTTGGTTTGCTGTCAATATTTTAGCCCATTTCACCCGGTTAGCAGTGTTTGCACCTTCGCCCTTGTTGTTGTATTCCATGTAGCTGGCTGTTTTTTCGTTCTCGGCATTGCGCCAGTTGTTCCATCCTTCGGGTTTTATCCCTTTGGGCAATGTGCAGTTCATAAACAAGGTCATGGAATAGGCTCTCCACGGCCTGCCCAGATAAACGGCAGATACATTGTCGGCTGTGGTTACGGTGCAGTTGTTGAATATATAACCGTATTTAATGTTTTGGGGAGTGTTTGCGGCTGTGATGTAGGAATTGCTCTTACAGTGAATCGTACATCCTTCGAACCATGCAGTAGACGGGCCGAAAATAAAATCGGTAGTACCTTCTATATAACAATTTTCGAAATATTGGCGGGCTCCGTCGCGTCCGGCATAAAGGGTATCCTGATGCCCGAGCAACCGGCAGTTGCGAAGTATCACGCGGTCGCCTTCTATATGCAGGGCTACGGCTTGTCCCAATGGTTGCGACGAGTTTTCGACAGTCAGGTTTTCGAGTATCACATCATTGCCACTCAGCAGGAAAGTGTGAGTCTTGAATGTTCCCATCTTGTTTATATTGGCATGGTCGTCGTAGTTGATGATGGTCTTGTCCCTGTCTTCGCCTACTATCCTCACGTTTGTAACATGTGGGGGAAGAATCAGTTTTTCTTTATATACTCCCTTTTTTACCTGTATAGTGATTTGTCCGCGCGGGTCGGCTGTGCGCACTGCATTGATGGCTTCCTGTATAGTGCGGAAATCGCCTGTGCCGTTACGGTCTACTATATATTCGGTTTTTTCCTGTGCCAATGTATTTACAGAAAATAATATCAGGAATATAAGCAAGTATTTTTGTATCATTTTAAATATAACTTTTTGTGGTTTCTTGAAATATATTATAAGGTTGATAATGAGTGTATTTTCTGTTAATAGTCTCTTTAGATACTAGTAAACAAGATACGAGATACAAGTTTATGTTTTACAAGAAACCAACTCGTTAACTCGTCTGCTGGTATCTTGTGTCTTTCTAAAAAGTAACACAAGTAACATCTTTTTTATACTTTCTCAACTGTTACTTTCCTCTCTCTTGTCGTGGCTTTGCGGCTCTCTCTCCCTTTGGATAGAGCGGGGAGTGAGGTAAAAAAGTAACACATGTACATAGTACATGACAAAAATTAAAATTATTGTAATATTAGCATTGTAGGGGCGAATTGAAAATCGACGGAGTCAATTATCATTCGCCCGTCGGTTGTGTCGGGCGTAAGATATTACGCCCCTACAGGCTCTCGAGAGAATATCATTTTTTTGTCATGTACTGTGCACATGTAACACTTTTTACATCCTTTTTCCTTGTTACATTTTTCTTGGCAAAAGCTGATCGCTATCAGCTAAATGCTTTTTATTATAGATAAAGATATAAAAATAAAATTACAAAAATATTCCTTATTTATGAGAATCAGCAGTTAGAATCTAGCTGCAAAACGTTCTTTTTTATACTGCGCGCAATCAGAGATTGCTTGCGTTCCTTTTGGCCTAAGCCCCAAAAGGAACCAAAAACTCTTTTGCGCCCCACTTCGCCGTACGACCCACTTTGCGCTTTGCCGGCTGAATGAAGTGAACTAACAGCAATCTTTTAGTTAGCTTAGCAAAGTTGCATAACAGCAGTCCCACTTCATTCTACGCCGCCTGCATCGCGTGGGTACCCCGTACGCAAAGCTAATGGCGCGGGCTAACGCCGGACAAGAGTTTGCGACAATTCTAGTCGTGCGTCAGCGGATGTGCATTAGTTCCGCAGGCGGGAACCTGTCCGGTGAAGACGGCGGAGAAAGGGATGGGGCGGAGCCCGTTTATCCCTTTCAGCCGGCAAACCGATGACAGGTCGCCGAGGGACGAAGCACTAGCCTTTTGCTTCCTTTTGGGCA
>NZ_QVMQ01000058.1 GCF_010501105.1 Dysgonomonas sp. 511 | reverse complement strand
TTTGCATAAACTGATGGCTCCTTAATTTATCGTTAACTCTCTCAGCAAAGGTAAAAACTATATAAATCTTGTAAAAGATGAGGCAGACCGAATGATTACTCATCATTTAGGAAAACATGGGAGGAAAACTTACCATTTCCATTAGTCTGGTTCATATTTTCAAGGAAAATGACACCACCGTTTCTTAAGACTTTTTCCTGTTCCGCTGACAATTCTACTCCTAAAATTACAAGGTTTCGATTTGTTGATGGGGTTTCCTGTTTTGTCTTTTGCTCTGCTTGTTGCTGTTTTTGTTCTACTTCTTTCCGTTCTTTTTGATATTTTTCTTCCATCCGTCTATCCTCGTCTAAAAGATTTTTCAGAAACTCTTTTTTCAAATTTCCGAAGCTGAATTTCCGGTCAACTTCAGAACCTTTGAATGCAACACCATCATGCCGGAATGACACACCTTCAATCTCATTTGAGCCACGCTTGAACTTATAATCAATTTCAATTCCAAATTTTTCAAGATTGAGTCTGAGGTCTGCCGGATTCTTACAATCTGGTAACACAGCTTTAATCGCATCGTGGACTTTATACTTTACTTTATCCGGATTATCCAGCTTTTCCCGCTTTACCTTTTCTTTTCCCTTGCCATAAGTCAGATTATATTTGTCTTTTAGTTTCTTACAAACCTTAATATTCCGTTTATAATCGTGATTGACAGATATTAATTTCAAGTCATTATTAATCCTGTTATATACAATATGTATATGAGGATTCTCTGTATTACCATGCCGCACAACGATATATTGCGTATTTTTTATTCCCATTTCATGCATATATTCTTTGGCGAGTTGCACCATAAATTCATCTGTCATCCGCTCCTTATCTTCCGGCGAAAAAGATATAGGAATATGCCCGACAGGTTGTTTTATCTCTTTCCTGCCGGAGCGTTGCATGGCAAAGCTGCGGATAATATTCTTCGTATTATCCGTCCAAATACCTTCTGCTTCAAGTATAGTTGCCGTGTCATTCATCACATATGAAACACAACCTTTAAACGATTTTCCCTTTATATTCTTAGCGATCATGCAAGAGTTTTTTTATTTGTTCCAGTATTATAATTACATCCAAAGCAGTATTGGAATAACCATAAGTGTTTGCCTGTCGTGCTATCTGATTCAGGTTATTTGCCATACCGGATAGCTTTCGCATCATGTCGAGTTCTTCCAAAGTGAAGCGAGATTTAATACCTCCTTTTAATGTCATTTCCCGCGCATATTGTGTAGCTTTCATACCCAGCTTTTCTGCCTTTTCCTTTATGGAATTGAAATCCGCTTCGGTCAACTTTAGATTAATCGAATTGGTCAGCTTCGCTTTTTCTTTCACGGGGCGACCTCTTTTGGTCTTATCCTTTTTCTTATTTTCCATAAATCATGCCTTTAGAATTATGGAAAAATATCCGTTCGTTTCCACCCTCCGGGCAAGCCGAAACGAAAGCGACCAACGGGAGATGAAGTGAAGGTTTGCCCAACAACCCGGCAGGGATGCGACCATCGGGAGCAGCACGAAAGGGCTGTTCAGTGACCTCAAAATCTGCGACCAACGGGAGCGGGTTTTGAAGCAAAAGGGAAATTCAAGGTACGCCGGATTTATCTTTTGCGTGGTCACAGCCCCGCAGGGCAAGGTATGCATGGAAGGAAGCCGAAAGAGCCGAAGGCGAATTTCGGGTTACCCGTGCGATTACCTTGCTCCTTTGGCGCACGAAAAAAAATAAAGAGGCGGAAGTCTCTTTGTTTTTTGGCTCGTCGACAATCATTTTGAATAAAGCCGGACTCAAGAGTAGACTGCCCGGGTTTAGCAATACACGGATTGTATTGCCATTAGCTCTTCAAGTGTATAGAGAGCTGTTAGAAAGAATAAGTTTGGATAAAGTTACCATTGTACATTATATTTAGATGCATCCAACATAGATACAAAAAACAAATATAAGTTATAAATGTGATAGTCAAACATTTGCATATAATTTTGCTTTCGGTTGCATTCATTTGCTATCCATACATATAGAGTAAGCTACCTTTATTACCATGTTACTAATATTACCCATATTACTTTGAAAATATGTATCTTTAACCCATGTTTGAATTGGATGATAACATAGAATATCCGGATTTCCCGGAAGAAGGTTTCCGTGAGGTTCAACAATGTCTTGACCGCTTTGTGGGTATAAGTTATGAAACTGCGTCCGGTATGCTGTACCGGATGAAACCCGCACGGGAAGATATTACCCTATACCGTGTAAAGATATTGGATATTATCCGTCATAATCCCCCGCTTGAAAGTGTTCTACGTTATTTTCATGACGGACGGGACAACTATCTTTGGTACAGCGATTTCTATGATGATATTACCAAAGAGGTTTATCAGCGTTACCGCACGTTTAAAGCTGCCCCGGTAGAAATAAATCCGGCGAACTATGCGGAAGAGCTGGATAAAATAGATTTGCCTTACTTTAAGGAATTGGTTGACCTAATCACTTTGGAACGGATCTTAATGAAATATGAAGATAAAGTATCCGAGCCAAAAACCGAATCCGAAGAAGATTTATCGGATAAGAAAACTCCGGCAGCCGGGAATGAAGAAACCAAAGTCGAAATAAAGCCTACTTCCCAATTAGAAACCAAACGAACCAAAGCCAAACGCTCCTACGAGCCCAAACTAAATAACAAACAATATGCACTGTTAGCGGAATGTATAGAGCAAATAAAACTATTCCGCCTTCGGTTAAAGGTAACTGACCTCAAAAAACTACTCAAAGGGAAATTGACGGAACCGTTAGAAGTGACCAACCAAAAAACACTGGTTTACCTTTTTGAACGATTAAAAGAATATCAGTATATCAAAGATAAATGGATTTCTGTTGCCGACGGAAACAAAGATTTTATATCATTCCGCACCGAAGGCAATAGACAACGCTATGGTGATCAACAACATTATATTCCTATGCAACAATTCCAGAACAACCGTAAGAAGAGTGAAAAGGAGGCTGTCCGCGGGCTGATTATCATAGATGAGGCTATCGAAGAAATGAACGAATATCGGGATGAGTAACCAATAAATACTGCATGAGCCGTTAATTATATCCTGATTTATAACTCATAGGAATATTTTCCAAAAAAGTTGAAAATATTTTCAATTTCACTCAATTTGCCAACTTTCGTTGTGTATCAATGGGTTAATGCCAATTGACAGGCTTACCTATGTTAGCAATTTAGCCGGATTTATATTATATATTTCACAAAATCAATTTGATAATCAATGGCATACAGCCCAAAGCTGTTATGTAAGGCTGTTATCTAAACAGGGTGGGCATACGGGAGTTCATATCTTGCACCCGATTTCGGAAACAACGGTTTGCAAAGTCGTATATCGTTTATCCTTCCGAAAGATTGAGGTTATGGGTAAAGCCAACCGCATCAGGGATGAATGACTATCCCGATTATCCAATTGAGAGAGATAACAGCCGGAATTATCCGGCTAATATGAACTTTTTAATAAAACATTTATGAACACAGAATTAGAAAAAGGTAAGCAGGAATCTGAAAAGATAGATATATCCGAAATGATTGAGGATAGTACATGAACAGCACCCAAAACGAAAGTGTCCCGCAAGAAAGACGAGGAAGATTATAACCGACGTTTTTTAGGGGTACAGAAGGTAAAGGACTATACTCCGGTATATATTGATGTTCGGATGAAAGAAAAGTTACAAACATTGGTTTCTTCGCTACAACATATCGTACCGGATATTACGCCGACTATTCTATTGTCGAATATCCTTGCAGACCATTTGACGGTAAATAAAGAATTAATCACCCGTGTTGCTAATGAAGGACTGAAACGTTCACTGGCAAACACATTTAATGAAAAGGAATAAAATATGGAAATTGTTTGCATAGACTTGTATGCCTGGGAAAATCTCAGGCAGCAGATAAAAAGGCTGACAACAGAAGTGAGTGCATTGAAAGAGCTATACTGCCCCAATCCCCGTGACGGCTGAATAGATTCGTCGGATGTCTGCCGTGCGCTCGGTATTTCAAAGCGAACACTTCAAACATGGCGGAATAATGGCAAGATGCCTTATTCTATGCTGGGAGGTAAAGTTTACTATCGTGAGGAAGATATTAATAAACTTCTCGAAGAGGGTATGAAACGGGGGGTATAATGGATAAGTTTATTGATTTTTCGTCCGAAGAGTTCAAGGAATTTGAAGGACAAATTAAACAATCCTTTCAGGACATACAAGATGTCCGTGATAAACATCGTCCTACGTTAGCAGACAAGCGATACCTAAGCGGAGAGGAAGTAATGAAATACCTTCATATTTCACCCCGGACACTCCAGAATTTGCGTGATAATCGCCTAATATGTTATACAATGATTGGCGGTAAAATACTTTACCCGGAAGAGGAACTGCAACAGGTACTGTACCAGAATTACAGGTCACCGGAGCTGCCTTTTTAAAGAGGAACAAAAATGTATATGCTGATTCTGAGGGGAGGGAGTTGAAGTTGCCTGCATATTGAAGAAACAAGCATTCTTTTAATTAGGGTTCACTGAATAATTCCCTCATAGTTTTCTCCACAAAGAATGAATTTTCTTGGTGGAGAAATTATTCTTGTATCTCGTTTCAAATTTAGGC
>NZ_QVMQ01000057.1 GCF_010501105.1 Dysgonomonas sp. 511 | reverse complement strand
TTAACAAAACTAATTTTCAATATGACAAAGAACCAGGCGACTCTAATGAGCCAAGTTTATTTGATTTTTAATAACGAATTTTAATGGGACACTAGTGAGTTGAAATGAGAAAACAAGATCCCTTATTGCAAAATTCAACTTCGGATATGGAATTCGCAATATTTTCAGATTCTATTATAATGTATGGATCTGATTTTCAGGATTTATTATTCCGGCTTTCTAATTTGATTTCTTGGGTTAATAGTTTTGGCATATTATTTAGAGGAGGTGTGGGATATGGTAATCATTTCTCTGAAATTAGTGATAAAAATTATTTAATAGTTAGCGAAGGGTTAGTCCAGGCTGCAACCATTGAACAGAAAATCGCAATTTATCCAAGAATTGTCATTCATAAATCTGTATTAAATGCCATATTGTCAATAAAAGATATCAACTATTTTACAATTTCACACTACTTGGTTCAAGGCCAAGATAACTTGTGGTTTATAAATCCCTTTTTTCTCAATCCAGATATTTCCGAAATATATGATTTTGCACATAAATCCATAATCAAACATACTGGAAAGGCATTCCAAGATAAATATATATGGCTTTTTGATATCTGCGAGTATTTTGGAATGAAGTATTTGATAAGAGAAAATCCAGAAGCATATTATTCGGGTAAGTTTATTACTAAAAATGCAGATTTAGTAGAAATCGTTAATAAGAATTTATTCTTTTACCCTCAAATGTATTCTCAATTCATCATTGGTAATCAGTTTAACTATAATATTAACTTAAGCGTTTATGAAAGAACATATGATGATAATGTTGCGGACATTAAATATCAACATAATAGAATTAAAAATAAACTTCCATCATCTCTTCCATAATATTTTGATTTTGTACATTTGCATAATGTTGTGCCGTTTGAGTAGAAAAATGTCCGAGCATTTTAGCCATATTCGGCAGTGAAATATTATTGGCAAGTGCAATTACCGATGCGAACGAATGAGGTTTCCATTAAAAAATCAACATATAAAATAATCAATTAAATTTCCAAATAAGGATGATTCCTGCTATATTTGCAATAGGAAATGTGATGTGAAGAATTTCGCCGCAAAGTAGTGCAAAAATTTGGTGGAGCAATAGCGGGAGATTACTTCTTTTTCGAAAACATATCTATAAGAAACACAGCCACTTAAGTCAAAATGACGATTCCTGGTGGCACCACTTTGAAAGAAAGCAAAATCACGTAAACCCCTGAATTTCAATGAAGTTCAGGGGTTTTGCGTTTCTGAAAAAAAGCAAAAAAAAGCATCAAAAAGCAGGTTTATCAGGCTCACCCCTATGGAAACAGGCTACGAACTATTATTACCCGAAGGCATATTGACTTATTTTGAAGTAACCCATGCCGAACGCACCTCTACAGCAATCTTAATCTATTTTGAGTAATAACACGATTGTAAGGTATATGAAATGCTTCAAAAAAATAGTAAATATGGCACTGGACCAGGGTTTAATGAAAAAGAACCCGTTTGCCGGATGTAAATATGTTCAAGAAGAAACCGACCCAACCTTTCTCACAAAAGAAGAACTTCAAAAAATAGAAGACAAGGAGTTCGAAATAGAGAGGCTTAGGGTTGTAAAAGATGCCTTCATTTTTTGCACATATACCGGCTTGGCCTTTACGGATGCCAAAGAGCTTACTTATAAAGATATCCTAACAGATAATAACGGTAAGATGTGGATACGGAAAGGTCGCCATAAAATGAAGAAAAACAAAACTCGATGTACAGCTAATGTCCCCCTGCTTGGACCGGCCATCAAGATATTGGAGAAATATAAGGATCATCCCAAATGTATTGACACAGGTGTATGTCTTCCCTTTTACAGTAATGCGAATATGAATTCTTACCTCAAAGATATTGCTGCATCCTGTGGAATTGAGAAGAATTTGACAACACATATGGCAAGACATAGAGAATCTTTTAACCATATATATTCCAGCGCATTACAAAGTTGAATTTGCAGACAGGTAACGATTTAGAAACCAGCTATCATTATTCGCCGATTAGCTTCGTTATCAACAATACATTAAGATATTTCTGTTATTTATCGGAATAGTATCATTAATACAGCGTATAATGGTAAAAATAGGTTCGGCTTATGCCGTAACCAACAAACGTGTAATCCTGAAAACAGGCGTAATCAGTCGCCGTGCGGTCGATTTGGTACTGGCAAAGTGTGAGGGATTGCATATAAAGCAAAGTGTTTTAGGACGGATATTCGGCTTCGGAACGATTACGGTTACTACCGGAGGCGTTACAAGTTCATACCCGTTTATCGCCGATCCACTTGCTTTCCGGCGGGAGATAAATACACAGATAGGATAGCTAGAAGCATGAAGGAGTTGATGATAAACGACTTTAGATAAGTTATTGAAAAACATCTGATAAACAATTTCGTTAGGTGTTTTTTTATAGGTAATTTTGCAACCAGATAATAAACACATTTATGAAGAGAGCTTTTTTATACATAGATATACTTGGGTTTGAAAGTATGGTTAAGTCTAAATCAAATAAAGTTGATAAGATTTTTGAAATAATTGATAGCCTAAACGTCTTTAAGCATGAATCGCTACAAGTTATCGTTTTTTCCGATACTATTTTAGTATTCAACAGAAACGAGAACTGGCCAACACATTACTATGTAACTTATTTAATAGAATATGCTCAAGAATTGTTCTATAAATTGAATTGGATAAATGTGTTCTTTAAGGGCATCATCACCTATGGAGAGTTTCACTTTAAAGAACTCCGTAATTTTCAGGCATATTATGGAGAGGCATTAATCGACACATATAAAGACGAATCCGGATTAAATGGATTTGGACTGTACATAGACAAAAGATTGCATGAGGAGGTTATCGTTTTCAACAAAATAACACTTGATGAAAAATATGATTATGTGCTTTTATGTCAGTCTTTTGTTAATTTATATCGCGATACGAAGGGTCTTCTACCAATCAATATAGATATGTTGCACGAAACAGATACCTATTTCAGAATTGACGAAGATTTGAGATTTTTCCGTGAAATCGAGTATTTGAAAAATAATTATCCGATTGAAAAAGTGCAAAAGAAATATCAGGCTGTTTATGATCTGTATAAGAATTGCACTCCAGATTTTTTTGATGTTTTTGAAACGGATGGTTTTCTACCTCTTTCATTAAATGAATGTTATACAGGTAGTATTAATTTTACAGAAATACTTGCGGAAAAAGAATTATCACAATAAAAGCAATAACAAATGACGGCATTACAAAATTATTCAAATCTCCTTGAAAGTATTTTTGGAACTAATGCAACTGCCTTTGATGTGTCTAAGGACACAACTAACAATCTTATTGGTGCATTAAATCACCCCGGAGAATATGAGGAGTTTAAAGCCAATTTTTCCAAACGGCTTAGAAGGCTAAATGATATATATAGAATGCATCCCGAGCAACTAAAAGAGATTATTATACAAGCTAATTTGATAGCTGACAATAAGAATTGGGAAGGTGCGTATGCTGAACTCGCAGCTTATGATATACTAAATAAAAGCACTTTGTTGATGTGTCCTGTTGAACCGAATGTTGATATTGATAAAAATAGAACATTTGCTTTGGAGTTAGGAAAATCAGAAAGTAATCTTGATGGCTTGATTAGAGATATTGGTGTCTATTTTGATGTTAAGTGCTTTAAAGATAATGTTTCTGAAATACTTAAAGGAATTTATCGTGAAATCGAGACCTTTTTTGGAATTAAATACATACACATATCTGAAGAATATGCTTTAGATGTTCCATATGATGATTTCCAGTTAAACCGTGCAAATCTAAAAGACGAATTAAAGGTGGAGTTATGGAGTATATTGGATAATGCAATTGTTGATTTTAGAGAAAAACATGGCATATCAATATCGTGTGAAAACTTTAAAGATGTGATAAAAACACTGCCTCCAGAATTAAAAGAAGAATTACTTAACGCAATACGAGCAATAGGAACAAGTCATATTAATAGTAAGATAATAAATTTATCTTACAAAATATTGTGGGATAGAGGTGTAATGTCAGCAATGAGGACATATCACCCATTCCGCCATGCGCTCAACTATCACAAACTCGTATTTAATTATGCAAACAAATTTATAAAAGACAAACCCTCATTAATAGTTCTTGTTACTTTCCCTTGGTATAATCAAGTGCTGCTAAATTTTGATGAAGGAAACAAAATGCTATACCGCTCATTAGCACGAAGAGTTTTTTGTCAGTATATAAATGATTCCACACCTTTTAGTGCATTTAATTCGAAGTTTAATGGGAAACAAACAACATTTGAAGTTACAAACAATTTGTCTGGAATTATTTTTTTAGAAGACAATTGCATAAAAGGTAAAAATCCGGATTCTACTAATATAAATACATATGTTTATTTAAATCCTAATTCTAAAAATCCCTTAGGTAGTTTTGCTTGCGATTATATACATTCGCTTGAGTTGAACGATTTTGATGATTTTGAATATGATAACTATTAGATAAACATTGTCATCATTTTACTCTCAAATTTATGAAATGTAAAGCCATAATATTTAATCAAAGAAAAATAGGGAGATGTCCTCACGATGCAGTAAAAGGAAAACACTTTTGTAGTAGTCATAAATATTATCTGCTAGTTATTATTATTTCTCCGGTTATTTTATTTATGTTGGGATATTTAGGAAATAAACTTCTTGATGTAATTTTTGTTTCGGATTCTTCGCCTTTTGTTGCTAATATCCAAATCGTAGATTGGAATGGAGAAATAAACAATAGAGATATTAAAGAAGAATTATATTATGGGGCGACTTTGTATCTTGATAATAACCCCCAAAAGTTATCTGGTAGTATTGTGAAATTTTCTGACTTGCCAGCATCATACAACAAAAAGGACGTAAGAGTACATTTTGAACCGAAGCCTGAATATCAATTTATGCAGCTAGACACAATCATTTGTATTAACAGAAATTCACCGACATATCGTTTAAGGATGCGTTTTAAGGGAGCACATCATAGCCAACAATTCTCCCAATCAATGATGCTTTAAATGGACTACCTACTTTCTCTCCTTTCTTATCCAATGCCGAATAAACCAATCCATTATAGGCTTTACCCCGAACTTCACCTTTTACCTCTTCAACCGTTACACCATATAATGATAGCACAGCCCTGTATTCATTAAGGCTCTGAAAATTGTATGACTTCATCACTGCTTTCGCTACATTAGAAACTTGTTTTTTTACATCTCCTGCTCTATAATCTACCCGTTTATGAGGTAGATTATACGATTGCCTTTGCTTTTCAGCCGACAATAGATTGTACTTCTTTTCCAGTTCCTTCCGAATATTATCCGAACGTTTCTTTTCGAATGAATCATTTATCTTTTTGCCCATTTCATCTACACGGATAGAAACTATATGTATATGTTTGCGGTCGATATCCTCGTGCTTATAGACCTTCACTCAGCTCAAGTAGCCCGCTACTATCGCTTCGCGGAAGAAAAAATTATCTCTAAAACAGTTCTAAAAACTAGAATGAATAAAATTTAAATAGTTACCTCATTAGTGTCCACTAAAAATCCGCAATCGTTCTTTGAAACATTTGAAATATAGTTAGTTATAGGGGTTTTTCGTGCGAACGGATTTCAATTTTCATCTTTGTATTCTTTAGACTAAGATA
>NZ_QVMQ01000056.1 GCF_010501105.1 Dysgonomonas sp. 511 | reverse complement strand
TCTTTCTAAGATACTAAAAATCAAGGTCTTTTCAAAATAATATCCCTCTTATTATCAGTCATTTTTTCCCATTTTCCCTATTTTTGTCATGTACTTAGCCTGTCGGACACATTCCATTGTCATTTGCTCCGGAAGATAAGAAGCGAATGACGAATGATTTTATGGTACAATTAGCTAAGGAATACATGGAAGAAATGGGCATTAAAAACACCCAATATATCATTGTCAGGCATCACAATACCGACAATGAACACATTCATATTGTCTATAACCGAATCGACAATAACCTGAAATTAATATCAGTCAACCACGATTACAAACGGAATATCAAAGCTTGCAAGAAACTAAAAGACAAATATGGATTGACTTATGGCAAGGACAAAGAAAGGGTTAAACGTGAGAAATTAAGAAATCCGGATAAGGCAAAATATTATATCCATGATGCCATAAAGTCAGTTTTACCCAGTTGTAAGAATCCTGCTGACCTGAGATTCGGTCTTGAAAAGTATGGAATTGAGATTGACTATAAATTTAAGAGAGGCACAAACGAGATTCAAGGAGTATCATTCCGGTACGAAAATGTTGCGTTCAAAGGTTCGGAGGTTGATAGAAAATACAGCTTTGGAAATCTGAAAGAGGAGTTCCAGAAAAATCTTTTGGAAGAAAACAAGCAAATAGAAGAAACATACTTGCGACAACAGGTGGAGCAAAGAACTAAACTAGAAACCGATGAAAAAGCTAAACAACAAACCCAAAGCAAGCCGAAACTTCCATCTATTGGTGGTACTGAATTGATGTCTGAGCAATGGCAAATATTAAAAGACGGTGGGCATGTTTATCTTGAAAACATGAATCGTAGCAATGGAGATGGTAAATTCTCCTCCTATGTTTTCCTTAACGACGAAAAGAGCAAAGCCTTTTTTAGCGACAAGAATCCCGATGAGTTTGTCAAATACGGCAAATACGAAATGCGCATACGAGATAAGATACTCATAGAAAATGGCTATGTCACAAAAGCCAAAGTAAAATGGTGGGGCATGGGAAGCTATGCAAACCCTTACTTGTGGAAAGAGAATAAAGTAGATGCCCAATATAAAGAATCGTGGAGTGATCCACGATTGCAGAAAACTCAAAAGGAGGAGCAAAAACCAAAGAACACTCAACAACAAGCTTCTAATTTGGAGAAAAAAAGAGGAAGAAAAATGTAAATGAATAACATGCGCAACGATTTGGCATACAGATAGATTATTTTTGTTGCAGCAAATAGCAACAGCCTGAACGCTACTCGCTTCTGAAAATAAATATGTATATTTGCAACCAGCAACAACAGGTTGCTTACACATATTGAAGAAGCGTCAAGTTTCATCCTTTGTTTAGGAAATCGCCAATTGACTAATGTAGCAAGGATAAACATAGCGTTCCTGTTTGATGATTGTACATTTTGTGCAACATATCAGGCGTGGGCTGTTGTTTATTTGCTACAAGGTGTTTGGCGATACCTCTAACAAGATAAGCGTACAGTACCACGCTTTTTCTTTATGAGAATAGTAATTTTAGAATATAGACGAATGTTAAATTTCGCATCAATAGATTTTGAAACGGCAAACTATAATCGTTCAAGTATATGTAGCTTGGGAATTGTAATTGTAAAAAAAGGTGTCGTCGTAGATAAGATATATAGTCTTGTTCGCCCACGACCTAATTTTTATTGTTCATGGGCTACGGATATTCATGGATTGTCTTATTATGATACGCTAAATGAACCGGAGTTTCCAGAAGTATGGGAAGGCATTAAGCCTAAACTGAGGAATCTGCCGTTGGTTGCGCACAATAGCTCTTTTGATGCAGGTTGTTTGAAAGCTGTACATGATTTATATGAGATCCAATATCCTAATTATGAATTTCATTGCACCTATCGAACGGCTAAAAGAGAGTTCCCCAACTTGGAAAATCATCAACTGCACACAGTAGCAGCACATGTTGGATATGATTTGGAGAACCATCATCATGCTTTAGCTGATGCAGAAGCATGTGCGGAGATAGCGAAGAGGATAATCTAAAAAAATGAATATGGAAAAGAAAATGCCTACTCAAAGGGCAGTAAAATTGGAAGACTTAATAAAAATGAATTTGACGATTCCTCCGTATCAGCGGCCATACAAATGGACAGAAAAAAATGTTGTTACATTGTTGGATGATATTTTTGAATATGTTATCCTCAAAAACAAAGATTATCGCATTGGGAATGTCATCTTACACGAAGAAAGCAGCAATGTAAACAATGTAGTTGATGGGCAACAACGCTTAACAACTATTTCTATTTTGTTAAAAAAATTAGAACCGAATTTTGATAAATTATTGCTGCTTCAAAACTTTAAGCACAAAATTTCAAAGAACAATATTGTTTATAATTTTAGAATTATTAGTCGATGGATTTCCACAAAATTTGGAGAGCATGAAGGAGGGATAAAAGAATTTTACAATCAAATGCTCAAAAAATGCGAATTTATTCTTTTTACCGTGTATGGACAAGAGGAGGCGTTTCAATTGTTTGATTCTCAAAATTCAAGAGGTAAAGCATTGGAACCATACGATTTGCTGAAAGCGTTTCATTTGCGTGAAATGGACAATGAAAGCGAAGAAGAAAAGGCTAAATATGTTGAGCGTTGGGAAAAATCCATTGACGATAAAACTTTAAAGCCAATTTTGGGCAACCACCTTTTCCGAATTAGAAAATGGAGTAAAAACGAGCGGAAATACAATTTTACACGAGAAGAAATAGATGAATTTAAAGGCATTTCATTACATCAAATGCAACAATTTCCATACGAAAGCGCTATGCGAATGTTAGACGGTTTTGTTGCAAATGCACAAAATGACAAGTTTTTACGAAATATGGGCGTTGCGCAACAGTTTCCTTTCTCTATTACCATGCCGATTATCAACGGAAAACGCTTTTTTGAATATATTGATTTTTATATCCAACAAAGAGAGAAATTATTTGATTTGAACAAAGAAGATTCAATTAGAGCGGAAATACCGGAATTAGTTGAATTTTACGAAGAATACTGCAAATATAATAAACATTGGCGGAGTGGTGATGAAAAAGTGCGCAATCTGTACGAAAATATTTTGTTGGCATTCATTGATAAGTTCGGATATATTGAAGATTTAAAAAATTATTATCAAGCATTCTACAAGGCGGTCTATATTATTCGATGTGAAAATAAACGTATTAGCTTGGAAACAATTTTGAATAGTAATGCCAAAGAAATTATTCGCAAAATCCACGATGCAACAACTCCCGATAATTTGAAACATTATCAATACAAATCCTATAATATACCAAACGAAACAGTGCAGGGAATAGAAAAAGTAAAAAAGTTTTTGGGTTGGATTAGCATTGATGATGAATTGAAAAAACAACTACAAAACAACAATTTAGAGTTAGAAAAAGACGAAAACTATCCAAAATATTATGCAATTCCATTTCAATTATTCAACTCACATACTTGTTATGTTTACATTGGAGAAAAGGAAAATCCTTATTGGTATGGATTAAAAAAATCTTCTATTATAGAAGAAAATAGAAAAGAATTTCAAGACTTTGTAGAAAGGCTTCATTTGGACAAAAAGAATGATGAATGGTTCGGCTGGAAAGAATTTAGAAATTCGAAAAAAGAAGATATACAAAAAATTGTTGAAGAAATTGTAGATTGGATAAGGCAAATTCAAGATTTAAAATTTGGATAATATGGGAAATACAGCAATAAACATAAAAAATATTTTAAGTAATGATTTATATGTCATTCCTCGTTATCAACGCAATTATGCGTGGGGGAAAGCCGAAATTTCACAGTTAATTAAAGATATTGACGAGTTTTTTGAAGGAACAGAACATAAATCGTACTATTTGGGTTCTTTGGTCTGTTTTAAAAGAGAGAATATTGACGGTAAGGAAGTGTTTGAATTGCTCGATGGACAACAAAGACATACCACGCTTACATTGATAAACTTGGTATTAAAAAATTGGGAGTCAAATAATAACGAAACCGTTTCAGAATCAAATCTAAAATTTGAATCTCGCAAAAAATCACAGAATTACATTGAATCTTTGTATAAAGTTAAAAACGAATTTAACAAACAAATTGATAATTTGAATACTTTCGGTACAGGGAATTTCAAAGACGCCATCGAGATAATTCAAGAAGAATTGAGAAATATAATTCAAGAAGAATTGAGAAATAAAGCTATTTCAAATTTTGCTAAGAATTTTTACGAAAATGTCTTTCTCTTTCGTGTTGAAGTTCCCGAAGATACCGATTTGAATCATTATTTTGAAATAATGAACAACCGTGGCGAGCAATTGGAAAAACACGAAATTGTGAAAGCACTTTTGATGGGCAGTCCTGATGTCTTAGACAAAAATACTTTTGCAGCAATTTGGGACGCTTGTTCAGATATGAGCGATTATTTGCGCAAAGAGGTTAAGAATGCAGACAATAGTGATGAAGATAAAACGCTAATCAAGATTCTTGACAATCATTCTATTCCTATTGATTTTCCGAAAGAAGAAAAATTTGTTAAAGACAAATATAAATCTATTATTGACTTTCCCAATTTTTTATTGCAGGTTCTCAAATTGCAATATCCCGATACAGTACTTGATGATAAAAAATTGTTGGAGCAATTTCAGAAACATTTATCAGAAGAAAATTTTGCTTTGAAATTTATTGATGATTTACATAAATACAGATTGTTATTCGATAAATATGTAATTAAACAAGACTTATCTGATGCCGAAGAAAAAAAACAAGATTGGGGAATTAGAAAACTAAACGATACTTGTGATGGCACAATAAAAACATATAAAGAGAATGAAAATGACGAAGAATTAATTAAACTGCAAACAATGCTTTATTGTGCAAACTCTACAAACACATATAATAATTGGTTGCAAGAGGTGTTGAAAGGCGAGAAATTTTCAGAAAGTATAGAAGCGTACACTGCGCAAGTGCATGAAATTGCAAAAAGTCGTTTTGATGATGCGAATTTATCATATCCCAATATTAGTATCTTTAATTTATATTTTATTGATTTTCTGCTTTGGAAATTATATTTTGAAAAGGTACAAGGAAAAGAAAATATTCAATCAACAGAGGAATCTTTGAAAAATTTGGAACAAAAGATTTCTCAACAAAAATCACTATTTAATTCGTTTAAATTCAAACAAATAACCTCTCGCGAGCACCTTGCAGCTCAAAGTAATCCGAGTTCGAAAGATATTCCGTTGGACGATTTGAATGGGATAGGCAATTTGTGTCTTATTTCTACTTCTCAAAATTCGGCGGGCAACAAAGAAAGTCCCATTGATAAGAAAAAAAGATTTACAAATGATAATGAAAGTTTGAAACGGATAATAATGTTTGAAAGTTTTGATGAAAACGACAAATGGGATACTGTGCAAATACGAAAACACGCAAAAGAAATTGAAGCATTATTAAAGTATTACAAGGAAAAATGAGAGTCTAAACTTTTGAATGAAAGACCTCGAATGTAAATTCAATGACACAATAATATAAAATAACGATTATGATGACACATCAAGATATTGCCAAAGAAATTATTTCATACGGTTTAAATTTAGCCTATTTTAATGTAGAGAATATAGAAATTGCTTTTTTAACTCGTCAAATACAGAACGCATTATCCCAAGACGAAATTATAGAAACTTCTACTGCCACAGAAAACATTTTGCGGGAGTTGGTTAGGCAAATAGCCCAAGCATTTGAAGGAAACAAACTAACAGATGAAGAATGTGGTACTTTGTTTCAATATATCATTGCATTGCTGTCCCATTAAAATCACAAAAAGCTCTTTGAATTATTTGATAATTAGTTAGTTTCGGGGTTTTCTCACGCGCGACGATTTCAATTTATAGCTT
>NZ_QVMQ01000055.1 GCF_010501105.1 Dysgonomonas sp. 511 | reverse complement strand
TAAGTCAGTATACCAGCGGGTAATAATAGTTCGTAGCCTGTTTCCATAAAGCAAAACTACTCCCTTTTTTCTAACTCCACAACTTTAAGGGGTGAGCCATCACTACCAGAAAATCCATGAATTAGACCGTAAATCGCTTTCAAACAATGCCTTAGTTTGTCATGGAAGAACTATTCCTGAAAATAAAGGTTCCCGCTTCCAAATGGCATAAAGAGGGAGCGCCTTACCTGGATACCTTCAGCGAGATCCATGTGATAGACAATACTTCCGTCGAACTGTGTAATTATGATTCGGATGACCAGATCGGCGTATGCCGCGGGACTTACGGGAAGGCCAACAGGAGCAAATACTTTTGCCCGCTCTGTGGCAGGATACACTATGACGACAGTGCACCGCTCTGTAAATCCTGTTATAAAAACATTTACGTGGAAACACAATTCGGGAATGCCATTGAAGGAAAGGCTGTCACCTATAACGGCAAACTATACCCCTCCGTACTCTTCAAAAGAAAACGCCCCAAACCCAATTTCAGGCTATGCCTTAAACTGAGGTCTCACAATGAAGAGATAGCCTTTTTTCGTTTTTCTGATTGCTTTTTCTCTTTTGTTTTCGATTCTCTCTTTTTTTGTTGGCTACATTGCTTCATATAGTCCCTTTTTGCAATAATCCCGGTTTAAAAGGTTTCATAGGGGGATTTTAGCCTTATGATGCCACTTTAGCTATATTATGCGCAATAGCCAGTAATCCAAACTCCACTTCCACTTTGTTTTTACCCTTGCATAGGAAGCGTTTGAAGTTCTTGTTATTTTTGAGATTTCCGAAGGTCGCTTCTACATCCTGTGGTCTCTGACTTCGATGTACAAGTCCCTGGGGTGAGAGTAGTTTTTCTTTTTCTTCTGCCTTGAGCTTGTTCAATCTGTGATTCACTTCTATCCTCCGATTTGCCTTAGATTTGTGACAGAGTGATCTGAGTGGACACCCCTGACAACGGATAGCCTGATATATATGTATCTCTTGTTCAAAACCTGTTTTGGTGTACTGTTTGCGCCTACCGATAAATCTCATGGGTTGCCCCATTGGACAGTAAAAGCAATTCAGTGTACTGTTGTAATAAAAGTTAGAAGAACGGAAGGGATCTGTTCTCCACTTCTTTGTCTGTTCTTTATGGAAATAGTTATACTTGATAAAGGTTTTGATCCCTTTTCCTCTGGCGTAAAGGTAATTTTCTTCACTTCCATATCCGGCATCACAGATAGACTCCTTGGGATAAAAACCATACAATGGCTTAAACTCTTCTATATGTTCAGTATATGTGGTAGTATCCGCAGTCGTTGCGTGAAGGGTGTAATTACTGATAAATTGTTCGTTGGTGGAGATTTGTACATTGAAAGCGGGTTTGAGTTGGCCATTTAACATGTGATCTTCCTTCATACGCATAAAAGTTGCATCCGGATCAGTCTTGGAATAACTACCCCGACCATCAAGAATTTGCTCTTGCTGCTCATAACGCTTCAACTGTTCAGGCCAGGCTTTCTTTACCCGTTTCACTTTCTGCTTTACCTTCTTGTCACAATCCACATCACGCAAAGCTTCATCGATACGATCCACCACCTGAGCCACTTTATCGGCGCTGATATCTTCAGCAAGCAGCGGTGTTTCTTCCATCAGCTCCTGCTTGGTTACAGACTCGGCATAAGCCCAAAGCTCATTTAGTTGCTCTGCAATCTTACTGATACGGGTACTGATGGATTTACCCCAAACAAACGTATAGCGGTTAGCGGAGGACTCAATCTTGGTGCCATCGGTATATACCCGATCCAAACTAACAAGACCCTCTGTGACCAGAAACTTGACGATGGTAGAGAATACTTCCTTCAAGACGCCTTTTAAACGACCCGAACGAAAACGGTTGATCGTATTGTGATCGGGAACATCCATCCCGTTTAACCAAAGAAAGCGAATCTCGTTACGGCAAAGATCTTCGATACGCCGGGAAGAATATACATTACGCAAATAAGCATAGACAAGCAACTTGAGCATCAAGCGAGGATGATAAGCATGGCTGCCCAAACGAGAATACTTGCGGTACAAAGAAGTCAAATCAATCTGTTCGATGATACCGTCTACGACACGGACAGGATCATTATCAGGAATTAAATCACCTAAACAGGGAGGTAATAACAGATTGTCGTTGGTGTGTAGGATTTAAACATTATACTTGCTTTATGTGATGACACTTAAAGATACGAATCTTTAAGCACATAAGCAAGTCTTTGTTTGGTGAAATGAAGGCTTGCTGCTTTTTATACCCCCCCCCAAAAAAATGAGGCCATCTCTTCATTGTGAGACAGCCTCATAGGCTAACGATTTGGTAACTGAAATGTAGCGCAAATCTGCTTCGGGATAAACATTTCAAATAGCTTTAGAATAATACAAGCTACTCATTTTAAACATGTTACCTGTCAGGCTGCTTCAAACTGCTTCAAGCTGCTTTAGTATAATTTGCTGATTTTTATACATTTGGCTAGACATTCGTTTGCTACAATGTCTCTGAATAATGGGGTAAGTTTGAAGGCTGTTAGTTTAATGTTAGGGCATACCAATATAAAACAAACAGAGCATTATAGTAAGTTGATGAATAATACTATTTATAATGAAATGAGCAATCTAGAAAATATTTCAATAGATTAAATGATAATCAGTTATCAATAAATATATAGTAGGGTTGGAGTTCTAATTCTGACCTTATTTTATTATCACTAGTATTTCATTAAAAACAGAAATTTCTATTGCAAATTATTGGATTATAACTTATTATACAGATATTTAAAGCGAACGGATTTCAATTCTAACTTCTTCAATAAAGTCATTATTCAATATGGCAAAGTGCGATGTGGCTCTTGTAAGCTAGGTTTGCTCAATTAAATTTTAATCGTCTCTTTTTAATAGGACTCTAGTGTTTTATTATATATTAACGTGAGTTCGAAATAATAGTATCTTGATATCAGCTAGTTATGGGTTTTCCTTGTGAACTTTGTGCAAAACTTTGTGCAAAACTTTGTGTTCTTCGTGGTTAAATCTCATTTTTTACCACAAAGGGCACAAAGGAAAACCACAAAGGATACGGGATTTTACCCCATAATATTTTGGCAAACAATTGATTGCATACTATTCTTTATATCGAACTCACGTTAGGTTAACATCAGCTAACAGATTTTCTGTTATAGATAATTTTCAATTACTGATCGATATTTAAGAACCTTACTCAGGATTATTTACTACCTTCGTATATCCAAAAAAATATGATAGATCAAAGTACGATAGACCGCATAATGGACGCCGCACAGATAGTAGATGTGGTATCCCAGTTTGTAACCCTCAAACGCAGGGGGATAAACTATGTGGGACTATGTCCGTTCCATACAGACAAGAGCCCTTCCTTCTACGTTTCCCCGGCAAAGAACATCTGCAAATGCTTCGCCTGCGGAGAAGGCGGTACTGCCGTTCACTTCATCATGAAGCACGAGCAATTATCGTATTACGAATCGCTTAAATTCCTTGCAAAAAAATACAATATCGAGGTACAGGAGCGCGAACTTACCGACGAGCAGAAACAGGCATACAACGAGCGCGAAAGCCTCTTTATATTAAATGATTTTGCCCGCGATTATTTTGCAAATACGCTTCACAACCACATTGAAGGCAAATCGGTAGGATTAAGCTATTTCAAAGAGCGGGGCTTCAGGGGCGATATCGTCAGGAAATTCCAATTGGGATATAGTCTGGAACAACGTGATGCTTTCAGCCAGGAAGCCATAAAGACCGGGTACAACGAAGATTATCTGGTAAAGACCGGGCTAGCTATAAAGAATGAGAATAGCGGCCAGCTTATCGACCGCTTTCGCGGACGCGTGATGTTTCCCGTACATACACTTTCGGGCAAGGTGGTTGCCTTCGGCGGACGGATATTGAAGAAAGCCGAAAATACGGGGAAATATGTAAACTCTCCCGAAAGCGGCATTTACCATAAAGGAAACGAATTGTATGGCATCTTCTTTGCCAAACAGGCTATAACCAAAGCGGATTGCTGCTATCTGGTGGAAGGCTATACCGACGTTATATCCATGCATCAGGCGGGAATAGAGAATGTTGTAGCCTCGTCGGGAACTGCACTTACACACGGGCAAATACGGCTTATACACCGCTTTACGAACAATGTAACTGTGATATACGACGGCGATGCCGCGGGAATCAAGGCGGCGCTGAGGGGGATAGACTTGCTATTGGAGGAGGGGATGAACATCAAGGTAGTCTTGTTGCCCGATGGTGAAGATCCCGACTCTTTTGCGCGTAAGCAAAATGCAGAATCGTTTACACGCCATATAGCCGAACACGAAAAAGATTTTATCCGCTTCAAAACAGAACTGCTGCTTGGCGAGGCCGGTAACGACCCTATAAAAAGAGCCGCTCTTATATCTGATATTGTAAACAGTATATCGGTGATTCCCGACAATATTATCCGCACTGTATATATCAAGGATTGCAGCGTGCTGCTCAATATAGACGAACGCGTACTCACGCAGGAGGTGAATAAGAAGCGGCTGGCTTATATGGAGAAGAACCATACACCGGTAATTCCACCCGAACAGTCGGCATTGAACAATGATTTGTCGCAGCCTGTAATTACGTCGTCGAAAACAGTTGAAAAGAAGCTCCCGTTTCATAAATTCGAAAGGGCAATCCTCTATTACATTGTGCGCTACGGTATGGAGATAATGTTTGCCGGAGGGGAAGACAATTTTGTGACAAGCGATATGCCGACTACTGTTATCGACTGGGTGAAATTCGACCTGCAACGCGATGGCTTTTGGTTTACTCATCCGCAATACAAGCTTATGCTGGATGAGGCTATAGAAAAATCGGTGGACGAGACGTTTATTCCCTCGCGCTATTTCCTTGCTCACACCGACCCCGAAGTGAGCCGGATTGCCGCCGAATTGGTTAGCGACCGTTACCAACTAAGCAAGATACATATCAAGCAATTTGGTGAGGATGCGAAGAAAGAGGACACTCCTCTAGCCGAAGAAAAGCATCTGGTGAAACATGTGCCACGCGTGATTACTGAACTAAAAGACACTTATATATCGCAACAGATAAAAGAGATAAAAGCCCAGATGCAGGAAAAGCAAAAGGAAAACGATTGGGATGCTGCTATTGAGCTGATGCAAAAATTAAAATCGCTGGATGAGATAAAAAAGGCTCTGGCAAAGGAATTAGGCGAAAGAATTGTATTGAGGTGGTAAAAAAAACAGTCGCATCGGCAAAACAGGCTCGAAGCAAAAGGATGATGTCAACGCTGAAAGCTTTGATTTTAGCGTTGAATGATTTCGCCGAAGCATCAGTGAGCCTTTCATTGAAGTAGTTAATGATTGTTTGGTTATGATTTTTAAAGCGGAATATACTAAATATAGACTTAGTTTGGCCATACAAAGATAAAACGACCTATGTTATTACCCATAATCCGATGGGTACAAACGAGAACGTTCACTTTATTACGGAGAATGTAGTTGAAGAGATTTCAAAACTTCGGATAGGAAACGGTACAGACATTTGGCTTATTGACGGTGGTCAGTTGATAACAATGCTTCTCAATCAAGATATGGGTGATAAAATGACGATTATCACTATTCCTATTCTTCTGAGAAACGGAATACCGTTATTTCCAGACAGCCCAAAAGAATCTCAATGGGAATTACAAAACAGCATGAGTTGTAAAAACAGAGTAGCGCAAACTTTAAAAAGGAAGTGTACTAAATTTAGTTTTTAGTTGTTTAAGGTATTCGGAAGGCGAGATGCCAAACTCGTCCTTAAAGCATTGCCTAAAATAAGCCATACTACTCATACCTACAGTGTAAGCTACTTCTGAAATAGTATATTTTCCGGTGAGAAGTAATTCCTCAGCATTACGGATCTTTATTTTTCAAGTTCGCTAGTTAAAACTATGTACTTTAGTACAAGGCTTTAGCTTCTATAAATGTTTAAAATTCTATCTTTGTAACGTTTATGGAA
>NZ_QVMQ01000054.1 GCF_010501105.1 Dysgonomonas sp. 511 | reverse complement strand
TGCATAAACTGATGGCTCCTTAATTTATCGTTAACTCTCTCAGCAAAGGTAAAAACTATATAAATCTTGTAAAAGATGAGGCAGACCGAATGATTACATTAAATTATGGAGATTTACAGTAGAGTATCTGCGCGATACTAAAAACGTTAAACAATTTCTCTATGCCTTTTCTCCGGATGCTCCAAGCCCGAGGACTGAACAAGAGTATTTTTACGGGTATCCGGGCGATGATTATGTAGACTTTTTAGGGGCAGATATTTATAATGGCGTAAATGCAACTACCATGAGCCGTAATATGCAATTGCTGACAACATTGTCTACCAAAAAGAAAAAGCCTTGTGGTGTTACAGAAACAGGCATAGAAGGAATCCGGCTGAATGGAAACGCAGTGACAGATTATTGGACAAAGCAGATAATCGCTCCTTACAAAACCGGAACTACTGTAAGCATGGTTGTAATGTGGCGCAACAAATATGATCCGAACGGAGAAGGGTCTCATTACTATTCCGTATTCAATGGAGAACCGTCGTCCACCGATTTCGTGAAGATGTATAATGATAATTTATCCATTTTCTCAAAAGATCTGCCGGATATGTATACCATGGCTGAAGGTGTGAGTGTGAATTAGATAAGGCACTTAATGTATAAATTTATATTTTAAGATATGAAAAAGCTGTGTTTTAGTGTTATTATTTTTCTTATTACTGTATCGGTTTTTGCGCAATCGCAGGAGGCACAGAGTAGGATGGAGACGGGTACGTTCTATAGTAATGTCCTAAAAGCCGATCGTGATTACAATATTTTTCTGCCCAAAAGCTATTCAACAGATACAAACAAGAAGTATCCGGTTCTGTATTTGTTGCATGGACTGATGGATACAAATAGAGGCTGGACCGAACGCGGACATGTGAAAGACGTACTAGACCAATTAATAGCTTCGGGCGAAGCCTGTGAAATGATTGTCGTGACACCAAATGCAGGAGGCGATATAAATGCAGGTGTGTGGAACGGTTATTTCGACATGCCCGGGTGGAAATACGAAACCTTCTTCTTCTCTGAGTTTTTACCGTATATAGAAAAGTCATACCGTGCAATCGGAGACAAACAACACCGTGCAATAGCCGGATTGTCGATGGGTGGCGGCGGTGCAACTGCTTATGGGCAAAAACATAGTGATTTGTTTGGGTCGGTATATGCAATGAGTGCCTTAATGTCGCGCCCTGCCGTGGAAAAACCGGATGGAGATTCGAATGATAAAAGATACCTTCTTAATAAATCTGTTTACGAAAATGATTGTGTGAAATATGTTGAGGAATCGGATGATACGCGTAAAAATGAACTCCGGTCAATAAGGTGGTTTGTAGATTGTGGCGATGATGATTTCCTTTTCGATTCTAATATCAGATTTGTACAGGCAATGCATAAAGCGGGCATCCCGCTCGAATTTCGTGTGCGCAACGGAGGGCATGCTTGGGAGTACTGGCATTCAGCTCTTTATGTTTGCCTACCTTATGTGTCTCGTAATTTTGGTAAAAATTAGTGCTATCATTAATCTAACGTGAGTTCGATACAAAAAACAGCATGCAGTCAATAGTTTGCCAAAATATATGAATAAAGCTCACAACGGAAATTCATAACTGGCTGATATCTACATGCTATTATATCGAACTCACGTTAATTAGGTTACCCTACGCTTCCTTCCAGGCTTATCTGCAATAGTTTTTGGGCTTCCACCGCAAATTCCATTGGCAGGTTTTGCATCACTTCTTTTGCATATCCGTTTACAATCAGTCCTACAGCTTCTTCTGTACCTATCCCGCGCTGGTTGCAGTACAGTATTTGATCTTCGCTTATTTTCGAAGTAGTAGCCTCATGTTCTATGATTGCAGAAGGGTTGGCTATATCCGAATAGGGGAATGTATGCGCCCCGCATTTGTCGCCCAACAGCAAGCTGTCGCATTGCGAGTGATTGCGTGCTCCTTCAGCTTTAGGAGATACCTTCACTAGTCCGCGGTATGAGTTTTGGCTTTGTCCTGCCGATATACCTTTCGAGACGATGCGGCTTTTTGTATTTTTGCCAATGTGTATCATCTTTGTGCCCGTATCGGCTTGCTGGAAATTGTTGGTTACGGCTACGGAGTAAAATTCGCCGATGGAGTCGTCGCCGGCAAGTATGCACGATGGGTATTTCCATGTTACAGCCGAACCGGTTTCAACCTGCGTCCACGATATTTTTGAGCCGCGCCCCTTGCAGACCCCGCGTTTAGTCACAAAGTTGTATATACCACCTTTTCCCTCCTTGTCGCCCGGATACCAGTTTTGCACGGTAGAATATTTTACCTCTGCACGGTCGAGAGCTACTATCTCTACTATTGCCGCATGCAGCTGATTTTCGTCGCGCATAGGGGCGGTACATCCTTCCAGGTAGCTGACATACGAATCGTCGTCGGCTACTATCAGTGTACGTTCAAACTGCCCTGTATTCGCCGCATTTATACGGAAATAGGTAGATAACTCCATCGGGCATCTTACCCCTTTGGGTATGTAAACAAACGACCCGTCGCTGAACACTGCCGAATTGAGCGTAGCGAAGAAATTATCCCTGTATGGAACTACCGACCCAAGGTATTTCTTTACCAATTCGGGGTGGTCTTGCACGGCATCGCTAAACGAACAGAAGATAATGCCTTTTTCGGCCAGCACCTCTTTGAAAGTCGTTTTTACCGATACACTATCTACAACGGCATCTACTGCCATGCCTTGTACGCCAGCCAGCATCTCGCGTTCGTGAAGCGGTACGCCCAGCTTGTCGAATGTTTTAAGCAGTTCGGGGTCTACTTCTTCAAGGCTTTTTGGCCCGTCTTTTTTCTTGGGTGCTGCGAAATAGCTGATACTCTGGTAATCTATTTCGGGAATGTTGAGATGCGCCCAGTGAGGCATCTCCATTGTCAGCCAATGGCGGTATGCTTTCAACCGGAATTCGAGAAGCCATTCCGGCTCGTTCTTCTTTGCCGAAATCAACCGTACAACGTCTTCGTTCAGCCCTATGGGGATTACTTCGGTTTCGATGTCGGTAACGAAGCCGTACTTGTATTCGCCGGAGGTTACATCTTCTAAGATTTTATCTTGAGTTTCTTGCATTACTAATTGTTTTGTCGTTTATAAGCTTATAAAATCTCCATGCTTTGCAGTGGCAGATTATTCCTTTTTATACGATGCAAAGATAAGATATTCTAGTCATTTATATACATATATAAATATTTTACATCACTGATAGAACAGATGGGGCTGGCTTTTGGTTCTATAGTTGAAAATCTTAGAAAAGGTAACTCTGTTTTTTTCTCTTATAATTTGATTATATTCTTGTGCGAAAAGCCACCACAGGAATCCCTTCGGTAGAAAACAAATTCCCGATGCTGTCATCATCAAAGCAATAGCTAATATCCACTTTGGTAGTGGACTGTAGTCCATTCGTTGAAACAACCAATTTATCCCCTTCTATTTTGCCTGTAGCTTCTTTCCATATTCCGTCATCTCCCGATATCTTCAATCCTTCTATTTTACTACCTTTGATAATTAAGCCTTTCTTCACGCTGTCGAACGTAATGAATACCTTATCTCCTTTACGGTAGGCTTCCTTAAACACAGGACTTTCGTAATCGCCAACAAACTTGCCATATGTGTCATCCAATGCCAAGTACGAGAGCCGTAAGCCAGCACCTCTTTTATCCCGTGGGTGTATATCCTCTACATTACTCACCAAATATAGGGCACGATTGAAAAGTCGGACATGTGCATTTGATGTCGCTTTTATGTTGTGTTGTATATGGAGATGAGGGGCAAAAGCTAGTCGTGGGCGGAAGTAAAAATCTTCCGACCACGACTATAAAGGACACCTTCCTTATTTTTCATATATACAGCATTTCTATACGAAATATTTATCTATATAATATGCCAATAGGATGATGTGCCGATATGTCAACAGTGACTAAGAGAATAGAAAAAGTAACAATAAAAAAGTAATGAAAAAGTGTTACTTGTGTTACTTTTTAACTGTATATTGTGAATATAGGTTAAAATGATACGGGATTCAATGCGGCGTCATGTGAAAAAGTAACAGGGATACTTCTATTCATTGTTTATCCGGCTCTATAAAGGCCAGCAACTTGTCTATATAGTCGCGGTTGTTGGACAGGCGGGGTACTTTGTTCTGTCCTCCCAGCTTGCCCAGCAATTTCAGGAATTGGTTGAATGTTCCTTCGGGCAAGCTTTTAACCAGAGGCAGACCGAGAGACAGGTTGTACGAACGCTTGGCCTCGTAGTCGGAGTTGACCATTTTTAGGTTATCGTCTAAAGAGCGGATAAAGGTATCCATATCGTCCGGCTCTACGGAAAATTCGATAAGCCATTCGTGCGCCCCGGTGCTGTCATCGCCAAAGTAGACTGGTGCAGCAGTATAATCGGTAATTTGGGCACCCGTAGCCTTGCAAGCTTCGCCCAGAGCCTTTTCGGCGTTATCTATTATCACTTCTTCGCCAAAGGCATTGATAAAGTTCTTGGTACGCCCCGTGATACGGAACAGGTACGGATTGGTAGAAGTAAACTGGATGGTATCGCCTATCATGTATCGCCAAAGGCCGCCATTTGTAGAAATCAACAGGGCATAATTTTTCCCTGTTTCAACCTCTTCGAGGGTCAGTGTCTTCGGATTCGGGCTATCCCATTCGTTAGAGGGCACAAACTCGTAGTAGATATTGTTGTCGAGCATGAGCAACATATCCTTCGAATCTTTGGCATATTGAACACCGAAGAAGCCTTCCGAAGCATTGTAAGTCTCCCAGTACCACATGTCGGGCTTCCGGATTATCTTCCTGTATTGCTCTTCGAACGGAGTGAAGCTGACTCCGCCATGAAAGAAAGCTTCGAGGTTGGGCCATATATCAGTGAGTTCGCGGCCTGTATCCGCCTTTATCTTCTTTAGCAGTACCAGCAACCACGAAGGCACGCCCATGAAGGCTCTCACATCGTTTTTGACGGCATAGTCGGCCAAAGCCTGCAACTTGACTTCCCAGTCGGGCAACAACGATATACTTTCGGGCGTACGGCTTCGTTTAGCCCAGAAATAAAGGTTCTTGATAAGTATGGCTGAGATATCTCCTGTGAAGACGCCTCCTCCTATATTGTTGATCTGCTTGCTGCCTCCCAGCACGAGGGTCTTGCCGAAAAAGAACTTAGCCCTATCGTTATTATGCCCATAGATGGCAAGCATTTGTTCGCCGCATTTATAATGCCCATGCGTCAGCGATTCGCGGGTGACAGGTATATACTTGCTTTTATCTTCGGTGGTACCCGACGACATGGCAAACCATTCTACAGGCTTGTTCCATAGTACATTCTGCTGTTTGTCCTTGAGTATCTTATCGAGATATGGGCGGAGGTCTTCGTAGTGGAATATGGGGAGAGACTTTCTGAAGTCGTCTTTGTTCCCGAGCGTTGCAAACCTGTATTGTTGCCCTATAAATGTTTGTGAGCCGTTTTTGAGCAGGTAGGCAAGTATCTTCTCTTGTGTAGCAACCGGATTATTAATAAACCTGTCTATCTCTCTGTAGCGGTATTCAAAGTACTTGTGTGTAAGGCTGGTGATCATCCGATTTTGCTTATGCGTCGTAGTCTTTCTTCGTCAATTATCTTTATCTTGCGTCCATCGAGGGTAATAATATGCTCGTCGACAAATGTAGACAGGGTTCTTATAGCGTTCGATGTCGTCATGTTCGACAGGTTGGCAAGGTCTTCGCGCGAGAGGTAAATGCTTATGGTTGCACCGTCTTCTTCGAGCCCGTAGTTTTCGATCAGGAATATAAGCGATTCGGCCAATCGTCCACGGATATGTTTCTGAGTGAGGTTTACAACCCGTTCGTCAGCAATGCCCAGATCGGTAGATAGCTCCCTGATAAAGAACATGCCTAATTGGGCATTCTCGGAGACGACCTCTTCTATTATCTGCATCGGGATAAAACAGATGGTGGAAGATTCGAAAGCGGCGGCGGCGGTCACATAAGGCTGGTTGGCGAAATAGGCACGATAGCCAAAATATTGTGTAGGTCTTATCATACGGATAATCTGGCTACGCCCACCTACTCCATCTTTGTATATCTTGACCTTGCCTTTGCATAGGCACATTAAGTGCAAAGGCATCTCTTCTTCACTATAAATAATCTCATTTTTCTTAAATTCTCGTATCTCTGCTTTAAGCGAAATCAACTCTTGTTCTTTTTCACTGAGCAATCTCCATATTTCCGGGATACAGTCCTGCAAGCTTATAACACTATTAGTATTTGCCATTTATTAAGAATAGATTGAATATTATAGTATCAGAAACAAAGTTAATATTTTTTTTCATGAAATATGTTGCACAACATGCTTTTAACTTCGATAGTGTTTTTTTGTGTTTGAAGCTGCTTTTTTTTATTTTGTAATAAGCGGCTGTAAAATAGTGGCATAGGCGGGTTTTGGAGTGCCATCTCTTGGGCTTGCCTCAATTAAATTTGATTTTTTTAGGACATTTATTTGGAACGTAAATATTTTATACTACCTTTGCACTCGCTTTAGTAAAGCAAATACATGATTCCGTAGCTCAGTTGGTAGAGCACATCACTTTTAATGATGGGGTCCTGGGTTCGAGCCCCAGCGGGATCACTAGGCGAACCGAACCTTCGGGGACAGTTCAAAGCCAAAGACACAGAAAAGTCTTCTAAACTAATGTTTTAGAAGACTTTTTTTATTGACTAATCTTCCAAAGGAGACTTCGGGGCTCACCCCGGAAAGTTGGGATCTTCCCGAATTCTTGTGGATAGCGATTTATAGCCGCCTGCTTTAGCTGGCAGATACGGTGCTCGCTAAAAGGAGGGCTTTAGCCAAAATAGC
>NZ_QVMQ01000053.1 GCF_010501105.1 Dysgonomonas sp. 511 | reverse complement strand
AACTTTAGTTTTTGTTTTTCAATCGACTTATAGTCGACACTCACACGAATTTTATTCGTAATTTAACCTATGGATTTTCAATCCATAGTCGTTAAGTTACCAATATTTGAAGTTCATCCCAAGTTAGAAACTCACGATGTACTTCTTTCTCATGGAATTTAATACCTGCAAATGGGTCTTTGTTTATCCATTCGTTAGCGATAGAACGATTTGTAATCTTTTTCAGGCACTTCATATAGCGGATAACTGTGTTTTGCGCACAGTCTTTTTCTGTTTTCAGATAGAACTCGAAAGCTCTGATAAATTCTCCGTTCACATCTTTAAGTGGCATATCTTCTTTGTCAAACTTAATTTTTATAAGTTCTGCCAAATAGCGTTTACAACTTTCGTAGCGACGTACAGTTATTAAAGCGAAGTCTTTGCCTACTAATTGCCGACATTGGTCGTTATGCTCCTGAATAGTAGCTATAAGTGTTCTTGGGGCTTCCTTTTCTTCCAGTCCAAAGAATTTATCACGGAGTATTATTGCTGTAATAGGTAAGCCTTCCTGTTTTAAATCAGCATGAATATTATACAACTTGATTCGGGCTTCTTCAATAAACTTGTTTAGGTCGTTTGATTTGCGGTCTTTACCGCGGGAACATTCTTTCGCCTGATTCCACAGGGAGGGACTAATACTTTTACGGATATTCGTTTCAGAACGAACATTATTAACCGTAATTCTCATACATACAGAGGCTTCACCATTCTTCAATAGTTTTGTTTTCTTTAAGAAAAACAAAACACTAAATGAATTTCTTTCCATCATTTTTCTACTTGTTTTAAGTGATACAAAATTATGGAAAAGTGGAGAGAGTTTCGCTACGCAACAGGCTGACAGTCAATGCCAATTAAGGTCAAAAGGTGGAGATAAATATCTCCTGAGTTTGCTCCACCTTTTGCTCCACCAGAGTAGGTCGAAATTTGCTGTTTTTTGCGTAGTGGGTAAAAATGAAAACTCCCGATATTCGTTGAATATCAGGAGTTTACTTCTTTTTGCTTTCTCTAAAAGTGGTGCCACCAGAAAGAGAACTGTTATTGTATCTCTATTGATAGTCAACCTTTTATGTTTTCTTAAATTTGGAATCCCACACGATTTAGCACACGATTATTTTTCATCGTTCTGCTCGCTATGAGCATGGTGCTTGTACAAAGGTACAAATTATTATAAATTTAGAAGCCATTTCCATGCAGGAATAACTTCAATTGTGTTACCATCTATTTCCAACATCCGTTCGGTATCGCGGGTGATAATCATCAACTTTTTACACTCTAACACACTCGGAAGTTTCAATAATGCTTCAACCTCTCTATCAAATGTACCATCGCTATTGTCAAGGTCATAACACGCTTGAATAGCAATAGCTTCATCAGGGATATAAAAATCTACTTCAACTCCTTTATTGTAGAAAAAAACCGCATCATTGCGTCCATATTTACGCAACAGGTTAATAGCTATCAAATTTTCCAATAACGAAGTATTTCCATCCAATAAGAAAAGATTCAGAATACCATTGTCAGTAAAATAATACTTTGGATTCGTTTCCTTTTCAACCAGCTTGCCTGCTATATTTTGTAGCGAAGAAATCAGCCAAGCATCTTTTGCATATTCTATATAGTTGATTATAGTCGTTTTGCCTACTTTCGCTCCGGTCGATGACACGATGTTGGTTACTCTAGAAAATGACACAGGCTGTTTTACGCTTTCGGCCAGTTTTTTGAACATGATACGCAAGGCAAACGTGTTGTCTACTGAATGACGGGTAGCAATATCTCCCAAATATATTTTTTGATAAACACTTGTCAAATAATCTCGTTTGGCAGTGAATTCTGCACTCTCTGGGAATCCTCCGAAATAAAAATAATCATTGAATTTTCTTAGAACTTCAGCCTTCCCTTCCGTTGAAAGCAAAGATTCTTCATTGAACTTGATTTCATTTGCAGTCAGAAATTCCTTGAAATTATATGGAAAAACATCTATGGGAATGTAACGTCCCCCAAGAATGGTCTGGATATCCTGACTTAACATTTTGGCATTACTTCCGGTAATATAAACCCGATGTTTGGTATCAGCCATACGGCGGGCGAATTTTTCCCAACCGATAATGTTCTGTATCTCATCAAGAAAAAGTATCGGCTTCTTTCCATACATCTCTAAATGGACTTCTAAAAGCAAATTCAAATCTTCCAAAGACATACCAACCAGACGTTCATCCTCAAAATTAACATATAGCATCTCATCCCACTGTACGCCTTGCGCAAGTAACTGCTGCATTCGTTGATAGAGCAAGAAAGACTTTCCAGCTCTTCGAATACCCACAAAAACGTAATTACCAAATTCTTCAAAGATGAAATCTCTTGGAATTACCTTGTATTTAGGCACTTCTATCTGATTGTCTACAATAACTGTTTTCAGTATGTTTTTATTCATAATTATTCCGTCTTGTCAACAGGACAAATATAGTACATTTTCGTCTTGCAAACAAGACGATTTGATGGTTTTTTTCTTCTAATTTAAAGTTGGTATGTCTTAAAAAGCAATTTCATTCTACAGAGAAGGGCTTTACTTTGGAACTTATCGCAATAGTCCATCAACAAATCTTTGTTCAAATCGTCATTCAGATAATCCTCGTCTAAGCGTAATTCTTCCAACTCCTGTCCACTATAAACGGATAAAGATACAGCAAATCAAGCAATGCTTTTTCGGGTGTAGCAAACTGTATGGTACGACTGTCTGCCATTGGTTTCAACTCGTATCCGAACATCAGGTTATCTTTGACCCTTAAATTCCAGAAAAGTCTTTTTCTATTTTGTTTCTATTATGCTGCAAGTATAGTGCGTTTTGGAAATAAAATAAAATTCTTGTGATAAACAAACCTCTTCACCAAAGTCTTTCAAATTAGAAAAATGTAACTTTGCAGAATAAGAATTATTATCATGAATACTATCTCCGCACCAATACTTGATGGACTTATTACTAAGGCTCAATCTTGCCCTGATTTATTGAGTCAGACGGATAAGGAAGTTTTGTTATGTATATTAGAGAAGATGCAATGTGTTGCTATTTGTGGAAATGACGAACGCAGAGAGCTTTGGCTTACCACTGATCATGGCTCTATCGAGGATTTTGGCGATTACGATGATTATTTGGAAAATGAGATAGTGGAAAACAGAGATGACTTCGAAAAGATATGGAAAGAAGAGTATCCTGATCTAATTAAATGGTATCTCTTTTCTGTTACTCACTATAACGGGGAGTATTTCTTCTTTGTTGACAATAGGCTCACTCTGCATATAAAAAAGGAAGAACCTTACTCTACTGAATCACTCAACACCCAGCTTATTTCATGGCTCGAACAAACTGTTGATAAGTGTCTTGACTGGCTCAAAAAAGATACAGCCGGATATAATGAATATACCAATCAGCATCTCCCATATACAAAACGTACAGGGCGCATCCTCCGCCAACAATATTGGGATATTGACCCAGAAGAAAAAGAGTGGATGTTGAAAGGACTAACTAAAGATGATATTGATACGCTAAAAGCAATAGTAGAGTTATCAGAAGGTGATGACATGCTTATTACATCTGATAAAATGACCTCCGGCTTCTTTTTTAATTGTTGCAAGCTGGGATATGACGCGAATGGTTATTCGTACGATGCAAATCTATCCTTGCCTGATTTATATCGTAAATTTGCTGATGGAAGAGATTTTGTGCTTACTGAACTTGATATTAACTCCCCAAAAGCTTTCAAAGAATGGTTCGATAAACGCGAATGGCAATTCGGCCATCCATGGGAAGTTTGCCGAGGTGGAAATTCTACGCATATTTCATTGTATGTAAATAAGAGGGGAAATGGTTGGCAGTTATCTCTTGCTGGGAAAAGCAGTAGCCGAGTTGCTGAAACCGTTCGGTTTGCCATAGCTCTGTATAAAAACAATATTCCGTTTAAACTATGGGATGCTAAAGAGATTCTGGCAATGGTGTCCGGAACTGATTATATCGGAATTGTGCCGGAAGGGGTTACGCCAGTTTATTGTCAGTCCTATTTCCCCCAAGAAGATCATATTATTGATTTTATGAATTTGCCAGTGGAGAATAGAAATAGGGTAATTGAGGAGGCTTATTGGTCTTCAGAGAACGTGGTCAGGTTAGCTGAAAATTGTGAGTCAAATAAGTAGGAGCTTTCTCACAAATTATTAACCGACATCTACCTTATTAAGGCTTCTTGATCTAACCCTTTTTTATATGAATGTATTATCCTGACTAACTCAAGTAGTTTTTCGTTAGTAATTTCTTTGGTGTCAAAATGAGTAATTTGATTATTATATCTTTTTGAATTACCGTATTTTTCAATCAAAGATTCTATATTTGGCGGGATAAAGAAATGCGCCTTATCCCCTAAATGCTGGAAATATTCAAAAAGGAAAATCCGGACTCCTGCCAAATCAAAATCTCCGAAGTGCAGATATGGATTGTCAATAATTTGTAACCAGCGAATTAAATCTTTGTATTGATTCTGCGGATAACGGCTCACGAAAAGTGGTTTTATATGTTCAAACAAATAATGCTGTTTTTCTATCTGTCTAAAGTTTTCGGCATTCTCAACTCCGACAACCGTTACGCCTTTATCAATCGTAAAAGTCTCAAAGTCGTAGATAAACTGAAATGTTCCGGATGCAGGGTGAATAACAATCTGTTCATTGTTCAATGTGGCTGAAATTGGCTCATAACTATTTATCAGAAAGCCTTTGAAGCTTCTTACTGTACGGGCTTTTGAATCGGATGAAGCAAGGACAAGTTCAGATTTTGTTATTTCTTCTTTTTTCAATGCATCAACATATACATATAAATCATGTATCCCAAAGCGATTAGATAAGTATGTATAAAAACTTTGAGGATTACGCAATTGATAAACGCTTTTCATTCGTCCTTGCCGAATTTCGGTCAGAATGTTTTCCGCAAGTAGTTCTTTTACTTCAGGATATTTCATCTGACTTGAAGGCATTTTTTCGCCCTCAAGTAAACGCAGAAGTTTTTTGGCAAGACCTAATCTCAGCATCTCAGCTTATTTTTTTGATTAAACGATGCACAGTCGTCACGCTTCGCGTGTCTTTGCCTAATTTGTATGTGTATTTGTAATCGGTGGCATTGTATGATGTTGGTGAACTGTTTATCAGTAAGATATTCCGGCTATTGGCAAAATCCAATATCCCCTTGATGTTGGTCGGATGTAATTTTCCAATTTCGTCCATCATGCAATGTAATTTGAAGTCGTTGAATCGCTTCGAAGCATGCTCTTTGAATACATTCAACAGCATAATGTTTATCATAGCTTTTACCAACACATCCGTTCCGTCGGAACCAACATTTGATAGTTTTTCCACCCAACCGCTATCGTTGTCGTTTTCCACAATTTTGAATTGCAGTTCGAACGAATCGGACAGGGTTATTTTATCTTCTTTGTAGATGCCGATTTCTCGCACAAGCAATTTCAGCAGTTCTACTGATTTTCGGTTCAGACTTTCTCGGTTACTTGAGCTGAAGAGATTGTCTTCGCCGATTTCAAACGAATGTTCATCATTGAATTTCTTTATCTGCATCATCCATTGCACCACTTTGTTTCCACTATCAACAACTCGCAGTTCAATACTTTTGATAACGCCTGTAAAAATTCGTTCGACAAAGTCATCATTGATATTTTTAATAATCCGCTGAATATCACCCGAACGAGAAATGAGTTCCGTCGTTTCTTTTCCAATTTGCCGTATAATATCGGTATAAAGTTGATTGACACGCTGCTTGAATGTCTCAATTTTATCTTCTTCAATAAATTCTTGCAACTCTTCTGCAAATCGGACAAATTCTTCACTCTCAATCAAATGAGTTTTAAAGTTGAATATATTGTCTTCTTTGAAATTGCCAAGAAAACGGTTGATAGACTCTTTTAGGTCTTCATATCGTTTAATGGTCGTATTGTTGTTAACATACATGAAATTAATTAATTCCGAACAATTTTTGTCGGTCTTTTCCTGTTTTGTTTGTCCTTCTACGAATGTCCAGCAATCGGTCAATTTGAAATTTTCAACATTCTGAAGGTCAGTTTGCAGTTTTTCAATATTTTTTCCAAGAAGAGCGATAAGGTCGTCTATTTCTGTTATTTCATGTTTGATTTTTTCTTTTTGCAGTTTGTATTTGTCGGCTTCCGTTTGTAGCTGACTCTCCAATAATTGCTTCTTTGTATTGAAATCATCCGTTTTGTCGAAAAGTTCACGTTTATCTTTTTGATAATCGGATACCGTATCACGATTTTCTTCGATGTATTTCAATTCTTCGCCAATTTGAGCCAAGGACATGTCAATAGTAGCCAATCGCTTGGTATCAACGCCTTTTCCTAATAACTCGCTTTGTTGCTTTGCCTTCGCTTCTGTGAATTTGGTTTGGAATACCGATTCATTTTGGCGAATGGCTTCTTCTATGCATTTTGTTTTTTGTCGGACAGCGTCTTCTTCTTCCTGAATTTTCTTCGTTTTTTCTTTGTGCTTTTTATCTAACTTCTTTTCTATATCTTCTTTTATTTTACGCAAATTCTCTTCTGATTTACGTTTTTCTTCTATTAACTGATTGATAGCAAGAGTCAATTGTTGCAAAGCAGTTGCCTTTTCTTCCTCGGCTTTTCGCTGCCAATCGACAAGCTTTATTTCTGACTCTTCCTGTTTCAGTTTTCCCTGTTCGACTAATATTTTGTTCGTATTTATCGTCTCTTTCAGCGTTCTGATCTTAGGATTGTATTTCTGCTTGATTTTCTCTAAATTGATTAACTGCGTTTTGTTTAATTCGTTTTGTAGCGTTTTGTTTGCTGCAATCTCTTGTTTCAGATTATCCTTTTCGACTTCATAATCCGATACGGTTTTTACCTCCCGTTCGATTTCGGATAAATCCAGACGAATCCCGTAAAATTCCAAATCAGCACCTTGCACTTTTTGGGGACTTAGCCCACCATGAAAGAGAATATCCTCGTCAATCACTTTACCAATGGTATTTTCCCATTCAGGGTATTCTTTGTTGAGCCACTCATAAAACGAGTCTTTGCAATCTTCCAATTTTTTGTCGATAGCAGAAATTTTTCGGTTCAGTTTTTCCAGCTTTTCTTCTACTTTTTCTTTTGAGGCATCATACTCCAAATGACAACTTTTTGTTTCCAACTCCCATTGTTTCTGAAGTGTTCCGATTTCTCCTTCCGCTTTCGTTCGGATGTTTTCTGCCAAACGGATTTTTTCTTTCCACTTGTCCGCCTCCTGTTTGCAAGTATTAATTTCCGACAGAAGAAACGGTTTGTGTTTCGTTTCAGCTTCTTTTACCCGTAAATCCTGAATATTCCGTCCTTTTTCTTCCAACAAATCTTGTGCTGCATCAAGTTCCTGTTGATATTTTTTTCTGATTTCATCGAAATAGACTTCATATTGTCCTGCTAAATCTTCTTTAAACTTTAAGAAATCAGCCTTGATACTTATTTTTTCTTTATTTTTCAAGTTCGCTAGTTAAAACTATGTACTTTAGTACAAGGCTTTAGCTTCTATAAATGTTTAAAATTCTATCTTTGTAACGTTTATGGA
>NZ_QVMQ01000052.1 GCF_010501105.1 Dysgonomonas sp. 511 | reverse complement strand
TTTAACAAAACTAATTTTCAATATGACAAAGAACCAGGCGACTCTAATGAGCCAAGTTTATTTGATTTTTAATAACGAATTTTAATGGGACACTAGTGATATCATTGATAAAATGGTTGAAGTTACATACAAAGTGATTGTTGGGCAAGAAATAGACACCACTTTTAACGTAAAAGAAGCATTTGAGTATCACGAGCCGGATTTGCCATATTTTATTCAACTTAAATTAACAAATCAAGTTGGAAAAATGGCTATTATTAGTATAAAGACTTTAAACCATATTGAGAGAAACGATTATCGAACTATGGACTTCGAGGTTTGGTTTCTCCCTTATCTGTTATTAGCCTCTTCTATTGGTATGATGTTTGCTCAAGAAATAGATTTAAATGATGATTCGGAAATGCAACATTATCTTCATGAAGAATGATAATAATATTGCATGAGAAATTATGAAGTAATTAAGACACTATGACTATACTCCACATCTCCGATACTCACAGTCTCCACCGGCAGCTAAATAATTTACCAGCTGCCGATATTATTGTCCATTCCGGTGACGTTTCGTATGCTGGCACTGGTAAGGAAGTTATGGATTTTGTTGAATGGATTGGAGTGTTAGATTATCAATACAAAATTTTCATTGCCGGTAATCACGACTATTGTTTAGAGGGAAAAGGGAAAGAAAAAATACAGCGATTTTTGCCTGAAAACTGTTTTTACATCTACAATAGTGGCGTTAAGATTGAAGGTCTGAAATTTTGGGGTACTCCGTTTTTCTTTTCTGATGATGTGAGTGGTCAATATCTCAATATGATTGCACAAATTCCGGCGGATACTGATGTTTTGATTTCGCATCGTCCACCACATGGTATTTTGGATAATGCCAATAATATTTCTTATGGTTGTCCTGATTTACTTCAAAAGATATTAGAGGTTCGTCCTCGTTATCATCTTTTCGGGCATATCCACGATGCTTATGGTATTGAAGAGTCTAAATATACAACCTTCGCCAATGCAGCATTAGTAGATGAAAATTATCGACTATTAAACAACCCTATCGTATTTGATATATAAATAGCGGCAAATGACACATACTGAAAAATGGATGGAAATAAGAGCGAGATATTTAGACAAAGAAATATCCGAGGATGAGTATTATAAAATTTGTGATGAAGCCGGTCTTGAAATAACAGCATGGATAGATGAGGATTTTGCAAGAGAGCATGGCTTTACAGGTAATAGCATAGACCTAACAAGTTTTGCTTCAGATAAAGAATGGGAAGAAAACATAATTCGTTAATTATCGGGGCAGACTAATGCTCTCTTTTGGCATAATCAAGAAGTAATTTTGCGAAAATATGTAAACCATTAAAATCGAAATGTTATGGCAAATTTTTATTGTGAGTATTGTGGAACAAAGTATTCAAGTGTAACATCTTTGACCGGAGCATGGTGTCATCGACATCCCAACGGATCAAACAAAGGGAAACACAAGTTGTACGAAGGCAGTGAAAAGAGCAAATACACCTGTAAATACTGTGGAACTTCTTATTCCTCATTAACCTCGCTAACGGGTGCTTGGTGTCATCGACACCCAGATGGTTCAAACAAAGGGAAGCACGCACCAGCTCTTTAATCTCCTGTAAAGAACTGCTCACTCACATGGGCAGTTTTTTTAGAAACTCTTTCGAGCTGTGCTAATATATGGCATACGTGATACCTATCTTTGCATAAGATTAAATACAAAAATTATGAGAGAGTTGAAAAATAAAGAAAAAGAGCTGGATAATACTCTTGTAAAGAAGAGTCGTAACAAAACACTATTGCAACACATAGAAAATATTTTAGAATTGGTGGAGGGATCTGAACTGAAAGACGATTTTTTTCAAAAGGCAAAGAAAAGCATTGACTTTGTTGCAAAGAAGATGAAATTAACAATGAATCAGGCTGTATTGTTCGCTGTATTTATTGAGAAAAGTGATGATAACAGTATTGAAATCCGTGATCTATCACAATTTGTTAAATGTCGAAATATCAAAATAATTAGTCTAATGAAAGATATTGATGAACTTGAAAATAGACGATTGATTCGTTGTAGCAGGAGGAATGATAAACCTTCGTACAGAGTTCCTTTTGATGTTATTAAAGCAATCAAACAAAACAGTATTTATGAACTAAAAAATACTAAAAATCTCTCTGCTATAGAATTATTTGGTCATATTGAAATTTTAATTGAAGAGAAGAGGGATAAAGAAATAACATATGAGGCTCTACTTGACGAATTGGATTCCTTGATTGAAGACAACCCATCTTTAGCTTTTTGTCAACAAATAAAAATTTATATCGCATCTTTTTGCTCTACCCGTCGAAGCTTCTTGCTTCTTGTCTTATTTTGCCATTATTTCATTAATGAATCGGACGATTGTATAGGGTTTCATAATTTAGAAGATTTCTTTGAAAAAATGGAATTTCGTCATTTAAAGGAACTCTTAAAATCGGGCGACCATAAGCTATTAGAAATTAAATTAATAGAAAATGCAAATGATAATGGGATGGGTAATAAGGAGTATTTTAAGTTAACCAACGAGGCAAAAGAAAAACTTTTTGTTGAATTAGATATTAAGACCACTCAGAGTAATAATAAAAAAGAGCTTATGCTGTATGGCAGTATCCCTTCGAAAGAACTATTCTATAATAAACGGGAACAATCGCAGATAACACAACTTACATCACTTCTTCGCAAGGATAATTTTCTGTCTATTCAAGAGAAACTGGAAAAAGGAGGAATGCGAAAAGGTTTTGCCTGCTTGTTTTATGGAGCACCCGGAACTGGAAAGACCGAGACTGTCTATCAAATAGCTCGTTCTACAGGTCGCGATATTATGATGGTGGATATTTCAGAAACGAAAAGTATGTGGTATGGTGAAAGCGAGAAGCGTATAAAAGGAATATTCGATAAGTATAAAAGCTTTCTGAAAACGTGTGAGGTTGCCCCCATTCTGTTATTTAACGAAGCCGATGCAGTTATTGGTAAGCGAAAAGATGCCGGACAAGGCTCGATTGATCAAACAGAAAATGCAATACAGAATATCCTATTACAGGAGATGGAAAATTTAGAGGGCATAATGATAGCGACAACTAATTTGACTCAGAATTTGGATAAAGCTTTTGAACGAAGATTCTTGTACAAGATTGAGTTTGAGAAGCCTTGTATTGAAGCTAAAGAAAAAATTTGGCAAACCATGTTGCCAACATTATCTGAGCAAGAGAGATTAGAATTAGCAAATAATTATAATTTCAGCGGTGGACAAATAGAAAATATCGTTCGCAAATATAGTGTGGACTCCATCTTAAGCGGAGTAACACCGACATTGGAGACGGTACATAGCTACTGTCAAAGCGAGTTTTTGTATAAGAATGAAGAACGAAAAAGAATAGGATTTAATTGATATGGAAAAGAAAAAAAGTTCTAAGGATACCACATCCAATTTATTCAACCGATATGTTTGGTTGGTTGACATCATTTATCGAAGAGGGAAGATAACATTTGAAGAAATTAATGAATATTGGCAAAGATCATTATTAAATCTTGATGGAGAAGATCTTCCTTTGCGCACGTTCCATAACCATCGACAGGCTATTGAGCAGATGTTTGATATTAACATTGAGTGCGATAAGCGAAATGGATACAAATATTACATAGAGAATACCGATGATATGAAGCGTGGAGGCGTTCGAAGCTGGCTATTAAATACATTCGCAGTAAATAACCTGATAAATGAGAGTCACAAACTCAAACAACGCATTTTATTTGAAAAAATACCATCTGGGCAAATGCATTTGACATCTATTATTGAAGCAATGAGGGATAGCCTATCCATAGAAGTGACTTATCAGAGTTTTTGGCGAGATACACCTAATACTTTTGAGATTCATCCTTATTGTATAAAAGTATTTAAACAACGCTGGTATGTTATAGGGTACAGTCCATATAAAGAAAGTATCCTCATTTATGCTTTAGATAGAATCAAACATATCCACATCAATGAGGATAAATTTCAGTTACCCAAGAATTTTGATGGAGAAGCATTTTTTATGGACTGCTTTGGAATTGTAGCCGGAGACGGACACAAAACAGAAAACGTTCTGATTAAGGTATATAAAATTCAAGATAGCTATATCAAGGCTTTGCCATTACATCACTCACAAAAAGAAGTTGAAAGTACATCCAACTATACCATATTCAGCTACCATATAAAACCAAGCTTTGATTTTCGACAGGAGTTGCTCTCTCATGGATCAGAGGTTGAAGTCTTATCTCCTAAATGGTTTCGGGATGAAATTGCAGAGATTATATCAGCTCAATATGATGTATATCAAAGTAGTAAAAAGTAACTTATGGAGGCTATATGCATCATCATCTATACAGAAAGGAATTTGTCAATAGAGAAAATTTATTTAACTTTGTGCCAAGCTAATCAGCCTGCTCAAAGTAGAGCAAATTGATGAGGTTATCTCGTTACTTATCCGTTACCTATTCTGAATAGCAACCAATCCAAACCGCTGATTCAGAAAGAAATAACCCAAAAGCATAGTTTTGTTACTAAATCGTTACCTGAACACCTTTTTGAAATTCTTTGTATAATGCTATTATTCAGTGTTTTGCGTAATTTTGCATAGTGCCGGATAACTCTAAGTAAACTAATTTTGTAACATTAAAAACGATGAGTTATGCGAAGTACATTTAAGGTTCTCTTTTACCTGAAAAAGAACAGTTTGAAACCGGACGGTAAAGCTCCCATTATGGGCAGAATAACCGTCAACAGTTCCATTGCCCAGTTTAGCTGTAAGCTAAACATAAAGCCTGACCTTTGGGATACCAAAGCAAACAAAGCCTTCGGCAAAAGTGTAGAAGCGCAGAAGATTAACCAGAAGCTGGATAATATCCGTACACAAATCGGCAAACAATATCAAAGTATCTGCGATAAGGATAATTTTGTGACAGCCGAAAAAGTAAAAAACGGTTATCTGGGTTTCGGGGAAGAATATCGTACCTTATTATCCGTTGCTGATGAGTTTTATGAGCAATTCAGCAAACGTGTAGGGAAAGACCGGACAGACGGCTCCTATGAACAACTTCTTATCAATCGCAAGCGTGTTGAAAGTTTTCTTCGTGACAAATACAACCTGTCCGATATACCCCTCAGAGAAATAGAACCCCAATTTATTCAGGATTACTATTCCTACTTGCTTGAGGAACGTAAATTGGCAGGAAGCACATTGTTGACAGCTATAACCAAACTTAAACAAATCATGCTTATTGCCCAGCGTCGTGGTTTCGTTCGAGTTAACCCATTTGCCGGATTCCGTTTCAAAGCACAAACCCGGGATAGAGGTTATTTGACCGAAGATGAATTACAGCGGTTCATGGCGGTAGAGTTAAGGCGATACAAACAACGACAGATACGGGATATTTTCGTTTTTCAGGCTTTTACCGGTCTTGCTTATGCCGATGTAAAGAAACTTACCTTTGATGATATACAAAAGTCATTTGATGGCGAAATGTGGCTTATTGCCAAACGGAAGAAAACAGGAACGACATTTTATGTTAAATTATTACCTGTGGCAAAACAGCTTATTGAACAGTATCGTCTGGTAGCAAAAAATAAGTTTATTTTTCCGGTTCCGAGCAATGTAGAAAATATGAACCGCACGTTAAGGCGTATTGGTAAGCAAGCCGGAATCACGAAGTGGATCTCGTCACATATGGCCCGCCACACAATGGCTACCACTGTTTGCCTGTCACAGGGAGTACCCATTGAAACTGTTTCCCAGATGTTGGGACACAGCAATATTCATACTACCCAAATATACGCCAAAATCACCAATGAAAAGATTAGTCGTGATATGGCTGCACTAACGGATAGAATCGGAGATAAATATCAGGTAGAGATAAACAGACCTGAATCTGACTTTAGAAATATCGGGAAAGTGGGAAAAAGAAATAAATCCATGCTATGAAAGAAGAAATAACAGTCTCCGGTTTAATAGAGCTTATTGAATCCGGTGAAAGAAAAAATATCCGGCTACGGAGTTGGCAATTAGCGAAATTATTCGGCGTATATGAATCCACGATAAATACCAATGTAAAGGCAATTATACGGGCGGATGTAATAAAAGTATGCTTAGATTGCGAAGTTAGGTTATATGGGAATATAATTATTCCCGAAACTTCTGATTTGGAAATGATTGTAGCTCTATCTTTCAGAATCAACACCTACCAAGCAGCCATGTTTCGAAAGTGGATAATTCGTAAAGTAATCAGTAAGCCACCCAATCTAATAGTTTTACCGATTAATATCTCCCGGATAATTAACTAAGTTCTGTGTACAAAGGAAACACCCTATTTAGCATTCCAATTGCAAATAGGGTGTTTCTATTTTATAAAGCTGAGCTTTCAACCCTTATAAAGTACCATTTCAAGAGAAAAACATACAACAAATATCATTGGATGATGGGGTCAGTTCTTTTATCTTAATATAAAAATCTGAGGCTTTCCATCTGTTTTTGATAAAATTGTAATCGTAAGTTTCCTTGAAGTAAGTTATACACTTCTCAATGGTTTCGTTTTCATCCGGGAATAAATATACAATATTACATTTTCCTTCTTTATTGAATACACAAGTTATTGTGTACTCTTCCTTATCGAAGCGTATTTCGATTGATTTTTCCGTAACATCCTTTTCAAAATAATCTATCAGGCAATGAGGATAATCTCTATATTTATTCTTTATTTCAGGTAATGTGATGTTTAAAAGGCTGTTGATTTGTTGAAGCAGGTTAGCATAGCCATTTATGCCAACAGTATTATTGTCCATAAGAAACGTTCCTTTTTAATCTGATTCACAATCAGATTAGATGAATAATTAGAATAACTCACTCATTACCTGTAGTTATATCGGCTTATTTGTTTTGTATAGATAGGCACAGAAAAAATAAAAACAGGAACGCAGGGTAAAGATACAACTTCGTGTAAAAACGTTAAAACAAATCGGGGATTTTTTCGTAGTTTTGTGTTTTTAATATTCTACATATCAAGGCAATGAAAAATTCAATAGCATATCTACCGAAAGATAAACAGGAAGACCTCAACTTCTTGATTAATGAGGTATTAAAACGCCTACCTCAAACGGAGTATATTATTCTGTACGGTAGTTATGCAAGGGATAATTATGTGAAGCGAGGAATAAGGGTCGAAGACGGGGGTATCCCTACCGTTAAGATATCGGACTATGATATACTGGTTGTTACAAGCGGTATCAACTCTAAGAAAGCGGAAACGGTACTTGACAATGTAGAAGATATTTTCTTTGTTGGTAAAGATTTTGACCGTGATACTCCCGTTCAATTCATTAACGACGATATAAAGACCTTCAATAAATACATAGAGGAAGGTAGGTATTTTTATACCCAGATAAAGGAAGAGGGTATTATCCTTTACAATAGTGGTAAATTCAAATTAGCACGAAGAAGAAAGCTTAATTTTGAAGAGATAAAGGAACAGGCTCAAGAGTATTTTGATGAAAAGTTTAAGACAGCAAATGTATTTCTTGAAATGGCTAAGTTTTCTTATACTAAAGATATTAGCGAATTTTATAAGAATGCATCTTTTCAACTTCATCAAGCCTGCGAAAACTATTATTATGCTATTCGATTGAGCTTTACTTTACGGAATAATAAACAGCATAATCTTTCTAAACTATCCGGCTCGGTCAAAAAGTATTCGGATGAACTTAAAACGGTTTTTCCACAGGATACGCCGGAAGAGAAACGGCTTTTTACACTACTGAAAGCTGCTTATGTAGATGCAAGATATAATCCGCATTTTGTAGTTACAAAGGAGGATATTGATGCACTTATCCCTAAAGTGGAATTATTGAGGGATATCACTAAAAAGATTTGCGAAGTAAGGATTAAAGAGTATGGAGAAAAAACACTCTGATTCTCCATAATGATTATTTGCTTTTCTTCTCGATATATTTAATCATATAATTTGCGGTATATTCAAAAGTCGGATCGATCATTTCGTTACAGAGGAAAGATTGTTCCACAAGTGTAAACATTCAAGCCCGAGCCTAACGGTCGGATACGAAAATCTCCACCCTAAAGGGTAGTATTTTCGCCCCGAGGCTTGCCTGTTTTCACTTCCGGAACCTTGAGAAGCCCCTGCAACGAAACGACCGACCCGACGATGACGCATATCATCCAAATAAAACAAGCATCCTTTTATAATTAGGGTTCACTGAATAAATACAACTCATTGATATTTAACAAGATACTCTTTTTTTTCATTGTTATTTAGTGTAAAATAGTTATCTTTGAGTGTT
>NZ_QVMQ01000051.1 GCF_010501105.1 Dysgonomonas sp. 511 | reverse complement strand
CTATAAATTGAAATCGTCGCGCGTGAGAAAACCCCGAAACTAACTAATTATCAAATAATTCAAAGAGCTTTTTGTGATTTTAATGGGACAGCAATGATTTCAACTAAAGAATTATCCACACCTCTACATATTTTCATACATCGTTGATAGAAGTGCGTAGCTTGTGTAAAGTCTTCTTCTATTTTATTTTTAAATCCTAATAAATCTATAAATACACAGAATCTTAAATCATTCATATATGAAATTTTATTGGCAAATATAGCGAATTATTTATTATAAGAGTTTTCAAGCATATTTTCCACATCCCCCTGTAAATAATCTTACCCGGAAGCTGTACATAACGCAACAAACCCGTATCCCGATAATCCTGTAAAGTTCTATAAAAAATATGCAATAACAAAGCAAACCTTTGAAGATTGAAGTAACTCGTTAAAAAAACAGATTCAATCTCACTATTTTTCCTCAATTTGAAAACTGATAAAACGGAATCAAACGAAGATTTTTGCGGAATTTCCGTGTCCAATTCGTTACCTGTTTTTGGTATGAAAACAACTGGAAAACGTCGCATTTGGAACAATAATATAGGAACAAGTGAAGTTCTTCGTTCTGCTTTGCTTTTCCATTGTTCCAAATAGCTCTTCACGACAAAAATACAATTTATTTTCTAAATATACTTACTACTAAGTAAAATTGTTTATATTTGCATCATGAACGATACTCGAAGCGAAATAATACGATTGGCAGGCGAACTAATTAGGTCTATAGGATACAACTCTTTTAGTTACGCTGATATATCTAAGAAGTTAGATATAAAGAATGCTGCTATACACTACTATTTCCCTTCAAAATCCAATTTGGGAGTAGAAGTAATCAAGGAAAACCTACTTGCCTTTAATGAACTGATAGCGAAGTGGAAAAAAGAGGATTATAAAAAACAGTTTGCTAATTATATCCATATGCACGATAGCTTTATTAGTAAGAGTTGGGTATGTGTTGTTGGTGCATTAGCCCCGTCATATGATACTTTACCTGATAATATGCAGAAAGAGTTGGAGAAATTAGTTAATACGATTTTGGAATGGCTAACTGATTTGTTAGAAAAAGGAAGAGAGACTAACGTTTTCTCTTTTACTGAAACATCAAGAACAAAAGCCTTCATGATTCATTCTGCATTACTTTCTTCTTTGCAAATGAATAAGGTCTTGAAAAACGATGTCTATAAATCTATTCAAGAAGGATTGTTGAATATCTAATTTTTTTACCTAATACACTTACTTATTAGTAAGTAATTAAATAAGATAATAATGAAACAAATTGATTTTTTAAGAGAGCAAATAGTGGAGTCAAGAACCTTTGTAAATCGCTTAATTTCTGAACTTCCCAAAGAGTTGTGGTATGAAATTCCAGAAAACACTGATTCTAATTTTATATGGCAGATAGGTCATTTACTGATAAGTCAAAACTTTCATGCCATTACGTGCATCACAGGAAGAAATAGTAAAGTGTCTGATTTGATACCGATAGCCGATTATGTTAGAATTTTCAATGGTATGGGGGTACTACATAGGTCAGTTGACAAAGACATAATTCTGCCGTCTGAACTAATAGAACAGTTTAATGCAGTAAATGAAATATGTATTGAGAATCTTTCCAGATTAGATGATGATATTTTATCCCATGAATTAGAACCTATTCCATTTAAGCATCCGGTAGCCAATACAAAATATGATGCGTTATCATGGTGTTTCAAGCATGAAATGTGGCATAGTGCAGAAATGGAAGCTATTAAATTAGCTCTAAAACATCCTATTGTGTGGATGAAATAGTAGTATAGAAAGTCATTCAGCATAATACAAGACTCCGGTCTGAATATTAATATCACATTTAATTTTTATGCTTATGAATGAATTATTAAGAGAGAGGTTAATCAGGTTGTTATCTGAACCTACACAAGTCACAAACGAAGAAATGCAAAGTGCCTATGGATGCTTTATGAAAAGGGTAGAAACTGTTAGCCAATCCGAACTGGACTATTGGGAGAACTTTCGGATGCTGAATAATACTCGTATTGATTTAGTATTTATAGAAACCCTTAATCGGTACGAGCAGGGGGAAAAATGCCCTAAAATTCGCCTATCTTAAGAAAGCGATATTATTTCTTGAGTCTGTAATTGATTTGCTGAAACTTCAAATTCGCTATCCCGAACAGTTCCGGCAACCTGAATCGCCAACTTTCAAAGCCATGTTATCCCTCATATCCAAGTCTAAAAATTTAGGAATCATGGGTATGGCGGAAATTCTCACCTCCTTAAGGTTATTAGAGGGTATCGAAGACGAAACCGGAAAAAATCCTTCTACTATAGCTTTTAGCGATACATTTGAACAAGCTTTCGGCTTTAGCTTCAATGATATTTATGATTGTCAGAGAGAATTGTTCAGGCGTAAACCTTGCAACCTGACTAAAACACTTGATGCCATGAAAACCGCCCTGACAAAAGAATATAACAGGCGTAAATCCCAAAGGGGCAAAAAAGAAAATGAGAAAAGATGACTTTGTAATCAGTTGATATTTAGCTATTTATTTTCAAGATGCAGGGGTCTATACCAGATTCCTGTATTTTTTTTGCTTCGTTCTTCCGTCCTTTGCCTCGTCAATGCATTGAAGACAAAGTAGTATTAATTTGAAAAACGAGGCAAATCATGTATATAAACAATGAAGATTTTGAAAAATGGATGCAGAAGTTATCCAAGAAATTGAGTGAAATCGGTCAAGACTTAAAATCACTCATCAACACCAAAGAAGTATTTAGCGAAGACGAAACCCTGCTTGATAATCAGGATTTAGCCTTTCTCTTGAAAGTAAGTTACAGAACTCTCCAACGGTATCGCTCCAGTAAAAAACTACCTTTCTTTATGATAGCTCATAAGACCTATTACCGCACTTCTGATGTCCGGGAGTTTGTTCGTTCCCATATGGATTTTCAAACCTATCAGGACTTTGAGAAAAAGCATCCGAAGCCCGAAGACGAGGACAAGAAAGACGAAAATGATGAATGATTCTGCTTTTTATGTTCTAAGCAGAATAGCGCAAGCGGATGAAGGCTTGTTTTAGTTTACGCCTTTAAAAGCAGCTCCGCATTTCACAAAAACAACATCGCCTACTAGCTCTGTTTGTTTTGCGAAATTGAGCAAGAGGGAACTGGACTTCGTCCTGTTCTTCCTCTTGCCCTGCGGGGCAAAGCCTTCGGCTTTAGTGCTTTAGGATAAAGCACAGTTATAACACTTGCTATAATTCGAATTGATATACAATTCTATTTAAGCAAGTTATATATATGAATAGCTATAAAATAGTTATAACTATGGCTAAACAGAATAGAAATATCATATTTACGACAATAGCGATAGAAGCGGAAACGGACAAGTTGATAGAAAAACTTTGTAAACGCTATTCGCTGAAAAAAGGAGAAATTACAAAACTGGCTTTCCTATATCTGGATAAAGCACATATCAACCCTGCGGATGCGCCTGAATCGGTAAAGACGGAACTTGCCAAAATCAACAAACGGCAGGATGATATTATCCGTTTCATTCGCAGCTATGAGGAAGATAAGCTAAACCCGATGATAAGAACAAGCCATTCAATCGCTACCCGCTTTGATACTGCCTTGAAAGAACAGAAAGGATTAATAACTTCTGAAATAGAGCAAAGCCGGGAATTACAGGATAATGTTCTGAAAAAGATAAGCGAAACTTTCAACCAACATGCCGGAGTGATTAACAACCAAGCTAAACAGATAAACGAGCTTGCCCAATCCATAAACGCATCATCAAAAAAGCAGGAGCGGAATAATAATAAACTCCTGAAACTGATTTCCCTTTATTCGGAACTGGCAACATGCGGAGTAATGGACGGCAAGCGGAAAGAGAACCTAAGAGCCGAAATAGACGACCTGATAAACGAATAACCCATGAATATAGATTTCCCGCCACCGTCCAAAGGCACATATAACAATGCAGGCAGTAGCCGAAAGCTATGCAACTATTGTGAACATGAGGACATGGAACGCATGGAGCAAGGAATCTATACAGAGGGCTTTTTCAATCTGACAGACGATAATATCTACAAATCACAGGTTATAAAAGATATAGATAGTAATATCGGTCAGTTATTAAAGACGGATGCCAAGTTTTACGCTATCCATGTAAGCCCATCGGAAAAAGAACTTCGGGCAATGGGCAATACCGAACAGGAACAAGCCGAAGCCATGAAACGGTATATCCGTGAAGTGGTTATTCCCGAATATGCCAGGAACTTCAATAAAGGACTATCAGCAGAAGACATAAAATTCTATGGTAAAATACATTTCAGCCGGGACAGGTCAAACAATGAACAGAATATGCACTGCCATTTGATTGTGAGCCGGAAAGACCAGTCCAATAAGAAAAAGCTATCCCCGCTTACTAACCACAAGAACACACAGAAAGGAACGGTTAAGGGCGGTTTTGACAGAAAGAATCTGTTCCAACAGGCAGAGCAGGGATTTGACAAGTTATTTGGCTACAAGCGGGAACTTACCGAATCTTTTGAATACTATAACACGATGAAGAACGGCAGTATCTCCGACCAACTCGAAATGCAGGAACAGCAAATTAAACAAAAAACCACCCAGATACAATCCACACCTCAAAATACGGTTTCCGGTGAAAGAGAAAAGAAACAGGCGGTAAGCACACCAGATTTAGGATTAAGTTCCGTTTTCGGTATCCTGACCCCCGAACCGGGCAATGAGGAACAACCACTAAAACCGCCAAAGAAAAAGAAGAAACCAAATAAAGGAATAAGAAGAGGATAAAAAACTATAAATGAATACTATGTGCGAATATGAAGAAATACGGGAAGCAATAGATAGCTACCTGATGAAACGGTTCAGATACCGCCGTTCACTTGTATATCTTACTCCCGATAATATCGTAACCACCCGAAGAAATAGCCGGATAGACCTCTATTTGCGTATCAGGAGAATAGAAAGCCTGTTCCCGCCCGATTGCCTTATTATAGCCCGAATCGGCTTTCAAAAAGAACGCATAGGGCATGGCTCTCATTTCGTCAGGTTTTTAGCAGAAATAGCCGTAAAATATGGTTTTAGGTATGTCGGAATTGAATCAACCAATGAGAAAAGCAGTTCATTTGCCAAGAAGTTGGGTTTCTACTCAATAGACGGTTTTAACTATGCAATATCAGTGAAGAATCTTCTATCATATTTTCAATATAGAAGATAGTATAATTCTTTATTTATTTGATTTACAAAAGTACATTCCGGTAATAGAACGCCAACACCAAGCCGCAAGCGGTTTTTAGAAATTTCTTCCTTTTTGTTTCACAAAAAGAGTAAATTTCTAAAAAGTGTTGTCTTATCTATTCCCTGCATGAGTGAGATGTATATCAATTAAAAAAAGAAAAAAAATATTGTTGGGGATTGAGTATCTACGCCAGACACAGCCGCTTTCAGCCATTGCACTCCATTTCTTAAAATCTGCCTGAAATCTGCTTTCCTTTGCCTGAAAATCATTGCAATGAGAATAATTTCAGCAATCAGTAAAAACAGATTTTAGTATGGATATAGTAGCAATCGAAAGCAAGACGTTCGAGCAGATGAAAGGGCGTTTTGAAGATTTTGTCCGACAGGTAAAAAAACTATGCGGGGATAATCAGGACAAAGAAAAATGGTTAGGAAACGATGATGTTTGTAGCCTCCTGCAAATATCGCCGAGAACATTACAGTCATATAGGGATAACGGCCTACTGCCTTATTCACAAATCGGACGTAAATGTTATTACAAGGTATCGGATATTGAGAATTTAATCAGTCAGTCACAAAAAAGCAAAGAGCAAAAATGAAAACAGAAAATATCAACTTAGATAGGTTGGTCGGTAATTGGGAGAGTATAAACCTGAATCCGACAGTTATCATATATCGAAGCGGAGAAAGCTATTTACTTAGCATTATCCACATGAATGAAACGAGCAAACAGACAAGTCCTGCCACTTACGAAATACAGGAAGATGAAGACAGCTTCTTTATCAACTACAATCTAAAACGGACGGCTATCAGCTATGACATAAAACTGGATATATTAACTATCTCCGCATTGGGCGACTATATGCGGAACTAAAAAGATACAATAATGGAAATATTAGATAAGAGATCAACGGAAATAAATTCTTTCTTCACGGGATTGGATGAATTATTGGATACTATCGGACGAGCCCTTAAAAATCGCACTCCGCACCTGAACGGTGAAAAATTCCTCTCAAATCGTGATGTTTGCCGGATGCTTCAAATCTCTTCCCGAACGTTACAGGATTGGCGGGATACTGGTAAAATACCATTCATCCAAATAAAGGGGAAGATACTGTATAAACAGTCGGATATTTTGAAATGGTTGGAACAGATGCTTGCAAAATAAAATGGCTGATAATAAACTGTTATAAATTAATATTTTAAGAAAGACTTGGGAAATGACTTCTAAGTCTTTTTTTTAGATTTTACCAATAACACAAATGATTCGACTTTCCCGATTATTTCAACTGTAAATTCAAGTGAAAAGCTATTGTTGCTATAACTGCAACTTTCATTTCTCAAAATAGAATTAGAAATATACTGCGGTACTTCCAGTAAGAGCAACCTAAATATTACCTCTACACATTCTCTGAATTTTAAAATAGCCTCTTCACGTTCTTCTATACTATGGATAGATAGTGATAATTCCAGTTGATGGATATGTAGCTCTTCGCCTTGCAATGAAAGTAATAAGTTAGATAAGCCATAAGGTTGAATACAGTAATAACTATTACTACAATAAAACTCATCTAAACCATGTAGCTGATTCCATTCACTTAATTCTCCTATTTCTAGACTAGATAGAGATTTACAGCAAGCATCAATATCATTGAATAATTGGATGCTCATTTTATTGATAATGGGAGTTTTTTTATAGGTTGGAGATGATGCAACTTGTTTGATATATTTTCGATAATTTGTACCCTCTTCATACGCAAGAAAACCTATCTTTTTCCAAATTCTATAAACGCGCTTAAAACTAAAATTCCCATAATAAAGAACATATATTTTTATCTTCAGCCTTTCAATTTTACTTCTATCTTTAAAAAATCTATTACTAGCAACAAACATACTTTCATATTTCATGTATAGTGCAAGTCCCCAGAAATAAGGGACGGAAGAAACAGTTAAGATAACAGGAAGTATAAATTGTTTTGAGACATCAATCCAAGGAACGGTTTTAAATTCCATTATCGTTTTATATAGTGCGAATCCCATATAGATTAAGCCAATAATTCCTAATAATTGATTTAAGCAAGAGTTGACTTTTTTATGTTCTTTATTTGTTTTGGCAGAGATTTCAGAATAAGCACTTAACGCAACTATAAATACCAAACAAGGGAATATAATTAATTCCGCCAATAAACTGAATGCATATAAATTAACGAAGAACTCAATAATAACAGTAACAGAAATACTGTCCTTAATTAGTTGCCCAAAATAGCTAGCATCTTTTACTTTATTTAGACTAAAGAAAACACCTAATGCAGAAAATATAAACCATATAATAGTATCCTTTAGGAGAGAAAGATTCCAAAAATTACACTGCCATAACAGAACCACAATTAAAAATACATAAGCAATAAGAGAGAGATAAGTGATTGTGAGTTTAGGTGCAAACGCTGATTTGGCTATTTCTTTTAAATGAAATCTCCCTTTACTCCAAACCCAAAGAGTCGCTAAAATAGCAACTAGCCAAATAATTGAAGCTAACTCCCTAGTTGAAAATATATTATTCATTCTTATTATAATAATCTATAAACTCTGAATGCAAAGATATACATAAATGCCTGAAATGAACGCAATTATAAACCAATGCTTTTGTTGATTTCCCTTTCAGGAAACCGTCTGTTTCTTCTGCCTATTTTATGGATTTTGCTGTTATTTTCAGGCAGTTCATATTTCCCCTGAATGGTTTCCGCCAAATTCGTCATATCCTCATTGATTTTGGTGCGGGTAACTTCCGCATAGATTTGGGTAGTCTTGATTGATAGATGCCCATCATTTGGCTAAGTGTTTCTATCGGAACGCCTTGCGTCAGGTAGACGGTCGTTGCGAAGCTGAAACGGCTCATGTGAAAGGTCAGCCGTTTGTAAATCTCGGCAGCTTTGGCGAGCCGTTTCAGTTGCCAGTTCTAATCTAAACAGAAAAGCACCTTCCTAAATTATAAGCCAAGCTTTTTATGTAGTGGCAGCCGACAAACTTCCTACTTTCTGCATATCGCTTAGAATACTCTGATCCAGCACTTTCGCGTATCGTTTTGTCATACTGATATTTGAATGCCCTAACATTTTAGCAACATTTTCCATACTAACACCATTCGCCAAGCACACGGAAGTCGCATAAGTGTATCTTGCACAATGTGTTGAAAGATTTTTCTTAATCCCGCATAAATCGCTAATTTCCTTGATATAAGCGTTCATCTTCTGATTGCATGGAACTGGCAGTAATACATTCTGTTTTTTACAGAGGGGATGATCCTTATATTTCTCGATGATAGACAATGGCACATCTAATAGTGGAATATTACACATGTTTTTCGTCTTTTGACGAGCCTTCCGAATCCAATAGTTACCCTCTCTATCCTTTGTAATATGCTCCGAGGATAATTGCTTCACATCTATGAACGAAAGACCGGAGTAAGCACAAAAGACGAAAATATCACGCACCAAATCAATACGAGGAATTTCAAATTTTTTATTTTTCAAGTTCGCTAGTTAAAACTATGTACTTTAGTACAAGGCTTTAGCTTCTATAAATGTTTAAAATTCTATCTTTGTAACGTTTATGGAA
>NZ_QVMQ01000050.1 GCF_010501105.1 Dysgonomonas sp. 511 | reverse complement strand
CAATATTAAAATGCTTATAAACTATGGTATCGAGAAGTTGAAATTTAATCAACCTGTTATTGTCGACAGTGAGGTACGCATTAGGGTAAAACTGGAATCGCTAATGAATCTGCGGGGTATAGCAAAAGCAGAATTGAAGGTAATAGTAGAAATAAAAGGTTCTCCGAAAAATGCTTTGGAAGAAACTGTTATATTCTTGTATCATTTCAATAATTGACAAGAAACGGGATATTCCTAGCAGTTACTAAGACCGACAAAACAAGATAGGGTGTTGAATTTTACATCCTGTTTTTTTGTTTCTATATGTGGATTTCTTCATCACGACAGAAACCCGTTTTCTGTCTTTTACACCCAGACAATATAGAAGCAAAAAACCCTACAAGTCATTGAACTTGTAGGGTTTGTCTTACTTTTGGCTGCTCTTGGCTTAGCCTCCCAGCGGAGAGAGAGGCTCTTTCTCCTGAACCTTCATAGAATATTATACATATTCAAACAACTGTTAATCAGCAATTATATGGTTCTAAACTTTAATCTAAGTATTATTGAATATCCTTGTATATATCGAAAATTGGGTGTACTTTTGGGTGTAACTTTTTAGCTGCACCCAAATGAATATAAAACGAAACATAGTCTTCTCCCTTGAAAAGAGAAAGAAGGACGGCAAACCAGTAGTGGAGAACGTGCCTATCCGTATGCGTGTCATCTACAATCACAATCGAATAGAATTTACCACAGGATACCGCATAGATGCCACGAAGTGGGATGAAGACAAACAGCGGGTTAAAAATGGATGCACCAATAAATTGAAGCAGACTGCAGCGGATATTAACTCTGATTTGCAGAAATACTCTGCTGAAATACAGGATATATTCAAAGGTTTTGAAGTTATAGACACAATTCCTACCCCCGAACAACTAAAGGCTTCCTTCAATAATCGTCTAAAGAAGGATATGCCTATAGAGCCGGAAGCGGAAGAACATACAGTTTCCTTTTGGGATATGTTTAAGGAGTTTGTCAGAGAATGTGGTATGCAGAATAACTGGACGGATGCCACATATGAAAAGTTTGCGGCGACTAAAAAGCATTTGGAGGATTTTGACATAAACCTGACTCTTGAAGCGTTGACTGAAAGTAAGCTGACCGAGTATGTAAACTTCCTCCGGGACACAAAGAACCTACGCAATAGCACCATCGGCAAGCAAATAGGCTTTCTTAAATGGTTTCTGCGGTGGTGCAAAAAGAAAGGCTACAATAATAATATAGCATTTGAGACATTCAAGCCGAAGCTAAAGACAACTCAGAAGAAAGTGATATTTCTCACATGGGCGGAACTTACGAAGTTACGAGAGTATAACATACCCGAAGCAAAGAAGTATCTCGACAGAGTAAGAGACGTATTTCTATTCCAGTGCTTCACAGGCTTGCGGTATTCCGATGTGTTTAATCTGAAGCGATGTGATGTGAAAGGGAATCATATTGAGGTGACCACCGTGAAAACCGCAGACAGTTTAATTATTGAACTGAATAATCACAGCAAGGCGATTCTCGACAAATATAAAGACGTTTATTTTGAGCATGATAAAGTCCTGCCGGTTATCACAAATCAAAAGATGAACGATTATTTGAAAGAGTTGGCAGAGCTGGCGGAGATAAATGAGCCAGTAAGGGAGACCTACTATAAAGGCAACCAACGGATTGACGAAACTTTACCAAAATATGCTCTGCTAGGTACTCACGCAGGACGAAGAACATTTATCTGTAATGCGCTGTCATTAGGTATTCCCGCGCAGGTTGTTATGAAGTGGACAGGACATAGCGACTACAAAGCCATGAAGCCGTACATTGATATTGCAGACGAAATTAAGGCCAACGCTATGGATAAATTCAATCAATTATAATCAAAACATTCCAATTAATCAGAGTATTTTGATTTTTCCGAACGTTTTAGTATTTTTATAGAAAATAAAGTTCAATGAAAAGAAAAGTAAGCAAGTCCCTTTTAGAATGGAAAAACAGTCCCAGAAGAATGCCTTTAATCGTAAACGGCGCTCGTCAGGTTGGCAAAACATATATTGTGGAGCAATTTGGTAGAGAACACTATGAAAGCATACTTTACCTTAATATGGAAATAGAGGCTTCACTAAACAAGTTTCTTGAAACGGAATTATCCCCTAATAAAATCATCCAGTACCTCGAAGCAACAAAGATGCAGGAGATTGTTCCTGGCAAAACTCTTATATTTATTGATGAAATACAGGCTTGCGAAAGAGCTCTGACTTCTTTAAAGTACTTTTGTGAGCAAATGCCTGAACACCATATTATAGCCGCTGGTTCCTTGTTAGGTGTTGCTATAAATCGAGAAAAATACTCTTTCCCGGTTGGCAAAGTCAATGAGTTAAATATGTACCCTTTGGATTTTGAAGAGTTCTTATGGGCAATGAATAAGGAGAAGTTGGCAGAGGAGATAAAATCTCATTATACCAGTAACGAAGCAATGCCGGAAGCTCTACATGAAGTTGCATTGGATATGTACCAAAAATATTTCATCGTGGGAGGTATGCCTGCTGCTGTGGTTACTTTTATCGAGACCGATAGTTTTATTAAAGTACAACCTGTTCAAAACGAGATACTGAACGAATACCTTGCTGATATGGCAAAGTATGCAGACCCTACAACCAGTATAAAAATCAGGGCTTGCTACAATTCTATTCCAGCCCAGTTGGCTAAAGAAAATGCAAAATTCCAATATAAGGTGGTTCAACGAGGAGGAACGGCAACTATTTTCGGTGAAGCTATCGAATGGCTTATTCTTGCCGGAATCGCACTAAAATGTCAACGCTTAGATCATGGTTATATTCCAATTAGTGCATACGTTGATTTAATAAACTTCAAACTTTATATGGCTGATATAGGAATCCTTACACTACGCTCCAAAATACCATTGCAAACTATACTGTCTCCCATCGAAGTGGATAACACTTTCCTTGGGGCTATGACAGAGAATTACGTCGCACAAGTGTTTGCCAGCAAAGGATACGATCTAATGTATTGGCAAAGCGACGGCAAAGCCGAAGTTGATTTTGTTCTTCAAATTGGAGACGCGGTTATCCCCGTCGAGGTGAAGAAAGGAAAGCGGAATCGTTCAAAAAGCTTAGGGGTCTTTGTTGAGAAATATAAATCACCATATTCCATCCGTATATCCAAAAAGAATTTTGGTTTTGAAAACGGAATAAAATCGGTACCACTTTATGCTACTTTTTGCATCTGAAAAGACAAAGAAGACCAACATATTCCAAAAAATCAAAATTTTCTGATTTTTCGGAACATATCTAGTAAATAAAAGTATGGAATCTCAGAACGAACATATATCATTGCTAACAAATCTGCTTCCCCAATATAGACTGATTAACTCTATCTACGAGCAGATTATAGATAGTTTAAAGTTGAGCTTTGACAATCAGTGCCGTATCACAGATTTCCATAATACATTTAAGAATAAGCAGGTATTTGAGAAAGCGGTATTAAATCTGCTTCTTTCTGCGGATAAGGAGAAGCTGGCACTAATTACTGCCAACCTAAAAGAGGAAATAAACAAGAATATCGAGTTGTATATTGCCAATAAAGAACAGTTTAACAATATAGACACACTCTACGTCTGTACCAAAAGACCCTGCCCACTCCGCTTTGAAATAAAGGGACAATTAGAGATTACCAATAAACTCGGACAGGAACTTACACCGATCAGAAACTCATTGGAATCCGCAAGCTGGAACAACGATAAAGTAGTGGAGCAACAACTCACAAGGAAAGAGGAACAAGTCAAGAGCCTATACAAGAAAGAACAGGACAAACTAAACAAGCTCTATCAACAGCAAAAAGAGTCCGATCGAAATGCTATCCGATACGTTCATAATGTATTCGGAGATGTTTGCGATCTGAGCAATTCCTTTATTTCTTTACTTGACAAATATTTCCCCATTGAAAAGGAAAGGGGAAAAGCATCCAATGGCACTCCGACCATCACGCCGGGAATATACTTCGACATGAATCTGGTCTCGCAGATTCATCAACAATGTAACAACATCCAGTTTGAAAACCTTTCAGAGACTGATTTCTATGCGCTACTCAACCTGCAACCCTGTAATTCCCGGTTAACTGTAAAGGACAGGGAAGGCGTTAGGGTATGTTATCTGATATACAAACTCTACGAACACCTTAAATCAGAGAGTCGCGCGCAATGGCGTACCGCAATTCTGACATCAGCCGGTATCAAAGAAGAATATTACAAATCCAAATACAAAGAACCAATATCCGAAATCCCAAGCCGGAAATCCGAGAATTTCGCCAAACGTATTGACGAGATATTTAATAATCCTTCTTGATACCACCCGATCACCACTTTTACCACTCAAAACAATTACAATATCAATGATTTGAAAGAAAAGCCGCTCTGGCAGATGACAGGTGGAGAGTTCCTCTACCTGCAACAAAACTCAGAGCAAAAGGAAGTCCAATCGGTTACACAGGTTGCATCCTCCAAGAAACATGTATATGGAATAGCCGGTATTGCCCGACTATTCGGATGTAGTATGCCGACCGCCAACCGTATCAAGCAAAGTGGTAAGATTGATAAGGCTATCACACAGATAGGTCGTAAGATTATTGTCGATGCAGAACTCGCCCTTGAATTGGCAGGACGTAAAACCGGAGGGAGGAAATAAGCTATGGCTAAGACTAAAGATAATATTCCGCCTCCTACTGAAGCGGTTGAAACGTGGAAATCTGCTCGCCTATTTGTAACGGATAAGTTTGATTCCCCTCCTGTAATATTGAAAATCGATGATTCTATTGTCGGCACATTAGGCAATTTCAGCGCATCCACCGGAAAAGCGAAGAGCAAAAAGACGTTTAATGTCTGCGCCATTGTTGCCGCAGCATTGACCAACAGCACGGTTTTGAGTTATACCGTATCATTACCCCCGAATAAACGCAAAATCCTTTATGTAGATACCGAGCAAAGTCCTTTCCATTGTTTACGCCTCATGAATCGGATTCTAAAGCTATCCAATTTGCCGACAGACACCCACCCAGAGCGATTGGTCTTTCTTGGACTTCGGCGCTATGCGACCAAAGACCGTCAGAAAAAGATAGAAGAAGCTATTCTTGAGACAGAAGGATTAGGACTTGTTATCATTGACGGCATTCGAGACTTAGCTCATGATATTAACAGTCCAGGAGAATCTACCGACTTAATCACAAAGCTGATGCAATGGACAGATGAACAGCAAATTCACATCCATGTTGTTCTACACCTAAACAAAGGCGATGACAATACCAGAGGGCATTTAGGAACAGAACTTAACAACAAAGCCGAAACGGTATTGCGGATTAAGGTCGATGAATTTGACAATGACACCAGTATAGTTGAGTCCATGTTTATCCGTGACCGTGATTTTGAGCCGTTTGCTTTTCGCATCAATACCCATAGTCTGCCGGAACTGATAGAGAACTGCCAACCGCAGCCAATAGCGAAAAAGAAAGCATTCAGTTATACAGAAGTATCGGAAGAAAAACACCGGGAAGCATTGGAAGCGGTATTTTCTATTGGCGAAGCGCTTTCGTATGGCAGCTTGATAGAACAGCTCCGTTCCTGTTACTCGGCTATTGGCTGTGAATGTGGAATAGGTAAAACTAAAAAACTAAAGCAATTCCTTACCAACAAGCGGATGGTTATTCAGGGCGAGGACAAACTCTATCGCCATAATAAGGATTTTTATTACTAACAACATCTTTTACCGGTTCGGTTCAGTTTGGGCGTATATATAATAAACCATCCTGAACCTCTCCCGTGAAAGAAGAATAAATTATTTATCAATTTAATTTTCAACAACATGGATGCAATAACAATAAATATGTTCCCGATTCGGGAATACCTTGCAGGCTTAAATATACACCCTGCAAAAGACAGAGGTTATTACGGTGTGTATCATTCTCCATACAGAGAAGATAACAATGCGAGTATGAAAGTGGATTACAATAAGAACTTGTGGATTGACTATGGTTCTAACGAAGGAGGAACGCTTATCGACCTTGTAATGCGGATTGAGAACTGTTCTAATGGTGAAGCAATGCGATCGCTGGAACAACGCCTATCGGGAGTACCTTCCTTTTCTTTTCACGGGAATAATACACCTGAGAGGAAAGAGGCAAAGTCGGAATCGACAATACGGATAAACGGAGTAGCTCCACTAAGCAGTCCTCTATTAATGGACTATCTTAGAGAGCGAAAAATAAATATCGACATAGCCAGGCTCCACTGCAAGGAGATAAACTATTCAGTAAATGGCAAGCCGTATTTTGCTATCGGCTTCCGTAATGATACAGGAGGCTACGAACTTCGAAGCAAATATTTTAAAGGATGTACATCCAAGGATATTACCTCGCATACATACGAGCAAAGCACTTGCCAGCTATTCGAGGGTTTTATGGACTACCTCTCATTTTTGACAATAAAGAACTGGCAACACTCCCCGGTAGATGCTATCATTTTAAACTCGCTGGCGAATCTGCCGAAAGTCGAAAACAAACTGGGCGGATACAATTCAGTTACTCTCTTCCTCGATAACGATGAAACCGGAAAGCGAGCTGTTCAAAATTTACGCTTAGTTTGCAAAGAGGTCATTGATCAGTCTGCACACTATGCAAAGCATAAAGACCTGAACGACTATTTATGCAATCGTTCCGTTCAGAAACAAGCTATAATAAAGAAGCTGGGTAGAGGTCGAAAAATGTAATCTGCCGCAGCTACCCCAAGGGCTTTTCAAAAAAGCCATAGCTTATTAGGGAATTTTCTTAACGCTATCGTTACACTACCACTAAAAATTCCCGAATAAGCCAAAGGTTTTCCCCCTTTGGAATCTCCCTTAGCGGTCTTTCGACCGCAGTCGCCAAGAGCGACTATTCAATGTGCGAATCATCTCTCTGCCGGTAGTATTCTATCAGCAGAAGTGATTCCCACACGCTAAATTTCAAACAATCTAATTGATATTATTATGGGATATGTTGTTTTCCATTTAGACAAGTCGCCCGGAAATGAGTCTGCCATGACAGACCATATCGAGCGAAAAGTAATACATCCAAATGTAGATCCTAAACGAATACATTTGAATCAGGAACTCGTTGAGTTTCCCGATGGAGTAAAAAATCGAACGGAAGCCATCCAACACAGATTGGACACGGCAGACCTTAAACGACAGATAGGCAAGAATCAAGTCAAAGTAATCCGCGTGATGATTTCCGGCAGTCCCGAAGATATGAAACGGATAGAGAGTGAAGGCAGACTGGATGAATGGTGCCGAGATAATATGGACTACCTGAAGAAAACATTCGGAGAGGATAATCTGGTTGCCGCTACTTTGCACATGGATGAAACTACTCCGCATATCCATGCTTCTATTGTTCCGATAGTGAGAGGTGAGCGAAGACAGAAAAAAACCAAAAAGAAACTGGAAGATAATAATCAGCTACAGAAGCCTAATGAAGAGCAAAAGCCAAAGCGTACATATAAGAAAAAAGACCCGAACAGACCACGCCTGTGTGTTGACGATGTAATGGCAAGGGAAAAGCTGATAGAGTATCAAGATACCTACGCAGTGGCTATGGCTAAATATGGATTAGAGCGAGGCATGAAAGGCTCAGATGCCCGGCATATAACCTTGACGGAACATTATCGCAACCAAACCATAGAGAGTAATAACTTGCAGATTAATATAGAGCAACTTTTGGCTGTAGAAGAAGCAAAACGGCAACGCATTGAGGAACTCAAACAGCAAGAACAGGATGCCAAACTGAAATTTGTTCAAGCAGAAGAGAAAAAGCAACAGAAAGAATCAGAGTTGAAAAAGACAGAGGATAGTCTTAATCTGGTAAAAGGACAGCTAAAAACCGAAGAGTTTAAGAACAAGGCTGCCGATGTCGGCTCCAATATCATCGAAGGCATAGGCTCGCTTGTAGGTACTTCAAAAGTAAAACGGCAACAACTGGAAATTGACAGCCTGAAAGAAGAAAAAGAAAATCTGGCTCAGGCGGTAAAGTTACTGAAAGAGGATATGCGATCCATTCAAAAGGAGCATCAAACAGCTATGGATAAGCTAAAGCAAGAACTTAAGAAGATTCATGACCTGTTCCCAAAACTCAAAGAATTGCTCTGGATTGAAAGACTGTTACAAGTAATGCGATTCTCTGAAGAACTGATCAAGGAAATTATGGAAATGAAACCGATTGGGTTTAAGGGAAGTATTTATTCAACTGAGTACCAACGAAACTTCAAAACGGAACATTCGGTTGCAGAAATTAAAGAACATCCAAAGGAAAAGGATAAACTACAACTCACTATTGATGGAATGAGTGATACGAGCTGGTTTCGGCAGAAATACAAAGAGTTTCAGGAATCAATAGGAATAAAGTTTATACAGAAGCCGGAAATGGGCAAAAATAAAGGTTTAGGGATGTAAATCAGGCTGTTTCGGAAATATTTAGTATTTTTGGGAGGAAATTAACAATAAAATAAACACTCATGAATCTAGAGCCAATTATTAATGCGAAATTTAAGAAATTTCGGGAGCAATTAGAATTGAATGATATTGCAGATGGAAATGCTTTCGAGAAATATGTTAATTATGTTATATTATCTTCTCATCAGCCAGATGCATTTAATGGAGATAACGAACTTTTGGAAAAAGTAAATGTCGGTGGAACACATGACATGGGAATTGATGGTATTGCTATAAAGTTGAATGGTTTACTTATTCGAGATTTAGCAGAAGCAAAAGATCTTGTTAAAAGATTTCCACGAGTGTCAGTCGAATTTATCTTTATACAATCAAAATACAAGTCTGATTTTGACAAAGGAGAGTTTAATAACTTTGCGGATGGGGTTCGTGAATTTTTATCTGAAAAGCAAAGGCAACCTCATAGTCCCGAAATAAAATCACTCATTAAGATAAAGGACTTTTTCATTAGTGTCCACTAAAAATTCGCAATCGTTCTTTGAAACATTTGAAATATAGTTAGTTATAGGGGTTTTTCGTGCGAACGGATTTCAATTTTCAT
>NZ_QVMQ01000004.1 GCF_010501105.1 Dysgonomonas sp. 511 | reverse complement strand
ACTTCCTGATCTATTCTTTTTCTTCTTTACAAACATGGTGTGAATATAGCACTTTTTAGCTTGCGTACCCCATAACAGGGTACGCAAATGACGTATATGGCTGATATACAGGACGATGAAAATTTAGAAGTTAGGAAGCGACGAAGTCAGGAAAAAGAACATATAATTTAACTACTGATTGACATTATTTATCTTGCCACCCTCAGTAAAGGGTTGCTGTTATTTGCCTACAAGACCATTAAGATATACCTCAAGATATGTATATCCTTCTTTATTCAGGTCGGTAGCCTTTTTGCCGGGATGGTGCTTTTCGAGCCAACCATCAGGAATACCATCAATATCCGAATCGGCAGGTACATTCTCCGGATTGAATGAGTATGTTTCCCATCCTCCCACGTCGTTTTGAGAATCGAGCATGCCCGGCCTTGTTCCTGCGTTTGCCGATGCCCTTTTGGGGGTCAACCCTTTTTTTACTTCATTGATCACACGGCAGTCGGTTTTGTCTCTTTTGTGGCTTGCGCCTGCTTTTGCCAATACTTTCTTGTAAGCCTCTTCTGCACTGTCGGTAGTTACATACGGTGTTTCGAACGGCATAAAGGAAATAAGGTCGTAGACATTTTTGTCGGATGAGTTGGGTTGCAACCCCAATATATTGTTTTTGGTTACTTTTGCATTTTCGGGAAAGAAGTTGCCGCTGAGGTGGAATTTCCCCCATACACCCGCGGCTTGTTTGTTTTTTCCATCATCGGCGTTAGGTGCAAAAATACGGCTTTTGTTAGAGGATGATTCTGTCGGTTTATAGTAATTGTTTATGAAGTTGTACCGTCCTCCTTCGCCTGCATAACCACTGTTTCGCCCCCAATTATATATCACATTGTTGCGGAAGTCGACAAGCTCCTCATCCGCCCTGTCGCTGTACCTGCTGCCGCACATACGCGGGTTGCGGCTGTCGTGGTGAGCCAGAAGGTTGTGGTGGTAAGATGCTTTTCTGCCTCCCCAGATTGCTCCGTACCCGTGGCTGCCTTTTTGGTGTACAGACGTCCGCAGGCTTTCTGATATTATGCACCATTGCATGGTAAAGTTATCGTTGTCGTAGAACGAAGCACATTCGTCGGTGCTCCAGCTCATCGAGCAGTGATCTATGATGATATTCTTGCGCCTGGTGCCGGTCAGGGCATCGTCTGCTATTCCGCACAAGTCTCCCATACGGAAACGCATATAACGTATTATTACATTGTCGCCTTTCACCTTTGTGGGATAGTTGGCTATGCAAATGCCATCGCCCGGTGCGCTTTGTCCGGCTATGGTCGTGCTGTCTGTTATTTCCAGTGTTTTGTGCAGGTGTATTATTCCTGCTACTTTGAATAGTATGGTTTTTGCTCCGGGTTGTTTAAGGCACCAGCGTAAAGCCCCTTCCCGGGTTTTCTTATTTCCTGCGAGAGTGTCAGCCAATGTATTCACATAGTAGACTTTTCCTCCTCTTCCTCCCGAAGTGTGCATTCCTCCTCCTTCTGCACCGGGGAATGCCGGAGTCTGGGCATGGAGGCAAAACGAAATGGATATTGTTATTAAAAGCAGGAATGTTTTCATAAGCTTATTAAGTAACAGGTGAAAATTATTGATATATTATACAGTTATAACTAACAGCGGCAGTTATACTTGAGAGGTCTGCGACCTTATTTGTTTAGCATGATACTCAACATGATGAATGGGGCTACCGCCTTAGGGTCGTTGTCTCTCACCGGTTCGCCTGTATAGTATTCGTAACTTCCGTCACGATAGTTTTTTGCCCCTCCCAGTCCGGCTACAGCACATCCGTCTGTCAATGAGATGGTTCCGTCTCCGTTGTCTTTTATAAAGCGTTTTACGAATTGGTCGTATGCTTTTTCTCCTTTTTCCAGATAGCTGTTATCCAGATATCCCTTTTGCGCTCCTTTTACCCATGTGTAGATAAACATGGCAGATGCGCTGGATTCGAGGTAATTGCCTTCGCGACCCATCTGGTCGGTTACCTGATACCACATTCCGGTTTCTTTTTCGCGGAAATTTTCAACTGCTGCACTGAGGTTTTGCAGCAGGGTTATTATTTCACTTCTTTTAGGGTGGTCTTCGGGCATGAAGTCGAGTACATCTACCATTGCCATCATGTACCAACCGATACTCCTCGACCAGAAATTAGGCGATAGTCCTGTCTTCGGGTCCGACCAGCGTTGTTCGCGGCTTTCGTCCCAACCGTGGTAGTAGAGCCCTGTTTTTTTGTCGTACATGTATTTATGCACATCCAGTATTTGAAGTGCAACATCGTCGTACAATTCGGGTTCGTCGAATACTTTTGCATATTCGGCAAGGAAAGGTCCTGCCATGTACAGCCCGTCGAGCCATACTTGGTGCGGATATATTTTTTTGTGCCAGAAACTTCCGTCTTTGGTGCGTGGGTGCGTGCGCATCTGGTCGCGCATCAGGTCTATGGCTTTCTTAAAGCGTTCTTGTTTAGTGAGCGCATAAACGGGGAAAAGGAATTTCCCCGAATTTACGCGGTCAATGTTATATTCTAAAGGCTTATAGGTTTTGATTTGCCCGTCGGGTTCTACCATCAGGTCGGCAAAGCTATATACATAGTCGTAGTACTTTTGGTCGAATGTCTGTTGCCAGGTTTGGAAGATGGCCTGTAGCTCCAGCCCGTGGCAATAGTTCCATTTGGGTTTCGGCGAAAAATCGAGCATCCACGGTTCGGGGTTGCGTTTTATTTCCGAGTCAGTGAGCCATACGGAGTATTTGACCTGGGCTTCGATAGCAGCGAAAGAGGCTGCAAAAAGTAATACTATAACAAGTCTTTTAATCATAACCTATAATCTTTTTTCTACTTGTTTTCTGATATGAATTTCTTATCCAGCGATTCGGGTAAATTTATGTTTGTATTTTTACCGCTTATCTTCACTACTTCGGGTAGCGATTCGGGATATTGGAAACCAGTCAGGTTGAAATTGTCTATATTCTTAAGTATAAGTGCTGCGCCTTTTGTTGGGATTATCTTTACGTTTTTGAAATTGATATCTTTCGATTCCACTACTTCAGCTCCGTACTCGGCAGTAATAGTTACGTTTTCTACGTTGATGTTTTCTATTTTCATCTCAGGTATCCCGTTGAAGAACAACGCCCTGCGCGCGTTGCGCGATGTCAGGTTGGTTACATATATATTCCTGAATGCAGGCGTTGTTTCGTCTACGGCAGGAATGGTTTCTTCTACAGGTGTAACGTCTCCGTCTTCAAGCATTTCTACGGCCGATTTGCCTCCGTAATACAGGTCGAACAAGAACGATTCGGTTACAATGTCAAACATATTTACATCGCGAATATAAATATTTTCAACAACACCTCCACGTCCTCTGCGGCTTTTAAATCTTAATCCTACATCTGTGCCGAGGAACTGGCAGTTGGAAAGGGATATATTTTTCACTCCTCCCGACATTTCGCTGCCTACTACAAAGCCTCCATGTCCCTGAAAAACTTTACAGTTGTCTATCAGTACATTCTCGGTAGGGCGGTTGCGGCGGCGTCCGTCTTCATCTTTGCCCGACTTGATGCAGATAGCATCGTCGCCCACATCGAAGGTCGTATTTACAATGATGGAGTTAACGCAAGATTCGAGGTCTATGCCGTCTCCGTTTTGTGCATATGCGGGGTTGCGTACAAATATGTTGTCGATGATTACATTTTCGCACATCAGCGGGTGTATGTTCCAGCTAGGCGAGTTTTCGAATAGTACGCCTTCGAGCAATACATTCTTACATTCGATGAAGCTCACCATTACCGGACGCAGGAAATCCCTTACTTCCATCCATTCGGCATCGGTAAGGCTTTTTGGCGGCACGTTCATGTCACTTATTTCAATCCCTTTTTTCGATCCTTCGGATGGAAACCAGTAGTCTTTTTTCTCATTGAGTACGCCTCCCGCATTTACTACTTTTTTCCAGTGGCTTTCGGTTACTTTGCCTTTTTTGAGCGGACGCCATGCTTCGCCTGAGCCATTTATCGAGCCTTCGCCGGTGATGGCTATGTTTTCGAGGTTGCGTCCCGATATGGGAGACTGGCAACGGCGTGTGTCCAATCCTTCGAAAATGGTTTCTACCAATGGGTATAGGTCGAAATCGGCAGAGAAAAGGATCAAGGCTCCTTTTTCGAGGTGCATATTGATATTCGACCTGAAAACGATAGGGCCTGTGTACCAAACGCCCGAAGGTACGTGTAGCGTGCCTCCTCCCTTTTGCGAGAGGGCTTCCATAGCCTTTTCGAAAGCTTCGGTATTAAGAGTTATCCCATCAGGGTTGCCTCCGAAATCGGCCACTGACACCCGATGGTCGGGGAAGGCCGGTTTCTGTATCTTAGGCATTTCGAAAGGTAAGTCTTTATACAGATATTCGTATTTATATTTATACTCTTCTTGCTGTGCACATCCTGCTTGAGATAAACAGATCAAGGCTAATAGCACAACAAATTGAGTCAATTTCCTTATTTGCATTATTTACAAGTTTTCTTAATGGCTGAGATTTTGTACTAAAAGCTGTTTGCTGTATGGTTTACAATAAACGGGGGTGTCGGAAAATCTCTTACGGGTTTATAACTATGTTCTGAGCATTTTTTCGAAAAACTGTTGCAGGTTTTGAGGCCTGCAACAGTTTTTGTGGTTGTTGATTATTTGATCCACCTAGGGTCACCTCCTGCCACGTCTATATTCGTTACAGTGAAATCGCCATTGGCTGCATCTACATATCCGGGATCTAATGTAGAAGGAGAAGATCCGTCGTAGAATTTGGCCTTTGTAGAAGTACTGCTCGATTGTAGGAAATTCGGTGATTTGAAATAAGTGTTTCCACTAAATGCAGGGGTTGCTGTAGCACTATTGTCAGAAAATATTCCTCCGGCACTATTGCTCACAATGTTGTTTTTGAAGCTGATAGAGTGATTCTTGAAGCGAACATATAGTATTCTCTTATCGGTAGAGTTACATACTCCGTCTAATGTACAGTTTTCGACAGTGATAAGAGGCGTTACGCTAGAGAAATTGGCCGAAGCGTCATCGTAGCGAATAAGGTCGCGGGCGGTACATGATTTATAGATAGTACTATTTGTCAGGGTTATTGCCGAGATACCTCCAACGCGGCTGTCCAGCAAGTCGCCACCAGTACATACTATGTTGTGTATTATCGTATTGTTTATTGTAATAGATGATACCGAAGAGGCTTTGTTCAGGTAATACAAGCCTTTTTCATGATTTCGTATCACACAATTCTCTATTGTCAGGTCTCCATAGCTTGTTTCTGCTGTATTGAACATTATAGCTTGGTTTGCATCGGTATTCGCTCCGTCTAATACGATGTTTTCTAACAATAATTTAGCCCCGTCTTCGAGTGAAATATTTGCGTTGATAACAGGCTTGTCCTGATCGGCATAATATGCTTTTATCTCTACATCTTTGTTGACGATAATCTTTTTAGCCTCTCCGTAAGTTCCCGGTTTCATAGCAAGCACCTTACCGGATGCGGCATTTGTCAATACTGTTTGAAGGTCATCTCCCGGTTCTACGATAATCGCAGCATTAGGGTCTACCAATGTGGTAAAGGTTGTTGTTCCGCGCGATTTGGTTCCGTTCATCAGTTTGGCAGTATATCTTGTATTGCTTTCCAAGCCAGTAACCGTAATTTTTCCGGCGGCAACGTCGCTGGCTGTTATCGGGAAGCTAAGATTGCCCGGAGTAAGGATGATTGCATCGGCAGATTCTCCCGGTGTCCAATTGATTGTAGCACCTGTTTCTGTTATATTATCTACCGAAGATATGATTTGCTCACCATCTGTAGTTACAGTTGCTGCTATCCATTTAGAACTTGGGATAGTGGCACTAACTGCCTGGATACGGATAGAATAGCTGGTTTCGCTTTCCAGTCCGGTAATAGTCATCGGATTTTCATTTATTCCGGTAAGCACCTTCACCGGCTCTCCGCTAAAATCGAGATCTCCGTTTTCGTATATTTCAATAGTATAACTATCTGCATTTTTTACATTCTTAGCCCAAGACAAGCGCACCTCGAGTCTGTTGATAACTCTAGCCGACATTTCGGTAGGAGAGAATAGCCTGTCATAGTCGATCGTCTTGATTTCGTCATCGGGATCGGAGCATCCTGCCAAAATTGTCACAAGCGACAATCCCAATAGATATATGAGGTTTGTTAATTTATTCATGATTTAATTTTTTTAAGTGGAAATTAGTCGTTAGTCAATGCACCATTACTATAGTCGATAAATGTTTGCCAGATAGGCCAAACCTGGTTTTGGTCAGGGTCTTTCTGATACAATGAATTGATCAATGCTTCTGTAAGCTTATCAGGTTTGATCCAGTCGGCTTTTGCGTAGCCGGTGAGGGTTTCCCCTATAGCATCTGTTTCTCCGTGGTTCAAACCGTAGATAATAAGTGTTTCATTGTCTGTTTCATCGGTTTTGAAATATAGCTTTGCCGGAAGGTCGGCATATGCTCCTGTACGGTTAGCCAGATCCAACATTTTTGCTTTAGCTTCGTCTAATTTTACTTTCAGCAGATTCCAGCGGATGAGGTCGGCTTTTCTTAGAGTTTCTCCTGCAAATTCGAATGCACGTTGTTCAACGATTGCATCGAAGAATGCACTCTTGCTGGCTGTTGCTTTATCCATATATGCATCGACTTTAGCGGCTGGTAGGGCACGGTCGAGTATTGGTTTTAAATATTCCTTTGCATCTGCCGGGCTACTCAGTTCATTTATTGCTTCGGCTGCCATCAGGTATATGTCTGCCAGACGCATGTATTGCCAGTTTATACCATCATCGTTGCTCGATGTTACGCGGCGTGTCATCCATTCGTAACGGAGTTTTCCGAAACACCACGACTTCAGGGAGCGTAGTTGTTGTTTACTTGGATTTTCGGCATTCCATTCGTAAGGCACGCAAGTTATATCGCGGCGCACATCTTCCACATCGTAATCGTAGAACAGGTATGGCAGCGGGCCGTTAATACCTCCTTGTGCCTGGCCAGTGTATTGGTTAGTCCCTTGGTGTTTTACTCCGAATGTATAGAGTACGCGTCCGCGAGTGTCGGAGAATGGGATTTCGAAAATAGACTCGCGGCCGGCTGTTACTTTGTCTTCGCATAGTGCCTTGAAGTTGTCATAGAAAGTCCCGAGGTTGTTAGATCCTTTTGTCAGGATGTCGACGCATTCGTCGCGTGCGATAGTGTACATTTTTGTTCTTTCCAATTCAGGGTCGGTGCTCAGGCGTATTCCGTCTTTGCGTTGGCTGTATCCTCCTGCATATAGTGCTACGCGTGCTCTCAATCCTTTTACCAAAGCTTTGTTTACGCGCTCGGTGGTAGTTGTCTGAGTTGCTTCGTTGGGCCAGGCTACCATTTCTTGGGCATCCTTCAGGTCTTTCAATATCTGTTTGTAAATAACATCCCTGTCAGACCTTGGTGTATATATAGTTTCGTTGGTCACAGGTTCGAAACGGGCCGGAACATCGCCCCAACCTCTGATCAGGTCGACATAAAGAATTGCTCTCAAGGTAAGTGCTTCGCCCAAAAGATAGGCCATGTCTTTGTCTGTATCTACTCTTCCATGAGCAAGAAGCCCTTTTATGGCCAGATTGGCGCGTTCGATTCCTTCATACATCTTGGCATAAGCATTTTTCTTGTCGTTCATCTGAGAGTTTGTCGGACGTGCAGCGTATGTGCAGAGCTCATATTTGCCATCGTCTACAATTTTGGTTGCATCCATATTGTTGATCCACTCTATGTCCGAATTTATTCCATTGTAGGTAAGGAAACGTCCTCTATACGATTGCTCTTCTGCAAACGATTGATAAATCGACATTATTTCTTTTTCAGCCAAACCATATGTAGAGAAGATTTCAGGCTCTTCTGCCGATGATTTCGGATCGGCTTCGAGGTCGCAAGATGTTGCAATAACAACAAGCGAGAGAGCTAATAGTGATCTATATATAAATTTTTTCATTGTTTTGCTTTTTATAGGATATTGGTTAGAAATTCAAGTTGACACCAATAACAAACTGGCGGCTCTTAGGATATGCTGAATAGTCTACACCCGGAGTCATGTACGAACGGCGAATGGTAGATACCTCAGGATCGTAGCCGGAATAGCTTGTTATGCAGAAAAGGTTATAACCTGTAACATAGAAGCGTGCAGTTTGTATTCTGGCTTTGCTGGTAAGCATACGTGGAAGGGTGTATCCCAATGTCAGGGTGTTGAGGCGGAGGAACGATCCGTCTTCTACAGCCCAATCGCTGAATATCAACTTGTCGGAAGCTCGTGGCGACCACATGTTTGTATTGGCATTCATTGCAGCCAGTTCGCCCGGATCGTTAGAGATTGTTCCGTCGGCGCGGAGGTTTGTCCATCGTTTTCCGCTAGCCATTTCTGATGTCATATTACGGTACGAATATTTGCCTGTTTGGGTAAACTCTATTTTATTGGCATTGTATATATCATTGCCATAGCTCCAATTGAAGTTTGCCGACAGGTCGAATCCGTATGCACGCGCATTGATAGTGAAACCACCAGTATGTGTAGGATTGGCATCGCCGATAACATCGCGGTCTGCTGTAGTAACCTTTCCATCGTCGCCTACAATGTCTTTCAACTTCATTGAGCCCGGGCGTAGTGTGCCTACAATAGCCGAAGCATCTACTACCCCCTCTTTCAAAATCCATTTTTTGGTCGATTCGTTGTAGCCTACAAAGTCGTCGACTTCATATCTGCCATCTGAGCGGAATCCATACATTTGGCCTACAGCACCGCCTACGGCAACCTTATAATCGCCACCGATGTCGGTAGATGCCCATCTTGTTTCTTCCAGGAAGTCATCCATCATGCCAAGCGATTTGATTGTACTCTTGTTGAACCCAATGTTTCCGCTAAAGCTTAAGCCGAAGTCTTTTTTGTCGATAGCGATCCAGTTGAGAGTGATTTCGAGACCTTTGTTTTGCGTTTTACCCATATTGCGGAATTGAGTGTCATATCCTGCTCCGGCAATAGGGAAATCTATAAGCAAATCTTTGGTTGTATTGATATATCCTTCGATAGATCCGTTCAGCTTGCTGCCAAACAGTGTGAAATCGAGTCCTGCGTTGCGGGTGATTGTTGTTTCCCATTTCAGGTCGGCATTGTACATTCTTGTAGGTGTCGCCCAGTAGTTGTTGACATTGTTGATGTGCTGTGTTGTAGTAGACACATAACGCTGTGTTGTTTGTCCCGATTCTATACCATTGTTTCCGGCTGTACCATAGCTAAGGCGAAGTTTTAAGTCGTCGAGCCATGTTTTTGTCTGATCCATAAATGATTCGGAAGACAAACGCCATGCTCCGGCAACAGAAGGGAAATACCCCCAACGGTTACCATCACCAAACTTGGAAGAACCATCGGCGCGGAAAGTTGCGCTCAGCAAGTACTTGCTTTGGTAGTCGTAGTTGGCACGGCCAAAGTAAGAAAGGAGCATATCGTCGGGATAATATACATTGTTAGTCGATTGCGCTTTACCTTCGCTTCCGTATTTCCATGCTTCTTCGGCTGAAAAAGATTTTGGGAAGTTGTGTATGGTACTTGTCAGCACATCCTCTTTTCCTAATACATATTCATGTCCTGCCATTACAGTGAGGCCATGATTTTTATTCAATAGTTTTTTGAAGTCGTAAGTCAACGTATTTGTGCTGCGGAATTTATTACGGCTTGTATTCGCTACTTGGGTTGCAGGCTGGCCGTTGCTGCTGTTTCTCGAATAATAAGTAGTAGGTCCCCAATAGCGTCTGTCTTTGTTCCTATATACATCCAGGCCAAGTTCGGCTCTGGCTTTCAGGTTTTGGACAATCTCCCATGTAATACTACCCGACATATTCAGGTTTTCGCGTTCTTGTCTGCGTGCGTTATCAGATATTGCTGTCAGTGGATGGTAAAGGTTACCAAGATCGTCATCGCTGCTTCCAGCATCGGAAGTCAGGTCTGAAAGAGGTATAGGGGTATAGATAACAGAGTATTTCAAACGTTTGTCGGTATCGGAAGTACTTTTAGAATCGTTCGATCCGGCTCCGTTGATATCTGTATCCGAGTAGCGGATAGAGTAGTCTAGTGTTACTCTTTTGCTAGGTTTGCTTTTTAGCTTCAGGCTGAAATTATCACGCTTGTAGTTCGATCCTTCCATGATAGCCTTATCATTCATGTGTGAATAGCTGAAAGCATATGTCAGTTTTTCACCACCGCCATTAATGCTCAGGTTGTGGTTGAATGTATTGCCTGTGCGCCCGAAGGTAAGGTCTTGCCAGTCGTTGTATGGAACATTGTTATACAAATCTATATCTTGGTATGCGCCGAAGTATTTTGTATAAGAAGACAGGTCGTTTTTCATCATAGCTAGTTCGTACTGCCATAAAGTATAATCCTGTGGAGACAGTACATCCATTGTTTTTGCTATTTTTTTCCAGCTGTAATAAGCATTGTAGCTTACACTTAGTTTGCCTTCTTTACCCGATTTGGTAGTAACGAGGATAACCCCGTTAGCTCCGCGCGAACCATAGATGGCTGTAGAAGAGGCATCTTTTAATACGTCGATAGACTCGATATCGGTAGGTGCTATATCGCTGATAGACTCGACAGGAAACCCATCGACAATAAGTAGTGGTGCGCTGTTTTGTGTAATAGATCCTCCACCGCGTACGCGTATCATCAGTTCGGCATCGGGCGATCCCTCTGTTGTGGTGATCTGTACCCCGGCCAGTTTACCTGTAATGGCTTCGGCTGCGTTAGATACAGGTACGGCAGATATAGCATCTGCACTTACCGATGAAACCGAGCCGGTGAGGTCTTTTCTCTTAACTGTTCCATAACCGATAACTACTACTTCTTCGAGTTCGGAATGCATATCTTCCAATACAAAGTCGATAGTGTTTCCTGTAATAGCTTTCTCCTGTGATTTCATTCCCACAAAAGAGACAGCTAATGTTTTGTCGTTGTTCGATACAGATAGGGTATATTTCCCGTCTATATCGGTCATTGTTGCTTTTGTCGAACCTTTTACTGATACGGTTACACCGGTAAGCGGTTCGCCTTGTGTGTCGGTTATAGTACCTGTTATGCTGCGTTGTTGTGCATAAGCGTTTTCTGCACATAGCAACAACGAAAAGATACATACCAGAGACAAAATTTGTTTGATTGTCTTTCGCATAGTTTTCAAGATTTATAGTTTAAATTAATAATTTCTTTCGATACAACTGATGTCGTCATTTTTTTCAAAGTATTTGCGAGGTGTTAATAATAAATGTGTTTTTTTTGATGGTTGTTATTGTAATAATTAGTTTCTGCTTCATGGTATCTTAGTGACGACAAATGTATTTTTCATGATAAACTTAGTGTCACTAAATCGAGTGCAATTTATATACGAAACATTTATTATACGGGGGATAAAATATTTTTTAGAGGGGGGTAAATTGACTTTGTGCTATTTTTTAGCCTGTTATTAGAAAACTCACTATCTTTGTATTAAACCAAACTTCTATCATGAAATTGCGTATTTTTTCTTACTTTTCTATCATTATATTATGTAGTGTCTTGTCGTTGCAAGGCCAGCAAAGATATTTCTTCGAGCATTACGGGCCCGAAGACGGGCTGCCCCAACATACTGTGATGAGCATATTGCAAGATAACAAAGGCTTTATCTGGTTTTCTACATGGAACGGGCTTTGCCGCTTCGATGGATACAACTTCTATACCTACCGTATCAGGCAAGGGGATAAATACCATATGCGCAGCAATCGTATCGACTTTATCTGCGAAGACGCATACGGCTATATCTGGACCCTGCCTTACGACCGCGAGCCTCACCGCTTCGACCCGAAAGAGGAGGAGTTTATGGGTATCCGTTCGTTGAAAGGGTACGAAGACCTTACGTTTATTGCAACAAAGATATTGACCACCCCATCGAAAAAAGTCTGGCTGCTTTCCGATAAAATGGGTGCAGTATGTGTTACAGATTCTACATTCAATATAGAGATTTACAACAAAGGGAACAATAAGATAAATAGCAATAAGATAAACCTGGTACACGAAGACACTGCGCAACAATCGTGGATATTGACCGACGACGGGTTATATTGTGTCCGTCCCGACGGGCAGAAGATCGAAAGCTTCTTTATTGAAAAATCGTATGTCAGTTCCGAGCCGGCGCAGGCATTCTATTCGGCAATGGAGTCGGGTAATACAATCTGGTTTGGATCGAATAATGGGCGGATACGCATATACGACAAACAAAGCGGGCGCGTAGATTTGCTGCAACTGGATACAAAGGCAGACATCGGGCATATTCAGGAAATAGATAATGACGAAGTATTGATTGCAACCACTACCAACGGCTTCTTTGTGTACAACAGGCCGACAAAGACCTTAAAGAAATATACAGCATCTACTCTGGAGGATATGGTGTCCGACAGGATATTCTCCACATATATAGATAAGGCTCATAATGTGTGGTTCGAACTTGGCGAAGTGGGGGTGGCAAAGTTCAATCCGCAAACAAAAACAATGAAACATTTTAAGATGAAGATCGAAAGCACCAATATAAACGCTTTCCCTGCCAACTTCTTCATCTTCGAAGACAAAGAAAACCGCCTGTGGGTGCATCCCCGCGGAGGAGGATTTGCCTGTTATGATGCTGTTCAAGACCGGTTGAAACCATTTTTCAATGAACCGTCTTCTCCCGATTGGCGATTTTCTAACCTTATGCACGCCGCGTTTTCCGACAGGCAGGGTAACCTGTGGCTCAGCACACGTTCGCACGGGCTGGATAAAGTAACCTTTAGTAGCGAGGTGTTTAAGACGATGGTAATAGATTCGGATGTGCATTCCACAGTGAACAACGACATCAGAAGCGTGTTTGAAGACAGCCGCAAGAATCTCTGGGTATCGACCAAAGGCGGGAAGATATTTGTCTACGACAGCCAGCTTAACCAGAAGGGCTATATAGACAATAATGGTAATGTCGGCTATGGGAAACCCCTGGAAGGGATAACTTACAATATAACCGAAGACAGCCGCAACAATATATGGATAGCAACCAAAGGCGAGGGTATTTACAAACTGATACCAAAAGGAGACAGCTATCAGGTGGAACATTATTCCCACTCTCAGGAGGATATATATAGCCTGAGCCACAACAGTGTATATTATATACACGAAGACCGCAAGAGGAGGATATGGGTAGGTACTTACGGCGGCGGGCTGAACCTGTTTGACGAGAAGACGAAAAGGTTTATCAATCACAGGAACGAATTGAAAAGCTATCCGATCCAGTTCGGTTCGCAAATCAGGACGATGAATTCCGACAAATTCGGGAATATATGCGTAGGCACCACATTAGGGCTTATTATGTTCAATCCCGACTTTGCATCGGCAAGCGATATCGACTACAAATTCTATACCCGCGAACCCGAAAACAGCAACAGTCTTAGCGATAACGATGTGTACGATATATGTACCACTAAAACAGGAGATACCTATTTCGCAACGTTCGGTGGCGGGCTCAATAAAGTGGCAGAGGTAGACAAAAAAGGTTTCCCCATCAGTTTTGTATCTTATACAGCAAAAGATGGTTTGCCATCCGATGTGATACTTATGTTGGTAGAAGACGATACCGACCTTCGCGGGTTTATTGTCACCATTCTCGATCCATACTATAAGGTGTTGCAGGCTACTAATGGCAAAGAGGGCTACGAAGTAGCGTTAAAGGATATGCCCGACTTTATCCTCAGCGATATTATGATGCCTGAGGTAGATGGGGTGGAGCTGCTGAAAAAGATAAGAAGTACCGATGCTACAAGCCATATACCGTTTATATTGCTTACCGCAAAAACCGATTTGGAAACTAAAGTTGGGGGGCTGGATTATGGTGCCGATGACTATATGACCAAGCCGTTTAGCGTGAAGTACCTGCGGGCACGCATCGAAAACATTATAAGGCAACGCAAAAACCTGTATGAGAAATATACATCGGGCAAGACTAAAATAAATGCTACCCCTTCTTCCGCAAAAGAAGAAAGTGCGGAGTTGCAGATAACGCCTCAGGATGAATTGTTTATCAGGAAAATAAAAGAAGAGATAGAACGCAATATCGACAACAGCGATTATGTGGTCGACGACCTGGCATCGGCAATGGCTATGAGCCGAACAGTATTCTTCAAGAAACTGAAAAGCCTAACGGGGCTTGCTCCTATCGAATTTATACGCGATATAAAGATGAAATATGCTGCAACCCTGATTGCCAGCCAGCAATATACCATCAAAGAAGTATCGTTTATGATCGGTATTTCCGATACCAAGTATTTTACCCAGTGCTTCAAGAATGTATATGGGATGACACCAAGTGAGTATAAGAATCAGACAAAGACGGATTGAATAAAAATATGAGTAGCAAAATCACCTTCGCAGACATAAAAGAATCGAAAGAAGTACAAACATACATACGGCAGGCCGATGCTTCGCTCAAGGCTCTTGGCTTTACCGAACATAGTTTTGCCCACTGTACAAAATGTGCAGAGGTGGCAGGTACATTGTTGAAAGACCTCGGATATGGCGGGCATGATGTAGAACTGGCGAAAATTGCAGCCTACATGCACGATATAGGCAATGTGATAAACCGTGCCGACCATGCCCAAAGCGGAGCTGTAATGGCTTTCCGCATTTTGGATAAGATGGGGATGCCGCCCGAAGATACAGCTACGGTTATCACAGCTATAGGAAATCACGATGAGGCAACCGCTTTTCCGGTGAATGCCATTGCCGCCGCCCTTATCATAGCCGATAAAACGGATGTGCGCCGCAGCAGGGTGCGCGACCGCGAGACGATCTATTCCGATATTCACGACAGGGTGAACTATGCTGTGGAAAAAAGCGGGCTCCACCTTGATGTAGATGCTAAAACAATAACCCTTATACTCACCATCGACACCAATATTTGCGCTGTGATGGATTATTTCGAGATTTTCATCGACCGCATGAAGCTATGCCGTAAGGCTGCCGCCTTTTTTGGGCTGAAATTCGGATTGAATATAAATAATAGCGCTTTGCTGTGATTGTGGGTGCTCCTCCCATTTTTTCTTGTTTCAGATAGAGCTTATTAACCATTCCCTCTTTGTCATCTTGAGTGAAGGGAAGGATCTCTTGTGTACTCTGTTATCTTCATTATTTCTCAACCACAGGCCTCCATTTCCATATAAAAAATATACGGGGTGAAATTGTTTTAGTCAAATTCTCCCCTTTATAAATTAAATAATGCATTTACATTTGCTTGTAGATGGTGGATTTTCTTTTAATCCCCACAAGTATTGTTAATGTTTTATAGCCTTAAAGAACCAATGAATATTTTCACAAGACATAGCTTGCTTACCCTGTCACTGATTCTTGTTTTTCAGATACATTCTTCTGTTATTTTCTCCCAAAAGATAACAGTAGAGAATAAAGCTGCACAGGAAGTAAAAGACTATACATTGGAAATCCCCGTTGCCGGATTGAATTTATCCTTTGGCCATTATACGGCTACTGTAAATGGACAAATAGTTCCGGTGGAAATTATCAAAAAAACAGACGGCAATGACTATGCTGTAATACCGGTCGATAAGATCGGGGCAAAGGGTAAAATAGACGTTTCCTTACAGAAAGGCTTTGCCTCCGCTTATCCCAAACGTACTTATGCCGAATTATCGCATAAGATAGGCGGGCATTTCGAAGGACATAAATATGTAGGAGGTTACTCGTGGGTAAAACCTAACTATATCACCCTTCCGGGTTCGTTTCGCGACCATTCGTACTACATAAAATACGAAGGGCCGGGCTGGGAAAGCGACAAAGTTGCATTCCGCTTCTATCTCGACAACCGCAATGCAATAGATGTATTCGCAAAGAAAACGGCAGGCATAGTGCTTCCGGCTGTAGGCGTCGATGGATTCGACAACTATCACAACATGGCCGACTGGGGTATGGACAACCTGAAAGTAGGCAAAGCCCTTGGTTTGGGTTCTATTGCTGTATGGGATGGCGAAAAAGCTGTTAGGGTGGAAAAGAAAGACAGTGTTACCTGCCTCATCGCTGCCGATGGCAAAGTACGTTCGCAAGTGAAGACTATCTATTACGGATGGGATGCCAATGGCAAAAAAAGTGACCTTACATCACTTATATCTATAGATGCAGGAAGCAGGGCCTCTCATATGGCGCTATCTATCGACGGCGAAATAGACAATATAGCTACAGGCATCATAAAAAGTAAAAATGCAGAACTGATAGTTGGCAAACAGGCAAAGGGTAAATGGTCTTATATTGCCACATTCGGCAAGCAAAGCCTCAATAATGATATGCAGGGATTGGTGGTTTTCTTTCCTGTCGACAAGGTGAAGGAGATAACAGAAGATGCCCTCAACCATGTAGTGGTACTCGATGCCAAAGATGGTTTTGCCGAATATTACTTTATGCCTACCTGGGAACTCGACAACGACCCTGTAGCAACAAAAGAAAAGCTGCTGGAGTGTATAGATGAAGTATTGCTCCGCCTGAATAATCCGTTGGCATACACAATAAAGAAAAAATAATATAAACACCGATAACAATAAAATTCCATGAAACCACTTAATAAGACTACAGTAGAAAAGAAAGATTTACCGGTAAAAATATTGCAATTTGGCGAAGGCAATTTCCTTCGTGCTTTTGTAGACTGGATGATAGATAAAGCCAACGATGCAGGCGTTATGAATCATGGCATAACAGCAGTACAGCCTATCGCCCAAGGCAGGGAAATTGCCGATATATTTAAATCGCAGGATTGCATGTACCATGTTTATCTGGAAGGAATCAAGGATAAACAACCCGTAAAGGAGGTTGCCTTGGTAAAAAGCATCATGGACATACTGAATCCTTATTGCCAATATGCGGAATACGAGAAACTGTTTCTGAGCGAAGAACTGGAAATGATAATTTCCAATACCACCGAAGCAGGAATCCGTTACGAAGAAGGCGACGACCTGACGGCCGAACCACCGAAGTCTTTCCCTGCTAAAATGACTGCATTACTTCATAAAAGGTATAAAAAATACAATGGCGACCCCAACAAAGGCCTTCTCATTATTTGTTGTGAACTCATCGAAGACAATGGCTCTACACTTCACGATTATATACTTAAACATGCCAGGTACAACAATCTTGAAGAAGGCTTTATAGAATGGGTAAATACAGCCTGTCATTTTTACGATACGTTGGTAGACCGTATCGTACCCGGATTCCCGCGCGAAAACATCAACGAAATCAAAGCCGAACTGGGATTCGACGACAATCTGGTAGTCAAAGGCGAATATTTCCACGTATGGGCTATCGGCGGCGACAGCATCATCAAAGAAAAATTCCCGCTCGACAAAGCCGGGTTGAACGTATTGTTTATGGACGATATCCGCCCTTTCCGTGCGAAGAAAGTACGCATACTGAACGGTTCGCATACCGCAATGGTTCCCGTAGCACTGCAATTGGGTTGCGAAACGGTGATGGATGCTTTCAATACGCCTGAAGTAGAACAGTATATCAACCGTATGGTAGCCGAAGAGGTGCTTCCTGTGATAGACGAAGACCCGAAAGAACTCGAAGTCTTTGCCGCCAAGATACTCGAACGCTTCTACAATCCGTATCTTAAACATTATCTGAAAGATATTTCACTCAACTCTATATCCAAATGGGAAACCCGCGATTATCCTACAGTGTACGATAATTATAAGAAGTTGGGCAAAGACGCCCGTTTGTCAATTTTCTCATTTGCCGCCACGATTGTCCTTTACTCAGGACAATCGGAGGCAAAAGGTTTTACACCGAACGACACCCCTGAATTTATAGATTTTATCCAAAACTCTTTCGATAAGAACAATATCAAAGGCTGGGTGTCGGCTATCGTGTCAAACAAAGACATGTGGAAAGAAAACTTTGCCGAAGTGCCTCATTTTGCCGACGAAGTATCGGCAGACGTGGAATTGATACTTGGCAAAGGTATGTTAGGAGCATTAAGAACTGTGCTATCATAGGAATTTTAGGTTAGTTAAGCAGGCCTGTTTACTACGTGGTGCAACCCGTCAGGAAGTTCGCCACGTAGCGGCGGCCGAAGCCTGGAAATCCGATACTCCCTTCTATACCCCGGGGAGAAAGCAGTCTACTAAAAAATACTTGTAACTCGTAACTGCCCGCAGGGCGTAGTAACTTGTAACTAAAAAAGATTCCGTCATGAATAAATATCTAAAAATAGCCCCCGGCGATAACGTAAGTGTTGCTATACAAGACCTTACAAAAGGAGACACGCTAAATGTAGACGGGGCTGATATAACATTGCAAGGCGATATCCCTACCGGGCATAAATTCGCCACCAAGGAAATCAAGGAGAATGAAGATGTCGTAAAGTATGGATATCCGATCGGCCATGCCACCGTAGATATCCATATTGGCGACCATGTGCATACGCACAATGTAAAGACCAACCTGCACGACGATCTGAAATATACCTATGTTCCGGTTCGTCCGAAACTCGATATCGAGAAAAGCGATCTCAAGATAAACGGCTACCTGCGCTACAACGGCGAAATGGGTATCCGCAACGAGCTGTGGATTGTGCCCACTGTTGGCTGTGTAAACGGGCAGGCGCAAGCCATTATCAACCGGGTAAAATCGGAACTCGATGTATCTCATATCGACGATATCCGCGTATATACTCACAACTATGGCTGTTCGCAACTGGGCGACGACCACGTGAATACCCAGAAAGCCCTTGCCGCCCTTGCCAAGCATCCGAATGCCGGCGGGGTATTGGTATTAAGTCTCGGCTGCGAAAACAACCAGCAAAAAGACTTTAAGAAAGTAATGGGCGAATGGGACGACAAACGTGTCCGTTTCCTTATCAGCCAAGAGGTACAGGATGAAATAGAAACCGGTTTCCGGATGATGAAGGAACTGGTAGACAATATGCGCAACGACAGGCGCGAACCGCTTCCGCTGTCGAAACTCAAAGTGGGCTTGAAATGCGGAGGTAGCGATGGCTTTTCGGGTATCACTGCCAATCCATTGGTAGGACAGTTTTCCGACTGGCTGATTGCGCAAGGCGGAACGAGCATACTCACCGAAGTTCCCGAAATGTTCGGAGCCGAAACCATATTGATGAACCGTGCCGAAACCGAAAAGGTGTTCAACGATACCGTATCGCTTATCAACGACTTCAAACACTATTTCCGCAAATTCGACCAGCCGATATACGAAAACCCTTCGCCGGGAAATAAAGCCGGAGGCATCACCACCCTCGAAGACAAATCGCTGGGCTGTACCCAAAAGGGAGGCAATTCGGAAGTAGTAGATGTGCTGGACTACGGGCAGCCTGTAACCAGACATGGGCTGAACCTGCTCAACGCTCCCGGCAACGACCTTGTAGCTGCATCAGCGTTGGCTATGTCGGGTTGCCAGATCGTACTGTTCACCACCGGGCGAGGCACTCCGTTTGGTGCTTTCGTACCAACAATGAAGATATCGACCAATACTAAATTGTACAACTTCAAACAGAACTGGATCGACTTCAATGCCGGCACATTGCTCGAAGGGAAAAGTATGGAGTCAGTATTGCAAGACTTTATAAACTTCACAATAGAGATATGCAACGGCAAACACCTGAAGCACGAAGAAACTGGATTTAAGGAAATCGCTATCTTCAAGACCGGGGTTACTCTGTAAGTATTTGAATAATAGCGCAATGTTGGTTATTTGATAGAGCTGCAAAAACTCAGCTTTTAGCCATTGCTATGCAAAACTAATACCATTAAATATATATTAAATCTAACAACATGAAGAAATTACTATGTGAGAGGAGTATCAATTGGTACTCGTTATTTGCAATCCTTTGCATTGTTTTTCTGGTATCGTGTTCCGACGAAGACGATCCAAAGGGAAATTCCTCTTATACGGAAATTCCGATTGCGGAAATTATCGGTACTTATCAGGTTTCCGAATGCCTGACCTATCCTAATAGTGGACGCCAGGCTGTTGCCGACGAGAGCCAGATAGGCAATATCTGGATGATATTCGAGAAAGCTATTTCTATTGATTGTGGCGAAAAGGTAGCACATTCTTACGCCTACAATACAATGACTACAACCGAAAAAAACATGTATGCTGTAAGCAAAGAAGGAGACAGGCTGGTAGTCACCTATACTTCGGCATCCAAAATACTTACAAAAGTTTATCTGGAACCTACAACGAATGAATGTGAGGATATTGACGACATTGTAAATGAAATACTGATTGAAGAAATAACAGGTACTTACGAAGTTATAGCTTACGAGGTACTTACAGGTGCTAACCAGCCAAAGAGCGAGGGCGAAATAGGCAACCTTTGGGTTATAGGGCAGGAAAGTGTCTCTATCAACTGTGGAGAAGAACAGACACATACTTATGCCAACAATACTTTTACTATAGGAGGAAGCGGCTACGAAGTATCGTTCAACGAAGACAAAAACCTTGTTGTAATATTCCCTTCGGGCAACGACAAGATAAAAGTTACCCTGAAGGAAACTACAGAAAAGACTTGCGATAACGGTGATGATGGGGGCGGAGAAGAAGAAATTACACCTCCAACTGTAGGCAAGGTAGAACTGGATAAACTATATGGTTATGCCGAAGGTACAACCGGAGGAGAAGGTGCAACAACCGCTAATATCCATCACTTCAACGATGGTAAGAAATTCCAGACTTGGCTTCTTGCCCGTGAGAAAGCAAAATCGGCAGTGCCGGCTATTGTTTGGCTGAGTGGTACATTCAAGAAAGATGATGGTAGAGCTGCTAATAGTCCGTGGTTCGATATCAAGCGTACCAAAAATATATCTATCTATGGGACGAATGATTTCGTAATGGAAAATATTGGATTCTTCTTGAATGAGGCTGAAAATATTATTATCCGCAATGTATATATCAAAATGCCTAAAGCAGACAATGGTGCAGATGGTATTTCTATGCAGGAATCGAGCAAAGTATGGGTAGACCATTGTACTTTCGAGTCCATTAATCAAACAAAGGACTACGAAGATGGGTCTTGTGATATAACCCATGCAACCAAGCAGGTTACAGTATCGTGGAACCGCTTCATCAAAACCCAGAAAAGCTGCCTTGTAGGCCATTCTAATGGTGCTACAGCAGATGTGGATATAACAGCAACGTTCCACCACAACTATTTCGAAAAGTCAAGTTCGAGACATCCAAGGGTGCGCTTTGGTAAAGCTCACGTTTACAACAACTTCTTCGATGGAGTTACCACCTATGGGGTAGGTAGTGCATATGGAGCTAAGGTATTGGTAGAATACAACAACTTCGATAATGTACACTTGCCAACCGATATCTGTACATTCCCAGCCAAGAAATCGGGAAGTTCTTGGGTTTCGAACCTGACAGGTAGTGTTGCCGGATATCTGTATGAATATAATAATACATATACCAACAAACCGTCTAATGCTTCCGACCCGTATCCGTTCACAAATGTGGAATACAAGGCATATAATGGAGAGAAACTTGCTACTCCGCTTACATATGATGATTTTAAGCCTACTTATAATTACGTAGTGGATACTGCTGAAGATATCGCAACAATAGTACCTTCTGCTACAGGAGTCGGCAAATTGCCGGGATATGCAAGCGCACCTATTGCAGTGGATAATGGTGGAATTGCCGGCGGTGGCGATGACGGCGGCGACGGTGGCGATGATGGTGGTGGCGACGATGGTGGCGAAACCGGAGTTGCTATCGGTGGCGGCTGGCTAGCCATGAATGTGGGAGATGCTGCCGGAGTGAATACTGCATCATCGGATGGTACCGGAATCACAATGGTTGGAAAAGGTAAATTTGAGAGTAGTGCTCAAACATTCAGCTATGTATATCGGGAAGTTACAGGAAATTTCGAAATGACTGTTCGCCTTGATGATTATACTTCACCGACTGCTAAAAATCAGGGACAAGCAGGAATATTATTTACGCCTGATATTTCCCAATCTGCAAGCAATCTATTGTTCGCGATGAGTAGTAAAGGTGGAGATGGTACTTATGTGCATATGTACCGGTTAACAGCAGGAACTAATGGTAAAGCGACCCAGACAGCGCCAACAGGTTCGGGCAATGTATATCTGAAGATCAGAAGGGAAGGCAATAAGAGTTATGCTTCCTATTCGTTGGACGGAGGAGTTACTTTTGGCACGGAAAAGAATAAAGAGTTTTCGGCAGCCCTGCCAGAGAAGTTGTATATAGGTTTTGCCGTAAATAGTTCTGATAATTCTAAAACCGCTACAGCCAAATTCTCTGATGTAAAACTAAACGGAACAAGCTTGTCTTTTGTCGATTAATTAAGGGTTAGATAGATAGCAGAAAGCAGTAGCGATAAGATTTCGCTGCTGCTTTTTGATGTTAATATTAATTTATAGTATATATTTTTACTGTTTTTTAAAAGTGCCCATTGTTAATATATCTAAGATTATCCTATTGTTGTAACGTTTTTTTACTACATTTGCTTATCGAGTTGGTGAAAAACATATTTAATGTTGTTATGACAGAACATATAAGTTTGCAAATATTCAACCAGTTATATACAGATTATCATCCTCGGTTTGTACGCTTTGCAAATTCATATGTGAGAAACACCTCGGTTGCCGAAGATATTGTTACCGAGGCTTTTATTGTTTTTTGGGAAAATAGGGAAAACTTATATGAGAACTCAAACCTCCCGGCCTATATATTGACAATAGTTCGCAACAGGTGTTTAAATCATTTAAAGGAGACAAAAATTCATCACCAGGCTTTGAGTAATATACAAGAACATGCGGCATGGGAGCTAGATATGCGTATCTCTACCCTCGAGGCTTGTGATCCACAAGCATTATTTTCGGAAGAAGTTCAGAAGATAATAAATGACACGCTCGCTTTACTGCCACAAAAGACATTAGATGTATTTGTTATGAGTAGATACAAGAATATGTCTCATAAAGAAATTGCTCAAGCATTGGATATTTCTACCAAAGGAGTTGAATTTCACATTACAAAAGCATTATCTCTACTTCGTAAGAGCCTGAAAGACTACGTATTTGTCTTTTTGTTATTATTTTTCTTCGAAAACCACTAGGGATACCCCTCCTTTATCTGTTATAACAGTAGATGACAGATAAAATGGATAACAATTTATTATATAAGTTTTTTGAAGGCCTTACTTCTATAGAAGAGGAGAAAGCTATACGAAGTTGGTTGGATAGTTCGCCCGAAAACGAAAAATCTTTCTTTAAAGAGCGTCAGATATATGATGCATTCATATTGAATAGTAAATATACAGATGTGCAATATGAAGAATTTGAAGGAGACGAAAATAAGACACGGAAAAATGTCAGGTTCTACCTGAAAGAATTTGTAAAGATTGCGGCCGTAGTTTTGGTTACCGCCTTGGGGATGACTTACTATCTTTCCCAATCGGACGATACCGATACTCTTCTAGCTATGCAAACCATATCAGTACCTGCCGGTCAACGGATGAATGTAATATTGCCCGATGGTACAGATATCTGGCTGAATGCCAAAACGACTATAAAATACCCGGTGTCGTTCAACTCCAAAGAGCGGCGTGTTTATCTCGACGGGCAAGCATATTTTGATGTAGCAAAGAATGAAGAACTCCCTTTTACAGTGGAAACAAAGCAAGGAGAAGTAACCGCCTTGGGGACAAAATTTGATGTTTTGGCTTATTCCGACAGCGAAGTATTCGAAACTACCCTGATGGACGGAAAAGTACGCGTTGGCCTGGTTGGCAAACCGGAGCAATCATTGATTCTGGAGCCAAATCATAAGTCATATATTGATGCGCATCATCTTGCAAGCGTACAAGTTACAGACTTTAGTTCTTATGAGTGGCGCAATGGACTTATCGGTTTCAAAAACGAAACTTTCGAAAATATTATGAAATCATTCGAGAAAACATATGATATAAAGATTGTGATTCAAAATCCTAAAATCGGAAGATCTTCATTTACGGGCAAATTCAGGGTTGCCGATGGGGTAGATTACGCCCTGCGTGTATTACAGCGCGAACTCAGATTTAAATATAAACGCGATACCGAAAAACATATAATATACATAAAATGAAATAACCTTAGTAAATAACCTTAAAAATCGGAACAGCCTATGAAGTAACAGAAGTCGCAAGAAAACAAAAGCCAACAAGTGCTGCAACACTTGTTGGCTAGGAAAATCAATACAATTTGGATCGTATTAATCAATAACATCGTAAATCTATGGAAAATAATGTTTTTCAAGACCACTTATCCCTGAAAAATAAAAAAATTAAACATTTTTTTAGAATTATGAAAATCACAACTTTCTTCCTATTTATAGGGATACTCTCCGTATTCGCTGGAAATTCGTATTCCCAGAATGCGCGGGTAACTATTAATCAAAAGAATATGCAGCTGGAAAAACTTCTGGCTGAGATAGAAAAACAAACTGACTATCTGTTTATCTACAGCAATCAACTGGAGACAAAACAAATGGTATCAGTGTCTGCTAGTAATAAGTCAGTCAGTCAAGTATTGAGTGATGCACTAAAGAATACCGACATCAACTTTGTTTTAGAAGGTACACACATTATCCTTACAAACAAGAAGGCTGCTTCGGAAAATATGTCTCCACAACAAAACAAAACTATAACCGGAACCGTACACGACAGATCGGGCGAACCCCTGATAGGAGTAAGCGTTGCTGTCAAAGGAACAACAGTAGGTACGATGACCGATATAGATGGAAAATTCTCAATAAACGCATCGCCTCAGAATGTGCTTGTATTCACATACGTGGGATATAATCCACAAGAAAAAGTTGTAGGAACAAACAATTCATTCAGCATCATTCTCGAAGAAAATGAAGTAATACTCGACGATGTTGTTGTTACAGCATTAGGTATCAAACGTTCAGAAAAGGCGTTGAGTTATAACGTGCAAAAAATAACCAGCGAAGACCTGACTACAGTAAAAAGCGCCAACTTTATGAACTCTCTGGCAGGTAAAGTTGCCGGAGCACAAATCAACTCCAGTGCTGCTGGCCCGGGTGCTGCAGTAAAAGTTGTTTTGCGTGGTTCAAAGTCAATAACTCTAAGCAACAATGCCCTCTATGTAATCGACGGTGTGCCTATGAACAACAGAGTAAGCGGTGGCGGCACTAATGACTATTCTCAGCCTGACACCGAAAGTGCAGCCGATATCAACCCGGACGATATAGAAAGTATGTCTGTCCTCACAGGTCCTTCGGCAGCAGCTCTTTATGGTTACGAAGGAGCAAATGGGGTTATATTGATTACTACCAAAAAAGGACGTGCCGATAAAACAACTGTTACTTATAGCAACAATACGACTTTCTCGAGTGCGTTGATGATGCCGGACTTCCAAAATAAATATGGTAGTGCTGGCGATGCTGTAACAAGTTGGGGAGCCGAAACCGAAAAAAGGTTCGATCCTAAAAAGTTCTTTAACACCGGTACCAATGTCGCCAATACAGTTGCATTATCTACGGGTAGCGAAAAGAGCCAAAGTTATCTTTCTTTTTCGGCAAACAATGCCTCAGGTATTCTTCCGAACAATGATTACGACCGTTACAATTTTACTTACCGTAATACGACTTCTTTCCTGAATGATAAATTCTTGTTGGATGCCAGCATAAACTATATTATACAGAAAAGTAAGAATATGGTTTCTCAGGGACATGCTTACAATCCTCTACCTGCACTTTACCTTTTTCCTCGTGGAGAAGATTTCGGCGAAGTGCAGTTGTATGAACGTTACGATGCATCGAGAGAAACCAATGTACAATATTGGCCTTATGGCGACCAGGCGAAATCTATACAAAATCCATATTGGACAATGAACAATATGAATAGAAAAATAAATAGAAAACGCTATATGTTGTCGGCCAGCTTAAAATATAATATTACCGAATGGCTCAACGTGATAGGCCGTGTAAATGTGGACAACTCCAACTATCGTAACACGAACGAATTCGAAGCGGGTACTTTGCCGGCACTGGCTGGTGATAAAGGACGCTATAGATTGAATCTACGCGAGGAAAGACAGGTTTATGGCGACCTTATGGGTACATTGAATAAGTCAGTTGACGATTTTTCTTTCAATGTCAATCTTGGTACATCTCTTAAAGATCGTAGGATGAATAACCATTGGGTGGAAGGTGACCTTGATAAGTTAGCAAACTGGTTTACTACAGAAAATATGGGGCGTAGCTACTTCAAATTGGAGGATGGTGGACTCGATCGCCGTACAACCTCTATATTTGCTAATGCGGAAATTGGTTATAAAAATTTCCTTTACCTGACACTTACAGGACGTAACGACTGGGATTCGGCATTGCAAGGTTCAGAAGATAAGGCACGATCATTTTTCTATCCTTCTGTCGGTCTATCCGGATTGCTTAGCGAGGTTGTTACTCTTCCTAAATGGTTTACCTACCTGAAAGGACGCGTTGCCTTTACATCGGTTGGTAACTCTTATGAACCGTACTTGACTCGGGAGTTTTACACTTACGATTCCCAATCTAATACGTATAAAATGGTAACTACGCGGGCAAATTATAATTTGAAGCCGGAGATTACCGACTCGTATGAGCTTGGTCTTAATCTACGTTTCTTCGGGGGTGCGCTTACTCTTGATGCTACTTATTATGATTCGAATACAAAACACCAAACCTTCACCAGGGAGGACAATTATGTAGAGTATAAGACAGAATATATTCAAGCGGGTAAAGTGCAGAATCGAGGTATAGAATTAGCGCTTGGTTACAATAATAAGTGGGGCGACTTTTCTTGGTCAACCAACTATACCCTCTCTCATAATAAAAATAGGGTAAAGGAATTGTTGGCTGATGAAACCGGAAAACAGACACCGTGGGTTGATATGGCAACCTTGGGTAGACCAGGCTCTCCTCAGGTAAGATTGACAAAAGGTGGTACTATGGGTGATATCTATATGACTTCCGATTTCAAACGCGACAACAATGGTTATATCTATCTCGATAATGCTACCCTTCTTCCGACAATGGTTAACCTAAAGGGAAATGAATATAAGAAAATAGGGTCACTACTGCCTAAAATGAATATGGGATGGCGCAATTCATTTGCTTACAAAGGGGTAAGATTGAATGTAATGCTTAGCGCCCGTTTAGGCGGATTGGTGGTTTCCAACACGCAAGCAGTACTCGACTCTTATGGGGTATCTAAGTACAGCGCCGAGCTTCGCGAAGCAGGAGGTGTAACTATCAACGGACGTAATATCTCGGCTCAAGACTTTTTGGGTATCATAGGCGAAGGTACAGGTAAGGGCGACTATTATGTGTACGATGCCGACAATGTACGCTTGCAAGAAGTAAGCCTTGAGTACACTATCCCTAGACGATGGGTGAGCAATATTGCCGATATAACGTTAGGCCTTATAGGAAGCAATCTGGCGATATTATATTGTAAAGCACCATTCGATCCCGAATTGGTACCGTCAGCATCAAGTACCTTCTATACAGGAGTAGATAATTTTATGACGCCTAGTTTGAGGAATATGGGCTTTAGTGTCAAGTTACAATTCTAAAAAGAAAACAACAATGAAACAATATAGCTTTAAAACGGTATTTGCTGCAATAAGCATATCCATTGCAGTTTTATTTTCATCGTGTATCGACAGCGATATGAACTATCATCCGACTCTTCCGGAAGATAAGGACTTTTCTCCTTCCGAAAGATTAGGAGCACTTATGCCCGCATTTGCATATGCAATGCATTCTCCACAGGAAAATAACAACCAGCACTTCGAACAAATGGTTGCAGGCCAGTATGGAGGATATTTTGCAACTACCAATCCGTGGGAAAATACCAATTTCGGTACTTTCAACCCCACATCCAATTGGGTCGATCTGCCATTTTCTAACATTATGGTTGGCTTTAACTCCAACTTCAATAAAGTAATTAGAGTAACCGAACGTCGTGGTTATATTTACGCATGGGTGAATATAATGCGTGTAGCTTCGATGCTCCGCATGACTGATACTTATGGTCCTATCCCTTATTCGGCGATAGGTAGCGGTGAAGAGTTCTTGCCTTTCGACAATGTGCAGGATGTTTACCACAATATGATAGCAGACTTGGACAATAGTATTGCAGTTATTTCCAGTTATCTGCTTGATAGTTCGGACGAAAGCCCATTGGCTAAGTACGATGAGGTTTACAATGGCGATTTTAGCAAGTGGCTCAAATTTGCCAATTCGCTGAAGCTGCGTATGGCTGTTCGTATAGCAGCAGTGGATACAGAATATGCAAAAAAAGTAATGGCAGAAGCCATAGCTGATGGCCCGATAGAAACCAATGGAGATAATGCATTTATCCCTACTACCGACAATCCATATTACAAGGCCGCCGTTACATGGGGCGACCTGGCAGTAAGTGCAGTATTGACTGCCTATATGAATGGTTACGAAGATCCTCGCCTTCCGGCTTATATGCTTGAAGCTACTTCTACGAATGTCAATTATGGCGGATACAGAGGGGTGCGCATGGGTATTAAGAATGTACTCAAATCAAGGTATGGAAGTCCTGTCTATTTTTCAAAACCAGCTTTTACTGTAAACTCTCCATTATTAGTCTATTGTGCTGCCGAAACAGCCTTCCTGAAGGCCGAAGCTGCACTTAGGGGTTGGATTGCCGGAGGCGATGCTCAGGCAAAAGCATATTATGAAGAAGGTATAAAATTGTCGATGGAACAACATCAGGTAGCCATTGGTTCATATCTGACAAGTACAACCTCTCCGGCACAGTATACTAATGCATTCGTTTCAACACATAAAATTTCCGTAGCCAATCCGATAACTGTATCGTGGGACGATGCAGGAACAAGCCAAAATACCAAATTGGAAAAAATCATTACTCAAAAATGGCTTGCAAACTTCCCGCAAGGAATGGAAGCATGGTGCGACTATCGCCGTACCGGATTCCCTCAGTTTTTCCCACCTGCAGACAATCTTAGTTCGGCAGGGTTTATCGGAACTGTATCAAACGAGCGTATGGTAAGGCGTTTACCGTTCCCTAACAGACAATATACAGGAAACAGTGAAAATGTACTGAAAGCTGTACAAATGCTGGGCGGAGACGACGTAGCCACTACCGACCTTTGGTGGGCAAAAAAACAATAAGTAACACAGTAAAAATAAGAGATTATGAAAATAAGAAATTTAATTATATCGTCTTTATTCTTCTGTGCGGGTATCTTTTTTATAGGATGCGACGACTGGAAAGAAGTAGAATCGTTGAATAATACAGACCTGAATAATACCATCAAGACTGACGAGTATTATGCAGCGCTACGCGAGTGGAAAAACACTCCAAATCTTCCTCAGATTTTCGTTTGGTTCGACAACTGGACAGGAACTTCTCCTACAGGAGAAAACAGTTTGAGAGGATTGCCTGACTCCGTGACCATTGCCTCCAACTGGGGTGGACACCCTAAGTTCGCCCTGAGCCCCGACCGTAAGGCAGATATGGAATATGTACAAAGAGTGAAAGGTACGAAAGTGGTAGTAACTCTTTTCTGTACAAAGATAGGAGAAGATGTTCCGGACGATCCAATTTATGAAGGCATTGGCAACAGTTCGGATGAGGCTGTACTTAGACCGGCAATACGTAAATATGCCGAAGCTATTTACGACCAGGTAGTAGAATCGGGATACGATGGTTTCGACTGGGACTACGAGCCAAATGGCGGTGGTGGAACCGGCAACTACCTGTGGAAAAATAAAGTGCAAAGAACTATGTTTGTCGAAGAGCTGAGCTATTGGTTTGGAGCCGGTGCTACAGAAGAAGGTCGCGACCGTGATGGAAGAAAGCCTGCAAAACCAGGACTGCTTTACATCGTTGATGGTGAAATTGGAGTTGGTGGCCGCATGGATAAAAATTGGGTATCTTATTATATCGATTATTTTGTTCTTCAGGCTTATGGAGGTATGTCTGATTATCGTATGACAGGTGTGCTTACTGATATGAGCGAACATATTGCCGCAGGAAGAATAACCGGAGAAGAAGTTATTCGCAGAACAATTGCAACCGAGAACTTCGAGAGCTATGCCAATACAGGTGGTAGATTCCTGGATATGTCTAAGTATGTATATACACTGAATGGTTATAACCAACAAATCGGTGGATGTGGACTATATCGTTCCGGATTTGACTATATGCCTAAGGGCAAGGGAGACTATGACGGTTCGCCGGAGTATTATTTCTTGCGTCAAGGTATCACTAACCTGTACCGTATCTTCTACGAAAGACAAAATCCTGTGGAGGAACCGGATGAACAACTTTAAAAAATTGTATCGGTAACTTGTAAAAAATATTAATATGAAAAAGATTTATATATTAAGTTTTACCATAGCATTATTGGGTATGTTGTTTACCGGGTGCGATAATGCTGAATATGAGGTAAAGGAAAACAGTGTTTATTTGAGCGATGCCGCTTCATCGGTCAAGTCTGTAACTCTTACTATGGAGTATGGAGTAGATGTAAATGTAAATGTACGTTTGGCCAAAGCCGTTGACCACGATGTAACTGTGGAACTTAAGTTGAATTCGGCTCTGTTAGACGAATATAATAAGGTTAATGACAGTGAATACTATATGGTTCCCGATTTCGACCTGCCAGCAGGAGCATCGGTAACTATTCCTGCCGGAGAGATTAGTAGTGTTTATAAATTCCGTGTCGAAGATTTCGAAACAGAAGGAAAACAATATGCCTTACCTATACAATTGGGCAATGTGAAAGGAAGTGATATTCCGACATCAACTTCCCAAGGACGCTTCATTTATCTGCTGGCAAAACCGCTTATCGTATCAGTGCCGGTAATGAAAGGTGTGAATGGAGGCATAAGAGTTAACGCTGCTCCAACAGAGAATTGGGGATTGAATGTTGACCAATGGTCTATCGAGTGCTGGGCACGTATGTCGGCATATAGTAAAAACAATCAGGCATTGTTCAATACCGGTAGTGGCGATCATGAGATTTATATCCGTTTTGGTGACGCAAATAGACCATACAACTACCTGCAGATAAAAACGCTGGGAGGACAGGTTCAGACTGCCAGTGATCTTGTCGCTGGGCAATGGTATCACTGGGCATTTGTTTACGATGGTACAACGCTGACTGTATTTGTGAATGGTGAAGAAAAAACCAAATTCGATCCACCTGCACCAAAAGGCGGACAAGTACGTTTCGATAAATTGCAAATGATTTCCAGTGGTGCTACCTATTTCCCTGATAAGTGTGCCGTAAGCCAGGTGCGTTTGTGGAAAACAGCAATAACTCAAACGCAGATCAAAAACAATATGTTCTATTCGGTGAATCCGAAAAATCCGAACCTAATTTTGTATCTGCCAATGGATGAAGGTAGCGGAAATACATTTGCCGATATCACCGGAAACGGACACGATGCTGAAGCCGGAGCGGGAATAATTCAAAGCTGGGAGCATAACATTCGCTTCGATAAATAATAGCTTATAATATCTTTATAAGTGAATTTCACAGAAAAAGAGCGGCTATTCCGCCGCTCTTTTTTTACTTTTACTAAAGCTTCTTATCTTTTAATCAAACAACCATGAGACACATTATTGTTTCATCCTTCTTTCTGTTGCTTTTATCCATCCCTGTAAAAGCGCAAATGCCCATAACTGATAAGGGGAAACCTGTCAGCCGGATTATCCTTTCTTCTGATAACCCGGATGCTGAGAAAGCAGCACGGCTGCTTCAGGATTTTGTAAAACGAATAAGTGGAGCAGAACTATCTGTCCTGCAAAACGCAAATGCCCGCAAAAATGATATTGTAATAGGTAATGGAAATCAGAACAAACAAATAAAACTAAACGACTTAACGGAAGATGGCTTCCGGATAACAAATACCGATGGAATACTGCGCATAGCGAGTGGAGGCGGCAAAGGTTCGGTATATGGTGTTGTCACTTTACTCGAAAGATATATGGGAGTTGGCTACTGGGGCGAAAACGAATATTCCCTTACTCCCGCTCACTCAATCGTTTTGCCGGTTATTGATATCTCCGAGAATCCGGCTTTCCGCTACCGCCAAAGCCAGAATTATGCATTAGCTACAGACTCTATATATAAATTGTGGAATAGGTTGGAATCGCCAAACGAAGTTTTTGCAGCCGGTTATTGGGTGCATACTTTCGACAAACTGTTGCCATCAGCCATATATGGCGAAAAACATCCCGAATATTATTCCTATTTCAACGGGCAGCGCCATCCGGGCAAAGCCAGTCAATGGTGTCTCACCAATCCCGATGTGCTGGAGATAGTTTCTGCAAGGATAGATTCTATTTTCCGGGCAAACCCCGGTAAGCATATTATATCCGTCAGCCAAAACGATGGAAACTATACCAATTGCCAATGCGACAACTGCAAGGCAATAGACGAACACGAAGGTGCATTATCCGGCAGCCTTATTCATTTTGTAAACAAACTGGCAGACCGTTTCCCTGATAAGGAAATATCTACATTGGCCTATCTGTACACAATGAAGCCGCCAAAACACGTAAAACCCCGAAAGAACGTAAATATAATGTTGTGCAGCATCGACTGCGACAGGGAAGTATCGCTGACCGAAAATGCTTCGGGGCGCGAATTTGTGGCGGCAATGGAAGGATGGAGCCGTATATCCGACAATATCTTTGTATGGGACTATGGTATCAATTTCGATAACTATCTCGTTCCTTTCCCCAACTTCCATATCTTAGGCGACAATATCCGCCTGTTCAAGAAGAATCATGCGACAATGCATTTTTCTCAAATAGCGAGCAGCCGTGGCGGCGACTTTGCCGAGATGCGGACATGGCTCGCAGCCAAGCTTATGTGGAATCCGCAGGCTGATACCGATTCGCTGACACATGTATTTCTGAATGGTTACTATGGCGATGCCGCACCATACATCTACCAATATACAAAGATGATGGAAGGCGCGCTGATTGGTAGCGGGCAGCGTCTTTGGATTTACGATTCGCCTGTCTCTCACAAAAACGGCATGCTCAAACCCGAACTGATGAGGCGTTATAATACCCTGTTCGACAAGGCCGAAGCTGCTGTTGCCGGCGATAGTACCCGCCTTGCCCGCGTAAGGCGTTCGCGCTTGCCATTGCAATATTCCGAACTTGATATTGCCCGTACCGAAAGCAATATGGATGTGGAAGATGTATTGAAAAAGTTGGAACTGTTCGAACAACGCGTAAAGTTCTTTAATGTACCCACCCTCAACGAAAGGAATAATTCTCCAACCGACTATTGCGAACTTTACCGCAAACGGTATCTGCCATCGAAGGAGAATGACCTGTCCAGAGGTGCAAAGATAACCTACCTGGTGCCGCCTACAGGCAAATATGCGCTGATGGGCGAAACTGCGCTTACCGATGGGCTATATGGTGGCATGACCTTTGCCGAAGGCTGGATCGGCTGGGAGGGCACCGACGGTTCGTTTATCGTAGACCTGGGCGAAAAGAAAGAGTTTACAACGATACGCACAGATTTTCTTCATCAACTGGGGGCATGGATACTTCAGCCGCTCAATGTCACCTATTCTGTTTCCGATGACGGAGAAGCTTTCGAAAAGGTTAAATCTATAGATAATCCCGAAGACCGTGATGTAAAAGTCAAATTTGTAGATTTGTCATATACTAGCGACAGTCCGATGAATGCGCGTTATGTGAAAATAGACATTACGGGCACTAAGATATGCCCGCACTGGCACTATGGGGTAGGGCATCCTTGTTGGTTTTTTATCGACGAGGTAATAATAAAATAGCAGATATTTGTTAATTATAATTAACAAATATAGTAGTAGGGGGTACTTTAAGTGTCTTTATTAAACGACGTATAGTTATAATACTCAAAAAATATTGGTTCCATGAAAAACAAGTCAGTAAAAAGAGTTTTCGGTTGTTTAGCCTTAGGTCTGGGTTTGAGTACTGCCACCATTGCGGCAGACAATCTGCCGGCCTCTCATATTGCATTGGTACAAGACAATACTACGGTAAGGAATGATGATTATATCAGCCGCCGTCCGGAATTGTCGAAGCGGTTGTTTAAATCCCAAGTAGTAGAAAGCGAAATTGTACGTATCAAGAAATTGTTGAAGAATGCCAAACTGGCATGGATGTTCGAAAACTGTTTCCCAAATACGCTCGATACCACTATCTACCATCGCATTACCAACGGAAAAGACGATACAGTAGTCTACACCGGCGATATCCATGCCATGTGGCTGCGCGATTCGGGGGCACAGGTATGGCCTTACGTGCAGTTGGCCAACAAAGACGAAGACCTGCGCAAGATGCTTGCAGGAGTTATCCGCCGCCAGTTCAAATGCATCATTATCGACCCATATGCAAATGCCTTCCTCGACCCTAACGACCCTAATCCCGACCATCAGTGGCAATCGGATCTGACAGACATGAAACTTGAGTTGCACGAGCGCAAATGGGAAATAGACTCACTGTGCTACCCTATACGCCTGGCATACCACTACTGGAAAACCACTGGCGATACCAGCGTATTCGACGAAGAATGGCTGAAAGCAATAGCGAATATCGTAAAGACTTTCAAAGAACAACAACGCAAGGATAGCCTCGGGCCATATAAATTCCAACGCGAAACACCCAAAGCATCCGATACCGTAGTGAACGACGGATGGGGAAACCCTGTGAAACCGGTCGGGCTGATAGCTTCTACATTCCGCCCTTCTGACGATGCTTCTATCTACCAGTTCTTAGTACCGTCCAACTTCTTTGCTGTAACATCGTTGCGAAAAGCAGCAGAAATACTTACTGCGATAAACAACAAGCCGGAGCTGGCGAAAGAATGTTCCGACCTGGCTACAGAAGTAGAAACGGCGTTGAAAAAATATGCTACTGTCAACCATCCTAAGTATGGAACTATCTACGCCTTCGAGGTAGACGGCTACGGAAGCGTCAACCTGATGGACGATGCCAATGTGCCTAGCCTGCTTGCTATGCCTTATCTGGGCGATGTGGACATCAACGACCCTATCTATCAGAATACACGCAAGTTTGTTTGGAGCGAAGACAATCCTTATTTCTTCAAGGGCGCTGCCGGAGAAGGGATAGGAGGCCCTCACGTATCGCACGTAAGCCTGAATATGATATGGCCGATGAGCATTATGATGAAAGCTTTCACCAGCCAGAACGATGAGGAAATAAAAGGTTGTATAAAAATGCTGATGGATACCGATGCCGGCACAGGCTTTATGCACGAATCTTTCTATAAAGATGATGCTACGAAATATACACGCGACTGGTTTGCATGGCAAAATACCCTTTTCGGAGAACTGGTGTTGAAACTGGTAGATGAAGGAAAAGTAGACTTACTGAACAGTATAAAATAAAATCTATAACACTATTAATATTATGAACCTAAAAAAAGCGTCTTGCTTTATTCTCTCCTTAGCCTTGCTCTGCGCATGCACTGATAAGGCAACCCAGGATAACAACTTGCAAAACCTGACGCAATATGTAGACCCGTATATTGGGACGGGCGACCACGGCCATGTCTTTCTCGGAGCCAATGTACCCTTTGGGTTGGTGCAGCTAGGCCCTACAAATATAACCGAAGGATGGGACTGGGTATCAGGCTACCATATTTCCGACTCTACCATCTGGGGATTTACCCATATGCACCTAAATGGAACGGGGATAGGCGACCTTTGCGATATCGCCCTCATGCCTGTAGTGGGTAATGCAACATTGGGCAAAGGGGTTATAAAAGACCCTAATTCGGGAATGTATTCGTTCTTCGACCGCAATACAGAAAAAGTTAAGGCTGGCTATTATGCAGTGCATCTCGACCGCTACAATGTAGATGTGGAACTTACGGCTACCAAGCGTGTTGGTTTCCATAAATATATATTCCCCGAATCTACAGAATCGAAGGTTGTAATCGACCTGAAAAGCAAGATCAACTGGGACGAGCCGGTAGAAACCTACCTCGTTCAAGAAAATGATTCGACTATCTCAGGATACCGCTATTCTAAAGGATGGGCAAACGACCAGCGTGTATTCTTTACGGCTCGTTTCTCGAAACCGATGAAAAAGTTCATTGTTTCCGAAGGGCAGGACGTAAAAGAAGGCATCGAGCTGAAAGCTGTGGGCGTGATTGGCCAGGCTTTGTTCGACACAAAGGATAAAGAAGAACTATATATCAAAGTAGCCTTGTCGCCTGTCAGCATCGAAAATGCAAAGATGAATATGCAGGAAGAACTTCCGGGATGGGATTTCCAGCAGACGATAGCAGATGCCGACAAAGCATGGAACGAGGAGTTGAACAAGATTGTCATAGATGTAGACGACGATGCAGTAAGGCGTACTTTCTATACAGCCCTTTACCATACGATGATAGCGCCTTCCGAGTTTTGCGATGTAGATGGCGATTACCGCGGGGCAGACGGGCAAATGCACACCAATGGAGGATTTAAGAATTATGCAACATTCTCGTTGTGGGATACTTACCGTGCAGCACATCCGTTGATGACTATCATTCATCCCGAAAAGATGAGCGATATCATAAATACCATGCTCACTATATACAAACAGCAGGGGAAACTACCTGTGTGGCATCTGGTAGGATGCGAAACCGATTGTATGGTGGGTAATCCGGGTATATCGGTAGTAGCCGATGCCATCCTGAAAGGATATGGCGGATTCGACAAAAAACTGGCTTACGAGGCCATGAAAAAGTCGGCTATGCTCGACGAACGTGGTATAAAGTACATGAAAGAGTATGGATATATCCCTTACGAAAAAGAAGAAGAAGGCTTGTCGAAGTGTATGGAGTATGCCATTGCCGACTGGGCTATTGCCCAGGTAGCCAAAGAAATGGGGCATAACGACGATTATGAGTATTTCCTCAACCGGAGTAAGGCATATAAGTACTATTTCGACAAAGAAACAGGCTTTATGCGCGGCTTATCGGCTGACGGTAAGTTCAGGCCAAACTTCAACCCATTCGAATCGGTACACCGCGAAAACGATTATACAGAAGGCAACGCATGGCAATATACTTGGCTTGTACCTCACGATATACAAGGGCTTCTCGACCTGTTTGGCAGCAAGGAGGCTTTCGTTACTAAGCTCGATTCGCTATTTGTAGTCGAAGGGCATCTTGGCGATCATGCTTCGCCGGATATCAGCGGGCTGATAGGGCAGTATGCACATGGAAATGAGCCGAGCCACCATGTATTATATATGTATCCGTATATCGGTCAACCGTGGAAAACGGCAGACAAGGTAAGGGAGGTATTGTCTCAGCTTTATCACGACCAGCCGGCCGGAATATCGGGCAACGAAGACGTAGGCCAGATGTCGGCATGGTATATACTTTCTGCCCTTGGCTTCTACCAGGTAGAGCCGGCCGGAGGTAAATATATCTTTGGTAGCCCTATCGTAAACAAAGCTTCTGTGAGGGTGAAAGATGGGAAAACATTTGAGATTGTAGCTAAAAATAATAGTGCCGCCAACAAGTATATCCAGAGTGTGAGCCTGAACGGCAAGCCATACGACAAATATTATATCAGCTTCGCGGATATAGCATCGGGAGGTACGTTAGAGTTTGTGATGGGCGACAAGCCTTCCGACTCGTGGGGTACAACTGTCGATGTGTTGGATGCAACGGAAATAAAAGAGTAGATAGGGTGGAGTAGATTTAATTGGGAAAAAGTAACATGTCTGTGATTTTATTCCTGCAATTTTATCTATATAAGGTGCCTTTTCCAGCCTCTCCAAAGGGAAGCCCCCTAATCCCCCTTGGGGGACTTATGAGCGAAGCCATGACGAGGGAGAGGGAAAGTAACAATAAAAAAGTAACGAAAATGTGTTACAAGTGTTACTTTTTGAGGAGATACAAGATACCAGTAGACGAGTTAACAAGTTGGTTTCCTGTAAAACATAAACTTGTATCTCGTATCTTGTTTACTTGTATCTAAAGAAAAAGTAACAAGGAAAAAAGGCTGAAAAAGGCGTTACATGTGTTACTTTTTTGGAATAAGGTTGAAAGAGAATATAAAAAATTAAAGAGTGCGTATTAGGTGATAGGTAATGAGAGAAAGGGTGACAGAGAGATTTCATATAGATTCTGTAACGATTGTCACCCTTTCGTTTTAAACAAGAAGTAGACCCGAACCGGATAGTGCTCACGATTTGTATAGTTTATTACATTTTAGTTAAAATATAATTTTAGGATGAACAGGATATCATTGATAATCTTAATGTCGCTAGTGTCGCTTGGAATCTTACAGGCACAAAACCGCTACGAGCTGAACGATGGCTGGAAATGTATTCCTTCTGCAAAGGTGAAGGATGCCGGAACGAAAATATCGGCAGCTTCTTATTCTTTGTCTAAGTGGCAAAAAGCGGTTGTGCCGGGCACTGTACTGACCACCCAACTAGAGAACGGAGAAATACCCGATCCTTTCTATGGGATGAATAACAACCGGATACCAGATATATATAATACAGGACGCGAGTATTATACATATTGGTTTGCCAAAGATTTTCAGGAAGCAAAACCGCAGGGCGACGAGCAGGTATGGCTTACATTTCGTGGGATAAATTACAGTTGCGAAATTTACCTCAACGGACAGAAAGTGAATAAGGAAAAGTATGAAGGGATGTTCCTTCGCAAGACATTCAATATAACAGGGCTGCTGGCTAAGGATGGCAAAAACCGCCTGGCTGTTATCGTCTATCCGCCCGATCCTGTAGGTATGCCCAACGGCGGACAGGGCGGCGACGGGCGTATAGCCAAAAACGTGGCGCACCAGTATGTTGCCGGCTGGGACTGGATACAACCTATACGCGACCGCAATACAGGTATTTGGGATAAGGTATATATTGAAAAAACAGGAGTTGTAAATCTTAAGAACCCGCATATAGTAACATTGGTTCCGGGAGAAAGAAAGCCGGATGGAAACCAGTCGGAAGCGGCGGTAAAGATAACAACAGAACTACAGAATGCAGGAAACAGTAAGATTTCGGGAACCGTAAAATACACTCTGAATGGCCATGTTGTTTCGCAACAAGTGTCTGTAGATGCCAATAGCACAGTAGAAGTTACCTTGCCGGATTATACAATAAAGAATCCTAAACTGTGGTGGCCTTCGGGGTATGGCAAGCAGGACATGTATAAGATAAAGCTCGAATTTGTAGAGGATGGTAAACAAACAGCCTCAGACTTCGAAGATATTAAATTCGGTGTGCGCGAAATAGAGACTAAATGGAATCCGTTTACCCGCAGCAAGGAGATATATGTAAACGGGCAGCGTATCTTTATCAAAGGGGGCAACTGGATTATCTCGGATGCCATGCTTCGCTTTACCAACGAGCGCTACGATACAGAAATACGCTATCACAGGGATATGAACCTCAACCTGATACGCATCTGGGGAGGAGCATTGACCGAACGTCCTGAGTTTTATGAAGCCTGCGACAAGTATGGTATGTTGGTGATACAAGACTTCTGGTTTTCGGGCGACTGTAACGGGCGTTGGCTCGACCCTCTGAAAACTGAAGACCAATGGACTCGCCGTAAATATCCGGATAATCATGCGCTTGTGCTTGAGTCGGCTGCCGATATGATAAAGATGATACGCAACTATCCGTCGCTGGCAATGTGGTGCGGTGGCAACGAGATTATGCCGCCTGAGGATATCCTTATTCCTCTCAGAGACTCTATATTGCCTAGGCTGGACGGAACACGCTGGTTTATAGATTATTCCAATTCCGATGAGTGGTCTTACAACTTCCTTGGTGGTAATGGCGACGGTCCTTATACAATTCAGCCAATAGAATCGTTCTGGGAAAACCAGACATGGCCATTCAACTCCGAGGTAGGCTCGGTAGGAGTAGGCGATTACGAATCGTTGGAGCGCTTTATGCCTAAGGCTAATATGATTCCGCCACGATACAACCCGAATGTGAAGTTCAACGAAGAAGTCGATTCTGTATGGACATATCATACCTATACCGGTGTTGGCTACGAAGGACATATCGTACCTTATGGCGAACCGAAAGATATCAAGGATTTTGCTATAAAGGCTCAGCTTGTGAACTATAATCAATACCGTGCATTGATGGAAGGGTTCAGTTCACATATGTGGGAGTGGTACACCGGCACTATCATCTGGAAGACGCAAAACCCGTGGACATCTATGCGTGGACAGATGTACGATTATTACCTCGACCCTAATGCTTGCCTGTTTGGCTTGCGCAAAGGAAGTGAGAAAGTGCATATCATGTGCAATCCTGTGACTAAGCGGACAATGATAGTGAACAACGGATTCGAGCCGATTACCGATATGATGCTGATTGCCAAGTATTACGATATACAGGGTAAAGAGACCTTGTTGAACCAGGAAGTGGCCTATATCGCAGCTTCGGATGCCAAGAAAATTGTGCCGTTGGCTATGCTTGACGACCTGTTGAAAGCTGACGGAGGGTTCCTCTATTTGCAATTGCTCGACAAGAATGGTAAGCAACTGAGCGATAATTTCTACTGGTATCCTAATGCAGAAGGTAAATATACCGGGCTGAATAAGATGGCTAAGGCCAAGATATCATTCACGGCAAAGGCTATCGCTCCGGGAAAGATAGAGGTCACTCTTACCAATCCGGCAGGCAATCCGGTTACTTTCTTCAATAGGGTATCCCTCATCGATTCGAAGACAGGAAAGCGTATCCTACCAGCATTCTACGACGACAATTATGTATCTGTAATGCCAGGTACACCTAAGACGGTAGTCGTAGAGTTCAACCCTGAGAATGGAGTTGTTCCACAGATTGAGGTGAAGGGCTGGAATGTGGATAGCATAGTGCAGAATGTTAAATAAATTGATCCTTTTTTACACATCATAGGATTTTGATTAAGGTTGGAGGCTGTCGGATGTGATATCGGGCAGTCCTCATTTTTTAAGGGCGATCATTGAATTATTGACGTTAGGGTGCAAAACCTACGAATTATTTTATATTTTTGTGGTGATTTTCTACGGCTCTGTAGTTTAATGGATAGAATAAAGGATTCCGGTTCCTTCGATGTGGGTTCGATTCCCGCCAGAGTCACCAAAGTGAAAAAATAGACTTGTAAATCAATTGATTAAAAGCCTATTTTTTCTATACTTAGAAAAGTACGTCAGTTTCCTAATCTTGTTTCTGGCGGCTCCTTCTCCTTTCATCATAAGCAGTCAGCATCCAGTACATGCCGCAAATAGCGAAGACAAACAACGCTGGAACAAAGAATTTGACAGACAACAAAGCATCCATTCCTCCCGAAGAGTAGATATAGAAGCCCAATATGCCTATAATAGCATACATTATCCCGAAGATGGCAAACATATTATTGATAACAGGCTGGGCACTAGATACCTTCTTGGGAGCCAAAGCCTTCTCCGTTTCTATCTGCTGCATGATTCTGAACTTAAGATTTTCGGAAGCTTTCATTTTAGAGCCCGACAGAAGATCTTTCATCATGTCATCATATGGTTGTATATTGTTTTTGTCCATAATTCAAATGTATAAAAAGTTTTGTAATCAAGCACTTTCGCTTTTCATAAATTTAGTTATCTCGTCGGCAAACCTTTTACGCGCCCTGTGAAGCTTTACCTTTACGTTGGCATCGGTCAATCCGGTAATCAGAGCGATATCTTTCACCGAAGTGTCTTCGAGGTAAAACAAGGTTAATAGCACGCCTTCATCTTTTGGCATTTTCTCTAAAGTCTTGTTTACTATCTCTTTCCTTTCGTTCTCCTCTATCTGGGCGGCTGTGTCCAGGTCGGAAAAAGAAGCATCGGCGTCTATTACTTTATAATCGACAAATTCGGTGCTGTGTGTCGAAGAGCGGGTTTCGGTTGCGGCAGTATTGTAAACTATACGGTAAAACCAAGTAGAAAACTTGCTGTCGGATCTGAATGTATGTAGATTATGAAAAGCCTTTACAAAAGCATTCTGTACAATATCTTCTGCATCCTGCTTATTGCCACAAATACGGTAAGCTATTGTCAGAGCCATATCCTGGTATGTGTCTACAAAGTAGCCGAAAGCAGAAGTATCTCCTTTCAGCACTTTGTGTATTTGTAGCTTTTCGTTCATATTAGTCTACTTCGTCGAAATCTTTTTTGTCTTTCACCGCCATAAAGAACGCTACATAAGCCAGTCCCAGGCATAACAGTACACTGGATAAGACAATCAGGTAATTCCAATCCGATTCTGAAAAGAACGATACATCCAGTATTATACCTATAATTAGTCCCAAGGCTACACCGATGCACAAGAACCCATTGCGCAGCGAACGGTATTTGTTCGGAGTCGATTGTTTTGAGTCGGGAGGAATAATACCTTGTCTTACCAGTTCCATGCGTTCAGCTCGTTTGGCTCCGATGTATTTTGCTATCAAAAAAGTTCCTAATATTACAGGTAATCCGAAGATGCAAACGATTGCTAATATCGGGATCAAACCATCCATAAAATCTTCCATAATTCTAGTTTTTATATTGTTATTAATCTGTTTTCATAGAATATGACTACACAAGTCCTATTTAGGTTACAGATTATTCAATATTTTTTTCAAAAATGTTTCTCAGCTCTCAGAATACTGTTTCTAATCATCTAAAAAGTAACATAAGTAACATTTTTAGATACAAGTAGACAAGATACGAGATACAAGTTTATATTTTATCAGCACCCAACTCGTTAACTCGTCTACCGGTATCTTGTATCTCTCCAAAAAGTAACACATGTAACACCTTTTGCATCTTTTCTTATTGTTACTTTTCCTTTCTATAAGTATTTATCCATAATCTTGAGCAATCCGAAAAAAATATATAGATAAAGATATTTGATTTTAATTGAAAAATAAAGCCGGAAGATAAAATTCTTCCGGCTCGTAACTTATAGTGTAGTATAGAGTTGTTAGAACTTATATCCTACAAAGATGAAACCCGAACCTGTTTTTACTTTATCTCCTTGTCGCGAAATATCCAGCATACCGAAGTCGTAATTGAATCCCAGGTTTACTCTCGACTCATGTTCCAGTAAAATACCCAATCCCAGACCGAAGTCGAAACGCCTGAACCCTTTGGTATCGTGGTAAGTTTCGGCTTCGCGGGCAATACCTTTTTCTATGGTAGCCCATTCGTTCAGCGGCATTTCTACATATTCTCCGCCTGCTGTCCATTTTGCCATTGTTTCGCCTCTTTCCAACTTTCCACTGATGCCATAGGCAAAGTAAGGGCCTCCGTGTATAGATAATTGGAAAGGATCCGACAGTTTGATTTTAAATCCAACGTGGATGGGAACTTGCAAAGTCATCATCACCAAACGAGAATCGTCAAACCTTACCAGGCGGTCTTCTATTGCCTTATCGTCGACATAATCGAACTTGGCTCCTTTGTTAAGGAAGTCGAGCGCCGAGTGCAGGTAAACTTTCTTGCTGAGGTGATAATCGAAGGTTAGCCCAAGGTTGAAGCCTATTTTATTCCTTACATTGTCCGCATGCCCTATATACTTGTCTTTCGGGCGGCTCAAAGGGGCTCTTTCGAAATTGTTTACCCTCGAAAAGTTGAAACCTCCTCTCACACCAAACTCAAACTTTCGCTCGTCGTTGATGTAGCGGTAATATTTTTGAGCATTAATAGAACACAGCGTCAATAGAAAAAACAAAGCTGTCAGCCCAAATTTTGTTGTAGTTTTCATAAAATGTTTGTTAAGTACTACCTCGTATTGTCTTCTTAATAAAAGGCAAAGATAGAAAAAAATGTTTATATTTATTTATACCAACTACTTGTTTAACTTAAAAATATCGTTCTGTTAATGACTGACTTACATATCAGTTGCTTCCCTTTTAGCGGTAATGCTTCAATTTTCCATCAAAAACTGCTTGAAAGAACCAAAATCCTTATCCATACCAACGGTTTGTTTTTCACCTTGCATAAAGGCTTGCAACTTGGCAGGGATAGGGATGGATTCGCCGGTTATTTGTTCTACCGTTTCCAGAAATTTGGCTGGGTGTGCTGTTTCCAGAAAGACCCCGGTTTCGCCGGCATTCAGGCTGTCTTTCAAAGCCTGATATCCGCAAGCACCATGTGGGTCGAGCAGATAACCTGTTGTTTGATAAGTGGATAAAACAGTCTTCCTTATCGCATCATCGTTGTACCAGTATGCCGATATATCGGTTCTGATATCCTCAAGCGAATGGTTATATAGGTCGAGGATGCGGACAAAATTGCTTGGGTCGCCCACATCCATTGCATTGGCAATGGTTTGTACAGATGGCTGCGGCTTGTATTCTCCTGTCTTAAGATAGTTGTAGAAGATGCAGTTGCGATTGTTGGCAGCAATAAATCTTTTTACGGGCAGCCCCATCCGTTTGGCTATCAGCCCGGCGGTTATATTCCCAAAGTTCCCGCTAGGTACACAGAATACTACATTATCTGCTTTTCCCTGTTTGGCAAGTTGTGCATAGGCATGGAAATAGTAGAAAGCCTGCGGAAGGAAGCGGGCAACGTTGATGGAGTTGGCCGAAGTAAGGTTTAGCTTCTTATTCAGGTCGGCATCTAAAAATGCAGTTTTTACCAAAGCCTGGCAATCGTCGAATGTGCCGTCTACCTCTATCGCTGTTATGTTTTGCCCCAGGGTGGTAAACTGGCATTCTTGTATAGGGCTAACTTTCCCTTTGGGATACAGCACATATACATGGATGCCCTCGACGCCCAGAAAGCCGTTGGCAACCGCGCTGCCGGTATCTCCCGATGTTGCTACCAGTACTTTCACATCTTTTTGTCCTTGTTTGCCGATAAAGTATCCCAATAGGCGAGCCATGAAGCGCGCACCTACGTCTTTGAAGGCAAGGGTAGGGCCATGAAACAGCTCAAGGCTGTAGATATTATCAGCGACGTGTACTACAGGCGTGTCGAAACTCAGCGTGTCGAAAACGATTTCCTTTAAGGTTTCAGGCTCTATGTCGTCTCCGAAAAACCGGCTGGCTACTTCGTAGGCGATTTCCTGAAAACTCATGTTGCCAATGTTTTCGTAAAATGACTTTGGCAAAAGTTTTATTTCTTCCGGCATGTAAAGCCCTTTGTCGGGAGCAAGCCCTTTGACTACTGCTTCCTGCAAGCTTGCCACAGGAGCCTGTTTATTTGTGCTGTAATAATTCATGTCTTAAATAGATGTTTCTTGTTGCAAAACTACAAAGAAAATAGCATATTGCCAATGTCGTTTTCTCTATATTGTCTTTTTGTTATAGTTTTGCCATATATTTTTCTTTTTCCGAGAATACCGATAGTCCTACGATGGTAAGCAGCCCGTTTGCTAATAGTATTTCGTTTCCTACTGCATAATCATATACTTCTTTCAGTGTTACTTCTATCCCAAAGCAGAGTAAAGGGCTGAGGATGCAGACTATAGGCACAATCTTGTCTTTTGGCTTCACTTTGGTAAACAACCCCAGGAAGAATAACCCCAGCAATGGCCCATAGGTATATGAGGCTATTTTGTATATCGTGTTCAGTATTCCGTCTTGTCCCAGATAGTCGATAAGCAGGATGACCAGCAGGAAGGCTACGCTGATAAGTATATGTATCTTCCTCCTCGTTTTCACAGCTTTCAGGGCTTCTTTCTTCTCAATATCGAGCAGGTCGACACATACAGTTGTAGTGATGGCAGTCAGGGCAGAGTCGGCGCTCGAAAACGCTGCCGCAATAATTCCTATCGAAAAGAATATAAGGACAGGCAATCCTAGGTATTGGCTGGCCAAGACAGGTAGTATCTGGTCTGCTCTCTCCGGCAATGCGATATCGAATTGCGAGGCAAATATCAGCAGTAAAACACCTAACGACAACAACAGAAGGTTGATAGGTATGTATAATGCGCCGAATGTCACAATGTTTTTCTGCGCATCTTTCAGGTTCTTGCAAGTCAGGCTTTTTTGCATCATATCCTGATCGAGCCCATTCATTACGATTGCGATGAGCACCCCATTGAGAAATTGTTTAAAGAAGTTTTGTTTCGAAACCCAGTCGTCGAAAACGAATATCTTCGAGTTGGCATGATGCCCTATCATCTGTATGGCTTCGGGAAGGTCTACATCTATCTTTGCTATTACCTGCCAGATGATGAGTACAAGCCCTGCAACGAGGCAGAAGGTTTGCAGGGTATCGGTCCAGATTATTGTTTTTATTCCGCTGCGGTATGTATATATCCAGATCAGGACGATTATTCCTGCTGCAACTGCAAAAAACGGTATGTTCCATTGGGCAAATACGAGGTTGTGCAGGATGAATACTACAAGGAAGAGCCTTGCTGCCGCACCTATCGTTTTGGATAGGATGAAAAATGAAGCCCCCGTTTTGTACGAGCGCAGCCCGAATCGCCGCTCCAGGTATCCGTAAATGGTGGTCAGGTTGAGCCGGTAGTAGAGCGGGAGAAGCACGAAGGCGATGATAGCATAGCCGACAAAGAAGCCCAGTACCATTTGCATATAGGTCATGTCTTGCCCCCTCACCATGCCGGGTACGGAGACAAACGACACTCCCGATATGCTAGAGCCTATCATGCCGAATGCGACTATATACCACGGCGATTTTTTGTTCCCGAGGAAGAATGCATCATTTCCGCTGTTTTTGCGGCTCACCAGATGAGATATTAATGTAAGCAGGCCAAAGTAGACGGCTAAGATAATTAAGATGGTAGTTCCCATAGTTTTATCGGGTTAGGTTGGTTGTTTATGTATTCATCTTCCAAATGTAACATTTATTAGCAATTTGTTTTAAATAAAATTTACTTTTTTTCTTCTTCGCAATGGTACTTGTGTTTTATAGTGTATAGATAAAGATATATAAATATGATGGAAAAGCAAAAAGGCCTCCGGCTAAGCCGAAGACCTTTTATATGGTTGATAACTGTATAAAACTATTAGATAGCTTTAAGGTAGTTAATCAGTTTTGCTTCTTAGAACAAGAATTTAACACCGATAGTTAGGTCACCGATATTGTTGTAGTGAGTGTTTCCTCCAACTGCGAAACCATTTTTGCTGTCAACGCCTTCAGCATCATAGCTTGTGTTTTCATAGGCAACACCAAATAAGTGGAATTTAGTGTCAACAGAAATCCAGCTGTTGATGAAGTATTCGAAACCTGGAGCGATAGCAAGACCTACGCTTGTAGTGCTGTATGAATCTTTTACATCGCCGAAAGCTACAGGTAGAGATGCTTCTCCGAAGAATTTCAAACCACCAGCGATAGTCCAGTATTTTCTAACAAATGGTTCAATGATGAATTGGTTTTCTTTTGATTCAGTATATGTTACATTTCCATTTGCATCTTCTGACCTACCAGTGTATCTTTTGCTATTAGAGTATCCCAATGATGCTCCTACAGCTAGATCTGAAGAGATGAAAGTGCCAACAGTTGGTTTGATAACAAATGAGTTGTCTTTCTTGTCTGCAAAAGAAGAACTCTTGCTAGTGTAACCTACAGCACCACCTACAAACCATTTTCCTTGAAGATCGTCTTGTGCATTAGCGAAAAGGCAAGTCATGGCCAACGCTGCTACTAGTAAAATTTTTTTCATAATTGAGTAAAATTAAGTGATTAGATAAATTAATTTGTTTTAGTTTGTCTTAATTTTCAAGTGCAAATATATGTCTTTTTTTTATAACGCTCACATTTTTTTTGTTAAAAAATAAATAATTTGCAGGGTGGCTCGCAATAAAAAGCGGAGCTATTCGTTATAAATGCTCCGCTTCTTTGTGCATGTTTCTTACGTATCTGATTGTAACCGAATACGTTAATTTGTCTTAAATTTAAACTCGACTTTCGCTAAATCTTCGTTCGCTTTTTCTATCTTTTTCTTCAGGTTTTCTTTGTAAGCTTTCAGCTTTTCCTGCAGATCTTGGTCGCCGGTCGCTATCATTTGCAGTGCAAGTATGGCAGCGTTGAGCGAGCCGTTGATACCCACAGTGGCTACAGGTATGCCCGGAGGCATCTGTACTATCGCAAGCAGTGCATCTATGCCGTCCAACGATGCGTCGATAGGTACGCCTATCACGGGGATGTGTGTCATGGATGCGATAACGCCCGGCAAATGAGCCGCCATTCCCGCTGCTGCTATAATCACTTTTATACCTCTGTCGGCTGCCGCTTTGGCAAAAGCTTCTACACGTTCGGGAGTACGGTGCGCCGAGAGGGCGTTTATTTCGAATGGTATCTCCATCTCGTCGAAAAACTTCGCGGCCTTCTCCATTACCGGAAGGTCGGAAGTACTTCCCATTATAATACTTACAACTGGTTTCATCTATTTTATATAAAATTAGTTCCTTATTTAGATACAAGATACGAGTAAACAAGTCTTTTTGCAAGAATGAATAAACTTGTATCTCGTATCTTGCCTACTTGTACCTATTATTTGCCTATCAATGCTTTGTACTCTCCGGCAGATAGCAGGCTATCTGTTTCGGCGGCATCGCTCAGGCTTATTTTTATTATCCATCCTTCACCGTATGGGTCTTCGTTTATCAGTTCGGGTTTGTCTTCCAGCGCGGCGTTGAGTTCAAGCACTTCTCCCGAAGCCGGCATAAGCAGGTCGGATACTGTTTTCACGGCTTCCACGTTTCCGAATACGCTGTCTTTTTTTATAGTCTCGCCTTCTGTGGTCACATCTACATAAACTATTTCGCCCAGTTCGCTTTGAGCAAATTCGGTAATACCCACATAAGCAATTTCGCCTTCTACTCTTATCCATTCATGGTCTTTCGAGTACTTAAGATTCTCAGGAAAATTCATAGTCTTAAATTTATAATATTACTAATTTATTGATTTTGTAAAAACACGATCAAACCCCAGTATGCCCCTATCCATACACATATATATGATACGGCTGCTCCCAGCACGAAGCCGGCATACACCTGTGCCGGGGTGTTCTTTTTAGATGCAAGGCGGGCTACACCCAAGCATCCTGCTAAGATAAACAAAATGATGAATAATACATATGGATTTACCCCTTTTACATGATAACATACTGACAAAGTGCTACCCACAAGCGCGCCTATGCCTACCATATGCAGGCTTATCTTCCAAAAATGGCTGATGATGCCCGAAACGACAATGAGTATAAGCGGGGCGGCGAGCAAGGCTGTGAACCATGTATATAGTTTTGCCGAATGAAAATGGTAGACAAGCAGGCCGTAAGACAGAAAAAAGACCAGGAATGGGATTAACCGTTCCTGAGGTTCGGTGGTGCCATAGTTTTTTATCAGCTTCATCTTATTGAGAAAATACAGGCTGCACAGGGGCACCACGCATGTAAGGAAAAACATGGGCGACATGAACAGGAAAAACTGCCCGGCAAAAAGCAGGTTGAAATCGGTATATACAAACAACAGTGCTACTGTATATATCCCCATAAACAGCGGATGCAGGATAATAGAAACTATCCTGGCTAAAAGCGGTTCAGCCTCTTTGGGCGGGGTGTACGACTGTAGTGTTGCAAAACTCTTGTTTTCCTGCGGGTATATATTATTGTTGTCGTTCATCATATTTCTTTTCTTAGGCGCGCCACGGGTAGGTTCATCTGTTCCCTGTATTTGGCCACAGTGCGCCGCGCTATTATATAGCCTTTTTCTTTCAGTATTTCCGACAGGCGGTCGTCTGTCAGTGGTTTGCGTTTATCCTCGTTTTCTATACATTCTTTTAATATGGCTTTTACCTCGCGCGACGATATTTCTTCGCCGCTATCGGTCTGCATCGATTCTGAGAAGAAGTATTTGAGTGGATATATGGCAAAGTTGGTTTGCACATACTTGCTGTTGCTCACGCGCGATATGGTCGAAATGTCGTATCCGGTGCGTTGTGCCACGTCTTTCAGTATCATCGGCTTGAGTTGTGACTCGTCTCCCGAAAGGAAGAAGTCGTACTGCATATCCATTATTGCTTTCATGGTGCGTTGCAGGGTATCTTGCCGTTGTTTGATGGCGTCGATAAACCAGCGTGCCGAGTCTAGCTTTTGTTTTACGAACAGTGCGGCGTTCTTGTTGTCTTGCGACATGCTATCCCTGTTGTCCGAATATCCTTTGAGCAGGTCTGAATATTCGCGACTCACCCGCAGGTCGGGGATGTTGCGGTTGTTGAGACTGAGAAACAATTCGCCGTTGTAACTTTCTATAATGAAGTCGGGGATGATGGTGTTGAGCGTTGCCGACATGCTATCGCCCCAATTGTTGCCGGGTTTGGGATTCAGGGTGGTTATCTCCTGGATAATCTCCTTCATCTCGTCTTCGGTTATATTCAGTTGCCTGATTATCTTGTCGTAATGCCTTTTAGAGAAATCATCGAAATAGTCGGATATTATTTTGGTGGCCAGTTCGGTAGTCCTGTCCTTCTCTTTCCGGTATAGTTGTAGTAAGAGGCATTCTTGCAGGTTGCGCGCGCCTATGCCTGCCGGCTCAAACTCCTGTATTATTTCCAGTATCTCTTCCAGGTGGGCGACGGTGACATCTATATTCTGCTGGAAGATCAGGTCGTCGGATATAGCCGGCAGCGAACGGTCGAGATAACCGCTTTCGTCTATATTCCCTATAATGTATTCTGCCGTTTTCTTGTCTTGTTCGTCCAGTTCGGTTTCGCCAAGCTGTTCCAGCAAATATTCGTTCAGCGACTCGGCTACCGAGAAAGGTATCTCTTCTTGCTTGCTGCCGGGCGATTTATTGTTGTCGCGCAGGCGGTAGTCGGGAATTTCTTCCTCGTTCATATAGTCGCCCAACGCCATTTCTTCCTGCGAAATATCTGCTCCATCTTCGGGAGAGAAATCGTCGTCGTATTCAGATGCGTCATTGGTTGGTTCAAGTCCTTCTTCGAGGGCGGGGTTGTCTTCCAGTTCTTGTTTTATACGCTCCTCCAACTCAATGACGGGTAGCTCGGTCAGTTTGATGACCTGCATTTGCAACGGAGATAGTTTCTGCTGTTGCTTGAGTTGTAATTGCTGCTTGAGAGCCATAGTTGCCGAAATTATTCTGTTAAGACAAAGATAGTAATAGTTCTTAATTAGTGAACAAAATTAGGGTTTGGTTAGTTCTCCGTCCCGGGATTTTTCAGTTAACGGTTGTCAGTATCTTTAGATACAAGTAGACAAGATACGAGACACAAGTTCATGTTTTATCGGCACCCAACTCGTTTACTCGTCCACTGGTATTTTGTATCTCTCTATAAAGTGACACATTCTTATCACTTTACCCTTGTTGCTTTTTCCTCTCTCTCGTTGTGGCTTGCGGCTCTCTCCTTTTGGAGAGAGCGGGGAGAGAGGTGGTAACTTGTTTTTAAAACAGAAAACCCGGCTTTCGAGTCCGGGTCTTTCTATTGTAATATTATATGTGTGTTACTTTTTTATATTCGGCAACTCCAACCCATACCCTTTTTTCTTATCCTCCCGTTTCAATAAGACGGCAGTAAACAGGGCAAGCACACCAAAGCAAGTGAAAATAATAGAAGGGTAGGTATAATCATATACAGGAACCTCATTCCCTTTTTCTGTTATTTTCGTGCCGATTATACCATAGTTGTCCAGTACCCTACCTATAATATAAGGTACGAGGCTTAGCCCGATATTTTGCACCCAGAAGATCAACCCGTATGCAGTGCCAACTTTGTTTTCGTCTATAATCTTAGGTACGGACGGCCACATGGCAGAAGGAACCAAAGAAAAAGCAAAGCCAAGCACAACCATAAGTATGGCGGCAAACACCCAATGATTAAGTATAGGGAGCGAAAACATAAAATGTACGAAAATCAACAATATAGCCCCTATCATCATGATGGTAGCCCCTTTGCCTTTGGCGTCGTATATACCTCCAAACAACGGGGTCAGGAAGATTGCCCCTATCGGGAGTATAGACGGTAATATCCCTGCAAAATTAGGATCTACACCATATTTGTTTATCATAAACGATACGGCATATTTCAGGAAAGGGAAAATCGCGGAATAGAATAGCACGCACAGTAGTGCCAGCAACCAGAACCCTTTACTGGATATAATGCTGCCTATGTCTTTCACCTTGAACGGCTCGCTGTTTTCTTCTTCGGGAACAGTGCCATCCAGCTTTTTATCCATCACACAGAACACCAGATAGGCTATCAGCCCGATACATAGTGCTGCCAGTCCGAACAAGATAGGGCGCGAAGGGCTTCCGAAATAATTGGCGAGAGGCAGTGTCGCACTCATAGCGAGGGTCGTACCCAGCCGTGCCACGCTTACCTGTATCCCCATCGCTAGCGCCATCTCTTTGCCTTTGAACCAGCGGACAATAACTTTGGTAACGGTTATCCCCGCAGATTCGATGCCCAATGCGAATATTGCAAAACCGATACTGGCAAGGAATACTTGTGTGCGAAGCCCGAATATTTCGCCTTCGAAGCTTTTAGATACTGCATAATATTTAAGGAAACATCCGATAATCATTAATATACACGAGCCGATACCTGTAAGGCGGACACCGATCTTGTCTAATATAATACCGCTGATTATCAGCATAAACAAGGCTACATTCAGTAGTCCGTAGGCAAGGTTGAATATTCCGTACTCTTCGGCGCTCCACCCAAATTCTTCGCCGAGCATCTCCATCAGAGGAGCCATTACATCGGTAACAAAGTAGCCACAAAACATGGTAAATGCAACTACGCATAGCACCGTCCAACGGGCAGCAGCAGAGTCGCTTAGTTTCTTTCTTAGTATTTCAGTCATGGTCTTTTGATATTTCTGTTTTATGCAAGTTTGATTTTTTCAGATGCAAATGTATAGAAAAGATTTAAAAAATGTGGCAAAATGTTGAGAAACATAGCTTTCGCCATGAGTGAAGAAATAAAAAAAGAAGCAGCTAAATAGAATCAGGCTTGATGAAAACCACTATCTTTGTCGTTCAAAATGTAGAATATTATGACATTGAAAGATAAACACATAGTGCTTGGTATTACGGGCAGTATTGCCGCATACAAAGCCGCATCGTTAGCCCGTTTGCTGATAAAGGCAGGGGCGGAAGTACAGATTGTGATAACCCCTTCGGGCAAAGAATTTATCACCCCCGTTACATTGTCGGCCCTTACCGGGAAACCTGTAGTCAGCGAATTTTTTACAGCCAACGACGGTACATGGCATAGCCACGTAGACCTCGGGCAATGGGCAGACCTCATGCTGATAGCGCCTGCTACTGCTGCCACATTGGGTAAGATGGCAAATGGCATAGCCGACAATATGCTTATTACTACATACCTGTCGATGAAAGCGCCTGTGATGATTGCGCCCGCTATGGATTTGGATATGTTTGCACACCCGTCTACCACACGCAATATAGAGATGCTCCGTTCGTATGGCAATATCATTATAGAACCTGCCGCCGGCGAACTTGCCAGCCACCTGATAGGCAAAGGGCGCATGGAAGAGCCTGAAAAAATACTGGAAGTAGTGGAGGCTTTTTTTGCTAAAAAAGAAACCCTGGATAAAAAAAAAATCCTGATAACGGCGGGACCTACGTATGAGAAAATAGACCCCGTACGCTTTATCGGCAATTATTCTTCGGGCAAAATGGGATTTGCTTTAGCCGAGGAATGTGCCGGTAGGGGAGCCGAAGTCACGCTCGTTGCCGGGCCTGTAGCCTTGAAGGTGAACCATCCGAATATCAAGCGGATAGATGTGGAATCGGCAGAGCAGATGTACAATGCTTCGGTCGGTGTTTTTGGCGATATGGATGCGGCTATTTTGTGCGCGGCAGTTGCCGACTTTCGCCCTGCTGAGCAATATACGCAAAAGGTGAAAAGGGGAGAAGATGACCTGACCATTGCATTAACTCCCAATAAAGATATTGCTGCATCTCTCGGCAAGATGAAGAAAGGCGGACAGATGCTAGTAGGCTTTGCATTGGAAACGAATGATGAGGAGGCGAATGCTCTACGGAAAATGGAGAAGAAGAATCTCGATTATATAGTCCTTAATTCGCTCAACGATGCGGGGGCTGGTTTCCAACACGATACCAATAAGATATCCATATTGAACAGGAATGGGGAAAGAAAAGACTTTCCATTGAAATCGAAAAAGGAAGTGGCATCAGACATTATAGAAGAAGTATTTTTCAGCCTACTAAGGCCTTTTAAATAAAGCGAATCAGCAGTTGGAGTCCTAGGTGCAAAACGTTCTATTAAATTATACACAAAAGCTATCTTGAGTTAAATATTTAATCTTTAGTTTATTCTACCGCGGTCTCCGGAGTAAACGCGTGAAATTTATCTAAACTCTATTCTGAACTTTGTAGGGGCGAATTATCATTCGCCCGCTGATTTTTTCTATTTCGGGCGAATGATAATTCGCCCCTACGGTAGTCAAAACTGGAATACTATTTTTCATGTGTTTACCCTACCATACCCTTCTGGGGCTTAGGCCAAAAGGAACACAAGAAGCCCGTGATTGTGCGTAGTATATAATAGAACATAATAACTTAACGACTGATTGACATAAATAATGGATAAATACTATAAAGAGTTTGCAGATTTTCTGTCTCTACACTTCCCCTACAAGGTGCAGAAAATATCTGTCAATGCCGGCTTCACCTGTCCCAACCGCGACGGGCTGAAAGGCGTAGGCGGGTGTACCTATTGCAACAACCAGAGTTTCAGTCCCGGTTATGGCAGTACACAATTGACCGTAAGCGAACAGCTGCGCGATGGTATCAGTTTCTTTTCGTATAAATATCCTGAAATGAAGTATCTGGCATACTTCCAGTCATATACCAACACCTACGATAGCGTAGATAAGCTTATAGCCCTGTACGAAGAGGCTTTGGCATATCCCAATGTAGTAGGGCTGATTATCGGCACGCGCCCCGACTGTATGCCCGACGAACTGCTCGACTATTTTTCGGAATTGGCAAAAAAAACATTCTTGGTTATAGAATACGGGTTGGAATCCACCCTCGACTCCACGCTGCAATTTATAAACAGGGGGCACACCTTTGCCGAAAGCGAAGAAGCTATCTGTAAGACAGCCGGAAAAGGAATCTATACAGGCACACATTTTATACTAGGCCTGCCGCACGAGAGCAGGGAGCAAATACTGGCATATACCGGAAAAATAGCGAACCTTCCTTTGACAACGATAAAACTTCACCAGTTGCAACTGATAAAAGGGACGGTGATGGCAAAGCAATATCGCGAACATCCCGAATGGTTTCACCTCTTCGATGTAGACGAATATATAGACCTGTGCATCGACTTTACCGAAAAATTAAATCCCGATTTAGTTATCGAACGCTTTATATCGCAATCGCCGAAACAATTACTGATAGCCCCCGACTGGGGTTTGAAGAACTTTGAGTTTACAGCAAAAATAAAGAAACGCTTTGCCGAAAGAGGAACATATCAGGGGCGGTTGTTTTCAAAATAATCAGATCCAAATAGTTTCCTTTGTGATAAAAGGCACACGATGAATCTCATAGTGTATAACATGCTCTATAAAGCTCTGTAAACTCCATCTTAAAAAATATTTTAGATGTGCAAAAAATGAATTATCTTTGTGTGCATAAAAGCAGAAATTCTCACTTATTTAACCCTCTATGCAAGAGAAAATCATCATCCTCGATTTTGGGTCACAAACCACCCAGCTTATTGGCCGCAGGGTCAGAGAACTCAATACTTACTGTGAAATAGTACCGTACAATAAATTCCCGTTTGGCGATGAGTCGGTAAAAGGTGTTATCCTGTCGGGCAGCCCTTTTTCGGTAAACGATGAAAATTCGTTTAAACCCGATCTTAGCCAGATTCGCGGAAAATATCCTGTATTGGGTATATGCTATGGCGCACAATATCTGGCATATAGTTCAGGTGGAAAAGTGGAAAAAAGCAGTACCCGCGAATACGGCCGTGCGCATCTTTCGAAAATAAAACAAGGCACTCCCCTGTTCGATGGCATTGCCGAAGGTACGCAGGTGTGGATGTCGCATGGCGATTCTATCACATTGTTGCCTGATAATTTCGAAGTAATAGCCAGCACCGATGATGTGGCTACGGCTGCATATAAGATAAATGGAGAAGAAACATGGGCTGTGCAGTTCCATCCCGAAGTATTCCATACAACAGACGGAACTCGCCTGCTAAGCAATTTCCTCAACATCTGCAAGGTTGGCAGGAATTGGAGTCCGGCATCATTTATAGATTCTACAGTAGCCGAACTGAAACAGCAACTAGGCGATGACAAAGTGATACTTGCATTGTCGGGTGGAGTAGACTCGTCCGTAACGGCAGTATTGCTCAACAGGGCGATAGGTAAAAACCTTACCTGTGTGTTTGTCGATCACGGTTTGTTGCGTAAGAATGAATTTGAAAATGTGCTTCGCGACTACGAGCATCTGGGGCTGAACGTTATCGGTGTAGATGCAAAAGCGCGTTTCTATAAAGCATTGGCCGGTGTTACCGATCCGGAACAAAAACGAAAAATAATAGGTAAAGGCTTTATCGACGTATTCGACGAAGAAGCCCATAAACTGAAAGATATAAAATGGCTGGGGCAGGGTACTATCTACCCCGACATTATCGAATCGATGTCGATAACAGGCCATGTTATCAAGTCGCACCACAATGTAGGAGGTTTGCCTGAGAAAATGGATCTCAAACTGGTTGAGCCGCTTCGCCTGCTCTTCAAAGACGAAGTGCGCAGGGTAGGGCTCGAACTTGGTATGAAAGACCATCTCATCAAACGCCATCCGTTCCCGGGGCCGGGTCTGGGTATCCGCCTGTTGGGCGAGATAACACCCGAAAGAATAGAAATACTCCAAAATGCCGATGATGTCTATATCCGTTTGCTTCGTGAGCATGGTCTTTACGATCAGGTTTGGCAGGCAGGGGCTATCCTGTTGCCGGTTCGCTCGGTAGGAGTGATGGGAGATGAGAGAACTTATGAAAACACAATCGCCTTGCGTGCGGTGACATCTACCGATGCCATGACTGCCGATTGGGCGCATTTGCCTTATGAGTTCCTGGCCAAAGTGTCGAACGAGATTATCAATAAAGTAAAAGGCGTGAACCGTGTAGTTTACGACATATCGTCGAAACCGCCTGCAACCATCGAGTGGGAGTAGTAGCCAAAAACTTAAAATAAATAAGACAGTAGCAGGAATGAAATATTCCTGCTATTTTTGTAGTAGAATATTCTAAAAACCAGCCCAATGAAAAAAGCCATCTGTACGTTTGGCAGCTATTACCTTACCGAAGGATTTCCCCGTTTCAGGCAAATGGCGGAAAGTATGGCTATGTTCGACCAGGTATATACTATCTGTGAAAAAGACCTCGATAAAGATTTCTACGAAAGGTGGGGGCGTTACCTGATTCCCTATTCGCGGGGATTCGGCTATTGGTGCTGGAAGCCCTATTTTATACTTCGCATCCTGGAGGAAATGGACGATGGCGATGTGCTGCTTTATTCCGATATCGGCTGCTACCTGAACCCGAAAGGGCATAAGCGGATGCAGGAGTATTACGATATGGTGGAGAATACGCCTACAGGCATCTTAGGTGTGAAAAGTCAGGAGAAGAGTTACAACGGTATGCCCGAAACTCTCTATTATGAATACGAATGGACAAAGGGCGATGTCTTTGCCTATTACGGGGTTTACGACGATAAAGCCTATACACACACACCGCAATTCGAGTCCACAATCATATTCTTTAAGAAAAGCCCGTTGGTGATGCAGTTTGTAAAAGACTGGTATCAGGCTTATCTCGACGATTACAGCCTGGCGACAGATTCGCCTTCGCGCGTGGCCAACCTTCCCGGATTTAAGGAAAACCGCCACGACCAGAGCATTTATTCCATCTTAGGTAAGAAATACGGGATTGCAGAAATATCTACCAATGAGATTTTTCAACGCGACTGGTCGTTGCTCGACAATTATCCGATACAAGCCCGCCGCGACAAGTATTATACCAGCAAGTATCATTATAAACACCGTTTCAGGCTGAGGAAGCTATACAGGAGGTTGTGGGCGATAAAATATTGGTTCAAAGACCGCTTCTGACAGATTAATCAGGATAGCAACATGGCGAGTGCCTTGTTTTCGGCCTCTCTCATCTGTGCTTCTTCGTCGGCAGACTTGTCTTTTATACCGCAGAGGTGAAGTATGCCGTGTATGATCACCCTGTGTAGTTCGTCGTTGTAGCCGACAGATAGTTGCTCTGCATTGCTCTTCACGGTGTCGAGGCTGATAAATATATCCCCGCTGATAATATCGTTTTCGCTATAGTCGAAGGTGATAATGTCGGTATAATAGTCGTGTTGCAGGTACTCCTTATTTACTTCCAGTATTTTTTCGTCCGAGCAGAACAAATAACCGATATCGCCTGCTTTCTTTCCATACGATTCCGCTACTTTCTTTATCCATTCGGTAGTCGCCCGTTTCTTTATCGGAGGCATCTTTACATCCTCTGCATTATACGATATGGCCATATGTTTTCAGATTAATCCCCTTGCTTTAAACTCAAGGTATTTGTTGATAGAATTTATAGTCAGGTTTTCCGGTTTCGACAATATGGTATGAATACCATGCCTGTTCAGTTCCTTTACGATCAGGAATTTGTCGTTCGACAGCTTTTCGGCAATCCCTTTGCGGAACGTCTCATCCAGATTGTTAGGTGTAGTATCCAATACTTCGTTAAACTCGGAGTTGAGGAAGAATGACACTAAAACCAAGTGGTCTTTAGCCAGGCGGCTCAAATATCTCAACTGGCGGCGCATACCATTTACCGTTTCGAAGTTGGTGTAAAGTATAATAAGGCTGCGTTGCGATATCTTCCTCCTTACAGCTATGTACAGTTTTTCGTAATCCGATTCTTTATAATCGGTAGTCTGTGCATAAAGCGTCTCCAGTATGTTGTTTCGTTGACGGCGGTTTTTGTCGGCAGGCAGTATCTCGTCGATATTTTTCGAGAAGGTTATCAGTCCGGCTTTGTCGCCTTTGTTGAGCGCCGTGCTGCATACCATAAGGGTAGAATTGATGGCATAATCGAGCAAGGTCATTTCTTCGAACGGCATTTTCATGGTCCGCCCCTTGTCGATAAGGCAATATACAGGCTGCGATTTTTCCTCCTGATAGGTGTTTACCATCAACTGGTTCATCCGTGCCGTAGCCTTATAGTTGATAGTGCGCGGGTCGTCGCCCATTGTATAATGCTTTATCTGGTCGAACTCGGTAGCATGCCCTATACGCCTGATCTTTTTGATACCATAATCGGTAAGGCGGTGTGATGCCGCCAACAGTTCGTATTTCCGCATTTCGATGAATGACGGATATACGGCTACTTTCTTATGGTTGTCGAATATATACCTCTTGCTTACAAAGCCGAACATTCCTTCGGCATAGATGTTCAGTGCTCCAAACTCATACTCCCCTCTTTCGGTGGGGCGCAGATCGTAGTAAACGGTTTCCGACTTGTCTACACCCAGCGATATGGAATATATCAGATTCCTTTTCTGAAACTGGAAAGGGACTTCCTCTATTATTTTCAACCTCAACCTATAGGGATACCGGTTGGTAAGGGTAATAGATATAGTGTTTATATCTCCGTTCGACATCCTGTCGGGACAGGTACGCGATGCCGTAATTCCCCTGCGCTGGCGGTAAACCGTGATTATATCCAAAAGGATAAATACGCAAAATACGCCAAAAGCTATCTGCATCAGGAAGAAAAACTCTTCGAATATAAACACGGCGAAAAACCCCAACACACATATGGCTAGTGCGATGAAGAAACGGTTTGTAAGGTACAGGCTCTTAAAAAACCGTATTAGCGGGGAACCTCCGTTTTGTCTATCAGTTGGCATATAATTGTATCGGTACTGGTACCGTCCATTTCTTTTTCGGGTGTTAACAATATCCTGTGGCGAAGTACGGGTACAGCTATTTCTTTAATGTCGTCGGGGGTGATAAAGTCGCGCCCTCTAATGGCTGCCAATGCTTTCGAGGCATTCAGTATAGCCAGCGATGCCCTCGGCGAAGCACCCAGTGTAATCCACGGGCTTTGGCGGGTAGACGATACTATCTGTGCAATGTATTGCAGCAGGTGAGGTTCTACCATCACCTTTTCGATGGCCTGGCGCAGGCTGTTTAGTTTCTGAGCCGTCAGTACTTTGTTTATTCCTACCTCGGCAGACAGTTCGCCTTTGTGCTGCCTGTCCAGTATGGCTACTTCTTCTTCTATGTTGGGATAGTCTACCACAATTTTGAATAGGAAACGGTCGAGTTGTGCTTCCGGCAGGCGGTAAGTACCTTCCTGTTCTATCGGGTTTTGCGTAGCCATTACCAGAAACGGGTAATCCATTGTGTATGTAGTACCATCGTTTGTTATCTGCCTTTCTTCCATTACTTCGAACAAGGCGGCCTGTGTCTTGGCCGGCGAACGGTTTATTTCGTCTATCAGTACTATATTGGAGAAGATAGGCCCTTTCTTAAATTCAAACTTTGCCGAACCGGGCAGGAATACGCTTGTTCCCAATACGTCGGACGGCATAAGGTCGGGTGTGAATTGTATGCGGCTGAAAGCGACATCTACGGTTTTTGCCAATAACTTAGCCGATAGTGTTTTTGCCACTCCGGGAACTCCTTCTACAAGTATATGCCCGTTAGCAAGTATGGCTACTATCATTTGTTCTATCAGCTGGTGCTGGCCGACAATGACGCGTCCTATCTCATTCTTTATTTCCTGAACGTTTTGGCTCAATTCGGAAAAGTCTATTCTTGACTGGAACTCTAATTCTGACATATATGTTGTTTTTATTTATTTTTTGCTTCTTTATAAAACTCTTCGAGCAGGCTGTTGTATTTCAGGAAGCTCTCGTTTGGAATATAGGCAAGGGATGCCATATCCTTATATACAAGGAACATTTCCTTTATCTTACCCGCTTCCATACCCGATTTGGCAGCCAGCATGCTGACAAAATGCTCGTCTATATTTTCGGTCGGCATATAATAGTTTTTCCGGATAAAATCGAGTAAGTAAGCCTGCCGTTTTTCTATTATATAATGAAAATCTTTTTTCTTATAATAAAGGTTGCTCAGTACGTCCAAAAACTCCAGCGAGGAATTTACAGGAGGGTTTATAACCGGAATAATGCGTTGCGTACGTTTCGAACGGAATATCATAAACAGCAGCAATCCCGCCAATATTATATACCATGCTATACGTAGCGGAGGATATGCAAGCATCATTTTCAGGTTGGTGCCTTCGCCCACCATTCCCTGTTTTTGGTATTCGTCCCACAATATCTTACTGTTTTGCGGCAGGTAAGACAGGCATCGGAAACCGAAATCGTATTTGTCTTTACGCAACATATTTATATTGGTAAAAGCCGTGGGCACTGTATGGAGGTATATATGTCCTTTTCCGTATTTTATCCGGATGAATACGGCTCCTTTTGTCGAATTGGTAGCCAATACGCGTACAGGATAAGGGCAGTCTTCAAATTTTAATTTGGTGTAACTGTATATATTGGAAAAAGTATAGTCCCTATTGCCATAGTCGGTCAAAGCATAGACAGAATCCGAAGCAAAGAATTCCTTTTTGGTCTTTATGCCCAGTGTATCCAAAAACTGGTGGTCGAATGTTTCTGCCGATATAAATATGTTATTCCCTATGCCTGCATAGTCGAGCAGGTATTCGCGGTCGAGTCCGGTCATCTCAAACGAATCATTTATAAAGACGTAGGAGGTAGTGTCTTTTATATCTGCAAGGCTATTGTACCAGTCTATTATGGCAGCAGACGGCGAGGGACTGGTTGCATAGTCGCCATCAGCTTCTCCGTCATCAGCTATATACGTTTCTTCGGTTTTGGTGTATTCGTAATCCTGCGGATAATATATCTCGTTGTCGATGGTGTTTTTCAGGTTGTTGTATATCGGCAAGCGTGTAGCGCGGATGTTTTTTTTGTTAAAGATGTCTTCCAACAACTGATAGGTGATATATGTGCCGTAGGGGCTGGTCTTGCTATTGTAAAAGTTTGGCGACCAGTCTATCTGCTGATCGGCCTTCGACCGGCAGTACGACAAGCCGATAAGCAGGAGGAATGTTGCTGCTGCCAATGCAATAATCGTCTTATTTCCCATTAGCTATCATCCTGTTAAAGTCGTTCATACGTGTACGTATATCAGCAAAACCCTGTTCTTCTACAGGAAATTCGCCATACCATATATAGTCGAAAATAAGTGTAGTCTCCAGAAATCTGGATCGCAGGTCGTTGTTTTTTATTTCGTATTGGTAGCTGTAGTTGGTCTTGTTGGCATTCCATTTTATTATCTCCCTGTCGGAAAGCACTTTCAGGTTTTTCAGATAAAGGAAACGTATAGCCAGGCGGAAATCTTTATTCTGAATGGCATTCGCTATCAGCGAATCGAAGTCCATTTCGTGTACATTTTCCGTATATATATCTATCTCGGCCGTATCGAGTGTTTTCTTTCCGAATATAGTCCTGTAATCTACACCCAATAGTTTCAATACGATGATGCAAATAACGATAATGATTACCACAACAACCAGCATTCCCGGAATGCCGGAACTGGTGAATGTGCCTACTCCATCGCCAAAGAGGTCGGATATCCACCGCAGTATTTTGTCGAAGAAAGAGATAGAGCCTGTTTTTCTTACTTTTTCTTCGTAATTGAAGCGGCTGTCGTTCCGGTATTTCTCGATTTTCGATTTATCGGGAACCCTGAATGCTACACTTTCGGTCGTTTGCGACGCTTGTACGTGGGCGATGGAATCAGTTTGGGCCGAAAGAGGTATATATATACAGGCTAAGAGCATTACCAGAATGCCCTTAACCAATCTATTTTTCAGTCCGACCGCTTTCAATGTTTTAGCTTAGTAGTTACTTGTGTTTTCTTCGTCCGTACCTATTTGGTCTATATCGGTTTCCATGTCAGTACCGTCAGCTTTGCAGCGATGACCGTAGTACATCACTCCCAAAGCCATGTAAAGGATTGGGGAGAGAAGGATTCCTCCTGTCTGAGCAATTGCAGCAGCGATGTATGTAAATGTGCTGCTTCCGAAAAAGTCGAACCCTATAGCCATACCAAATCCTGCAATAAATGCGGGAATGGAGAATATAATGTATCCTATGGTAAGAAGGATAAGGAATACAAAACCAAAGCCGAATGTTACCCACCAGTTGTCTTTCACCAGGTCGAAGCTACGTTGGAAACTGCTAAAGATGCCTTTTTCTTCGTTCAGGTATACATATGGGAAGAATCCGCAATATACAAAAAGGATAATACCCGGTATCAAACAAAGCATAAGGCCGACACTAAAGGCAATACAGAAAAGGATAGTGGCCAGCAGTATCGGAAGAAAAACTTTCATCACCTTATTCCACACGTCGCCTATTTTTACTTCCCCGTCAGCAGATTTGGAGTACAATGCCATATATGAGATAACATATAACATCAGGGCTAAAGATACAAGCCACGAAATCAGGCTTAACCCGATACGGGCGGGTGTAAATATTTCGGCATAAAATGCTAGAACATCCTCCATGTTGTTCATGTTGGAAGGTACCTGAGGGGTGGCCGGCATCAGAAACTGGATAATCAATACCAAAGGTATGAGTATAAGCAAGCCTTTGATTACTGCGCCGTAGTTTTGTTTTATGAAGGTGAGCGATAAATCGAAATTGTCGCTAAAATCCCTGTTGGTAAACAGTTTAATCTTCTTTGTTGAGTCCATTTGTCTTTTTATTAATAATATGAGGATAGTAGATAAAATACCATATGATAAATGCTGCGGAAAGCCCTATTATTGTCAGGTTGAAATATATAGGCATTTCGGTCAGCCGTGTAAGGTAGCTTTCGATAAATGCGGCTACCAGGAATACGGGAACAAGCCCTACCACAACTTTCAGTGCGTCTTTTGCTGCCTTCTGCAAGGCATAGGTGCGCTTGTATGTGCCGGGAAACAGCAAGCTGTTGCCAAGTATCAGTCCTGCCCCTCCGGCTATGATGATAGCCGAAATCTCCAGCGTGCCATGTAGCCAGATAGACAGCGCCGAAGTAAGCAGCAGCCCTTTGGTGTAGAAGAAGTACTGGAAAACCCCCAGCATGATGCCATTGAGAAAAAGAATATAAACCGTACCTGCCGAAAAGAAAATACCCAGAATGAAGGCATAGAATGCTACCCAGATATTGTTGGTGGCAATGCCGAAAAACATCAACTCTTTATGGTCGTCTTTGTAGATAGCCATAGGGTCGCCCTTTTCTATGTTCTCCAAAGTTTGGTTTACGTAAGCCGGGGACAGGAAGAAGGAGGCGAAGGTAGAGTCTTGCTGCTGCGAAAACACGCCAAGCAGTACCCCCGCAAACATAAAGATGAAGGCATACAGCATATTCTTCCGGTACTTATACATTACAAGAGGCAATTCTTCGCTCCAGAAACGGAAGAAACGCCCTTTGCTGCGCTTCCGGTATTTGTATATCTTGATGAAATACTGTCCGGTAAGCTGGTTCAGATACCTCACTGTTTGCGAACCCGGATAGAAGGTGCGGGCATAAGAAAGGTCGTCGGTCAGTTCGATGAAATTATCAGCAAGCGTCTCCGATGGTATATCGGAAGCTTTGGTCTGGCTGTCTATCTTTTGCCATTTTTCCCTGTTTTCTTTAATAAACGCTGCTTCTCTCATCGAACAAAATAAGTCTATACGTAGAATTTACTCCCGCAAATATAACTCTTAGAATAAAAAGAATGAAAAAATAGCCTGATAATCATTCAAAAAAATTAAATTTGCCAGACTGTTTTCATCAAAAGTTTTTGCTATAACAATGATAATAGAAGTTCAGACTACCCAGAATGTAACCATCGACTACGAAACTGCCGGGTTGGGGCAGCGTATATTGGCATACCTTATCGATTGGGTTGTGATTCTTATCTGGGTCTTTGGGTGGATATGGTTGTTTTCGAAGATAGTGCCTTATAGCATCTGGGATGCCGGAGATTACCTACCCATAATAATCTGGGTGATGTATATCGTCCCGGTGTTGTTTTATGATTTTATATTCGAAACGCTGAATTACGGGCAAAGCCCCGGCAAGATGGTGATGAATATAAGGGTGATAAATCTGGATGGAACCACCCCCTCTACCGGCAGCTATCTGCTGAGGTGGCTGTTTCGCCTTGTCGATTTCTCATTGACAAATGCTGTGGTAGGTGTTATTATGGTGGCAGTGAATAAGAAGAACCAGCGTTTGGGTGACCTTCTGGCAGGCACTACTGTAGTCGACCTGAAGTTGAATTCGCGAAACAGGCGGCTTTCTATCACCGACCTCGATTTTCGCAACGACTATAAGGTGACGTACGCCGATGTGCTGGATAAGTTGTCGGATAAGGATATACAAACCATAATGTCGATAACGGAAGATGCACGTATGCGCGAGAATGAATATTTCAACCAGCGGCTTGCCGAAAGAGTTAAAGATATAACAGGCTACACCTTCGATGGGCCCGACAGGCTTTTCCTGAAAAAAATTGTGAGTGACTATAATTATATGGCTATACAATATTGATACATGGCTTGCCGTTTAATGAAAACCGCATAGCAGAAAGCAAATCGAAATTGAAACAGAGGCTAAATCGCAGCTTATAAAAGTGCTTTTTTACAGGCTATAAATATAAATTTTATACTTTTTTTCAATTTTCATATTATGCGGTTTTGTTTAATTGATTAGCTTTGCATCCTGATATATGCTTTGAGATCTTTTATTAGATGAGGAAAATTCGCATCTTAACATACTTGTTCCTGTGTATATTGTTCTCCATCCCTTTCATTGGTGCACAATATACACGCATTATTTCGTTAGCATATTCTCATTACAACGATTCGTTGCCCCCCGTTCCGGCAGAGATAACGCCCGATTCGCTGGTTTTGCCGCCCGACTCGTTGCTGCTGCAAACCGACTCACTGGCAATTGCCCTCGATTCAGTTCCTACCGACTCAGTTCCCAAGAAAAAAGATATGCTCGACGCAATAGTCGACTATAAGGCAAACGACTCCATAGTACTCACTGCCGGCAATATGGGCTATCTCTATGGCAATGCAGAAGTGACCTATACCAATATAAAACTTACAGGCGAACGCATATCCGTAAACATGGACAGCAGCCTCGTACATGCTACATATGGGCTCGACTCTGTAGGCAAGGAATTTGGGTATCCTATATTCTCCGACCGGGGAACAGATTATGAGTCGAAATCGATGAGGTATAATTTCAAAACCCAAAAAGGACATATTATTGATGTCCGTTCGGCTCAGGGCGAAGGATATGTAATAGGAAAAGAGGCGAAAAAAAACGAAGACAATTCGTTTTTCATGCTTGGCGGTAAATATACCACCTGCGACGACCACGAGCATCCGCACTTCTACCTTGCACTGACCAAAGCCAAAGTGAAACCCAAGAAAAATGTAGTTACAGGGCCGGCATATCTGGTGATAGAAGGACTGCCGTTGCCTATTGGTTTGCCGTTTGGTTTCTTTCCATTTTCGGATAAATATTCGTCGGGGGTTATCATGCCGTCGTATGGAGATGATATGGACCGGGGATTTAACCTGAGGGATGGAGGATATTATTTTGCAATCAACGATAACATAGACCTAGCCCTTACAGGCGAAATATTTACAAAGGGGAGTTGGGGACTGAATGCCCGTTCTACCTATCGCAAACGATACAAATATTCAGGGTCGTTCGATGGAGGGTACCTTGTAACCAAGACGGGCGAAAAAGGTGTAGACTACGCCGTAGCCAAAGACCTGCGCATCAATTGGACACATACGCAAGACCCTAAGGCAAACCAGTTTCGCACACTGTCGGCCAGTGTAAACTTCTCTACAAGTTCTTACGAGCGCAACAATCTGGGGATGTCATATACCCCTCAGGGGACACAAAATATAAAGAGTTCGAGTGTAAACTTCACCCAGCGGATACCAAATTCGCCGTGGAGCCTTTCGGGGTCGGTAAACGTGTCGCAAAGAAGCCAGGACTCTTCCATCTCGCTTACCTTGCCCAACCTTACCTTTACGATGAGCCGTATCGCTCCCTTCAAGCGTAAAGATGCTGCAGGAGACGAACGCTGGTACGAGAAAATACAGTTGAGCTATTCCGGTGAGTTCCGCAACTCGATAAATACAAAGGAAGACCTCCTGCTCAAATCGAATTTCCAGAAAGACTGGAACAATGGCATGCGTCACTCGGTGCCGATCAGTGCAACGTTCAGCGCTTTCAATTATCTGAATATCACCCCTTCGATAAACTATAACGAACGCTGGTACACTAGCAAGATAAGGAAGGAATGGGATCCCGAACGGAATGCTATGGTGGCAGTCGATACCGCATATTCGTTCAACCGGGTCTACGATTTCAGCACGGCGTTGAGTTTCCAGACCAAGATGTACGGCTTCTTTGTCCCTGTATTTTCTAAAAGTACGACTATACGCCATGTCTTCACCCCTAGTATAACCCTTAGCTATGCTCCCGATTTCAGTAGCCCGCGTTGGGGATTTTACGAAACCGAACATTATCTGGATCAATACGGGCAACCTCGTACCGTTAAATATTCGCCTTACGAACAGGGGATGTTTGGTACTGCGCCGGGTAGTGCACAGGGGTTGATCTCATTCGACTTCGACAACAATCTGGAGATGAAGGTGGCCTCCGAAAGCGACTCCACCGGATACAAGAAGATAAGCCTCATCGACAATCTGCGCTTTGGTTTCAGTCACAATATGATGGCAGATTCCATAAAGTGGAGCAACATCAATGCAAGTATGCGCCTGAAGTTCAGCAAATCGTTTACTATAAACCTCAATGCGGTATTCGATACCTATATGTATGAGGCTGACGAACGCAATCCTAACCGGGGAATAAGGGTAGATAAACTTCGTATTTCGCACGGAAAAGGATTCGGACGCCTGATGAGTACAGGTTACTCTATCTCACCGTCTATCAATCAAGATACCTTTAAGAAACTTTTCGGAAAAGGAGAAGATAAAGACAAGTCGGATAAAGATGGGGAGACGTCAGACGGAGATGCCTCGTCCGGCGAAGGAGAAGGTACGGGTAGGCGAAGCGCATTTGAAGATAAAAAGGACGACAACACATACGACGAAGACGGGTACGTGAAAAACCAAATAATGTGGAACCTCGGGCTCAACTTTTCTATGAATCTCGGCTATGGAGACTTCGATGCTGTGAAGAAAGAATACAAATACAGGCTGACGAAGACTTTCGGCTTTAATGGAAGCATTCAGCCTACCAAAAACTGGAGTTTCAACTTTAATAGTTCTTACGACTTCGATGCCAAGAAGATAGCATATATGAGTTGCAACCTTACGCGCAACCTGCATTGCTGGTCTATATCGGCTAGTTTCAATCCTGTGGGGCAATACAAGTCATATTATGTAACGCTGAGAGCCAGCTCGTCGATGCTACAAGACCTGAAACAAGAATGGCGTGGGCGTACTACCAGCTACGACCCTAATTGGGATTGATGATCCATATTACTTACTTCAAAAAGCGGTGCATCCCATCAGAAAATTCCTGTTTGTAATCCTGTTTGATCAGGTCATACCCTTGCTTGTTTGGCCTGAATTCTATTTGGTATAGCTGTCCTCGCTCGTCTATCATATACGATTTTTTATTTATTGTGAGGTTGTAAGGGAGAATGTCTGTATTAGCTTCAACCATGTCCTTACCTGTCTTTCGACCCTTAAGCGGAGAGATAAAATTAGCTATTGGCGGCATCAATTCTTTGCCATTGTGGTAAATTCCCATCTTTCCGTTCAGCCTTACTCTGAAATATGAGTCGGAAGAAATAGGATAATCACAATGTATGTAATCATATTGCGGTGGCACAAGCACTTTGCCCTCTGCCGTTACCAGTCCGTATCTGTTCCCATTGTAGATGTAGTAGACAGAGTCGTTGTTGAACAGGGTATTTATCTTGTCGTATTGCGGTGCTATTACTTCTTCGCCACGGCTGTTTATCAGCCCCCATTTGCTGTTCTGCTTAACCCTTGCATAATCGTTGATGAAAGTGCGTACAAATTCATATTTTGCTTCTACAACCATATTCTTGTTCCTGTCGGCAAATCCCCACTTGTCGTTTATCCGGGTCGGAATAAGGGGCAAGTCTGATATAGGCGCAACGCTTCTGGAAGCTTGATAGTCGTAGCTGGCAAAAAAGCCCAATATCCCCCCAAAACCATAATATTGCTTGTCGATAAATAATGAGTTAAGAGAATCTTTGCCCAATCTTACAATGTCTTTTCTCATTATATGTACAACTAAGAACGGGGCGTAAACTTTGGATAAAGTTCCCTGGAAGTAATTTTTGTCTTTATTGTATTTTCCTTTATAAGTTTTTAGTAACTGAAACCCCTTGTCGGTGAGCCCTGACAAATTCAGGTACTTATCGTCAACAAAGTCGAACTTGAAGATGTCAATAGTATCGTATCTGTGCAGGTTGAATGAGAGGGGAATGTGTTGCGCCGAGTCGACATAAACCCCTTGCAGATCTAATAATGACCCTATTGGCTGATAAGTGTGTTTTTTGAATGATGCACACGATGAAACGAAGATAAGGAGTATAACACCCCAGAATAGTTTTGTCATACAGTTTAAGTTTAACCAACGTGCAATTTACTATTAAATTCTAAGTAACTGTTAGGAAATATCACAAATTCGTTTCCATCTGGAAAGCCAGAACTTTCTTCGTTCATTTTTAGCTTATTTTTGGCTATTTTTTCCTTTCACTCAGCTCAGATAGCCCGCTATCATCGCTTCGCGGAAGAAAAAACTATCTCAAAAACAATCCTAAAAATTGGAACGAGATATTTCCTAACAGTTACTAAGAGTCTGTTTAAATTTTATAGCAAATAATGTGGAAAATACGCTAAAAAGAGCATAAAAAAGTTGCTAAGAACTATACTAAAGAACCTATAAGAAATATTTTCGCTAAAATTTAAACAGGCTCTAAAATACGATTCGGAATCAGATTATTATTTCTTTTTTCTTCCGCTCCTGATGCCAGTATTTTATTTTCCTCACCGACCGTAGAGAAAGCTCGTCGCCTACTATGTAGTAGCTTGTAGTCCAGTTGTTGTGTTCGTCGAAGTTGGCGTAGCGTATTTGATAGCGATTGTCGGAAAAACTGCTTTTGGGCATAATTTTCGAAGGGTCGATATCTACATCGTAACTGCTTTTGTGCCTGCCGATAATAATCACATCGGTCAATCGTCCTTCTGTATCGTATTTGTATTCTGTAATAGATAGTTCGTCGTTGAATGTCTCTTTCTTTGTCACTACCTGCTTTTTGTCGCTATAGGCATATTCGACAATCAGCCCGTCTCTTGTATATTCTGCCAGAAGTCCGTTCTCGTAGAAAAAATCGTATCCTTCGGAGAAAGGCTCTTTCATGCTTAGAAGGGAAACGAAAATATCAAATTTGTAGTATTCTTTCGTATTTTGCTCGTAATGGAAATTGTAAAGCAGAAAACTACCACCCAGCGCTGTAGGCAAGACGCTCACGCTTTTTACCGAAAGCAGGCTGTCGCCCACAATGCTATATTCGAACCTGTCGTCTTGTTTTATTTCTTTGTCCAGATATTTTGTGTGTGCTATGGCATAACCATCTTTGTTATAGGCTGTTACTGTTTTCCATTTGTTGGCAAAAATTTCTTCGGTTTCTGCAAGCCCCTTCGCGTGGAGGCAAAGAGGATATTCTTCTGTGAGGACCGATTGGGCAAAAAGGCTCGCAGAAAAAAATACCTGTAGTATAATTAATAGTTGCCAGGCAGGTATAACGGAGGTTAATTTCGCTACCATATTGAGGACAAAAATAGTAACTAAGTTGCTTATTTTGTACCTTTGCAGGCAAAAAAATAGAATAAAGGTGATTATGAAGTGGTTATATATATGCTTTGCGTGTATTTTTGTTGCATTAAATGGTTGTAACTCAGGAGATAATTCTGAGAATGGCAAGGACGGTGCTCCGAAAAAATACACACGATTTAATGGTAATTATAATAAGACTTTCAACGATTTACCCGATTTGCATAAGGCTGCAGCACAAGAAAATGGCATCGAATTGCTCGAAACCCGCGACGATACCCTGTCGCGTAAAGATAAACTGGTACGTATAGCCGGAGAGTCGGATGTATATAAACTCGATAAACTTACCCATTCCATTCCGTACCTTGTGCCTAAAGCCGTCACCCTGTTGTCCGACATCGGGCTCAATTTCAGGGATTCGCTTATCAGCAAGAAGATGCCTTTGTACAAACCCATCGTAACCAGTGTTACCCGTACCGGCGACGATATGGCGCGCCTGAGAAAAAAGAATATCAATGCCAGCGAAAACTCTGTACATTGCTATGCTACGACTTTCGACATTGCATGGACCCGCTTCTCCAAGGTAGACAATACGGACGAACGCTCGTTAGACGATGGAAAGCTGAAAGCTGTATTGGGACAGGTTTTACACGATCTGCGCGAAAGGGATAGATGCTATATCAAACACGAACGGAAGCAGTCGTGCTTTCACATAACCGTAAGATAAACAAGGTATGAGACGCTATTTTATCTATCTGGCTTATAACGGCGAAAACTATTGCGGCTGGCAAATACAGCCCAATGCTGCCTCGGTGCAAGAAACGATAGAAAAAGCGTTGTCGGTACTCTTGCGCAAGCCAGTGCCTATTGTCGGTGCGGGGCGTACCGATTCGGGCGTGCATGCGCGTATGATGGCGGCGCATTTCGATTTTGAGGACAATAATATTGATTTGGCTCAGCTGGAAAAGAAATTAAATAGTATCTTGCCGAAAGATATCGTTATATATAAGGTAGTTGAAGTCAGGGCAGATGCCCATGCCCGTTTCGATGCCACATCGCGGTTGTACCGGTATTATATAACAGCCGATAAAGATCCTTTTCTCCATCACCTGAAACACAAGGTGTATGGAGAACTTGATATTGATGCAATGAATGCCTGTGCCGATATCCTTTTCGACTATGAAGATTTTACGAGTTTCAGTAAGCTGCATACCGATGTAAAGACGAACAACTGTACCATAATGTTTGCCCAATGGGAAAATCTGATGAATGACTATGTATTTACCATCAAGGCAAACCGCTTCTTGCGCAATATGGTGCGTTCCATCGTAGGTACGATGCTGGAGGTAGGGCGGGGCAAAATTGACGAGTCCGGATTCAGGAAGATAATAGAAGCTAAAGACCGTGGCAAGGCAGGGACTTCCGTTCCGGGACATGCTTTGTTTTTGGAAGAAGTAGAATATAACAACGATATATTTATTTAATATAATGAAGATAAGGAACATTTTAAGCGGAAGAACCCTGCGTGGGTTTATGGAAAGTGAAAAGTCGGGAGGACTTACTCTCATTGTTTGTACTTTTGTATCTATCTTGTTGGCAAATTCGAGCATAGGCGAAGGCTACCGCTCTTTTTGGGAAACGCATGCCGGAAGCCATACCATTGCCGAATGGATCAACGACGGGCTTATGGCAATCTTCTTCCTGCTGGTAGGCCTGGAGCTTATTCAGGAGATATACGAAGGCGAACTATCGAACGCAAAACGGGCTATGCTTCCGCTGTCGGGCGCATTGGGAGGGATGCTTATCCCGGCGGCAATATATATGTCGCTCAATTTTGGGACGGATACGCAAGCAGGCTTTGGTATCCCTATGGCTACCGATATAGCATTTGCACTGGGCATATTGTCGCTGCTTGGTAACCGCGTACCTGTTTCGCTGAAAGTTTTCCTTACCGCTCTGGCTGTTATCGACGACTTGGGCGCAATTATCGTTATTGCTATATTCTACACTACGTCTCTGGCTTGGGTTTACCTGCTGGTTGCTTTAGGTATTTTTGTGCTGTTGCTGCTTTTGAACAAGAAATTCAACGTTACAAATATGATTCCTTATATCATTGGCGGCGTCATCATGTGGTATTGTATGCTCCATTCGGGCGTGCATGCTACCATTGCAGGCGTACTGCTAGCCATAACCATCCCGTTCAAAAAAGGAGACCAGCATTGCCTGTCGAACAGGATGCAACACGCATTGCACTATCCTGTAGCCTTCCTTATATTGCCGGTATTTGCACTAGCTAATACGGCGATGCTGATAGAGGGCAACTGGGATCAGTCTATCACCGAACCTTTTGCTATGGGCATCATACTCGGACTGATAGTAGGCAAGCCGATAGGAATTACTTTGTTTAGCTTCCTGAGTGTAAAAACGGGTTTGTGCGCTTTGCCGAGAGGGGTGAAGTGGAAGGAGTTGCTCGGTGTAGGTATGCTGGGGGGTATAGGGTTTACCATGTCTATATTTATTACCCTGCTGGCATTTAAGGGCAATGTGCATTATATCAACGAGTCGAAGCTGATGATACTTCTTGCATCGCTTACTTCGGGTATTATCGGGTACACATGGCTCAACTTTGTGTTGAAGAAAAGTAAAGAATAGGCACCTTTGCCCGGCTCTCTCCTAAAGGGATGGAGCTGTAAAGAGGACATTGTTTTTCATTTTTCATTCTTCATTTTTCATTCCTTTTCGATATGTGGTTGGCATTAGCATTTGTTTCAGCATTCTTTCTGGGATGCTACGATATAAGTAAGAAAAAATCGGTACACAACAACGCGGTAATCCCTGTATTGTTTCTCAATACACTATTCTGCGCATTGTTGCTGTCGCCGTTGGTACTCATTTCCGCATTGTCGCCTTCTACCCTGGAGGGTACTGTCGGATACGTGCCTTCGGTGTCGTGGTCTGCGCATGGCTACATCTTTATCAAGTCCATCATTGTACTCACCTCGTGGATATTCGGCTATTTTGCCGTAAAGCACCTGCCGTTGACTATCACGGGGCCTATCAATGCCACACGCCCGGTGATAACTCTGGTAGGGGCTTTGTTGATTTTCGGCGAGCGGCTCAATCTGTATCAGTGGATAGGGGTGATAATCACCATTATATCCTTTTTCCTGCTATCCCTTTCGGGGAAGAAAGAAGGGATAAGCTTCCATAAAAACAAGTGGGTGTTTTTTATGATACTGGCAGCCATATCGGGGGCGGCAAGCGGGCTGTACGATAAGTTCCTGATGCAGCAGTTCAGTTCTACCGCCGTGCAGTTCTGGTTCAATACCTACCAATGCCTGTTGATGGCCGTAGTGGTGATAGCCTTATGGTATCCCAAGCGTGGCAAAAATACCCCTTTCGAGTGGAAGTGGAGCATACTATTGGTTTCGTTGTTCCTTACCATTGCCGACTTTGTATATTTCTATGCTTTGACAGACTCCGATGCCATGATTTCCATTGTATCTATGGTACGCCGCAGCAGCGTGCTTGTCTCCTTTGCCGGAGGGGTGCTGTTCTTCCACGAAAAAAACTTAAAAGGCAAGGCTCTCGATCTGGTCTTGATTGTAGTCGCAATGTTTTTCCTATATTTGGGAACTAAATAAAATAACAGAAAGATGAAAAGAATTATAGCGATAATAGTGCTTATATACTCCTTTGTTTCACTATCGGCTCAGGATATCAGCGAGGTTGTAACCACAATGCCCGGCGATATCGTGTTGGGGCTGGATGCCGGAATGAAAGATATTCTGCTCTCGCGTCCGGGCGACACCTTGCAGGTAGAAGTGGAGCGAGAAGTGCCCGGCAGTGTGAAACGTCTGGCAATGACATCCGATTTTATTCACCTCAAGACTTCGGATGCGGGTACTACGCAGATAAAACTGTTGCCGCTAATCAACGATTCGAAGATTATCTGTGTCGTGAAAACCGTATGTGGTGGCGTATGCGACAGCCGTATTGCTTTCTATACCACAAAATGGACGCCGATAGCCGAAGGAAACCTCTTTCGGCCGGTAACCAGAGACGAGTTTGTAAGAGCCGATGCAGACCGCAATAGCCAGGGCTTTAAGAATGCTTATGCAGCATTGGATATGGATCCCATAAAAATGAAGCTATCGCCCGATAAGCTGTCGTTGACTATAGAATATGATATAGAAGGCTACTTGCCCGAAGAAGATTATAAGGAAATCAAACCTTTCCTGAAAGAAGAACCTATCGTGCTGAACTGGGATAAGATATCCTTCAAATAACAAAATACGATGAAACGTTTTACACAACTAGCCCTCTTTTTGTTCTTCATCTTATCGCTATCGGCAAACGATGGCTCTTATTACATCAGTGGCAACCATCTGATTCCCATACAAGAATCGGATATATCAGTACGAAAAGAAATCCTGACTATAAAGAGAATAGGCAATAGGCAGGTAAAAGTGACTGTGTATTATGAATTTTTCAATCCGGCTAATGCCAAAACGATAACAGTAGGATTCGAGGCCCGTTCTCCATATGGGGATGCAGATACAAGACCACTAAATGGACAGCACCCCAATATGTCGGCATTTACCGTAAAGATAAATAATCAGCGGTTGCCGTACAAAGTGGCTATTGTAAGCGATTCGGTATATTATAGCAATGGCAGGTTCAAAACCTTGTCGCAAGAGGAAGTAAGGGAACAAACATATGAAGGTTATGCCGATTTTTTCTATGTCTATCATTTCAATGCCACTTTCAAGAAGGGACTGAATATTGTAGAACACACCTATACCTGCGACCTGTCGGGCAGTGTAATGGAAACCTATTCGTTCGACTATGTGCTTACTGCCGCCATGCGTTGGGCAAATAAGCAGATAGATGATTTTACACTGATAATAGACATGGGCGATTATCAGGATTTCTATGTACAGAATGCTCCATTTGGCAGGAATCCCGATTGGACGATGAAAGGGACAGGCAAAATGATAGAAAATGAAAAAGAGTCAGATCGTGCTGCTACGCGGTTTTATATACGGAAAGGAAGGATAGAATATAAAGCAATGAATTTTAGCCCCAAAGCGGAACTGTTTATGTTTTCTCCCCGCTTTTACCCGGTAAACTACGAATCGTTTGATTATAAAGAAGATACCTTCTTGCCATTCGGCGTCGAATCGGATATTTACCATGAATCGGTGGCCAACAGTATGTCGAAACGTATATTGCGCAACCTCCCGTTTGCCCGCCGTGGCTATAAATTTTCTACCCCGCAGATACAAGCATACTACGAAGCGCAGGAATGGTATATGCCCGATCCGAACTACAGGAGTAGCATGGAGAGCCTGACGGAGGATGAACAGGCGCATGTAAAGAAATATTCAGACTAGAAATCATATTTCTTTTGATACTCTTACCGTATAAACATTTGTTTATCAAAAAATAAATCCTACCTTTGCACCTCGTTTAATAAAACAAATAAATAATTACTATGTATTTAGATTCAGCGAAAAAGCAAGAACTCTTCGCAAAATACGGAAAGTCTAACACTGATACTGGCTCACCAGAAGCGCAGATAGCATTGTTTTCATACCGTATTTCGCATTTAACTGAACACTTGAAGTTAAATAAGAAGGACTATAACACAGAAAGATCGCTAAAACGTCTAGTTGGTAGACGTCGCCGTTTGCTCGATTACCTTATTGCAAACGATATCGAAAGATATCGCGCAATCATCAAGGAATTGGGTATCAGAAAGTAATTTCTTGTGTTGAAAATTTATGGGAGATTGTTTCTTTATTAGGAACAATCTCTTTTTCTTTGTTATTAATTACCAACGGGCAATAATATGGAAAAACTAACCATTGTAAAGGTCGGAGGCAAGATTGTAGAAGAAGAACAATCGCTCAGGCAATTATTAGAAGATTTCTCACAGATAGAAGGTTTCAAACTTTTGGTGCATGGCGGAGGGCGTTCGGCAACCAGGCTCGCAGAGCGTCTGGGCATCGAAAACCGCATGGTAAATGGTCGCCGCATCACCGATAAAGAAACTCTCGAAGTAGTAACTATGGTCTATGGCGGGCTTGTGAATAAAAACATAGTAGCCGGATTGCAGGCATTGAGTGTAAATGCCTTGGGGCTGACAGGTGCCGATATGAATATAATGCGTTCGGAAAAACGTCCGGTCGCCGAAATAGATTACGGATACGTGGGCGATGTAAAAGAAGTGGATATAAGCGTGTTGTCCAACCTAATCTTTCAGGGAGTGGTGCCTATCCTTGCACCGTTGACCCACGATAGAGAGGGGCATATACTAAACACAAATGCCGACACCATTGCCGGAGAAGCAGCAAAGGCATTGGCAAAAGTATTCAATGTGACATTGGTTTTCTGCTTCGAAAAGAAAGGGGTGCTGATGGACGAGAATGATGACGAAAGCGTGATAAAGAAACTGCAAAAGCCCGATTTTGCCCGCTTGGTTGACGAAGGCGTGATACAAGGAGGTATGATACCAAAGCTTGAAAATGCCTTCGAATCGCTCGAAGCAGGAGTGCACGAAGTGGTTATAACCAACGCGCGGAATATAAGCGGGAGCGATGGCACATTGATTACTTTGTAATTTTTAAAGAGAAAGTTTATCTATATAGCACCTCTCTCCCCGCTCTCTCCAAAGGGAAGCCCCCTAATCCCCCTGGGGGGACTTATGTGCGAAGCCACGACAAGGGAGAGAAAAAGTAACAATGGAAAAAGTAATAAAAAGGTGTTACATGTGTTACTTTTTGGGGAGATGCAAGATGCCGGTAGACGAGTTGGTTTCTTATAAAATGTGGACTTGTATCTCGTATCTTGTTTGCTTGTACCTAAAGTTATTATTAACTGAAAAAATATGGAAATAAAAATAGAATCGCTCGACAAAATAGATATTGCCGCCAAAGAGTTTATCCGTGCCATGGGCGACAATACCGTTTTTGCCTTCCGGGGCGAAATGGGAGCCGGAAAAACCACGTTTATAAAAGCTGTCTGTGAGAATCTCGGTGTGTCGGATGTTATCAACAGCCCTACCTTCGCGATAGTAAACGAATACCGTTCGGATAGTGGTGAGCTGATTTACCATTTCGATTTTTACCGAATCAATAAAATAGAAGAAGCCTACGATTTCGGATACGAAGACTACTTCTATAGCGGCAGCCTTTGCTTTATAGAGTGGCCCGAGAAGATAGAAGAATTGCTTCCTGCCGATACTGTAAATGTATATGTGACCGAGCAGGAAGACGGTAGCCGTAAGGTAACTGCCGGCACTGAAAAGTAACAGTAAAAATTAGCAGAAAAAGTGTTACATGTGCATAGTACATGACAAAAATTTGAATTATTGTAATCTCAGCTTTGTAGGGGCGAATTATCATTCGCCCGTCGATTTCCAATTCGTCCCTACAGGCTTTCGAGAGAATATCATTTCTTGTGTTACATGTGTTACTTTTTAAGCAACCGGTAATAATTAATACAAAATGGCAGAAAAAGACATATCGGCTTTATTGGAAAAATATAAGCAGGCTCAGGCATCGGGACGGAATGTATATTTCGATGCAGATGAGTTTATCGACCTTATCGACTATTTCGACCGGGAAGAAGACCTCGATACTGCCCGTATAATTATAAATATGGGCTTGGGCATACATCCCGGAAGCACGCCCCTGCTGATAAAGAAAGGGCGACTGTATGTATATGAAGGCGACTATGCTGCTGCTTTGGCTTTGCTGGATGCCGTTACAGAATATGACTTCGACCTCTACCTGCTTCGTATAGAATGTTATTTGCATCAAGAAGAGTACCGGGTAGCTTATGCCCTATCGGAAGAAATGCTCGAAAAGGAAGACACGGAACCATTGGATAATGTATTTGCCGAACTGGGTTTCCTGCATGTCGAAGCCGACTGCTTCAAAGAGGCTGCCTTATTTTTCGAGGAGAGCCTGAAACTGGTACCCGACAATGTAAATGTACTTACCGACCTGTCGTATGCTTATGAAATGCAGGGCGAAGTACAGCAAGCCATACAGACTACAAACCGCCTGTTAGACATCGAACCTTATTCTTACGAGACATGGGTCAACCTTGGTAAGCTGTATTCTGTGGTTGAGCAATATAGCAACGCAATAGATGCTTTCGACTTTGCGCTGACAGTAAACGATTCGGACGAGACGATATTAAAGCTCAAGGCGCATTGCCTGTCCCTGTCGGGCAGGACGGTAGAGGCTATTGCTGTATTTAGCGACCTTTTGGTAGCCAATCCCGACGATGTTTCAGCCTATTTCCTTTTGACCGAATGCTATCAGGCAATGGAGATGTATGACGAAGCCTTGTCGAGCTTGCGTATATATGAAATGCTCGAAGGTGGTTCGGAAGAATTATACGCAAAAAAGGCGCAACTGCTGATGTTTAAAGGCGACTTAGACAAGGCATTGAATGTTGCAGAAGCCGGATTGGTAGAAATACCCGGTTCGATGGATATACAGATGACCAAAGCCGAGATATTGCTGAAGCAAGGCGAGTATGTGCTAGCCCACGATATGTATAACCGTCTCCATAGGTTCTATCCGCACGATTCTTATCTCTCGGATAAACTTTCGATAATAAGTATAAAGGCCGGGAATTTCGATGATGCTATATATTATACGAAAAGCCTTCTCGAATCGGAGCCGGATAATCTGGCAGTAAAAGAGAGGCTTGCTTTGCTCTATTTCGAGGTGGATGACAAGGAGGCTTTCAGTGCACTTATAGATGGATTCTCGGATAAGGAATTGGCTTCATTGTTCGACATTATCTACGAACCGGAGCATATCGAGAATTTCGACAGGGAAAGTTTAATATCTTATCTGAATAAAGCGCGCGAAACGCGGTCTTTGTTCAAGAATCTGGAGTATTGAGAATAAAAATGCCGGCAAACTTTATAGGTTGTTTACCGGCATCTTGTATGTTATTTGTATGTTGATGGCGTTCTTTGTTATTTTTTCAGTGTAATGATACCGTTATTGCTGATGTTGATAACGCTGTTCATTTCGGGAAAATCGGCTTTGGTAAGGTCTTGCACTACCTTCAAGACTCGTTTCTGGCTGTCTATCTTCACCGGTTGGTATTTTATCTGGTTGGTAGAGATCAGTTCGCCTTTGAGGAACTTGCCCTGCTTGTCGGTAAATATCTTGAATATGGGAGCAAGCCCGTTTACACCACTGATATTTACCCTGTCGTAGGTACAGAAATTACCCATGCTGTATGCTATAAAGCGATCTTTATATACTTCTATAGCGCGTGTTACGTGCGGTCCGTGCCCAAGGAGGATATCGGCTCCGGCGTCGATCATCTTGTGAGCAAAGTCGTGGACGTTGCCCCTGTTTTCGCCGAGGAATGTTTCGGTGTTGCGTGTCACATGCTGGTATTTGCTGCCTTCGGCTCCTCCGTGAAACGATACGATAACGATATCGCACTCTTTGGCCAGGTTTCTCACTATGGTTTGAGCCGCAGGGATGTCTTTGATGCTTACAGTTCCCGTATTAGGTGCAAATGCGCAGAATCCGTATTTTACACCTTTGATGGTGAAGGTAGTAGTAGGGCAGTAGCCTGCTAACCCTGCATAGTGGATACCGTTCTTTTTCAATGTTTCGATTGTAGACTTGCGCCCGGCTTCGCCAAAATCGCCTACATGGTTGTTGGCTATGCTCAGCAGGTTGAACCCGGCATCGGTAAGGCATTTTGCAAAATGGGTAGGCATACCGAAAGTGTAGCATACATTGGAGTTGCCGCATCGTTTTGCTCCTGCATTCGAATCGGTCAGCACACCTTCCAGATTGCCGAAGACGATATCTCCGGTTCTGAGCACCGATTTCACTTCGCTCAGTTGGGGCGAACAGTCTTCTTTGGCAGGTAGGTACTGGCGGTTGGGATAGATGGTTCCCATCATGATATCGCCTACGGCTACAACTTTAACGGTATCTCCGGGTCCGGCAAATACTCCTGTTGCAGCTGCTAACGAAAGGATAAGTGTGAATAGTGTTTTACGCATGACTATGTTTAGTTAGATGATATTGATTATCAATTTTGACTATCTGTGTCAAAAGTAGTAAAAAAATAGCACTTTACTTGAATGACAGGTAAGCCCACACCGGATAATGGTCCGAATACTTGACTTTGTCTATTGTGAACTTGTACGAATCCATGTTGAACGAGTGGAGGATATAGTCTATCCGCACCAGAAAGTAGTTTTCGTGATAAGTAACACCCCAGCCCAGTCCGGTATTGGTATATGCGTCTACCAGGTCGCCTTTGAGCGTGTGGTATGTGTACGATAATGGAGTGTCGTTGAAGTCTCCGCAAACAATGGTTGCATCGCTTTCCTGCTCATCCATGAAGCGGCGGATAATGTTTACCTGGCTTTCTCTCGTAGTATATGCTACGCTCAGCTTTTCCTGAAGCGAGTTTGCCATTTCGTCGAAAGACTCTTTATCCCTTGCTTTCAGGAAGTCTTTGTAAAGCTTTTTGTCTTCCGAGGTCAGGCGGTTCGATTCCAGATGGTTGACTACCAGGCTTACCTTTTTGCCATCCATATCGAGGGTATGTATTACCGAGCCATTGTAAAGGCTTTTGATCGGTAATTTTACCGACTGGGTTATCGGGAACTTCGAATATACGGCAATACCATACATGTATTTGCCCCAGTTGGTCTTATCGAACCGTATGATGGAGTGGTATGGATAGTCTTTCATTATCTCGTTGAACTCCTTTTCGGATATGATGCCATCTCTCCGGTATTCGGGTGTTACAACAAATTCTTGCAGGCAAATGATATCGGCATCGCTGCTTTTCAGGTAGTCGAATATCGGGTTTTGCCGGGCTTTGCTTCCCATCAGCCAGTTGAAGCCCCTGACATTGTAGCTCAGTATCTTGTAATGCTTTTCGGGTATGTCCTTTTCTCCTATTTTGATGGCAAAGGATGCTGAAATAGGCTCTCCGCAAAGAAGAAGCACTACGAACTGAATCAATGCATAACGCCACCGCCATGTAATAAGCCAGAGTAGCAGATAGGCGATGTTGACACACAGGGTAATGGGGAAAATCAATCCCAGATAGGAAAAGATTATTATCTTGGAAGGGACAATAGTCCACGACAATAGGGATAACAGCAAAAGGATGATTGCTATTATATTGGTTGCGAAGATTGTGTACTTTATATATTTGCCAAACCTCAGTTCCGACAATTTATTTTTTACTGGCATCGAAAAGTCGTTTTTTTTCCTCTTTGCTCAAACTGGAATATCCCGATTTCTTGATTTTGTCGAGTATATGGTCTATTTCCTCGTTCACGCTGTTGCGTCGCTGGTTGTAATCGTAGTCGTTCTCTCTCTTATTGTACTTAGCCTTCATTTTAGGCTTAGAGGAAGGTTTGAATATATTAACAATGGAATCTATTGTTTTGTTGAACCATTTTGTAATGTCTCTTCCTTTCAGGTATAGTTTTGCATATACATACCCGAGTATAGCACCGCCTATATGTGCGATATGCCCTCCGGTATTGGCAGCTTCCATTCCCATTCCCGAACCGGGATTATTGCCGATGCCGATGAAATCTATAACGAAAAGAAAAAGGGCGATATATACGATCTTTATCCTTCCCACGAGCAGCAAGCCTATTTCATAGTTCGGCCTGTAGAATGCAATGCCGAATATGATAGCCATAACGGATGCTGATGCACCGATCATAGGGACGCTGTTCATCTTGATAAGAGCCGGGATGGTATTGAATGCCACGATGTAAATAGCTGCTCCTGCCAAGCCGCCCAGTATGTATAGTGCCAGCAGGTTCTTGGAATTGAAACTGGTAAGGAATATCTTGCCAAACCAGTAAAGGATAAGCATATTGAACAGTATATGCAGGAAGTTCTGGTGTACAAACATATATGTCAGAACTGTCCAGATACGCGAAAGCAGGACATCGAGCCTTGCCGGCACAGCCAGATAACCGACCAGCGTGTTTACCGGGTCGACTTCGAACAGCCATCCGATGTTCAGCAGCGATAACAGCAGGAATACGCCCGCATTGATAAGTATCAGCCTTATCAGGATGTCTTTCCTGTTCAGTATAGGTTTGATGTGGTCAGAATATATGCTCATTGGTTGTAAATCCTTTTTTGCGCCAGTATAAAATGAGAATCAATCCGGCAAATAACCCACCGAGATGTGCAAAGTGGGCAACATTGTCGCCAGCCCTGTCGGCAACGCCTAATACTAATTCCAATACGCCGTAGCCTATTACAAACCATTTGGCTTTGATAGGTATGGGTGGGAAGATAAGCATTAGTTCTGCATTTGGGAAGATAATCCCGAAAGCTACCAGTATGCCAAATATAGCGCCCGATGCGCCCACCATTGGTATATTGATCAACAGGTTGAGTGCCCCCATCGTTTCGTCAATATAGTTCCTCTGGCTTCTTATTAAATCTAGTCCTTCGGTTTTTAATTGATATAGCATTTCGGGCAATTGTTCGGCAGGTATATTGGCTTCCAGATGTGAAACTCTTAAATACATCACCAATAATTGCAAAAGCGATGCTCCCACACCTGCTATCATGTAATACAACAGGAACTTCTTCGGCCCCCATATGCTCTCTAGTATGCGCCCGAACATAAATACGGCAAACATATTGAAGAATATATGCTCGATACTGCCATGCATAAACATGCAGGTGATTATTTGGTGAGGCCTGAAATAATCGGAAGTGAAATAATGCAGCGCCAGGTAATCATCCATCGGATTGTTTAGCGGGCCTTTGCTAAACAACGAACTGGCAATGAACATCAGCACATTGATGATTAAGATATTTTTCGTAACCACGGGGATATTTCCCATGAAACCCGTATTGTTTTGGATCATCTGTTTTCCTATTTATTCTTTAAAGCTTCAAAATTAATGCTTTTCTTCCTTACTGAGACAACATTGGGCGACTTTTACATATTTTCTGATTTGCACGTAGTTTTTCTCTAATTTTTACATTATTATTAAATAAAACCGTTATATTTGAGGTTCAGAAGGTTTTATTAGAGATAGGATGCAATGTTATATAACGTTTAATTAATCATTAAAAAGTATTATGAATAAGACAGAACTTATTAATGCAATTGCTGAAAAATCAGGCTTGAGCAAGGTGGATTCAAAAAAGGCTTTGGAAGCGTTTATCGAATCGGTAGCAGAAGAAGTAAAAGGCGGAGGTAAAGTCGCATTGGTTGGCTTTGGAACATTCTCTGTTACAGAAAAGGCAGCAAGAAAAGGTATCAATCCTAGAACCAAAGCAGTTATTGATATCCCTGCTAAGAAAGTTGTTAAATTTAAAGCGGGAGCTGAACTGTCGGCACTGTAGGCTTGCAATTGTAAAAGATGAAATTAAGGGTGGCAAATTCGGTTTGACTGCCCTTTTTACTTGGATAAACGCCTGTAGCGGGCAAAGTTGAAATTATTTTTCATAAAAGTCTGAATAATTTTGTTTTTTCACAAAAAACTTATACTTTTGTACCGCTTTTATGGCAATAGAGATTGTCTCATGGTGTAATGGTAGCACTGCAGATTTTGGTTCTGCCTGTCTAGGTTCGAATCCTAGTGAGACAACAAAGATTCCTGTAAATCGTTGATTTGCAGGAATCTTTGTTTTTATGGTACGGCAATTGCTACGGAGCGGGCTCTGGATTTTCATAAATCTGCTCATGGATCAATAAAAAAACTCTGCAAGCTGATATTTGCAGAGATTTCTTGTTTTATAGCACGCACCACCACGCTATCTACTTTCCGTTGGCTCGCTCGCAATGTAGAGCCCAGACTTTGCAGTCATACCAGCGTATTGCTTTTGCGATAACGAAGATGCTTGAGTATCCAGAGTGAGATGGAGTGTATATTTCCTCCCTTTTTCGAAGGTGAAAGACTTCTCGAGCTCATACGTCCTTATCTGGTCGGCTGCGCCTCCCACGATGTCGTAGAGCACCTCAATCTTGATAGGTGGCACATTTATATCCTGGTCTTGCCCTTGCGGAAGCACCATCAAATCGCCAACATCGCCATATTCGTCGCCTTGCGTTTCGAAAGGGTATTTCTGATATACAACATAGCTTGTTGCGCCCGATTGCCCATACCACGTCCAGTCCGATGTTTTCGTTTCTTCGTTGGGAATCCCGGTAAGGATACCTTTGCTGTATATGCCGGTCAGCTTTATCTCCCGGATGCGGAACGAGACACCCGCCTCGCCACTTCGTGCCCGAAAATAGACGCCGGCAAGCGCATGCTCGAAGTATAGCCGGATAGGGTTTCCGTTTTTGTCGAGGTTAGAGGCTACCATAAAGTCTTCCTGCTCCTGATAGTTCTTGCTTACGGTATATTCGAATGAGGCCTCGTTGCTGCTATTTTCTATATAGAGCAGATCGAGCCCCGACAGTGTTGCCGGAGAGTAGGCAAAGAAGCTTACCGTGCCATAGCCCGGCCAGTATTTTACGGGCGAATACACCCAGTTGTCGCCGTCTCTTTCTACCAACTGCTTGTCCATAAAGGAGGCGTAGACTCCGTTGCCTTTGTTCCAAATGGCCGATATGCGGAAGTACTGCATGTCGGCGGCAGTGGTTTTTGCTGCACGCATATCCGAAGCAGAACAATCGAAAGCTATGGCGCTACCCTCGTTCGGATTGCCTGTGCCATCGTCGTTGCCGGAGCATCCGGCAAAGAATAAAACACTAAGGAGGAACCATACCGGTCCCCAACTATTTATACTGCATCGGCTGATTGTTTGCATCGTGACGTTTTATAGATAACTGTTGTTTGAAGAAGTGTAAACGGAAGGGGCAGGTGCCCCTTCCGAAATATGAGAGTTAGTGTGCACAAAGGTGCAGACTAAGGTTGGGGCTTTTTGCCTAAAGATGTGCTGCTACCGGCAGCATATACTGCTTTTATCTCTCCTTGCCCGTTTCCACCAGCAACATTAAGTCTATCTTTTACATCATTCCATGTACATCCTGGCCATACAGTCAACTTCTCTATTATGCCGTGTCGTGCATCAACTAGAGTGAAATTCTTACTGTCACGTATGTCCAACTCTTTTAATAGAATACAGTTGTACTTACCATCAACGAATTTTACTTTCTGCAACAACGTATTTCCTGCTGCATTTACATTTGCTATATTAATATATAGGGGGGAACCGGTACTACCTGTCGCAGTAAACGTTAAATCTGTAAGCTTGCTGTTGTTTGACACATCCAAAGTACCAGCAATCTTACAATCATTGAAATTCAATGTTTTGAACAGGTTGTTTGACAGGTTCAGACTCTCAATCGTGAAGCTAGAACCACTAGCAGGCACTGTTAATGTAGTTAACCTATTGTTCGACAAATCTAACTTTTTTATATTTACACCTGTAGGTATCTCAAATGTAGTAAGCTCATTTCCAGACAGGTTTATCTCTGTATCTGGTGTTAATTTGGCTAGACCACTACTACTAATCGTTACACCTTTTGAAAGTCCACAATTTGACATGTTTAATGTTCCTGTAACATTGATACCTGTCAATTCTATTTCTTCTGCAGTAGAGGAGCAATACTGTGTAAGCTGTGTATTTGATACATTCAAATTTTTAACAGTAGGTGCACCTCCTTTTATTAGCGTTAAAGCTGTGTTTGAAAGGTTTACATCGCCGAGTTTAATGGTGTAGTATAAATAAAATTCGCTAAGTTTTGCATTTTTAGAAGCATCTATATCCTGAGAGGCGTTTGCGTTTTCAATCCATAGCTTCTCTAAGTTTTCAAAGTATTCAAGACCATCAAACTGTAGAGTTGTACCTGTTGTTTTAATATATTTTACCTTCGCAAGGTCGGCTTTAGTAACTTTACCTGTTGGAAGCGTGTATTCGTCCCCACTTGCTCCAGCCTTATCCGTATAGAGCGTAACATTGCCATTACCTTTGAAGTTCTGAATAAAACTAGAGTAATCATCCAATTCCGGGTGAATATCTACATTGGTGGTCCAGTCGCTTACACCTACTTGGAAGTCGATTTCTCCTTCTATATCTTCACCAAAGCCTAGGTAGAAGTTGTATTGACGCCCCATTTCGAATGCGATACCGGTAGCAGCATCACTACCTTTTACAGCGAAGAATTTTGTTCTGTTTGCATAAACAATGTCGCCATCATAAGCTTTATATGATACAGCTATTGCAAATTTATCGGTAGCGGGACCAGTGTAGTCGTCTGTTAATGTAGCAAGTTCGGTTTGTTGTGGCAATACTAACATTGCACCGGTTTTACCTAATACCGACTTGTAGTCGTCGCTAGCTAATTTTATAGGCGACTCACTCATGTCTGCTGTATAATCTCCTTTACTTCCGGTTGCTGTCCATAGAACAAGTGGAGTAGTAACTGTATAGTCCAATGCTCCTGTCTCTTTTATTCCTGCATTTGTCAAGTCCAACGTTCCTGATTTAGACAAGTTGATTAACTCAATTTTGTCAATAGTATAAGTTACTTTTGTTTGAGTAGTTTTGGCAAAGAACATAATGCGCGAAAGTGCATGGTGAAAGTTCAGTTTAACAGGTCCCGTAGTTTTATCCTGACCTGTAACTCTGGCTACCAGGAAGTCTTCTTGCGCATTGTTAAGAGCAATGTCGGGAACAGTGTAAGCAATCGTTTTTTTACTTGATGCGTCGTAATCAGTAAGCCCCTCTCCAGATGTTACGTTCTTGGACGACGATGGACTGTAGGCATAGAAGTCTACTGTACGATCAGCCGGCCAAAAGCGTTTTGGAGCATAATCCCAGTTGTCGCCTTCGCCTCGTGTAATACCAAATGCATTAAATAGGTAACCGTCAAAGGCAGGAGTTCCCCCTTGGGTCATTTTTATACCTGTAACGGTAAAGCTCAGGATGTTTGTTTCGTCTGTGATGGCAGCTTTCGCGCCTTTGTTGGTCAGTGTGCGGAACTCGATGGCTCCGTCTGCCCCGGTGTACGTAGCACCCAAGTCTTCATCGTTGGAACAAGAGGCCAACATAAGAGCAATTGTTGCTGCAAATAAAAATAACTTTTTCATTTTGGTAATTTGTTTTAATAAATTTGACTAGTTTGTTTTTATAAATAAATATCCACATTATTCCAATCTCCGACTCCGATTTCGAAGCCTCCACCGTCTCCGCTACCTTCTCCTGGATCCGGTATTTCGGGAATATCTGTGTCTATGTCGTTGTCTATCAATATGTCGTATCCATCGCGCGCCAGTTTTGCGGGGCGGTCGGTCATCGATTCGTTTATCTGACCCGATACGTCCCAGTAGGCTGTAAAGTATTTGCTGCCTTTGGCCAGTATCTCTATCGTAAACCTGTTTTGGTAGGGATATACCGGTCCGAATGTATAAAAGTCGCCTTCGATGTAGCCTCTGCCATTTTCGTCGGTGCCCACAGTCGAGTTTTCGAACAATACGGTCGAACGCTCGGTGGTCAGCTCGCCGGTATAGAAAAAGTATGTGGCTGCCATGCCCGATATGGCTCCGCGTGCGCTACCGATAAACTTTTCGCCCTTTATGCCGTTGACACGGTAAGTAAACCGGCGGAGTATATTTTTGGGGTAAAAGTTGAGCACCAGTACCGAGTCTTGGCAAAATACGACGTCGAAATTTTTGAGCCACGAATGCACATAGAAGTCGCCGCGCGGATCCATCACTGTGCGTTCGCCTTCCACGGGTGTAGCCAGTTCGTTATATGTGGCACGCGAGGCTTCGGCGCAATATGCCTCGAATAATTTGGGCGTGGTTTCGTTGCGGAAGTATATGTCTGCGTAATAATCGTAGCAGTATGGCCTGTAGGCTGCGCTTTCTACCAGCGTGATGTATTTTACTCCGCCAATGGGTATCTGGTCTATGCCGTAGTCGGAAACACCGTCGCTCATCGAGAATATATTCATACGCATAGGACGCGCCTCGTTTTCGGGGTTTTCCCAGTTTACAACCACCTTGATGGTGACATTGCCTTCGATGCACGGCCCGTCTTCGCACAAGTCTTTGTTTTTGCACGATACTGCGATGAGCAGGAGCAGGAGCAGGTAGTATATCTTTTTCATCGTTGTTGCTCCTCCGTTTTTTTATTTTGGTTTACATTGCCTATCAGCCATACCAGCGAAATGCCGGCTTTGGTGGGCCCCCAATATTTGCGGTCGTGTGTGCTTCGTTTGGGGAAGGTACATCCCGCACAGTCGCTCACGTTGTATTTGTGGTATTTGCCACCGAAGTATCCGGCACCAATTCCAAATTCGAGATTGAACCGTTTGGATATACGCATGGAGTATCCGAGGGTCAGGCCTGCCGAGTAGCTCCAATTGCTGAGTTGCCCCATGTCGCTCTTCTTTTTGGTAAACAACCTTACGTCGTAAGTGCCTCCATATCCGTATGCTCCCAGGTACCATCCTGTCAGCGGTCTTTTTGCTTTGTTGCCAAACCAGTGGCGCAATTCTACGCCGGCCATCTGTATACGGTGGTAATAGTAGGTATTGGCATTGGTGTTCCACCACGACCAGTTGCCTTCTATTCCTACCGACCAACGGTAATCGCGGCCGAAAGGGATTTCGATGGCCAGGTTGGGCAATAGCGCGGCATCGTAGATCAGGTTGTTTCTGATTGCCATGACGAACGGCCTTTTGGTTTTTGGCAATGCCGGATCGAAACAAACCGTATCGACACGGACTATTTCTATTGTATCTTTTTTAAAGTGCAGTTCGTTCCTCTTCGAATATATCGTAGTGGTGGCACTTCCCCGTAGATAGGGCAGTATATGTTCTAATAAATACGCATAGGTCTTTCCGTCATTTAGTCTTTTTATCCTGATTTTTTGACTTTCCCGGCTCAGCTTGCTTTCTAGTATTTTGAGCAACTGTTTGCGGGCGGGCACATTATCATCTTTTTCTATCAGTTCTTTCATTCCGTCCCAGTTTTCGGCTAGGGGGAATGTTATAAATTGGCTGTCTTTTATATGTGGAAATTTTTGTCTTATGTAGTTTTTGAGTGAAATTGCTCGTTCTTTAGCTAGATGTTCGTTGTTATCAAAACCGCCCTCGGGCGAAGCGGCACTGGTGATGACAATGAAATCATCTTCTTCTAGTATTACGTTGGCAAACATTTGGTTTATAATCTCCAACGTATGGGCATTGTTCATATATCCTGGATCGATCTCCGTTCGGTTTACGCGATAATATATGCGTACAACCTTTGGCGGGGAGGTATCGGATGGTATGGAAATTTCGGTAAACTCACTGTTTGTTATTGTTGTTGTTGATGTATTTACCGCTCCGATAACATAAATAATTCCAAGCCAAAAGAGAATTATTACCCAAGATAGCCTTAGGTTTGCAAACCGTACAAGGTTTGTTTCTTGTTTGTGATAATTTAATCGCAATATTGTGCTCCGGTTTAAAAAGTGAAAATTGGACACAAAGTTATGAAAAAATAAAGTAATAAGAAAGGATTTTTCGACAAAAACAGGAGTTGTTGTTTTTCCACAAGCTGAATACATGAAAATATCGGCTTATTTCAACAAATCAAACTCCTGATTTACTGCTATTTGATTGAAAAATAGTTTGTTTTGTTAAAAATTCATATCCATTTACAATTCAATAGCTATATTTTCTTATTCTGACTTTAAAAAAGGCAGGCTGGTTTTATTATTAACACAGATAAATACAGCTAGATTGAACAAAATAATCTAACTTTAAGCCGTCAATTAATTAACCTACATCATGAAATATTGTTTATCAGGACTAATTGTCCTACTCTCATTATTAACGAGTGCCGTAGCGCAAAATTCAACACCTTATTGGCGCAACATGCACGTGCTTTCTGTAAATAAGCAGGCTCCGCGATCTTCTTTTATGACCTACGGGAATAAGGAAAATGCCCTAAGTGAAGAATATGAACATAGCAGCTACTACAAGTCGCTCAACGGAACGTGGGACTTCTATTATACCGAAGACCAAAGGCAATTGCCCGGCAATATTACCGAGCCGGCGAATAACGTAAAATGGCATACTATAAAAGTGCCCGGCAACTGGGAAATTCAGGGGTTTGGTACAGCTATATATGTAAACCAGCCATACGAATGGCAACCGAGAAATCCCCAGCCCCCACTCTTGCCCGACGCAACACCCGTGGGCGTGTACCGGCGGACAATAGAGATACCCGCCGATTGGGGCGGACGCGATATTTACCTGCATATGGCAGCGGCAAAGTCGGGTGTATATGTTTACCTGAATGGCAAAGAAGTAGGGTATAGCGAAGACTCGAAAGACCCGGCCGAATTTTTGTTAAACCCATATTTGCAAAATGGGGAAAACACATTAACAGTAAAAATGTATCGCTGGAGCACGGGCTCGTACCTCGAATGCCAGGACTTTTTCAGGATGAGCGGTTTCGAGCGCGATGTATTCCTGTGGTCGCAAGCAAAGACAGCTATTCAAGACTTCCGGGTTATATCTACGCTCAGCGATAGCTATAAGGATGGAATTTTCAAGCTAAGTATTGATGTGAAAAATACCAAAAATACCTCTTCTTTGGCTAAGGTAAGCTATCAATTGTTAGATGGTGAGTCGAGGCCGGTGTTATCGGGAGCAAAAGACATAAATATCGGAGCAAACAACATCAATACGGTTGATTTTGCCGGCGACCTTGCTTCTGTCAAAACATGGACATCCGAGCATCCTAACTTATACAGGCTGTTAATGATGATAGAGCAAGATGGGAAAACAACAGAATATGTGCCGTACCATGTAGGTTTCCGCCGCATAGAAATCAAAGAGAGCGACCATGTGATAAACGGAAAAAAACAGGTCTTGTTGTACGTCAACGGGCAGCCAATCAAAATTAAAGGGGTAAATATACACGAAACCAGCCCGTACACAGGGCATTATGTGACTCCCGAACAGATGCGCCGCAACTTCGAGTTGATGAAACAAAACAACATAAACAGTGTAAGGCTGAGCCATTATCCGCAAGACCGCCGTTTCTACGAAATGTGTGATATCTATGGCTTGTATGTTTACGACGAAGCCAATATCGAATCGCACGGAATGCGCTACGACCTTAGGAAAGGGGGCTCGCTGGGTAACAATCCCGATTGGCTCGAAAACCATATCGACCGCACACGCAATATGTACGAACGGAATAAGAACTATCCGAGTATTGCTTTCTGGTCGCTCGGCAATGAGGCCGGAAACGGTTACAACTTTTACCAGACCTACTTATGGCTGAAAAAGAAAGAGCAAGAACTGATGAACCGCCCTGTAAACTACGAACGCGCCCTATGGGAATGGAATACCGATATGTATGTGCCTCAGTATCCATCAACTGCATGGTTCGAAGAAATAGGCCGTTCGGGAGCCGACCGCCCTGTTGTTCCATCCGAGTATGCGCATGCGATGGGCAACTCTACCGGCGACCTTTATGGACAATGGAACGCAATCTATAAATACCCACATCTGCAAGGGGGCTATATCTGGGAATGGATAGACCACGCTTTGCTGGCGAAAAGCAAAGACGGAAAAGAATTTTGGGCCTATGGCGGCGACTTTGGCAAGGATGCCCCGTCGGATGGCAACTTCGTTGCCGATGGACTGATAGGAGCCGACCAGATTCCACACCCGGCAATGAACGAAGTTAAATATACGCATCAGAATATAGGCTTCAAGGCTGTTGACCTGAGCAAAGGACAAATAGAGATTACAAACCGTTTCTACTTTACCGACCTTTCGGGCTATCATATAAAATACCAGATACGCAAGAATGAAAAATTGCTGAAAGAAGATGTACTAAAACTGTCTCTTGCACCTCAGCAAACGCAGGTAGTAACAATTCCTGTATCGGCATTGAAGCCGGAGCCGGGTGCAGAATACTTTATCAATTTTGAAGTAACTACTAAACACCCCGAACAGCTGATCCCTGTAGGGCACACTATCGCATACGACCAGTTCCAATTGCCGGTAAGTGCAGAAAAAGAACTGTTCAAACAAGCAAATCAAAGCCCAATCACGGTATCAGACGAGAATGGTATAATAAATATATCTTCCAAAGATATTCAGTTCGCATTCGATACCCGCAAAGGAGTGGCAACTTCATACAAAGTGAAAGGAACCGAATATTTCGACAATGGCTTTGGCATACAGCCTAACTTCTGGCGTGCACCAAACGATAACGACTATGGAAATGGTGCGCCTAAACGCTTACAGATATGGAAACAGTCGAGCAAAGACTTCAAGATTGCCGACTATAAAGTAAGGGAAGACAAAGGAGAAGCCATCTTGACGGTCGATTACCTGTTGGCTGCCGGCAACCATTACATTACCGAATACAGGATATTATCTTCGGGAATAATGAATGTATCGGCAAGATTTACGCCATTAAACAAAGAATCGGGAAAAACAGAAAAGTCGGAAGCCGAGTTGGCAGCAACCTTTACCCCTAAGGCAAAGGCAGATGCAGACCGGAGAAAAATACTGGAAGTTCCCCGTATAGGAATACGCTTCCGCCTGCCTGCCGCAATGGATAATATCCAGTATTTCGGGCGTGGGCCGGAAGAGAATTATATCGACCGCCACAAAGGTACGTTGGTTGGATTGTATAAGGCAAAAGCTTGGGATATGTATTATCCGTATGTACGTCCTCAGGAAAATGGGCATCATACCGAAACAAGATGGATGTCGGCAACTTCTCAAAATGGAAAAGGATTGCTCGTTATCGGCGAAGACCTGGTAGCATTCAATGCATTAAGAAATTCGGTAGAAGACTTCGACGCTCAGGAATCGGACGCTCCATATCAATGGACTAATTTCTCGGAAGAAGAGATTGCCAACCGTAACGAGGCGACAGCCAAAGATGTATTGCGCAAGCAGACTCACGCTATAGATATAGCACCCCGCAATTATGTAGAGATATGCCTCGACTGGCGTCAACAGGGTGTGGGAGGTTTCGATAGCTGGGGCGCACGCCCTACACTAGAGGCTACCATATACTCCGATCAGGAATATAAATGGGCGTTTACGATAGTTCCTGTATCAGATAGTAAAGATGCCTTGAAGAAAGCCGGTTACAGGTATTTCTGATACCAATAGGCTATTGGTCGGATAAGAAGAACAAAAATTCCTTATAATGTTTACAGCATTCCCGTTTTCGGATGGGAATGCTGTAATTTTATTATTCGGCTTTGATTACCTTTATGGTAACGTAAGTTCGATATAATAGAGCTTAGATATCAGTTAATTATGGATTTTCCTTGTGAACTTTGTGTAAGGCTTTGTTTTCTTTGTGGTTAAACCTTATTTTTTCAAGAAGATTTTTGTCAAATACCTGCGAACCGGTTCATCGTAAAGTTTCATGCAGGCATAGGCTAATAGGATACTTCCCACCACTAAGGCTATAGCTCCGGGCAAAGATTCGGTAAACGTAAGGTTTTCGTTTTTTACCCACGCATAATATATATAGATAAAAGGATAGTGCACCATATATAGCGGGTACGATATGTCGCCCAGGAATTTACATATGCCGACTGTGTATTTGTCGGTAGTCTTGCCCGAAGCGCCCAGAAATACAATCAGCGGAAAAAATGCGATACAGCAGAGCGTGTCGTACAAACCGTTCATCCACAGATGCCCGGCGCCACCTATGCGGGGAACAGCCAGCAAGGCGACTACAGATAGGCTGCACAACCAGAAAGCACCTTTGATTCTGGCAGGCTTGAAGACGCGGGATAAGAGTAGCCCTGCCGAAAAGGAGAAAAGCAGCCGGAGGAAACCACCTGTAAATTCCGTCCCCGCCAACTGAAATCCGGCACAGATATCCCCGTAAGGCCCGAATATGGCAAATGTAGCCAGTCCGCATCCTGCAACGGCAACCAATACTGTAAGCGCTACGGTAGGAAGCCTGCGGATGAACAAGGCATATAAGATATTGCCTATATATTCGAAAAACAATGACCATGTAGGCCCATTCAGCGGATACATTTCGCCCAATCCTCTCACTTCCAAGCCCGGAGTAGACGGTATCAGCATGGCATTGGCCAATGTGGCTACCAGCAGTACGCCTATCGCTACTTGCGTAGTATCTCCCCAAGCCTCGCATCCTTGCAGGTAAAATGTGGCTCCTCCTATAATGGCTCCCATTACAACCATAGGTTGCAGGCGTATGATCCGGCGTTTAATGAAGTCTTTCGTTTTCATCGTTTTCCAACGGTCGTCGTAGGCATATCCTACCACAAAGCCCGATAGCATAAAGAAAAAATCCACAGCCAGGTAGCCGTGGTTTATAGTCTGATCTAAATGGCTTGTTGCAAACGCCTCGAACAAATGGAAGCAAACTACGGTGATGGCAGCTATTCCGCGCAATCCGTCGAGAATGTTATAATGGGGTTTTGTATCTGCAAATGCGGCAGAAGAAGTCTGTTTTTCCGACATGAAAAGTAGGTATTGGTTTTTCTGGTATTTTTCTCGTGCAAAAATATGGATTACCTAGCAGATAGTATAAGTAAAATCAAATAAAAGTGATGAAAATTTGTTAATACCCTTCAGCTTGATTTCTTATAGGTTCTTTAGTATAGTTCTTAGCAACTTTTTTATGCTCTTTTTAGCGTATTTTCCATATTTTGCTCTCGGTTTAGCCCGCTAAACCAGCGAGCAAAACACGTAAAATACATCTGAAAATAGCTATAAAAAAGACTTGCTATAAAATTTAAACAGACTCTTATTGTTTTCGTTAACATATTTTGATTGATGTATAATCATGCAGATTGCACTTCCGAAACTGGCTTTTAATCACCATTTATTAATGTTTTCTATACAATAACACCTCAATACTTATTGTATTATATACAAAATATAAACATCTGTGATATAATTAATTAACTAAAAATAAAACTGGAATATACCCGGCGTATGTTTTGTCTTTCATATATTTGTATCAAATACAATAAGCGACACCTTGCATTACCATGAAAACAAAATTCATCCATACCTATGTATCAGTAGATTGCGTTGTTTTCGGTTTCGACGACGAGCAGCTTAACATCCTTCTGGTAAGGCGCGACGAGCAGAATGCTAATGACCTGAAACTGCCCGGAAGCCTGATATACGACGAAGAGGATGTTGACGATGCCGCCAACCGTGTGCTTTTCCAGTTGACAGGGATAAAGAAAATGTCGCTTCGCCAGTTTCGCTGCTTCGCCTCTCCCGACAGGGCAAGCAAGACTGAAGATAAGAAATGGCTCGACAAAGAATACCAGCCTAATATCAACAGGCTTATCACAGTTGCCTACCTGTCGCTTTGCAAGATAGACCGCAAACTGAACAATATATCTAAATATAAAGAAACCGAATGGTGTCCGATGAATGAAGTTCCCAGAATGCCATTCGACCATAATAGAATAGTAAAAGATTCGCTGATAGAAGTGCGCCGATGGATAGAATATGATCCGTCTATCGTATTCGAACTATTGCCTAACAAATTCACCATCAGCCAGCTTCATCGTTTGTACGAAGCCATTTACAATAAAACGATAGATATACGAAATTTCCACAAAAAAGTGGCGGCTATGCCTTATGTGGTGGCACTCGACGAGAAGCAAGCAAATGTGTCGCACCGTGCCGCCCGCTATTACAAGTTCGACAGGAAAGCAAACAACAAGTTGAAAACCAACATCTAATAATAAACAATTATATTATAATTCTTAATTCTTAATTCTTAATTCTTAATTTTTAATTTATATATGTATTTATTAGGATACGACATAGGCAGTTCATCGGTAAAAGCCTGCTTGGTGAACGCAGAAACAGGCAAGATAGTAGCTTCCGATTTCTTCCCGAAAGAAGAGATGGCTATAAAAGCCATTAAGTCGGGATGGGCAGAGCAAGACCCTGCCGACTGGTGGGCAAACCTCAAGTTGGCACACCAGTCGGTGATGCAGAAAGCCGGAGCCAAAGGTGAAGACATTCGGGCAATAGGCATCACATGGCAAATGCACGGGTTGGTGTTGGTCGATAAGGACAAGAATGTCTTGCGCGACTCTATCATCTGGTGCGACAGCCGTGCCGTGCCTTATGGCGAGAAAGCCTTTAAAGCTATCGGCGAAGAAAAGTGCCTGAGCCATTTACTCAATTCGCCGGGCAATTTCACCGCATCGAAACTGGCATGGGTGAAAGAAAACGAGCCGCATATCTATGAAAAAATAGACAAACTGATGCTTCCGGGCGACTATATAGGTATGAAACTGACAGGCGACATAGTGGTAACTATAGAAGGTATGTCGGAAGGGATATTCTGGGATTTCAAGACTAATACCCTGTCGGAAGATGTCCTTAATTATTATGGCATTCCCAAAAGTTTCTTCCCTGAGATAAAGCCGATATTCGGTGTGCAGGGTTACGTTTCGTCCGGGGCAGCCAAAGAACTGGGGCTGAAACAGGGTACACCCGTTTCGTACCGTGCCGGCGACCAGCCCAACAATGCCCTGTCGCTCAATGTATTCGAGCCGGGCGAAATGGCTTCTACAGCAGGCACTTCGGGCGTTGTGTATGGGGTACTCGACCAATTGAATTACGACAAGCTGTCGCGGGTGAATACCTTTGCCCATGTAAATTATACGCCGGAGCAATTGAGGCTGGGAGTACTGCTTTGTATCAACGGAACAGGCATCCTCAATTCGTGGCTGAAGCGCAACCTGGCGTTAGAAGGTTTGTCTTACAACGACATGAACAATCTGGCGTCCCAGTCGCCTATCGGGGCGAAAGGGGTAAGCATTATCCCATTCGGCAACGGGGCCGAGCGCGTGCTTGAGAATAGAGATATGAACTGTTCGATACACGGCATCAATTTCAATATACACGACAAGAAAGATATACTCCGTGCCGCTCAGGAGGGCATTGTTTTCTCTTACGAATATGGAATGGAAATAATGCGGCAAATGGGAATGAACATCCGTACAGTGAAGGCAGGATATGCCAATATGTTCCTCAGCCCGTTGTTTGCGCAGACACTAGCCAGCGTAAGCGATGTTACCATCGAGCTTTACAATACCGACGGCGCGGCAGGTGCGGCCAAGGGGGCTGGTATTGGCATAGGGTTGTATGCCACGCCGCAGGAGGCATTTGCATCATTGGAAAAACTGGGAGTAGTAGAACCGGAAACAGGAAAAAGAGATCAGTACAGGGAGGCATACGACAAATGGCTCAAGCTGGTAAATTGATATTTATGAGAATCAGCAGTTAGAATCTAGCTGCAAAACGTTCTGTTTTATACTGCGCGCAATCACAGATTGCTTGCGTTCCTTTTGGCCAAAGCCCCAAGGGTATGGTAGGGTAAACACATGAAAAATAATATTCCATTTTGACTACTGTAGGGGCGAATTATCATTCGCCCGCTGATTTTTTCTATTTCGGGCGAATGATAATTGACTCCGTCGATTTTCAATTCGCCCCTACAAAGCTCGGAATAGAGTTTAGATAAATTTCACGCGTTTACTCCGGAGGGCGCGGCAGTATGAGCTAAAGAGAAAAAGTTTAACTCAAGATTGAGTTTATGCAGTATAAAAAAGAACATATAATTCAACTACTGATTGGCAGTAATTATAAACATTAAATAAAAACTAAATTATGGAAATTTTAAAAGGAACAAAAGAGTTTTTTCCGGGTATTGGAAAAATCAAATTTGAAGGAAAAGAAAGTAAAAACCCAATGGCTTTCCGTTTCTACGACGAAAACCGTGTGGTAATGGGCAAGACCATGAAAGACTGGATGCGTTTTTCTATGGCATACTGGCATACATTGTGCGCCGATGGAGGCGACCCGTTTGGAGGGGCAACAATCCGTCATCCGTGGAATATCGGTAACGATGCTATCAGCCAGGCTAAATACAAGATGGACGCAGCTTTCGAGTTTATGACCAAAATGAATATTCCGTTCTACTGTTTCCACGATGTAGACCTTGTAAGTTCGGGCAACAACTGGGGCGAATACGAAAAAAATCTGCAAGCTATAGTAGACTATGCAAAAGAAAAGCAGGCAGCTTCGGGCATCAAGCTTCTTTGGGGCACAGCGAATGTGTTTGGCCATGAGCGTTATATGAACGGTGCTTCTACCAATCCCGATTTCGATGTTGTGGCTTGTGCAGGTACTCAGGTGAAAAACGCTATTGATGCTACTATCGCACTTGGTGGTTCCAACTATGTGTTCTGGGGAGGGCGCGAAGGTTATATGAGCCTGTTGAACACAGACATGAAACGCGAGAAAGATCATCTGGGCCGTTTCCTTGCTATGGCTCGCGACTATGCACGCAAACAAGGCTTTACTGGTACATTCCTCATAGAGCCTAAACCAATGGAACCAACGAAGCACCAATACGATTTCGATACCGAAACTGTTATCGGCTTCCTTCGCAACTATGGCCTGGATAAAGACTTTAAAGTAAATATTGAAGTAAACCATGCTACTTTGGCTGGACATACATTCGAACACGAATTGCAAGCTGCTGTAGACGCGGGTATGCTGGGTAGTATCGATGCCAACCGTGGAGATTATCAAAACGGATGGGATACCGACCAGTTCCCTCTCGATATTTACGACTTTGCCCACGCATGGCTTGTAATGCTTCCAGCAGGTGGATTGGGGCACGGAGGTGTGAACTTCGATGCTAAGATTCGCCGCAACTCTACGGATATGGACGATTTGTTCATCGCTCATATTTCCGGTATGGATGTATTTGCACGCGGACTGTTGGTGGCTGCTGATATCCTCGAAAATTCTGACTATAAGAAATTGCGTCAGGCTCGTTATGCTTCGTTCGATGGTGGCGACGGAAAAGCTTTCGAAGACGGCAAACTGACTCTTGAAGACTTGCGTACAATTGCCCACAAAGTAGGCGAACCTAAACAAATAAGCGGAAAACAAGAGCTTTACGAGGCTATTGTTAATATGTATATTTAAAAATAGTTACGAGTTACGGGTTACAAAAGTTACAAGCTCTCTGATTTAGAGTCTTGTTTACTTGTAACTCGTAACTCGTAACTTGTAACTAAATCAAGACCAATGAAAAACGAATTTAACAAGGCATATATTTTTGGAATAACGCTCGTCGCGACCATAGGAGGCTTGCTCTTTGGTTACGATACGGCGGTGATATCGGGAGCCGAAAAATCTATACAGGCATATCTTATCGAGCCTTTGGGATTGGGTGCATTTGCTCATGGCGCTACAGTTTCCAGTGCATTGATAGGCTGTATAATAGGAGGGCTTCTTTCCGGTTTCCTTTCTTCCCGTTTGGGACGTAAGAAATCGCTGTTGCTGGCAGCATTGCTATTTTTCTTGTCGGCTTTAGGCTCAGGATTCCCCGAAACCCTCTTCTTTACACAAGGTGAGCCTAGTATGGCTTTACTATGGACATTCAATTTCTACCGCGTATTAGGAGGGATAGGTGTTGGCCTTGCATCGGCAGTTTGCCCGATGTATATAGGCGAGATAGCCCCTGCTGAGATAAGGGGCAGGCTGGTATCTTTCAACCAGTTTGCTATCATCTTCGGTATGCTTGTCGTTTATTTTGTCAACTGGGGTATCGCCAGCGGACAGACTATAGAATGGATAAACGAAACAGGATGGCGCTATATGTTTGCGTCAGAGGCTATTCCTGCCGCCCTGTTTGGTTTGCTGTTGTTGCTCGTTCCCGAAACTCCTCGCTACCTTGCGCTTACACATCAGGATGACAAGGCTTTGGCTGTACTTGAGAAGATCAACGGGTCGAAGGAGAAAGCCAGTTCGATACTCGACGACATAAAAGGTACAGTATCGGGAAGCGTAAAAGCCAAGCTTTTCTCTTATGGTAAGGCCGTGATTATTATAGGGATACTTTTGTCTGTGTTTCAGCAATTTGTCGGCATCAATGTTGCCCTGTATTATGCTCCGCGTATATTCGAGAGTATGGGTGCGGCCAAAGATGCTTCTATGTTGCAGACCATTATCATGGGATTGGTGAATGTGGTATTTACTGTTGTTGCCATCCTTACTGTCGATAAATGGGGGCGCAAACCGCTGCTTATCACAGGATCTATCGGTATGGCTATCGGTATGTTTGCTATATCGGGGCTGGCATTCAACAACATTATCGGCATCAGCACTCTTGTGTTTATCATTATCTACACAGCATCGTTTATGATGTCGTGGGGACCAATTTGCTGGGTACTGATAGCTGAGATATTCCCGAATAAGATACGGGGGCAAGCTGTAGCTATTGCCGTTGCTGCACAATGGTTCTCCAACTATCTGATATCTTCTACCTACCCGCCGATGATGGAATTTAGCGGCGGTATGACCTATGGCTTCTATGGGCTGATGGCTGTGCTTTCGGCTCTGTTTGTATGGAAGATGGTTCCCGAAACCAAAGGGCGTACGCTGGAGGATATGGAAAAGCTGTGGAAGAAATAACCTACATAATCAATCTGAAGTAATATAGTTAGCAAGGCCAGATTTCCCAGTCTGGCCTTGCTAATATATTATAGGTTCTTATTAAGATTCAATAACCTGACCTCTACCATTTTGCCTGTCGTCGAATTGTCCTTTGCCATTATCTTCACTGCTAGGCTCTGTTTGTTCAGCTCGCTTTCGGGGATTTCTATGATGGTATATTGAGGTGCGGCTTCTCCGCCGTTCAGCATCATCGAAGATACTGGCACATCATTGACCAATATGTCGAAGCTACGCGATTTATCCCTGTCGAAGTATTTCAGGTACAATGATTTCGCCCTTTTGTCCGGGTTCTTCATCCGGTAGCTGAACCAGCCTTTAGCCTCGCGCCAATGGATATCTTCGAAGAAGCCAGCATTGGATTTTTCCATCTGCACGAAATGGTCAGACTCAGGCTGTTGCTCACCACATACCACCTTGTCTATGGTGATAGCATCGAGTGCCATTCGTTCTTTCTCATCTTTGGCTATTTTCTCCTGTAGCTTCTGCACCTCGTTGGCTGTAGCTTGCGGCCAATAGATGATATATCGCGACTCATGCAGGCGGAAGAATGGGATCAGTTCCATCGTCTTCGGATATTTCTCAGAATAGAGGTTGCTCAATGTGAAAGTTAAAGGCTTACCCTCTACCGGGCTTATCCGCGATGCAATCTTGTCCGGCTCGCTAACAATGATAGGCATATCTTTCAGCGCAAGTTGCCGGCCATGTGCAACATGACCACCCCGGCTGTCGTCGGCAAATAGTCCTTGCAGGTCTTCCGAACCCGATTTGGCAGCCAGTGCTATAGGTCCATAGAAGATGGAGTAGTAATTCGACTTATCAGGCATCTGCTCAGCGAATATCTCCATAGGCATTTCCACAGATACTCTATCTCCCTTCTTCCAAGTCCGGTTTATGGAGAGGTAGCCTGTAGCATCGAGGGCGGCACTGTATTCTTTGTTGTTCACCCTTACGCTGAATTTTCCGCCTTTTATCCACGACGGGTAGCGCAACTTGAGGGTGAAGGCAGTCGCTTTCTTAGGGTTTATAGTCAGTAGGGTACTGGCTTTATCCGGGAAAGAGTTCTCCTGTACAACTTCAACATCCTTGTCCCTCCAGTTTAGCATCGAAGGAATGAATAGGTTTACATACAGTTCGCTGCCAGTATGGGCATAGATCATCTCGCCATATTTCGCATGGTTCTCTATTCCCGATCCTACACAACACCACATGCTGGTGTGCGGCTGCGAATATACGCGGTAATGTCCCGGACGCATCTGGGTGAAATAGACCAGCCCTCCGCCATTGGGGTTCTGGCTGGATAGTATATGATTGTACAATGCTCTTTCGTAGTAGTCCATGTATTTCTTATCCAGCGATGTCTGGTAAAGCATCTTGCTAAGCCTGAGCATATTATATGTATTACAAGTTTCAGGGCCTTCGTTGCTGGTTATCATACCCGAAAAATCGTTTGCCGGATGGAAGTGTTCGTGTACACTATTTCCCCCAATGCAGATGGAACGATGCTCCACCACGGTTTCCCAAAAGAAACGGGCAGCCTCCGACCACGACTCGTTACCCTCTATGTCGGCGATACGCTTGAAGCCCAACACCTTTGGTATCTGTGTGTTTGCATGCATCCCGGTGAGCTTGTCCTCGTGGTTGAGCAAGGGGTTTAGTATCGACTGATGCGAAAACTGGCGCGCTAGTTTCAGGTACTTTTCGTCGCCGGTAATGGCGGCTACATCGGCAAAGGTTTCGTTCAGCCCGCCATGTTCGCTACGGAGCATATCCTGAATCTGGTCTTCCGACAGGGCAGAGACAAGCTTTATCGCCCAGTCTGTCATTTTTACGAGCATCTCTTTTGCTGTCCGGTTGCCTGCTACGAGGTAGGCATCGCGCAATCCGGCATATGTCTTGTGTATATTGTATAGAGGAACCCACCTGTTATTAAGCCCGAAGCCCGAAGCCTGGATGTTCCCTGCGGCTATTTCGTCCCAAATAGTCTTTCCTCCGGGCACGCCGCCTATGTAGCCATTTCCATTAGCATCCTGGCAGCGTTTAAGTTCGCCGACCATATAGTCCAGCCGTTCTTTAATAGCGGCATCGCCTGTAGATGCATGCATCAACGAAAGTGCCGATAGGTAGTGTCCTCCTATGTGTCCGTCAAGGCCTGTATTTTCCCAATTGGTATAGCTGTCGGCCTTCTTGGGAAGTCCTGCTTCTCTGACAAATGGAGCGAGAAGCCTGTCTGCATTGAGTTCCAAGAGGTACTTTTTGTCCAGTTCTTCTGCATGCTTGAAAGGGCTGTTTAATAAACGGACGTCTTGCAGGTCGAAATAGCTGACCTTTGCCCCTTGCTGGGCAAATGCTGACAGGATACAAAATAGGGATGCAATGAGTAATGCCGGTTTTTTCATGAAATGCTAAGTTCTTTTTCCTTGTTTAACAACATATTTAGATTTACAATAAGTGTCTTCTTTACACTTGCAAGATATAAAAATAAGTATTCGAGCAAACACTTATAAAACATGTTGTAAAACATAGTTGTTGCATGACCGTCGGCTTATCGGCTAAAAACAAAAAAGCGGGAAACTTTGCTGATTCCCCGCTACGAAAGCATAATGCTATTATATGTTCATTTTTTATACTGCTACTGCATAAAAGCAATCTTCGGTTAAATATTTTCTCTTTAGCACATACTGGCGCGCCCTCCTGGAGTAAACGCGTGAAATTTATCTAAACTCTATTCCGAGCTTTGTAGGGGCGAATTATCATTCGCCCGCTGATTTTTTCTATTTCGGGCGAATGATAATTCGCCCCTACAGTAGTCAAAATGGAATATTATTTTTCATGTGTTTACCCTACCACGTACTTGGGGCTTAGTCCAAAAGGAACGCAAGCAATCTGTGATTGCGCGCAGAATAAAAAAGGACGTTTTTACTATAAAATTCCAACTCCTGATTCGCATTATTAACCAAACACAAACTTGCCTATAAAATCGTCGCCACTCCATTCATCTTTACATTTCACATTTATCCCAAGCCGTTGAAGTATCCGCATCATGTCCTTGCTCAATGTTTCTATATATATCAGGCTGATTTCCTTTAGTTCGAGAAGCTTCGGGAAGCTGTTGCTATTTTCCAGCTTTATACTTTCGTAGCCCAGAACCTTGTCGCCTTCCATTCTGAACACGTTTACCAACGTATTCTCTTTGATTTCCTTGCAGGGAGAGCCTTTGTCTGTAATAATGGCTATTGTCCTTTTATTATCCATGTCGTTTATTTTAGTTGACGCTTTTGAAACAAATAATATTTCACCAAGTTTGTTTATTTAATGTTCTTTGTGTTTCAAGCGTTCATTTCTTAAACAAATTAAATTAAATCATAAAAATTCTTTTAATCGGAAAACCGGCTGCCGGTGCAGGGAACAAGGTTGGACGAATGAAATTTGTAATGAAGGAATCCCAATCAAATTCTTTTTACTTTATCTATAAAGGAAAAGATTATGGCAAAATTTACAACAAAACTGGCAGAACGCATCCTGGAGATGATAGAACACGATATGTACACCGTAGCCGAAATATGCCGCGCAACAGGCATCAACCGCAAAACCTTTTACGAATGGAAGAATACAAAACCCGAATTTTGTGCAGCGGTGGAAGATGCCGTTGAACGGCGCGACGAAGCACTGGTAATGCTGGCGCGTATGTCGCTGAAGAAGAAACTCGAAGGCTATACCCTCACCGAAGAAAGGCTGTACTACGAACCATCGAAAGGCAACCCTCAGGAAATGGTGCTCAAAAAGAAAGTGGTAAAGAAAAAAGAAGTAATGCCCGATCACCACACCATAAAGCTGGCTTTGGAGAGGGAAAACAAAAAAGCGAAAACTTCTGAAGCCAACGAAGACCTGTACGCCAAGCCGACAGAGATAGGAGTGGTAGACGAAGAAACTAAGATGGAACTGGAAGACTTTGTCAGCAGGCGGGCAAATATGTATCGGATTGTGGTAAGCAACAAAAAAGCTCTCGACCCCTCCAATGGAAGTAAAGTAGGACTAAGCCACGAAATGAGGGAGGAAAGTAACAATGGAAAAGAATGAAAAAAGGTGTTACATATGTTACTTTTTGCACAAAATATTGATAGATATTCCTGTTAAAATCCGGATAAAAAAATATCAAAAAGAAATAAATGTAAGGTGTATATCTTTGTTTTTCCCGATGATTTTATACCTTTGCTCATCACGCAATAATATTATATACTATTTCGTTATTAAAAATAGCTTTGGCGGAAGCTATTGTAAGTTTGTCGTTGTTGACATTTGTAATGCCTCTCTTCACAAACAGGCATACTTCAACTAACAGTTGATAAACACTTCAGTACTTTGGTAATAATGTAGAGTTGGTCTGATTGACTGGTTTAAGAATGGATACCGTTTGTATGGTAGAAAAGCCCGGGTTGGGAGAATAAAATAAACCAGACCTTCACCAAAGCTATACTATTATATAGATTTGCGGCATATTGCCGCAGGTCACCGCGTTTAAAGGATTGCTGCGGGTTGCAGTGTATTTTAACAATTTAAAACTAAAAAATGGGAAAAGTACAAGTGAAAGAAGCCAATGGTAAACTTGGTATTCTATCGGTAGGAGTTGGTGCAGTAGCCACCACATTCATGGCAGGAACATTGATGACCCGCAAAGGGCAAGGAGTTCCTGTAGGTTCAATCACTCAATTGGCAACCATGCGATTGGGTAAAAGGGAAGAAAACCGTTTCCCTAAAATCAAAGATGCTGTGCCTTTGGCAGACCTTAAAGACATCGTATTCGGTGGATGGGACATCTTTGAAGACAATGCGTATGAAGCTGCGGTTCACGCCGACGTATTGACAAAAGAAGACCTCGACAAAGTGAAAGACGAAATGATGGCCATCAAACCGATGAAAGCCGTATTCGACCAAGACTTTGTAAAACGCCTTCACGGAACTTGGGTGAAATCTGCCCCTACTAAATGGGACTTGGCAGAACAAGTAAAACAAGACATCGAGAACTTCAAGAAAGAAAACGGTTGCGACCGTATCGTTGTTATCTGGTGTGGTAGTACCGAAGTATTTACTCCACTGAGCGACGTACACAAAACGCTTGCCGCTTTCGAAAAAGGACTGAAAGAAAACCATAAAGACATAGCTCCTTCTAATATCTATGCCTATGCTTGTGTGTCGATGGGAATACCTTACATCAACGGTGCCCCTAACCTTACGGTAGACATACCTGCAATGTGGGAACTGGCTGAGAAAACCCAGACTCCTATCTGCGGTAAAGACTTCAAGACAGGGCAAACAATGTTGAAGACTGTATTGTCGCCAATGTTGAAAACCCGTATGTTGGGTCTTAGCGGATGGTTCTCTACCAACATCCTTGGTAACCGCGACGGCGAAGTGCTCGACGATCCGGGTTCATTCAAGACAAAAGAAGAGTCTAAACTGTCTGTTATCGACAATATCCTTCAACCTGAGCTTTATCCAGAGCTTTACGGAAACGTTTACCACAAGGTACGTATCAACTATTATCCTCCTCGCAAGGACGATAAAGAAGGCTGGGATAACATCGACCTGTTCGGATGGTTGGGCTATAAAATGCAGTTGAAAGTAGACTTCCTTTGCAAGGACTCTATCTTGGCTGCTCCTCTTTGCCTCGACCTAGTATTGTTTACCGACCTTGCGCAACGTGCAGGAATGAGCGGAATACAAGAATGGTTGTCGTTCTACTTCAAGAGCCCGATGCACGAGCCTAGCAAGGTTGCAGAGCACGACTTGTTTATCCAATATGTGAAGCTGAAAAACACGCTTCGCCAAATGATTGGAGAAGAGACAGTTGATTTTATCGACTAAGCCGTCTTTGACATATAGTGTGAATAACTCAGGGGCACATCGCTCCTGAGTTTTCTGTCCTTATTCGTGATGATAAGGCTCATTGTTGAGTATCGTCATCGCCCTGTATAGCTGCTCTACGAAGATCAGGCGTACCATCTGGTGCGAAAAGGTCATTCGCGAAAGCGTCAGTTTCTCACTGGCTTTGGCATATACATCGTCCGAAAAGCCATAAGGGCCGCCAACGGCAAACACCAGCCGGCGGGAAACCGTATGAGTCTTCTTCTCGATATAAGAGGCAAACTGCATGGAGGTATATTCCTTGCCTTTGTCGTCGAGCAAAACGAGGTAATCGCCCGCTTGCAGGCTTTTCAGTATAAGCTCGCCTTCCTTTTCTTTTTGCTGCCCTACTGTTAAACTTTTAGTATTTTTCAAGTCCTGAATTATCTGTATTTCGAAAGGGATATAATGCTCAAGACGTTTTTTATATTCGTCGATAGCATTTATAAAGTAACCCGCATCGGTCTTTCCTATAACCAGCAATGTAATTTTCATATCTCTTAGAGCCTGTTTAAATTTTATAGCAGAACTTTTTTATAGCTTTTTTAGATGGATTTTTAATGTTTTGCTCGCTGGTTTAGCGGGCTAAACCGAGAAGGAAATACTAAAAAGGCGCTAAAAGAGCATAAAAAGGCTGCTAAGATTATTTGCTAGAGCCTATAAGAAAAATTTCGCTAAAATTTAAACAGGCTCTTATATTTATTACAAAAGTAAATCTTTATAACTTTATAGCAAATACCGGAACATGACCAAAGAAGAGAAAGAAAAGCTGAGGCTTGGGATTTATGATATAGTAAAAACAATTCCGCGCGGACGTGCCACCAGCTATGGCGCTATAGCCAAAGCGGCAGGTTATTCGAACATGTCGCGCCTTGTTGGCAAAATGATGGGCGAATGTTCCGAAAAAAACATTCCTGCATACCGGGTAGTCAACAGTCAGGGCGTACTTTCGGGAAGGGAAGCATTCGGAGATAATGAGAGGATGCAACGGTTATTAGAGGACGAAGGCATTGTGGTGAAGAATAACAGGATCAGTAATTGGAAGGATATATTTTGGAATCCTTTGGAAGAAATTATATTAGACTAAGCAAATAACAAAATAATATACAGGATATGAGAAAAATACCAGATTCGGAACTGATAATCAATAGCGATGGCAGCGTCTTCCACCTCCATATTAAGCCGGAGCAACTGGCCGACAAGATAATAATGATGGGCGACCCCGGCAGGGTAAACCTTACGGCCTCGTTTTTCGACAGCATAGAATGCGATATCCAAAGCCGCGAGTTCCACACCATCACAGGGACATATAAGGGTAAACGCATCACAGCCCTCTCGCATGGTATAGGCGCCGACAATATCGACATCGTAATTACCGAACTGGATGCACTTGCCAATGTAGATTTCGGAACAAGGGAGGTAAAGAAAGACTTTCGCCAGCTTACGATGGTACGTGTCGGCACATCGGGAGGCTTGCAACCCCATTGTCCGATTGGTTCGTATGTAGTAGCTGCAAAATCTATTGGGTTCGATGGTGTACTCAACTATTATGAAGGCAGAAATAATATTTGCCTTTTGGATTTCGAGGAGGCTTTCAAAAAGCATGTAGGGTGGAATCCGCAACACTGTTCCCCTTATGTAGTAAAGGCAGACGAACAGCTTGTAGCACAAATCGGGCACGATATGATAAAAGGAGCGACTATTTCTGCCATCGGCTTTTATGGTCCGCAAGGAAGGCATGTGCGCCTATCGTTGGCTAATCCCGACCTCAACAGCAGGATAGAATCGTTCAGGTTTGAAGAAGATACCATCACCAACTACGAGATGGAAAGCGCCCCGCTTGCCGGAATGGGTCGACTGATGGGACACCGTGCAATGACCGTCTGCACTATAATTGCCAACCGTCTGGCGGGTGAATCGAATGCTAATTACAAAGGCTCGATTGAAGACCTTATTGTAAAAGTATTAGACCGTATCTGATGAAAAAGCGAACGAAAAAAAGGATCAAAAGAATTATGGCTATTGTTCTTATAGGACTAATATCCGTTGTTGCAATAGTCGTTTTTGCCAACTGGAAAATACCGCATGATACGGAAAAGTATATTTACAATAACGTTGACAGCGTGCCACCTCAGAAGGCAGCTCTGGTATTAGGGGCTGCACGTTATATCGGCAGCAGGCAAAACCCGTATTTCTCCTATCGCATACAAGCCGCAAGTGAATTGTATCGGGTGGGTAAAGTCAAAGCCTTCGTGGTTAGCGGCGACAACAGCCGGAAAGACTACAACGAAGCCGAAGATATGCGCCAGGCTCTTATAGAAGCGGGTGTTCCCGACAGCGTTATCCATCTCGATTATGCAGGATTCCGCACACTAGACTCTGTAGTCCGTATGAATAAGATATTCGGACAGGATGCCTTTATTATCGTCTCGCAAGAGTTTCACAACGAACGGGCTGTATTCCTCGCCCAATATTACGGGCTGGATGCTTATGGATACAATGCCAGGGATCTAAACCTGAACCGCTCGTCGTACCGCACTAAGATAAGAGAAGTATTTGCCCGCGTAAAAGTGTTCATTGATATAATCATAGGGAAAGGCCCTAAATTTTTAGGAGAACAGATTGAGATATAGAATGAAAATAGCCCTGACAGGGTAATCCCGCAGGGCTATTATTATTTCCTAACAGTTACTTGATCTTAATCTTTCTTAGCTTTCATTGCCGCACTGCCAAAGTAGAAGATTATGGCAGCGTACATAAATACAGATAGTATTTGCGACAGGTCGCTGCCTGCCCAGCCTGTAATCTCGAAATCGAAGTTGAGGTATCTGAGTACAGCGCTTACCACACCCATCAAAGCACCGCCGGCAATAAAGCCCGAAGCGATGAGCGTGCCGCGGTCTACCCGAGCCGTATTCAGGTCTTTATCCTTGCTGCGGCTGCCAACATACCAGTTGATAGCACCGCCGACAACCAAAGGGATATTCAGGTGGAACGGAATAAACATACCCAGCGCAAACGCCAGAGCCGGAACTTTCATAAAATTGAGGAGCAAGGCTATCAACGCACCTATTCCGTAAAGTATCCAAGGCGCGCCTGTACCCGACATCAGCGGGTCGATAACGGCAGCCATAGCATTGGCCTGAGGAGCGACTAGAGCGTTAGGGTCGCCCGGAGTGAAGCCGTAGGTGTCGTTCAGTATTATCATTACCCCGCCTACCGTAGCGGCAGAGATAAGTGTACCAAGGAATTTCCACGATTGCTGTTTAGCAGGAGTAGTACCAAGCCAGTAGCCTATCTTGAGGTCGGTAATGAAACCGCCCGCCATCGACAAGGCTGTACAAACCACACCCCCGATGATGAGCGCCGAAACCATACCCATCGTTCCTTTAAGGCCTACGGCTACGAGGATAACGGAAGCTAGGATAAGTGTCATCAAGGTCATACCCGATACCGGGTTCGTACCCACTATTGCTATTGCATTGGCGGCTACGGTAGTAAACAGGAATGCGATAATAGCAACCAGCAAGATAGCGATGATGGCGAAAAACAGGTTGTGGATTACTCCCAGCCAGAAGAAGATGAATGTGGCCAGTAAGGCAAGGATAACACCGATAGATATTATCTTCATGGAGATATCGCGTTGTGTGCGTTTCACATCTTCCGAAACGCCTTTCTTGTTGCCTTTCAGTTCTTTGGATGCCAGGCCGACAGCGCCTTTTATGATGCCCCACGATTTTACGATGCCGATGATACCTGCCATAGCTATACCGCCGATACCTATATGACGCGCCATTGTAGAAAATATAACCTCAGGGCTTGCAGCGGCAATTCCTCCCAGGGCAAGGTCGCCGCCTTCAAGATATGGGGCAGCATTGATTGCCTGTAATACACTGTCGCCAAGCAATGGCATCAGGGGAACAAGGACAAACCATACCAATGCCGAACCGGCACAGATTATGGCGGCGTATTTCAGGCCGACGATATATCCTAAGCCAAGTACGGCAGCACCTACGTTTATGCTGAACAGCATTTTAGCTTTATTGGCAACAGTCTCGCCGAAAGGCAGCACGCGCGAAGTAAAGACTTCCGACCATGCACCGAATGTAGCGATAATAAAATCGTATAGTCCGCCGATGATACCGGCAAAGATCAATGGCTTGGCCTGGTCGCCTCCTTTTTCGCCCGACACTAATACCTGCGTGGTAGCAGTAGCCTCAGGGAAAGGATATTTGCCATGCATATCGGAAACAAAGTACTTGCGGAAAGGGATAAGGAATAGGATACCTAATATACCTCCCAGCAACGAGCTGAGGAAGACTTGGAAAAACTCTACCGAGATATCCGGGTATTTGGCTTGTAGTATGTACAGCGCCGGCAATGTAAATATTGCCCCTGCAACTATCACTCCGCTACTTGCCCCTATCGACTGGATAATGACATTCTCGCCCAGCGCATTCTTCCGCTTGGCAGCGGTAGATAAGCCCACAGCGATGATGGCAATAGGTATGGCGGCCTCGAACACTTGCCCTACTTTCAGTCCAAGATAGGCTGCGGCAGCACTGAATATGACAGCCATTACCAGCCCCCAGATTATCGACCAGGGAGTTACTTCCTTATACTGTCTGTCGGGCGACATGATTGGAGAATATTCTTCTCCGGGCTTAAGTTCGCGAAAAGCATTTTCGGGCAATCCGCTTACTTTTTCTTCGTTTTCTGTTTTCACGTGTTAGTTCTTTTATCGGTTTTGTATAGATAATTATTAATAAAAAGTAGTACAAATCTACATTATTTATTGTAAACAAAAAAGCTGCCTTATAGCAGCTTCCATATTTTCAGTCGTTATGATAAGGTATATTCTTATGCTCACACAACTCTATTATCTTGCTTTTTGCGGTTTTGAGGTCGCTGAAACGCAGGTCGGACAAGTCCATATCCCGCTGCTTCTGCTCGCCATTGGTGAGGAAGACAAAATAGCTTGTTCCTATATTCACCTTGCTTACATTTACCCACTCTACCGATATCTTTTTCTTGCCCGGCAGGTTCGATTCTATTTTATTGGTATCTATCTCCAATACCGGAGCAGGCTTCCATGCAGTATTTTTCAGTACAAGAAAAAGAGCGAGTACAAAAAGGATCAAAGCCCCGAAAAACAGGATGTTGTAGCTTTTGGCTATCAATTGCAATACAGCAACATAGCATCCAAACAGGGCGAAGTAGGAAGCTAAAACCGCCATTGTAGCCCGTTGGCTATTCGATGCGCCATAATTAAGTTGTAAATTTTCCATTGTTATATTTCTATTTTGATATTATTCTTTACATATATCCTTTATTACCAATCCGGCAAGCGCGAAGCCGAAGATAGCTGTAATATGTGCCAATGTGCCATTGATGCTAGCCTTTACACTTGGATTTTCCTGACGGGCTACCTCCGAGTTTTTCGACTCATCGTTTTCGTACAAGAGCCCTTTGTTTTCAAGCAGTTCGTCGCTATATACGCACTGGAATTTCCTTGCTGGCTTTTCACCCTGCTTCATTTTCCTGCGCAATGCTGCCGCCAAAGGGCAACCCTGCACTTTCCAGAACTCGGCGACTTTTATCCTTGTAGGGTCTATCTTCAATGCTGCCCCCATAGAGGAAAACAGTCTGGCTTTTGTACGTGTGGCAGTCCTTATCAGGTGAACCTTATGTTTCAGGCTGTCGATGGCATCTATTACATAGTTGTACGAACCTATATCGAAAGACCCGGAAGTTTCTTCACTATAGACTCCTGCAATGGCAGTAATTTCGGCATCGGGGTTGATCTCAAGCAGGCGTTCTTTCAGTACATCTACTTTCAGACGCCCGATAGTCTTTGTCGTAGCCATCAACTGGCGGTTGATATTTGTTTCGGCTACCTTGTCGGAATCTACGATAGTCAGGCGTTTTATCCCGGTGCGGACGAGGCTCTCGGCACACCAGCTGCCTACCCCTCCTACGCCGAATATAATGACGCGGGTGTCGGACAACTTGTCCATCATTGTGCTACCTATTAACAGTTCGGTACGTTTAAATGTTCCATTTTCCCAGTAAGACATTGCTTTTTCTATATTTTTCAGCGTGTAAACTTACAATAAATATCTCTGATTTTTATCTTAATAAAATAATCATGTATCTTTGCGGACATAGAATTTTTAAGCTCATAATCATATTATAACAACTACTATGAACATATTGTTACTTGGAAGCGGTGGACGCGAGAATGCTCTGGCATGGAAGATAAAGCAAAGCAATAAGGTCGGTAACCTATTCATTGCCCCCGGAAATGCAGGCACACACCTGATAGGACAGAATGTAGAATTGTCGATAACAGATTTCCCCGCTATCAAACAATTTGTGTTGGACAACAATGTGGACATGGTGGTAGTAGGGCCGGAAGAACCATTGGTAAAAGGTGTCTACGACTTCTTTGTGAACGATGAAGAAGTAAAACATATACCCGTTGTTGGACCATCGAAAAAGGGGGCAGAACTGGAGGGGAGCAAAGACTTTGCCAAACAGTTTATGATACGCCACAATATCCCTACCGCGCGATACAAAAGCTTTACCCTCGACCAACTGGATGAAGCATATGCGTTTCTCGGAGAATTGGAAGCTCCATACGTGCTGAAAGCAGATGGATTGGCAGCAGGCAAAGGGGTATTGATTATACAAGACCTGGAAGAAGCTAAAGCCGAACTGAAAGAAATGCTTAGCGGTATGTTTGGCGATGCAAGCCGTACTGTCGTTATCGAAGAATTTCTTTCGGGTATCGAATGCTCGGTTTTTGTACTGACCGATGGCGATTCATACAAAATACTACCTGTAGCCAAAGATTACAAGCGTATAGGCGAAGGCGATACCGGGTTGAATACCGGAGGCATGGGAGCCGTTTCGCCGGTTTCGTTTGCCGATGATATCTTTATGAAGAAAGTAGAAGACAGGATTGTAAAGCCAACCATCGAAGGGCTGAAGAAAGATAATATCATTTACAAGGGCTTTATCTTCCTCGGGCTGATTGAGGTAAAAGGCGAACCGATGGTGATAGAATACAATGTGCGCATGGGCGACCCCGAAACCGAGGCCGTAATGCTCAGGATAAAATCCGATCTCGTTTCTTTGCTCGAAGGGGTGGCTAATGGCGATTTAGGTAACAAAGAACTGCTAATAGATGATAGATATGCAGTAACCGTAATGCTGGTATCGGGCGGATATCCGGGCGACTATGAGAAAAACAAGGAGATAACCGGGCTCGACACCGTAGATGGCAGCATACTTTTTCATGCCGGCACGAAGCTCTCCGATGGCAAAGTGCTTACGAATGGCGGACGTGTAATAGCTGTCAGTTCGTATGGCAACACAAAAGAAGAAGCCTTAGCAGCATCTTTCGAGAATGCAGAAAAGATATCATTCGACAAGAAATATTACAGAAAAGATATAGGTTTCGACCTGAAATAATATGGCAATACCCAAATCATATAAAAATAATGTGGTAGAAGGAAAAGGCATACTTATCTTTTCCATTGTCTTTACCTTGTTGATACGGGTATTGTATTATTTCAATGTAGAGCAGCTATTCATTCCGGTAACAGGGGTAGACGGCTACTTATGGGATTACATCGCACCGTGGGTCAAGTCTCCGCTGATCGCCATACTTGGCAGTTGTTTGCTCACAGCCGGGCTGGCCTTTCTGGCTGCACATATAAATACCAAATATGTACTGATAAGGCGGCGGACGCTGCTTCCGGCTGCTATAATGATTTTGGTATCGAACACCAATTCCGCTTTTATATTGATCTCGCCGGAACATATTTGCGGATTGATGTTCTTTTATGTCATAGCCATACTTTTTGCATCATACAACACGCCCGATAAGCAGATTTACGCTTTTCGCAGCAGTTTTATTTTAGCTTTGGGGAGCCTGTTTACACCTTCCATGTTCATTTATATCCCATTGCTGTGGATATATCTGGGTATAATGAGGAGTTTCAACTTCAGGGCCTTTCTGGCATCGATACTAAGTATCGTGGTCATTTATGTCCCGGTATTTTCACTCTTTTATTTCTTTGGAAGTGTCGACGATTTTACCCGGCCTTTCATCTTGCTCCAATCAGTGCCTTTCGGAGAACTGCCTTTCCTTAACTTTACTACTTTCGATTGGGTAGTATTCGTGTTTTCTACAGCTTTGCTGGTAATTATCCTCATAGATAATTACATCCATAGGCACAAAGACAAAATCAAGATCAGGATGTATCTCTTGCTTCTCGACTTTATTATCATATCAGCTGCTACCTTGTTTATATTTGTCAATATGAATGTATTGCTGAATTTGTATATCATCCTGACTGCCGGAGCATTATTGCTCGCACATTACTTTGCCTTGGCCGAACAAAAAGCTACGGTATTGCTATTCTATGCATCTCTGATCTTACTGGTTGCAGTGTCCTTTTTACCTTTTTTATCAATGTAAATAAAACATTTGCAGCAATAGATACGTTTTTATTTTATCTTTAAGAAGGAAAAACTACAGGCAAAACTCTACAGAATTATAATATCACTGTTCGGTTTGCCGCCTTTTGTTCAACCTAAATCAAAAAAGGAGATAAGAATATGAAAAAGATAATTTTTCTTATAGCAATAACAGCCCTCTTAATTAGCTGCAAAAGTGGCAGTGGCCTGTCTAAAGCCGAAGAGATAGCACAGACTACGGCGAAAATAGAATCTATGGACTATAGCTTTCTGCCACAAACGGCACTGCCGATGGGCGGCAGGTCTGTCAGCCTTAGTTACCCCTATTCGCTAAAAGTCAGCAAGGATACCATAAGCAGCTATCTTCCATATTTCGGCAGGGCATATACTGCTCCTTATCCGTCCGACGAGGGAGGCATTAAATTTACCAGTACCAATTTCGAATACGATTTGATAGATAATGGCGACGGAAACTGGGATGCTACGATAGAAACCAAAGACGAAAACAAGAAAAAATACAGGCTTACATTGAAAATGAGCGATAGCGGATATGCAACCCTCACAGTGCTGGATAATGACAGGCAATCCATTTCTTTTTACGGAAAGATAGAGTAATGATACAATATTTCACCTTCTTAAACCGTTTTTTTAAGGATAAAAGTAATATATTTGAAAAATTATTGCTTATTTCGCACTTCTTAAAGAGGTACCGAATTTGATTTTTTTATAAGTATTTATGCAAGTATCCTTCACTGCAGAACAAATTGCAACTGTATTAAACGGCACGATAGAAGGCGATCCTTCTGTTGCTGTATATAACTTTTCTAAAATAGAAGAAGGCAAACCGGGAACACTTACATTTCTGGCTAATCCTAAATATACAAACTATATCTACTCCACCGAGGCTAGTATTGTGTTGGTTAATAACGATTTTGTGGCCGAACAACCAGTAAAAGCTACGCTTATCCGTTGTGCCAGTGCTTATTCGGCATTAGCAATACTGTTGGATATGGTAGAAAAATCGAAGCCGAAGAAAACGGGAGTAGAACCGATGTCTTATATATCGCCTTCGGCAAAGGTAGAAGCCGACGTGTATGTAGGGGCATTTGCCTACATCGGCGATAATGCCACAATAGGCAAAGGTGCCAAGATATATCCGCAGGTATATATCGGCGACGGTGTTACTGTTGGGGAAAACACAATATTATATCCCGGAGTAAAAGTATATCAGGATTGCAAAATAGGAAACAACTGTATTATGCATGCCGGAGTAGTAATAGGAAGTGACGGTTTTGGTTTTGCCCCTGAAAACGGGGTATACAAAAAAATCCCGCAAATGGGAATTGTCGTTGTAGAAGACGATGTAGAGATAGGGGCTAACACCACTATCGACCGTGCTGTAATGGATGCTACGATAATACACAAAGGAGTAAAACTAGACAACCTTATTCAAATAGCCCACAATGTAGAAGTGGGCGAAAATACTGTGATGGCTGCACAAGTAGGCATTTCCGGCTCTACCAAAGTAGGCAAGAATTGCATGTTTGGCGGACAGGTAGGACTCGGCGGACATATTACCATCGGCGATGGAGCTAATATCGGCGCGCAAGCGGGTATAATAAGCAATATAAAACCGGGAGCCCAGCTGTTGGGAGCTCCGGCCATACCAGTAAAAGATTTCTTCAGGTCGAGTATCATATTCCCTAAACTACCTGAAATGTACCGGCAGATAGCTCAACTGCAAAAAGAAATAGAACAATTGAAAACTAACCCAAACGAATAAAAAACTAGCCTTAATATATAATGAGTAAGCAACATACGCTAAAAGAGAGTTTTACCCTAACAGGAAAAGGTTTACATACTGGATTACCTATTACAATTACATTCAACCCTGCCCCCGACAATTTTGGCTATAAAGTAAAAAGAGTTGATCTTGACGATCAGCCTGTTATTGATATGATTGCCGAAAATGTAGGTAATACACAACGAGGAACAGTTTTAATTAAGGGAGACGTATCAGTAAGTACAGTCGAACACGCGATGGCTGCTTTATATGCCTTGCGTATAGATAATTGCCTGATAGAAGTAAATGCTCCTGAATTTCCGATACTTGACGGAAGCTCTATCCAGTACGTAGATGCAATACGTAGAGTAGGGCTGGAAGAGCAGACAGAAGAACGCGATTACTTCGTAGTACGCCGCAAAATGGAAGTAGTAGATGAAGAAACCGGGTCGAAGCTAACACTGCTCCCCGACGACCGTTTCTGTATCAACTCGTTTATAGAATTTGAATCTAAATACATACCAAATCAATCGGCATCGTTAGACAACCTGGAAGACTTTGATAAAGAAATAGCCAGTTGCCGTACATTTGTCTTTGTGCGCGAAATACAACAATTGCGCGACGCGGGGCTAATTAAAGGAGGAGACCTGGATAATGCCATCGTAATATACGAGCGTCAAATATCACAGCCCGAACTGAATAGTTTAGCCGATCTTCTGGGGGTACCACACAAGGATGCAACAGAATTGGGGTATCTCAACAATAAACAAATACAATACCCGAACGAACCGGCGCGTCATAAGTTGCTCGACATCATTGGCGATATGGCTCTCATCGGGAAACCCATAAAAGGACGCATTATTGCTACCCGCCCGGGACATAAAATAAACAATAAGCTTGCCCGGTTGGTGCGTAAGCAAATCAAGCAAAACGAGGTGCAACCTCCCATTTATGACCCGAATAAAGAGCCGGTATTCGATATCAACAAAATAAAAGAGCTGTTGCCGCACAGGTATCCCTTTTTGATGGTAGACAAGGTTATCGAAATAGCCGAAAAACATATCGTGGGAATTAAAAACCTGAGTGTGAACGAACTGTTTTTTCAGGGACACTTTCCTCAAGAACCTGTTATGCCCGGTGTATTGCAAATAGAGGCGATGGCTCAGGTAGGAGGATTATTGGTGCTTTCGCAAGTAGACGAACCTGAAAGGTACTCTACCTATTTCCTGAAAATAGATAATGTGAAATTCCGCAGTAAGGTTGTTCCCGGCGATACCCTGATATTCAGGCTCGACCTGACTTCCGAAATAAGGAGGGGTATAGCCAATATGAAAGGATTTGCCTTCGTTGGCGAGAAACTTGTATCCGAAGCCGAATTTACAGCTCAAATAGCTAAGAACAAATAATACATATAGCCATGTCTAATATTTCAAATCTTGCTTATATACATCCGAAAGCTAAGCTCGGAGAAAATGTAACAGTAGAACCCTTTGCTTTCATCGACGAAAACGTGGAAATCGGGGACGGTACACTGATAATGTCGGGTGCGAATATACGAAATGGCGCGCGTGTCGGTAAAAACTGCCGCATATTCCCGGGGGCTGTTGTTGCAGGAGTGCCGCAAGACCTCAAGTTTAAAGGAGAAGATACCTTGGCCATCGTTGGCGACGGCACAACGGTAAGGGAATGTGTGACTATAAACAGGGGTACAGCATCGAGAGGACACACCACCGTAGGTAGCAACTGCCTGTTGATGGCGTATAGCCATGTAGCCCACGATTGTGTAGTAAAAGACTATGTTATATTGGGAAATGCTACCCAGTTGGCAGGAGAAGTAGAAGTAGACCATCATGCCATATTGAGCGGAGGAACATTGGTTCACCAATTTACCCGTATCGGGGCTCATGTAATGATACAAGGTGGCACACGCTTGGGAAAAGACATCCCTCCATTTATCATAGCAGGACGCGAACCGGTATGCTATTCGGGAGTGAACCTTATAGGTTTGCGAAGAAATGGGTATGCAAATGAAAAAATAAACGAAATACAGGAAATATATCGCATGATTTATCAGGCTGGTTTCAACTTTACCGACGCTGTTGCAAAAATAGAGCAGGGCTTTGAAGAAACTCCGGAGATGCGCCTTATTGTAGACTTTATAAAAGGTTCGCCGCGCGGGATTGTCAGAGGCTATATGGGATAACGGGGCATTCCAGTATATTTATTCTATCCTTTTTTCCTTAACTGATTATTTACTGCCGGTAAAGCCAAATGCTATTGCTTGCTCAATATTATAGATGAAAAAGTATATTCAAAAAACACTCTTCCGCATCCTTAGTCTCGAAAACTATTTGCAACTGTTGCAAAGGTCGTTTTTTGTTATGTACAAACTAGGTGCCCTAAAGAAAAACAAGGAATATGAATATCACTATTTCGCCAAAAAGCTTATCAAAAGAGGAGACGTTATTGTAGATATTGGCGCCAACCTGGGATACTATTCCATTCTATTCTCGTCGTGGACAGGGAGATCGGGCAAGGTCTATTCGGTAGAGCCAATAGAACTGTACAACAAGGTATTCAACAAGAAGGCAAAAGAGAGAAAGAATATAATACTTTATCCTTACGCCTTAGGCAAAGAAGAAAAAGACATAAAGTTGGTTAGCTCCCCCAGGGTAGGATACTTAAGAACCGGGCTTCCTCATGTCTACGATTCGGACAGGGACGGGGATATTAATGCCCAAGAGTTTACATTCGACGCTCAAATGAAGATACCATCGCGCTTGTTTGCATCTCTCGATAGGCTCGACTATATAAAATGCGACATTGAAGGCTTTGAACATGTCGTTTTGTCGGATATGGAAAGTATTATAAATACTCACAAGCCCATAGTGCAGGTAGAAGTATGGAAAGAGAACGAAGAGCCTATATTAAATATGTTCCAAAGGCTCTGTTATAAGCCATATAAACTGAATGATGGCATACTGTCATCCCAAGAAAATCATTTAAGCCTACTGGGAGATTATATATTTATCCATGAGGATAATAGCATAAAAACCAAGTTGAAAGATATGGGGCTGCTAAAGTAAATATCCTGCCGGTATTCTCCTTTGGTTTTCAATATTCGCTATCTTTTGATTGACTTGTAGCCAAAAAGTCGTACCTTTGCACCCTCAAAACATTTATATGCAAAATATTAGGAATATTGCGATTATTGCGCACGTCGATCATGGTAAGACAACACTTGTGGACAAAATGCTTCTTGCCGGACAACTTTTCAGAGAAAACCAATCATCAGGCGAACTCATATTAGACAATAACGACTTGGAACGCGAGCGGGGAATAACAATCCTGTCGAAAAACGTATCCATCAATTACAAAGGAACAAAGATCAATATAATAGATACCCCCGGCCATGCCGACTTCGGTGGCGAGGTAGAACGGGTATTGAATATGGCAGATGGTTGCCTGCTTCTTGTCGATGCATTCGAAGGGCCAATGCCGCAAACACGTTTCGTATTGCAAAAGGCTATACAAATGGGATTGAAGCCTATCGTGGTTATCAACAAAGTAGACAAGCCCAATTGCCGCCCCGACGAAGTGCACGAGATGGTCTTCGACCTTATGTTCAGCCTCGATGCCACAGAAGAACAACTTGACTTCCCTACCATATATGGCTCGGCCAAACAAGGCTGGATGTCGGAAGACTGGAACAAGCCGACAGAAGACATCACTCCTTTGCTCGATGCTATTGTGGAATATATTCCCTCTCCCGAAATATTGGAAGGAACGCCACAGATGCTTATCACTTCGCTCGACTACTCTAAATATGTAGGGCGTATCGCTATAGGCCGCATACATAGGGGAGAGCTGAAAGAGAATATGGAAGTCTCGCTATGTAAGCGGGACGGGAGTATTATAAAGACCAAAATAAAAGAAATCAATACATTCGAAGGTCTTGGACGGGCAAAAGTATCGAGTGCCAGTTGCGGGGATATATGCGCGCTGATCGGCATCGAAGGGTTCGAAATCGGAGATTCTATTGCCGATATCGAAAATCCCGAACCGCTACCGACTATCGACATTGACGAGCCTACGATGTCGATGCTCTTTACCATCAACGATTCGCCATTCTTTGGCAAAGATGGTAAATACGTTACATCGCGCCATATTCACGACCGCCTGATGAGGGAACTCGACCGTAATCTGGCTTTGCGTGTAGAAAACACCGAAAATGCCGATTCCTGGATCGTTTACGGGCGGGGTATATTACACCTGTCTATACTGATAGAAACCATGCGCCGCGAAGGTTACGAACTACAGGTGGGGCAGCCTAAGGTTATAATTAAGGAAGTAAACGGAGAGAAGCACGAGCCGGTAGAGCAACTTACCATAAACTTGCCGGAAGAATATTCGAGCAAGATAATAGACCTTGTTACCCGTCGCCGAGGAGAACTTACGATGATGGGCAGCAAGAAAGATCGTGTGTATCTGGAATTTACTATCCCTTCGCGCGGTATAATCGGGCTTAACAATGCAGCCCTTACCCTATCGGCAGGAGAAGCCGTTATTGCACACCGTTTCCTCGAATTTCAGCCGTGGAAAGGCGATATAGACAAGCGTGCCAATGGCTCGATAATAGCCAGCGAATCGGGCAACGCCTTTGCCTATGCGCTGGATAAGTTGCAAGACAGGGGACGTTTCTTCGTAGAACCACAAACCGACATATACATGGGGCAGATAGTGGGCGAACACAGCAAAGAAGGCGACCTTGTGGTAAACCTCACCAAATCGAAAAAGTTGACCAATGTGCGTGCATCGGGTAGCGACGACAAGGTGAAACTGGCTCCAGCCATCATTTTTAGTCTCGAAGACGCCCTTGAGTATATAAAAGAAGATGAATATGTGGAGGTGACCCCGCACTCTATCCGTCTCCGTAAAATATATCTGGACGAAAACGATCGGAAAAGGATGGCGAAAAAAGCTTGATAAAGCTGTTTTCTGACAATATAATCCCTTAAAAGTAAAGAGCTTCTAAGGGATTTTCGTTTTAATAACATATCACATTTGCTTTTTTTATGTAAAAAAGTTAACATTGTATCAAAAATATAGAAAACCTAAAACTAATAGCGATGAAATATCAGATATATATAGCTATTGCAATCATTGTGACATCTCTTTCGTCTTGCCAGGCTACATACTACTATTCTACACTGAACTCCACCAACGAATATATAGAGAAAGTAGACAATGGCGACTTCCTGCTCGAAACCGACAGCCTTTGGATTGCCCATAGTTTCAGGGGCGAAGGTGCACCGATGCAGATCACTATCTTCAACAAGCTGAACGAACCCCTGTATGTAGACTGGGAACGGTCGGCTATGATTATAGGTGGAATGGCATATTCCTATACAGGAAAAACAATCCCATTCGAGGGCAGCATCGAAACGCATGGCACGACCGACGGAACCTTTACATATTCATCAAGTATCATCGGCGGAGTGCTGAATATTCCGGGAAAGCCTACATTCATCCCGCCGCAATCTATGGTGTCGGAAATACCCTTGAGCTTGTTGCCCGACTATAAAACCCTCGAAACCAAATCGTACAAGTCGACTACTGTCGGGCTGAATACGAATAGCAGCACCAACGTGAAGCGGATGGAGTTTACTCCGGGCGATACGCCTATGAGGTTCCAAAGCTACCTTACTCTCTATTATAAACCCGAGATGCCGATGGCTTATACTCAGGATTTTTATATGACCAACCTGCTCAAAACATCTTTAAAGCCTAAAGACTTTGTGACAGATATGGGAGAAAGAGGCGATGTATTCTATATGATAAAACCTGCCAACTACAACGCGCTATATACTGTACTAGGAGTAACTGCCCTTGCCGGCCTGATTGTAGTAGGCGTTGCCTATGGCGACGAATATCGCGACTATCAGGACGAATGGGAAGAAAATTGGGATTATTAAAATCCCGGTCAATTGCCTCCCAATAGTTTTACAGCATCTACGTACTGGGCAATACCTATTGCCACCTGTTTGGCCTCGCGCATAGCCAGCACTACGGTTTGCGGGGTATGTACTACATCGCCGCCGGCAAACACCCCTTTGCGGGTAGTCATGCCATAAGGGTAATCTTTTGTGATAACATAGCCGTTATCGTCAACATCTATTCCCAGCGAAGTAGATACAATGCGGTTTGCTGGTTTAGAACCTATGGCTATCAATACGCGGTTTATAGGCATTATCTTTTCTCCTTCGGGAGTTTCCACGCGTATGGCCTTCAGCGTGTTATTTTCCCCGATACATTCTACCGTACGGCTTTTCCAAAGGAACTCAACCCCTTCTTCAACGGCTTCGTGATATTCGGTTTTCAATGCGGGCAGGGTGTCTTCTGTACCCCGGTAAATCACTTTTACCGAGCTGGCTCCCATACGCAGGGCTGTGCGCGCAGCATCCATCGCCACATTGCCTGCACCTATAACGGCAATCTCTTCTCCATCTACCAAAGGCACTGCCGCCCGGCTTATGTCGCCACTGTTGTAGAGGTTTACCATTCGTAGGAAATAAGAAGACTGTAGTACTTTGTACAGGTTTATCCCCGGCAGGTCTAAAGTCTTGGGTACAGACGTTCCCGAACCGATGAATACTGCATCAAACTCGTGGCTGAGCATCTCATCCACAGTCATTTTCTCACCTACTATAAATTCGTTCATAAAAGTGACGCCAAGTGCTTCTATCTTCTTTATTTCGCGGCGTACAATATCTTTCGGCAGGCGATACTCGGGAATACCATACATCAATACTCCTCCGGGTTCTTTCTGCCCTTCGAAAACCACGACGTTAAAACCTTCGCGAGCCAAGTCGCCGGCAACGGTCAGACCCGCAGGCCCAGATCCAACGATGGCTACCTTGCCTCTGGTTTTAGGTTTCAATCGTTCTTTAATAAGCAGCATATCGCTGTCGAAATCGGCTATAAACCGTTCCAGTTTGCCAACCTTTATGGGGTTATTCTTCTTGTTGAGTATGCAATTTCCCTCACATTGCTTCTCGTGTGGGCAAACGCGTCCACATATAGCGGGCAGGTTGCTCTTCTCGTTTATTATCTGCATTGCAGCTCCAATATTACCCATCGAAAGCTGATTGATAAATCCGGGAATATTGTGCTCTATGGGGCATCCCTGCACACATAGAGGGTTCTTGCAATTGAGGCAGCGTTTAGCCTCATCTATTGCTTCTTTTGTAGTATAACTTATGTTCGTCTCGGAAAAATTTTCTTTCTTCATAGTTTCTAAAATGCTATTTTGATCTATCGACTTCGCAAAAGTATGCATTATTTTGCAAACCATACATAGCAAATTGAGATATTTTATATTTATCCTATGTTAATAAGCATTTTCCTGAGCTTGCAACATTACAGGTATCATATAATTAATGCGAATCAGCACCCAACTCGTTAACTTGTCTACTGGTATCTTGTATCTTTCCAAAAAGTAACACATGTAACACCTTTTTATCACTTTTTCATTGTTACTTTTTCTTTAGATACAAGTAAACAAGATACGAGACACAAGTTTATATTTTATCAGCACCCAACTCGTTAACTCGTCTACTGGTATCTTGTATCTTTCCAAAAAGTAACACATGTAACACCTTTTTATTACTTTCCCATTGTTACCTTTTCCCTCTCTTGTCGCGGCTTGCAGCCCTCTCTCCCTTTGGAGAGAGCGGGGAGAGAGGTGGCAAAAAGTAACACATATACACAAAACATGACAAAAAAATGATATTCTCTCGAAAGCCTGTAGGGGCGTAATATCTTACGCCCGACACAACCGACGAGGGTGTGTCAAAAGTAAATTGACCTACCCTTTTTGTTTCATGCAGCCAGTTTATATTTCTCTTGGTTTTTATCAGCAATAGGATTCATAATATATAT
>NZ_QVMQ01000049.1 GCF_010501105.1 Dysgonomonas sp. 511 | reverse complement strand
GATCTGACTTGATCTTAAATACTTGTTTGCGAAAATCTAGTGAATAACTCATTCTCAAAGATACTAAAAATATGTCAAATTATTATGATTTAACTATACGATTCCTGTCTTAGATAAAGATAGACCCGGAGCTACCCGTAAGGGCTGTATAATATAATTGAAAAGTAGTCCACTAAAATAATTGAAAAGTATACCACCAGTTAAGTAAAATCTAAGAGCGATTATAATAAAGCTCTGTGTTTTGCTAACAAATATTAACATTATAAATTCCTTTGTGTATTAACCAACACAGAGGGTAAAATGATAACAATGGTGGAAAAACAAACAATTATCCATATGTACCGTACGGTTGGGTACAGTAAACGGGCTATAGCCAGAGAATTGGATATCAGCCGTAAAACCGTTCATAAGGTTATTTCTGAGTATGAATCAGCTTTAAACTGCCCTGATCCAGAGTCCTCTCTGGAATCGGTATTAACTACCCAATCACGTTATAACAGTTCGCGGCGAGGCCCTCGTGTTATTGTCGGTAGCCTGAAAGATTTGATAGACGACTGTTTAGAGAAGAACGCCCGTAAACGTGCTATGGGTCTCAAGAAGCAGTGCATGCGCGGTAAGGATATCTACGAACTGTTGATAGACAAAGGCTTTCAGGTCAGTTATACGGGAGTTTGTAAATACATCGCCTCTGCTAGTACTGAGAAGAAAGAAGATAAATCCCAGGAAGCCTTTATCCGAGGTTATTATCCACCGGGAGAGTCCTGTGAATTTGATTGGGGTGAAGTCAAGCTTTACTTAAACGGTAAGCTTCAACGTATCCAGATGGCAGTCTTTACCCTGAGCCATAGTAACGGGCGTTATGCCTGGCTGTTCCATCATCAGGACCAGTTAGCCTTTATGGAGTCGCACCGCAACTTCTTCCGCCAGGTGAAAGGTGTTCCCTTGATTATGGTCTATGACAATATGCGTGTGGCCATCAAAAAGTTTGCCGGGGAAGAGAAGAAGCCCACAGAAACCCAGCTTCGTATGAGCAACTTCTACCGCTACCATTACCGCTTCTGTAATGCCCGTGCCGGTTGGGAAAAAGGCCATGTGGAACGTTCGGTAGAGTATGTCAGGCGTAAGGCTTTCAGTATCAACCTGCATTATGCTTCATTGAAAGATGCCCAGGAGCACCTGCTGGCTATCTGTGAAAAGATCAACTCGCGCAGTGGTAGCCCTTCGACGATTAATAAAGTGGAGGAACTGGCAGCAGACCTGGCAGCATTAAGACCCTATACCAATGAGATGGGATGCTTCCAGATGGCGGAGTACAAAGTCGACAAGTGGTCTACAATCTGCATGAACTGTTCCCACTACTCGGTTCCCGATACACTGGTAGGCAAAATGGTTACCGTTAAGATGTACTCCGAGAAGATTGTTATCCTCTATAATAATGACAAGGTGGCTGTACATGAACGCATCTACTCAAGGCAAAAGGGATGGTCTATCAAACTGGAACATTACCTGAACACCCTCTTGCGCAAACCCGGAGCACTGAACACTTCACTGGCATTAAAGCAAATGCCACAGCAGATACAAGCCTTGTTCAATAAACATTTTACAGATAAGGCCAGGGACTTTGTCTTCCTTTTACAGTATGCCAGGGAGAACGATTTTAGTGATAACGATATAATAGAAGCATACACTTCATTAAAGGCACGAGGCCTGAGAAGTATATCGGCAGACCAGATCAAAGCCATGCTCTATGCCAATAACGAGCCCCAGGCGACCCAGGATGAACCCATCTATCTGGATGAAAGCCATAAGAGCGGCTCTGCCCTGATTGAAGACGGAGCCATGAGGATACTGATGGATCTATCACGCATAATGGACACAGAGAACAATATAAAAATCATCACCAAAAATTAATAATCATGAGACAAGAAGTATTTAATATCAATAGTATGCAAATGGATAATCTGAACGAAAAAGAAAAAGTGTTTAACTATGCCAAAGAACTTAAGCTAACTGTTATGCGGGATGAACTCGATGACTTTATTACCTTGGCAACCGATGAGAACTGGTCGTACCGGGCATTGATATGCCAGCTCTTAACCAAGGAGATGGACATGCGCATCGAAGCACGCCGCAAACAGCGGATCAGGATAGCAGGATTCCCTGAACTAAAGTACCTTCAGGAACTGGTAAGGGAAGAGTTGCCTAAAGATGCACAAACAGCACTACCGGAACTTGAAACGCTGGAATTTATCAAGGATGGACGTAATATCGTATTTTGCGGTAACCCGGGAACAGGCAAAACACATATGTCCATAGGACTTGGTATTAAAGCATGCCTGGAGGGATATACTGTCTTTTTTACATCCGTACCACGCCTGCTTACACAAATCAGGGAATGCCGTTCTCAAAAAAGTCTCAGGCAGCTTGAAATGCGCTTCCAAAGGTATGATATGGTCATTTGTGACGAATTTGGATATGTCTCTTGTGATAAAGAAGGAGGAGAACTGCTCTTTAACCATCTGTCTCTCAGGGCAGGTAAGAAGTCCACAATCATTACTACAAACCTGGCTTTTGACAGATGGGGAGAAATAGTAAAGGATAAAGTTCTCGTGGCGGCGATGGTAGATAGGCTCACACATAAAGCATATCTTATCAATATGAATGGATAGTCTTACAGAGTTAAAGAAACTAAAAAAATGTTACAGTCTAATGCAGAATAAATATCTTTGAACCATCTCATCCGAGACACTTAGTGGTATACTTTTTACATTGATCCCCCTAAACCACCATTTCAACTAGAACTAAAAAACAAAAGACCTCTCAAACTACTGTTTGAAAGGTCTTTATTTTTGTTCTCTCTAAAGTGTCTTTTTAGAACCAGAGCGAAAGACGGGATTCGAACCCGCGACCCCGACCTTGGCAAGGTCGTGCTCTACCAACTGAGCTACTTTCGCATTTGCGATTGCAAAGATAGAGTCTATTTTTATTTTTTCAAAATTTTTCGTTATTATTTTATGCTATTTTCTTAAAATATTTTTCAACATAATTGTAACCCATGCTCCAAAGCTATAAAATCAACCTTGTCCTTTTGCTTTATAAGCCATTGCGTAGAAACGCATCTGCTTGAGCATAGACACCAGCCCGTTGGAACGGGTAGGTGAAAGGTTCTCTTTCAGCCCTATTTTTTCTATGAAATAGAGGTCGGCATCAATTATTTCGTCAGGTGTACGTCCCGACAGCACTTTAATCAAGAGCGCTATTATGCCTTTTACTATCACAGCATCACTTTCTGCTTTGAAGTATAGCTTCCCGTTTTCATAATCGGCTTGCAGCCATACACGACTCTGACATCCAACTATCAGGTTGCTTTCGTTCTTATATTTTTCGTCGAGTTTTTCCAGCGAATTTCCCAATTCTATCAGCAGTGAATAGCGATCCATCCAATCGTCGAACAGGGAGAACTCTTCTATTATCTCGTCTTGAATTTCGTTTATCGTAGCCATTTTTACATTTCTTTATAAATAACTTCGAGTACTGTTTCCCCTACAGCTTTCAGGGTTTCTTTGCTTATATTGCTCATGTCGTCTTTTTGTGTGTGCCACGAGTGGAAAAAACCATTTTCTGTCCCCAACCGATAGTCGATGATGTCTATGCTTGGCACACGCCTTATCTCGTTTACAGGCACGTGATCGTCGGTTACACCACCACCTTCTTTATTGATGAAATATTTGCTATGCCCCAGTTGCCTTGCAGCAGTCCATACTTTGTCGAGAACATTCCTTGCATAGCGGTGCGAATAGTATTCCCTGTAAAATGTAGCACCTTCAGTGCCCACCATATCGAGTAAGATGCCGAATTTAGCTTTATAATTTGGTATATGCGGATTCTCAGACCAGTAGCGCGAACCTAAACACCATGTTTTGCCAGAATCGCCCTTATATTGTTGGGCTGCAAAATAGGGTACCCCATAGTCTTCTGCATCAAAAAAAATAATGTCTACTCCTATTTCGGGAGACCGGCTTTGCAGCACACGGGCTACTTCGAGCAACACGCCTACCCCACTACCGCCATCGTTGGCTCCAAGCAAGGGTTTATTGTAGTTTGCCTTGTCGGGGTCGTGGTCCGAATACGGACGTGTATCCCAATGGGCAAAAAGCAACACCCGGTTTTTCTTATCTGCCCCGTACGTGCCTATTATATTACGTGCATTGAGCTTTGTGCCATCGTAGGCGGCTACGACCATCTTCTGTTCGGTAACTTCTGCGCCAAAGCGTTTCAGTTCGCTTACCAGATAATCGCCGCACGCTACGTGTTGAGCTGTATTAGGTACACGCGGGCCAAACGAAACCTGCTTGTCGATATAGGCATATGCGCTGTCGCTGCTAAAGTTGGGCGCAACCTTCTCGTAACTTACCGCCGCAGGCGTGGTATTGTTATTCTGGGAAGTTTTCCCACACGAGCACGCAATAAAGAGAAATGCGCAAGTAATCGCTGTTATGTTTTTTGCCGTCATTTTCATTCGGTTTTATATAATGTCCGGTTGTAAAGATATAAATAAACCGGGAATAGGATATTATTCTAAAGTATGCTATTCACTTAAAAATCTTTAAGATAGCCAGCCATCTCTTCTTGCAGTTTTTTAGCTTCAGCTCCGGCTGTAGAAGCATAGTCGAGCGAACCGTCGGCATAGATAATGGCTCTCGAAGAGTTGACCAACAGGCCGCATTGCGCGTTCATCCCGTATTTTACTACTTCTTCGAGGCTGCCGCCCTGCGCGCCTACACCCGGCACGAGCAAGAAGTGATTAGGAGCATATTTGCGTATATCGGCAAACATGCTGCCTTGTGTGGCTCCTACTACATACATCAGTTGCTCGTCAGTAGCCCATTCTTGCGATTTTTTCAGCACTTTCTCGAAAAGGCGTTCACCGTCCTTGTCTTCAGTCAATTGGAAATCGGCAGAACCTTTGTTGGATGTCAAAGCCAGTAGAATCACCCATCTGTTTGGATATTTAATAAACGGCTTCACACTGTCTTCGCCCATATATGGGGCTACGGTCACGGCAGAAGCTTTAAGGTGTTCGAATGCCGACGCCGCATACATTTCCGACGTATTGCCTATATCGCCGCGTTTGGCATCGAGGATGATAAACTGGTCGGGATATTTAGTACGGATATATTCAATAGTTTTTTCCAAAGCCAAAATGCCTTTTATGCCCAGGCTTTCGTAGAAAGCAGCATTAGGCTTATATGCTACACAATATTTTGCGGTAGCATCTATTATGGCCTTGTTGAATGTATAGATAGGGTCTTCTTCTTCAAGAAGGTGCGATGGTATCTTTTTTATGTCGGTATCGAGCCCTACACAAAGGAAAGATTTCTTCCGTTTTATATTTTCGAATAATTCTTGTTTTGTCATTTCTTTATAGTTTACCGGTTTTCATTTACTCATTGATTTACAATTCGCTTTCCTTCATCCTTTCGGCATTTTCGGCGATTATCAACTGGTCGATAATGGGTTGTATATCGCCATCCATTACTCCGGTCAGGTTGTATATGGTGAGATTGATACGGTGATCTGTCACCCGTCCCTGCGGATAGTTGTAGGTGCGTATCTTTGCCGAACGGTCGCCGGTAGATACCATCGTTTTGCGTTTCGAGGCTATCTCCGCCTGATATTTCGACAGTTCTATATCGTACAGCTTCGTCCTCAGCATTTGCATAGCCAACTCCCTGTTTGCCAACTGCGAACGCGCCTGCTGGCATACTACAACAATGCCCGAAGGCCTGTGCGTAAGCTGCACTTTGGTTTCCACCTTATTTACATTCTGCCCTCCTGCACCACTCGAACGGGCTGTTTGCATATCTATGTCGGCAGGATTTAGTTCCACGTCTACTTCTTCGGCTTCGGGCAACACAGCTACGGTGGCTGCCGAGGTATGCACACGCCCCTGTGTTTCGGTAGCCGGTACACGCTGCACGCGGTGTACGCCCGATTCGTATTTCATTGTACCGTAAACTCCTTCGCCCGTCACGGTGAATATTATTTCCTTATATCCTCCCGATGTGCCTTCGGTAAGGCTGGATACTTCTGTTTTCCATCCTTTTAGCTCGCAATACTTGATATACATACGGTAAAGGTCGCCGGCAAATATGGCAGCCTCGTCTCCTCCTGTACCGCCACGTATTTCCACGATGGCATCTTTGCTGTCTTCGGGATCGGCAGGTATCAGCAGTAGTTTTATTTCTTCCTCAAGTTCGGGTAGTCGGTTGTTGGCTGCATCAAGTTCCTCCTTTGCTATCTCGCGCAATTCGGCATCGTTTTCCGAGTCGAGTATCTCTTTAGCCTCTTCTATGTTGGTCAGCAGTTGCTTATATTCGTTGCGCGCCGTGTTTATTTTTTCGAGGTCGCGGTATTCTTTATTCAGTTTCACATAACGCTTCATATCAGCTATCACCGAAGGGTCGGTAATAAGCGTGCCTATCTCTTCGAAACGTATAACCAGTGCGTCTAGTTTTTCCAGTAAGGATGACTGTGCCATTATTGTTGTTTTTATTTCGGTGCAAAGGTAATCAAAAAAGGTGAATAGATTGATGTTGCCACATCATTCTATCAGGGCAAACACATGAAAAAATGATATTCCAGTTTTGACTACTGTAGGGGCGAATTATCATTCGCCTGCAGATTTTTTTTTATTCCGGGCGAATGATAATTCGCCCCTACAAAGCTCAGAATTGAGCTTGGATAAATTTCATGCGTTTGCCCTGATCATTCTATTTATTGAAATCCGACAGTATAATGGAAGTAAGATCCTGCTTAAACAGCCCATAATGGTACTCGGCGTAACCATCGGACAAATAGATATTGACTACCAGAATTTTACAATCGCCCCGACCACTCCCCCTCTTTTCCTTCCCTAACAAGGATTAACTATTTATAATATATTGTAGCAATGCGGGTTTTGTCATTGGTACAAAAAAGTTTTATACCTTTGTGTTCCAAACCATAAAATGAAGATGAAAACCGGATTATTACTTACATTACTTACATTGTTTCTTTCAGTTCAGGCATCTGCCACACCTCCCGCAAACATCAAAAACAAAAAAATAGAGCTATCTTACCTCGAACTGTACGACGACATCATCAGATTCGCAGCCACCGATGTACACCAGATGATATTGCGTAAAAGCAAAGGCTACCTATGGCCGGCTACCAAAGTTTTGCTTTTCAAAACAGACGATAAGCTGTTTTTCAACATCACGGCAATAGACAACGCGTGGAGCAATATGCTTATCGACAGCGAAACCCCTCATGGCTACTTTGTTTTGGGCGGCAGGATGTTTATCGTGGTCACCAAAGACGACAGCGTCAACCTCGACGACTATTTCATTTTGAGGGACGATATAAAAAAACAAAATTTCACCAAGTCGGAAAATACTGAAAATACCGAAAGCGGCTGCCCCATATGGTACTACCTGCACAAAGGCGATATGGCTACGGTAGTAAATTCAGTAAACATGGCTAAACTGGGACGCTAATAAAAAAGCAACAGCAATGAACAACAAACCACTCATACTCATCACCAACGACGACGGGCTGCACGCCAAAGGGATACACGCGCTGATAGACAGTGTAAAGCCACTGGGCGAAGTGCTTGTAGTAGCTCCCGACGGGCCCCGGTCGGGCATGTCGAGCGCAATAACCTCGCTGCAACCCCTGCGTGCAATCCTCGAAAAAGAAGAGGAGAACCTCAAGGTCTATAGCTGTACAGGCACACCAGTAGACTGTGTAAAACTGGGTATCAGCGAACTGGCAGGGCGCAAACCCGACATCGTGCTTTCGGGAATCAATCACGGGTCGAATGCCGCCGTAGCTGTGCTCTATTCGGGAACGATGGGGGCAGCACTCGAAGGGGCAGTATTCAAAATACCGTCGATAGGGTTCTCCCTGCTCGACCACAGCCATCAGGCCGACTTTTCGCACACTACAGAATATGTGGCCGCCATTACCCGGCAAGTACTCAAAGAAGGGCTACCGGTAGGCACATGCCTCAACGTGAACATACCCAAAGGCAACGAACTGAAAGGCATAAAGATATGTCGCCAGACATCGGGCAAGTGGATAAACGAGTTTGTAAAATCGAAAGACGGGGCAAACAAACCCGTATATTGGCTTTCGGGCGAATTTGCCGACGATGAGCCGTACAACGAAACGACTGACGAGTGGGCTTTGAAACACAACTATGTGTCGGTGGTGCCTACAAGGATAGACATGACGAACCACAAGCACATGGAAGAAATAAAGAGCTGGGAAAAGCTTATTTGAAAGAAAAAACCTGTAACTTGCAACCTATGTGGCTTGCAAATTGTAACTCGCAACTAATATGAAATACTTTCTTGTAGCAGGCGAAGCATCGGGCGACCTGCATGGTTCGAACCTGATGGCGGCATTGAAGGAAAAAGACCCTCATGCCGAGTTTCGTTTCTTTGGCGGCGACCTCATGCAAGCGCAAGGGGGGCATCTGGTAAAGCATTACAGAGAGATGGCATTCATGGGCTTCGTACCCGTGCTGCTCAATCTGCGCACCATCTTACGAAACATGAAGATGTGCCAGCAGGAAATCGTAGCCTTTGCGCCCGATATGGTTATCCTCATCGACTATCCCGGCTTCAACCTCGACATAGCCAAATTCGTAAAAAAACATACCAAAATACCGGTATATTACTACATCTCGCCCAAAGTATGGGCATGGAAAGAATACAGGGTGAAATCATTCAAGAAGTATGTAGACCAAATGCTGTCGATACTGCCCTTCGAAGTCGATTTCTACAAGAAACACAACTACCACATACACTACGTAGGCAACCCTGTAGTAGACGCCGTTGCCAACTTCAGGCAAGAAAACGAAGGCGATACATGGCAAACCTTCGCCGAAGATAACCACCTTGGCGACAAGCCCGTAATAGCCCTTCTGGCAGGTAGCCGCCGGCAGGAGATAAAAGACAACCTGCCCGCCATGTTGCAATCGGCAGGAAAGTTCAGCGATTACCAAATGGTGATAGCCGGCGCACCGGGCATCGAACCCGAATACTACAAGCAATACATTGGCAGCCACGACTGCAAGATTATTTTCGGACAGACCTACCGCCTACTGCAATACGCCAAAGCAGCCCTTGTAACATCGGGCACGGCTACGCTCGAAACAGCCTTGTTTCGTGTGCCACAGGTGGTTTGTTACAAAACGCCGATACCGCATATCGTGTACTGGACTTTCAAGAACGTACTGCATACCAAATATATTTCGCTGGTCAACCTGATAGCCGACAAAGTTGTGGTGCAGGAACTTTTTTCAAAATTCTTCTCGGTAGAAGCAATACAAGCCGAAACCGATAAATTGCTCAACGACTACGTATACCGCGACAATATGCTTGCCCAATACGATGAAATTATCGGCATACTGGGCGCACCGGGAGCCTCGGCAAGAGCTGCTGATGTGATTATCGGCTTGCAGGGTAAATAAATGGCCGTTAGCTTGTAATTATTAGCCGTCTTGTTGCTGTGCGAGCAGTCGAATACCTCCTCTGTCACACTGACGACAGGGGTAGAAAACCGTTACTTATGCCTTAAAAATAAAATCCAATAAGCTTTTTGTAGAAAAATTATATTGCTGTCCGGTAAAACTCTCTAAAGATAAAAAAATATTGCTCGGCTACTGATTTTCAGCAGTCGAGTTTTGTTTTTCTTATTCCAAGCCCCCTCAG
>NZ_QVMQ01000048.1 GCF_010501105.1 Dysgonomonas sp. 511 | reverse complement strand
TTCTTCCCCGCGTTCACCAGATAAGACAAGTGTGCGAATACCTTTAAATCGATCCTGATTACGTATTGCCGCCGAACAAACATCAATTTTTAGGTAGCTTATGGATAGTGTAAGATTATGCGAAGAGTTTTGTGATTACATACTGAAAATCAGCGATAAATAACATGGTGACACATATTACTCTTCGCATAAAAAGCTACAAATCATTGAGCCATATGAGTATATTTTTGTCATTCTCCCATATCGGCTCTATCTCTGGAGATGTTGGAATATAGGCTTTTGGGGTAGCTTCCCGTTTCTGTTTTGAGTCAGCTTTTGAAAAAGCGAATATTAGTATTGATACTGATTTACCCAACTGTGAACAAGATAAATCTTTAATGACGATGCTGAAAGAGCTATGCTCCCCTGCTTAAAAATTTGTGAAAAGAATAATTATAGTGGAGTATCTTATTGTCAGGATATTCCACTATTTTTTACATAACAATCAAGAATTTAGACCACTTTAATTATTAGCCAGTTTTTTAAAAGAATGGACTAATGAACTTGCAATTTTCGGTATTTCGGATTTTGTTGCTTCCTCAATATCATTAAGTTTAGGATAACTATTATGACAAAATGCATTCCGAATTAACCGCATACGGTCTTTATTTTCCATGTCTGCATTAAATTCATTTAATATCTGTTTAAAATCATGCCGTTCCAACTCAAGTTCAGGTTTCTGAAGAACTATTGATTTTTCAAAGTCAAGAACAAGTTTAAATAATGGTGTCCTGTTTAAATCATATTGTTCAAGTTCCTTCTCCAGTACCTCTCTATCCAATATTTTTGCTGATTTAATTTGAGGTAACAAGGTTTTTATACGTTGATCATATATGAATTTAAAGAAATCTCCATAATTCTTAAGTTTGAGGGATTCTTGCCTGATCGTTTTTACAGAATTGTCCTCCAGCTTAAGGGAGATGCTGAACGGTATTCGTAATGAGAGGATATTATTATCTCCTTCAGGAATTATATTCTTGAGTTTGTATTGACCGATTTCATCCATCTCATTATTTTTCCATTCACTATTAATTAAGACATCTTTAGCCATTAAGTATAATAGTATATCTTGTACTTTGTATTGACGGATAACTTTCTCATTTTTTCTAAAATCCCTTAATTGAGCACAAATCTTCTTATATTCTGGATAACCTTCATAGATTGTGAGGTCAAATGTTTTGTTCGATGTTTTAATATTTTTATAATCGATTCCTTTCCTGTGAAGAAGTGACTTTATTTGCGCAATATCTCCATCAACCCTTTTTCCTTCTTCGACTTGTTTCTTTATTTTATTAAAGAATGAACGTTCCTGCTTTATTTCACTGCTAAGATCAACTTCTTTAAAGCATTCTATTATTTTATTATATTCATCATTCTTGCCTGAATTTCCACCTGATAATATATTCCCTGCCTTTTTCTGCATATATTTTGAAATACTCTTATCTAAAGTTTCATTTTCCAGAAGTATATCGTCAAGCGATAAATAATGTTCTTTCTTGGGTTTAAATATCTCTCTATCTGTACGATTGTCTTTCAGATTATTAAAAATATCATAAGTGCGTTTATAGGCATAGAATGGCTGATTGTCGTCATCATGTATATGCCTGAAAAATTCAGCTATAAGGAATGAGACATTACATCTACCTTTTGATAAAGACGCTATTAAATCAGATTTATCCGAGTATTTGCTTTTCAGTTTCTCCTTTATTACTTCATTGAATAACCCACGTGGTAATTCAATCGGTTGTTCCAAATATCTACCTGACAAATCCGTATAATAAGAATCATCACGTTCAGTCCATTTTTGTCTGCCGGAAAAGAGGAAATTACATTCTTTATAGTCTTTAGATGTAAGCTTTTTTAAGTATTTAATACGTTTTTCTAAATATATCTGGTAAAATTTAATGGTGTCTTGCGGTTTTTTATCTAATACTTTGTCTAAAAAAGGGTGCGAAATATTACTTCCTATTAATTGGGCACTAACGAACATACGCCTTAGTTCTTCAATTGACTTATCATATATTGCCAGCGAACTTTGCATTACCTGAAAATTCATTCCTGTAAGTTTATCTCTGCCTTGTTTTTTTGTAGGTTGCAACAAGAGTATATCTTCAGACAGGAAACGAGCTAAACGTCCTGGTTTTATATCTACATACTTATCTGATCCAATTTTATTGGTTTTACTATCTTTTATCACTTTTAAATCTTTTTCTAACCTTTCTGTGGCACGTTCCGACCAACTTATCATTTTATCTATACGTTCTTTCGAAAGTTTATTAAAGCGTTCCTGGATATTCACAGATTTATTAGTCAGATAATCCTGTAATTTTTCAGGTATTTCACTAAACTCAAGATTATAATCTCCTTTTATGACAGAAGCAGCTTCATCTCTGTTTTGTGATATCGGTAGTAGTTTTTTTTCTTTTATATCTGAGAAAAGTCTTCTATAACGTTCTACATAGTTAATAATAACAGACTCTGTTTCGCCTTTACTATCTTTATCACAAAGAAGGTTATGAAATACCATTGCTTTAAGTTCATGAATACTCATCCAGCAATCGGGCACCTTACATAGTGTTTCTTTTCCATTAATTACAGGTATAAAATAGCCTTTATCTATTATTTGCCGTTTTGCGGAATTAAAAGCCATTCCAATTCGGTTTCCATTGGTAACATAATTAGCCCTGTGATCTGTAATATAAGGTTTTTCATCTGCGGTGTCCTGCCGAATTTCTTCATATGGACGTATATGCTCAGCCCATTTCTCCTTCCGGACTTTTTCTATTTCATCAAGGCGTCCAAAGCCATTCAATTCTTTTTGTAAAGCTCTGATACGGTCATTATTATCGCTATCAATACCTTTTTTTTCATAAAATTTATAACGGTATTTTCCTAATGATACCTGAAAACGGATTTTTTTTAATAATCTATTATCATCGAAATATCTCATTGCATAATATGGGAAACGATCCTGGTAGCGTTTCATCAATATTTCCATATTATCATTATCCGCATTATCTCTTTCGGGCTGTATTCTGAATTTATCCTGATCTTTTTTGCTAAGTGTTTCAAATAACTCATCCGGACATTTTTTCAGTTCATTTAGCATATCGAGCCCCAATGCAAAGACCGGTTTTTCACTATCAATCCTTGCTTTGGGAAGGCGTATACGGTAAACACTGAATATTTCCCTTATGATTTTTTTCTGTATCTCTGGGGTATTATTGGAGAAGAAATGTAATTCCGGAGTATCAAGAAGCATAGTTGCATATTTTTTCTCAATAAACAGGCAAATAAGGAAAAGAATACCTTTAGGGGAAAGTGTTTTACCCTTTGTATCTAATTTATAGGCAAAGTCATCTCTTTCCCGATGTATCTTAGCTGGCCATTTACCATTATAAATGAATTCTCCGTTTTCATCAGTTTTTATTATTTCTTCATATCTATCTCCCGATTTCGAGCCTGTGAGGAACTTCATGTCATCGTCGGAAAACTCAAAACGATCTTTTGCAATACGGCGTGCCCCATCAAAACAGTTTTTCAGATAATAAACCAGTTTTTTGTTATCTGATTCTATACCTGCTTTTTTCGCTCCTTCTTTTGCATCGATTCTTTCATCTATAAATATGTAATGTGAATGTTGATCCCGAAGTAGATTTAAAATATTAAAAGTCTTTATTAATATATCGCTATACATATCCGCATTTGCGGTCTGACTTACTGAATCTTTCCTTGAAATATCATTGTCCACCATGGGCTTCAGAAATGGAAAATGTTTGGTAAGTATCTTAACTGCTTTTTCTTTTTCTTCTGGCCTACCCGATTTCAAAATGGTTATTGCCTTCATTTGCGAAAGGTGAGCCTCATTACCTTCTTTTGTTGCTCCTAGTATTTTTGAAATATGTGATAACGTAATAAATGCATTTTGACGGGCCATATTTAGATATGCGCCAAAGATATGTTTGGTGTTCTGCTCCATAGTGTGAAATATTTAAGAATTAATGTTTATTCCTTTACTAAATTAGGAATAATAATCTGTTTATTAAAATCTATTGTTAAAAAAATATATCTTTATATCCGTATCGGGTTATTTCATATTTAATTTATAATTCTGGGATGGGTGAAATCCCCCGCCTTTAGGCGGAGCATTCTTTACATACCCTCAAATTGGATATTGATTTCATCTTGGCTATATAAAGAAGTTCATTCATCGTTTTTTTTGAAAATATTTTATAATTGTTTTTGTTCTGACTTTCAGTCTTGTCTGTTAGATGGCTTTAGCCTTAACAGGACTTTTAGTCCGTTACATAACCCACCGCCTCTTTAGGCGTGTGGTTGTTTAGTTGCTTCTTAATTCTATTTATAAGTCGAATTATTTAACCTGATGGAGTGTTGCTTACATGGATTTACTGTAATTAAAATTATACAATACTATGGAACTTAAAGATTCGATGACTGTTTGTTTTATACCGTTCAGATTCAATTGTGAAAATGTAGTATCTGAAATGCAAAAATCTTTATGGGAGCCTATAGAAATTAGTGTAGATAAAAGCTTCCTGTATCCGCATATTTCGAAATTCTTGTTCAGCAATTTTGGAATAAAAGATGAAAGAGCTCTCATTCCGGATAACTGTCTGGTGTATAGCCTAAAAGATAATTGGCGTGGCTTAGTGTCCGATGAAGAAGACGTAATCCGAAATTTATTTAATAATTATACGCTTGAAATAAAGAAAACAAAAAAGATTGGAGATGAAGACATTGAATTAAAATATTATTTCAAATTATTAAATAAAAGAAGTACCCTGACTTCTCCCAAACTCGTATTTCATCAATTATCATCGGTTGGATTCATAATGTTTTGCTTCGAACCGGATAAAAAGAGCCGTAAATTTGAGAATTATATAGACTTAAATTATCTGCTTCATAAGGTGGGAAAGCAATCGCTAGCAATACGCATAGAAGAGGACAATGAAAAGAACAGCAGCATTTATTCATCTCTAAAGAATTACAACAGGGACAATATAAAACCATCGAAAAAAGAAAAAGATCCTGATATTTTCTATTTGCATAATCTTATTTCATTTCTGCTGAAGAATATCGGTAACAATAAAATCGAATTTATAGGTAAAGAGAATATGCACCTTCTCAGTTATATACAGGTAGATACAAAGGAGAAAGATACTTTGCCAAACGAAGATATAATGAAGAATTTTGTTCGTCTTGCCAGATGTCAGAATACGGAGTATATGGTAAATCCTGAAAGTGACTTGTTGGGAAACAAAATATATATGCAAACTTTCGACAATATTTATATTGCATCTTGTGTGGAAGGCGGTTGTGTAATGACCGATCTGAATCTTAACCCTTCTCCTTTTATACAGGATTTCAAGAATAATTCATTTGCGTCCCGTTATATTTGGACATATATGCTGGTGTACTTGCAGCGGACAATGTTGCTTAATCTTTCGGACAGGCTTACAAACATTGATCTATATGCTGTATCCGATTCGAAAGGAGCAATAACAGATTCTTTATTGAAGCTGTCGAAGATGAAGGCGAACACTTATTTCTCAGACATATCTGATATAACCCAGCATAATCTGTTTTACAGGTTTTGCTCGCAAAACTTATCTATACGGCAACATTTTGATGAAGTAAGGGATAAGATAGAGGATCTGGATATCGTAATTAAGGAACAAGAGCTGGCTATAAAGGAACAGGAATTGGAAATAAGGAATAAGGAACTGAAACAGCAAGAGGAAATTGAAAAAAATGAAGCTAAGAGAAGCAGAGACCTTTCAGACAGGTTAGTATACATATATATAGCTCAAGTCTTTTTTGCTATCGTTGTATTTTCAGGTGTGAATGTTGAAGTAGAGTGCCTTTCTATATTTTATAACGATTATAAGTATTATATAGATATTCTATTGTCACTATTAGCTGTATTCACCATAGTATTCTCTGGATATTTAATATATAAAGCAAAAAAGAAATAGGATTTAATTTTAAAATAAACATTAACAGCCTGATCTGAACACAGATCAGGCTGTTTTTTTATGCCCATACTCTTCCTGTTACAATACTTCTCAAAATAAAAGCTTCTGTAACCGTTTGCGGGTAGCGGATCACGCCTTCACATCTCGTTGTCATACCCTCCAAAGTGAGAGCTTCTACAACTTAAGCAAGAAGCTAAAAAGTTAAGAAGAAAATTGTTGTCATACCCTCCAAAGTGAGAGCTTCTACAACTCTTTCTTTTGGGGACTAATATCAACATTTTTTGTTGTCATACCCTCCAAAGTGAGAGCTTCTACAACTTGGAATGGCAGCCTAAGCCATGAAAAAAAATAGTTGTCATACCCTCCAAAGTGAGAGCTTCTACAACGGGTTTCTTTTGGGGAACTCATAAGTACTGTACTGTTGTCATACCCTCCAAAGTGAGAGCTTCTACAACATGAAGACTGTGGGAGCAGACTTCGAACTAAACAGTTGTCATACCCTCCAAAGTGAGAGCTTCTACAACACGGAGAAAAAGTTCCTTTCAACTCGTCTTGGGTTGTCATACCCTCCAAAGTGAGAGCTTCTACAACGTAAAACTACCACTTCAAGTTCTGGTACTTTTGGTTGTCATACCCTCCAAAGTGAGAGCTTCTACAACTACAATAAAAGGATTCATCTCTGAATGGGATGTTGTCATACCCTCCAAAGTGAGAGCTTCTACAACTACCTTAGATGAAGCCGAATTTAAGTATGATAAGGAAGTTGTCATACCCTCCAAAGTGAGAGCTTCTACAACTGCCACCATAACACTGGTGAATAACGTACCTGTGTTGTCATACCCTCCAAAGTGAGAGCTTCTACAACTAAATTTACCAACATCAAAAAATGAGAAAATGAAGTTGTCATACCCTCCAAAGTGAGAGCTTCTACAACATTTTCACACCTACAAACCGTCTGAAATGATTAATGTTGTCATACCCTCCAAAGTGAGAGCTTCTACAACATTCAGTTTTTCAGAGGACTACATTTTATCAAGTTTATATTTACAATTCCAATCTTCCTGAGAAAGAATGTCTCATCATCACATTTAGGAATTTTCGCAAATGTTCTCTATTTTTCTATCTAGAAAATACGTTTTTTTAATTTTTATTTCATTAAGGTGCTGTATTTGAGTATTTTACTCTCCTCGAAATATTCGCAAATCTTTTAGCTTCTGCTCTTAAATGGGATATTTTCGAAAACACCCACTTTATTCAAAACATCAATTCATTGGCAATGAAGGAAATACGCGAAAAAGTAAAATTTCAAAAAACAGGATTTTTCGCAAATGTATTGAATAATTTGTAATAACTGAGGTTTGCGAATTTTTTTTCTTATATGGAAAATGCCTAAAAGCGCATAAGTATTTAAAAAATAAAGACTTATGCGTTTTTACTTTTTTCGCAAATGTTTTCATATTATTTTTACTGTGCGGATAGATTTCCTCCTGTCAGGTTGATACACTATTTTTGTGAAACAACTGACACAAATAGGATAATAAACAAGTGTATCGGTACGTTTATCTATTCGTCTTTCTATATCTTCCTTTACTTTTTTATATTGTGTATCTGTGAACATACATTCAAAAACACTGAGATTGATACGCATACCATATTTTTCCAACAATTTTGATATTTTATCACGTTGGCGATTATCTTCCACATCATATGCTACTATACAGAATATTTTGGTTGCTCTTTTCATAGTTATTTTACCATTTTGCAATATAAGGTTTAAAAATATTGGTTTCGCCAATAATATATAAAGATATATCCCGTATTTGTTCTTTTATTATCTCCGAAAACCTTATATTTTGGCTTCGGTATTTCTCATAGCGGTGTATTCGTTCCAATATGTTTTGTACCAATAGCTTTTTGGTATCATCGGACAATAGGTGATTACTCATTGATAAGGGCTCACGTTTTTGTACCAGGCTAATGACTATCCGATCAACTGCTTGTGCCCTGAACAATTCAATAATATCATAAACTAATGTAGGTTTTCCTTGTTGGTAAGCATGTAAATATCCGATTGATGGATTAAGTTTCGCTTTTAGTACAGCCTGCCATATACGGGCATATATAATGGCATAACCATAGTTGAGTAATGAATTGAGCAAGTCGATTGCTCCTTTTCGCTCACGTGATTTAAAATCAATACCATCATCTAATAATAATTGTCTTATATAATTCCAATATAAAATTGCTCCTTGTGCCTCATATCCCATCAAAATTTCTTTATAGTTACTTTCTGTTAAAGCTATATCTTTTATTTTCTTTATAATATCAGACAATTGAGAAGAAACGGATTCATATATTTGATATAAACCTATATCAGTTTTATGATATTTATGAAAATATTTAATCAAATTCAATTGATTTTTTAACTTACCTGTTATTATCTGAGTCGATAAGTAAATTTTTCGGGTAGATGAAAGATTTGCCTGCATTTGCCAAAGTGTTTTTTGCACTGATATTGGAGCGAGTATTGATGCATAATGTTTACCAGTATAATCGAAAAAGTCAATAGGAATCTTATTGTCCATGCAATAATTTATAGCATCTGATGATATACTAACGCCCTTGGTCATTACTGTAATATGTTTTAAGGCTGTAGATGGGGAATCGCTTACAACTTTGCCTTTTTGTTTAAGAATTATACCTTTATTACTTTTTCCAATAAATACTCCATATGAAGAAACGACAAGTTCTGTTCCTTCATTTTCTTTTTTAAGATATTCTCGTTTTCTTTTATTAATAAGCTTTTTATTTTTCTCTAAGATATTATTATCATCTTTTTCATTGGACTTTCGCTTGATATCCATGTACAAACCACTCCATTCATCTATTTTTTCTTTTCTAGCGAGATTAGCTTCTGCTGAAAAAAATGGAATTTTATTTAATTCTTGTATTATATGTTTTTTATTTCGAAATTCTATAGTGTTTGTCCTTATTAAGGTAACGATTCGCTCTGCTAGGGCTTTATCTAAGGGAATAAGATATTCTTGAGGTAAAATTTGTGCATAATACCTCCTTATACTATCTAATTTCTGAAGGATTTTTGAAGAGAATGTTCCATGTTGTATATTTAACATTTCAATACTTTCTATTAATCTAGTTTGCTTTATTTCTGTTATTGAGATTTTCTTTTTCTGCAATTTTATTCCTAGAAACTCTATTCCAATACTTACTTCATTTATTATCGGCTCATTTAATTGCAATAACAAGCGTTCTTTTAGGAATGTACTAGATTTGATTACAAGTTCTCTTATTATCTCTTCATCCTCAGATAAAAAAATGAAATCATCAGCATATCGTATATATGAGTTTGTCTTGGTTGTAATAAACTGATCGAAAGAATGTAAATAGAAGTTAGACAATAATGGTGATAGTATTGCACCTTGGGGGACGCCTTCTGTTATATCAGTCCATTTTTTATTAACATCTACAACGCCCATTTTTGTAGACAAGTCAATCAAACGCAGAACTTCATCATCGTTAACCATCGGCTTCAAACGTTTGAATAATATTTCATGGTTAATTGTGTCGAAATAATTGTCAATATCAAGTTGCGCAACCCAAAGATTCTTCCTCATATTAATCTCACTCATAGCTCTTTTTATGGCTTTTAGATGTCCTTTATCCGGTCTATACCCATAACTATTATTGAGAAATAATCGTTCGAATCTAGGTTCTATCAGTATTTTTATTGCTTGCTGCACAATTTTATCTTTAATAGTCAATAGCCCAAGTTTTCGTTTCTCTGTTTCATTTTTCTTTATCTCTATGCGCAAATATGGATTCGGTAGCCATTCTTTTGTCTGGAGTTCTTTTTGAAGTTGCTTTAGGTTTCCAGATAAATTGTTATCAAAGTCAAGTATTGTCATTTTATCAATACCGCCAACAGCATTTTTAGTTTTTATTATATTCCATGCTGAATAAAGATGGTCTATTGTACAGAGTTTACAAAATAATGTTTGCATAGTTATTAGATTTTCAATATTGATTGTGTCAATTTTACTGTCTTTTATGAATTAATATTTTTTAGATTTATATAAAGGTATTCAAGGTTGTAATAATTACTATATGTAATACAATAAATCTCAGGAACTGATTAAACTTTTGTTCATATAGTTCTATCGATAGTGGCATATACTGCAATCGATGTAGCCCATTTAAAGTTCATTTAACTAATTCAGACAAAGTTTTTATGTTTTCATATAACTTTAATTTAAGGGTTTAAGAATAATGTTAACCCTTAAATATATAAATATTATGGATAGAAAAATAATTAACACCTATTGATAATCAGTAAATTATTATTTACGATTTACATAATACATTGCTTTACATAATCCTTTCCAGAGCTGAAGCTGACGATATATTTGTCATACGAATGGAGGTTAAAATTAGGAATTGTCGTTAAGCTTTTCATGCATAGCTTTGTAGAATTTTCTGATATCCTGGGCATGATAAAGTCCTCCAAATTGTTTATAAAGCTGTTCGTCTGATAATTGGTCTATGATCTGCATTGTGATGTTCAACCCTTCTACAATGAAAAAGGAAGCCAGAATACTGCTCCCCATTATATCTTTTATGCGTTTATCTAATGTTTTTGCCATGACATAAAAAAGAGGGTGTGTCAAAAGTAAATTGACCTACCCTTTTTGTTTCATGCAGCCAGTTTATATTTCTCTTGGTTTTTATCAGCAATAGGATTCATAATA
>NZ_QVMQ01000047.1 GCF_010501105.1 Dysgonomonas sp. 511 | reverse complement strand
GGCGACCTGTCATCGGTTTGCCGGCAGAAAGGGATAAACGGGCTCCGCCCCATCCCTTTCTCCGCCGCCTTCACCGGACAGGTTCCCGCCTGCGGAACTGATGCACATCCGCTGGCGCACGACTAGAATTGTCGTAAACTCTTGTCTGGCGTCAGCCTGCGCCCTTAGCTTTGCGTACGGGGCACCCACGCGATGCAGGCGGCGTAGAATGAAGTGGGGCTGCTGTTATGCAACTTAGCTAAGCCAACAAAAGGCTTGCTGTTAGTTCACTTCATTCAGCCGGCAAAGCGCAAAGTGGGTCGTACGGCGAAGCGAGGCGCAAAAGAGTTTTTGGTTCCTTTTGGGGCTTTGGCCAAAAGGAACGCAAGCAATCTGTGATTGCGCGCAGTATAAAAAAATAACAAATAAATCAACTATTGCCTGGCATTATTCCTATAGATTTGATTTATCTATAACAAAAAAACAGTTAATCGGTAAATTGTAAACAGGTTGTCTTTTTAATTATTAAATTTGTAGCCTATTCAGGTTAATTGCATCCTTTTTACTGAAAACAAAAGCAAAAATGGAGATATTAAAACGTTATATAAGTTTTATCATATTCTTTTCTATTATCATAGCCCCATCCCACGCCCAGAATATCAACCAGGGGAAGAGGCAAAAAGACGACCTTCTACGCAAAATCACCGACATAGAAAGCCGTGTAAGGGAAATAACGATAAGGGATACCACCAAGGGCTTTTCCGCCCCTATAAAGATAGATACAGCTTATGCCAATCTTATACAGACCAACGTTCATGCTGTTCGCAACCGGAAAGGCTTGCTGATAGTAGAACCCGACTGGGTACCTTTTAGCCAGAATACAACTTTCCGCGATACCACCATATTCGACCCGGCTTTCTTGCCTCCGGTATTCGACGGCAAGATATTACCCGACGACCTCGATTTCGTTTCGAACAACAGTACAGCCGAAGCATACCCTCCTTTCCATCTAATATCTCCCGACAGCACCTTTGCCCCTGCTTTGAGTAAAGTGCGGCGGGTAGAAAACCTGCGGAGGATGTATTATATGGAAAATCCGCAGAAAATAAAGCTGAATGCGATGGAGTTTAAAGGGGCGAGCGTTGTCAGCCAAGAGGTGGTAACACCCAAAAATCCTTTTAAGGAATTATTATCTACCGAAGAGCCGGTTACATTTACGACACCCGAAGTAGAAAAAACGCCAATACATTATCTCAAATGGATGAAAGAGATCAAAGGTGAACATTCTATGCAACTCTCGCAACAGAGTTTTTCGGAAAACTGGTCGGGAGATAATAACCTGAAACTAGCCAGCTACCACAAATTGACATTAAACTTCAAAAGAAAAAAACTCAATGTCAATAATATAATAGAATGGAGGCTCAACATGCAAAAGACTCCGGCTGATACTATTAACGAATACAATATATTAGACGACTATCTACGGACATACAGTACTGTCAGTTTGCAAGTAAAGGAGTCTAACAATTGGTCATACTCTACCAACCTGGAAATGAAAACGCCCCTGTTTGTACGAAACAAAGCCAAAGACGTGAAAAGAACAAGGGAAAGAGCTTTTTTATCGCCCTTCGAACTCAATACCGGGGTGGGTATGCGTTACGAACTGAACAAGACGTCGAAAAAAGATAAAAACCGGAATTTCAAGCTCACTGCCGACTTATCGGTATTCTCTCTCAACTACAAGTATGTAAGGGATGAAAAGGTTAGTGTAAAACAGTTTGGCATAGAGGAAGACAAAAGCGCAAAACTGGAATATGGTTCTACGTTCAACTTCAACATGACCTACAACCGCAATAAATATACCAAGTTTACCTCGCGCCTCAAATACTTTACCAATTACGAAAAGGCTTACGCAGAATGGGAAAACAACGTAAACTTTGTATTAAACAGGTATTTGTCTGCGTCACTATACCTCTATGTCATATACGACGATGGTGTAGGGCATGAGAAAAAAGACGACAAATGGGGATACTTCAAATACAACCAGATGGTAGGCTTCGGGCTGGCATATACATGGTAAACCATCATTCACTAAAAGATTTTTATTACAATATATGAATACATTCGGCAATATTTTCAGGCTTACTTCTTATGGCGAATCACATGGCGCAGCCATTGGCGGCGTGGTAGATGGGTGTCCGGCAGGTATAACTGTAGACATGGCATTTATACAAAACGAGCTAAACCGCCGCCGCCCCGGACAATCGAAGATAACCACCCCACGCAAGGAAGCCGACGAAGTAGAGTTCCTATCGGGAATATACGACGGCAAAACCACAGGCACGCCCATCGGTTTTGTTGTGCGCAATGCCAACCAGCATTCTTCCGACTACGACAACATGAAAGACGTGTACCGCCCATCGCATGCCGACTACACCTATACACAAAAATATGGCATACGCGACCATCGTGGCGGCGGACGTTCTTCGGCACGAGAGACTATTGCCCGTTGCGTTGCAGGAGCTTTGGCAAAACTCGCGCTCAAAGAATTGAACATAGATATTACAGCCTTCACTTCGCAGGTAGGAGGCATCAAACTGGATAAACCCTATACCGCATACGATCTGACCACAATAGAAGACACCCCTGTACGTTGCCCCGATAGCGGTAAAGCAGAAGAAATGATAAGCCTGATAGAAGAAGTAAAATCGAAAGGCGATACCATAGGCGGGGTCATCACCTGTGTAGTAAAAGGTGTGCCTGTAGGGTTGGGGCAACCCGTATTCGGAAAACTGCACGCAGCATTGGGCAATGCCATGCTCAGCATAAATGCCGTAAAAGGATTTGAGTACGGAGACGGCTTCGATGTCGATCACCGGGGTTCGGAAGTCAACGATGTCTTTTTCAACAACAACGGGACAATTTCTACCCGTACCAACCATTCGGGGGGAATACAAGGCGGCATATCAAACGGGCAGGATATCTATTTCCGCATAGCCTTCAAGCCTGTGGCTACCATTTTGATGCACCAAGACACTGTAGACAAAGACGGGAACGATACCGGCCTGAAAGCAAAGGGAAGGCACGATGCCTGCGTTTTGCCACGTGCAGTACCTATCGTTGAGGCAATGGCAGCAATCACGATATTAGATTATTACCTGTTGAGTAAAACCGACCGCCTGTTTATTTGATCTAAACAAAAAAAGCAGGCCGAAAAACAAACTTCTCGTTTCGCTTGTTTACATAGTACCAGATTGTAAACATATAAAGTTATGAAAGAGAACAAGAGAAGAGAAGTACGCACAGAAGATTTTATCGGCTACGAAGAAGCCCGTATCAACAAGGAAGATGCAAAGCCCGTAGAAGCTACCGAAAAAGAAGTGAAAGCCGCCGTAAACAGGATAAACCTCGACAACGACACTAGCGAAAGAGGTTGACTCCATCCTCTGAAACTGGATATTCGGAAAAGAAAGATAAATAAAAAAGACAAAACGTTTGTTTTATTCAAAAAAGTATTACATTTGTATTCATAAACAAAAAGCGATAACGCCGACATGAACAGTTTTTCTTATTCATACTTTTTCTTTTTTTACTTTTACTTTTTTAGAAGGTAGGGCAGGATTTTGTATGATAAGATTGATAGAAGAAATAAAAGCAATATGAATATATAGAATCCTGCCAAGTCGGCGGGATTTTTTTTTGAAGATAAGACAAGCGATGAAAAAAGTAGCAATACAGGGAGGACTGGGAGCATATCACGGCATAGCAGCCGAAAACTATTTCGGAGAAGAAGTTGAAATAGTGCCCTGCGCAACATTCAGGGATATATTCAAAACCATTAAGAAAGAGCCGAACACGGTAGGCATCATGGCAATAGAAAACACCATTGCCGGCAGTTTGCTTGGCAACTACGAATTGCTGAAAGAAAACAAACTGCCGATTGCCGGCGAATTTAAGCAACGCATATCCCATTGTTTTGCCGCCCTTCCCGGACAAGCTATACACTCCATAGAAGAAGTACAATCGCACCCCATTGCGCTAATGCAATGCGTCGATTTTCTTGACACCTTGCCAAATGTAAAGATCGTGGAACACGAAGATACAGCTTTGGCTGCCCGCGACGTTGCAGGCAAGAAACTAGCTGCAACCGCTGCGATATGCAGTGTGAGGGCTGCCGAAATTTACGGACTGGATATATTGGCGAGGGGAATTGAAACAAATAAGCACAATTTCACTCGCTTTCTTGTTTTTGGCAACCGCTGGGTGGTAGACGAACTGCAAAAGGATGATGTACTTAACAAATCATCTATCGTTTTCACACTGCCACACACCGAAGGCAGCTTGTCGAAAGTGCTTTCCGTGCTATCTTTCTACGGTATCAGCCTTACCAAAATACAATCGTTGCCCATCATCGGACGCGAATGGGAGTACCAGTTTTATGTAGATCTCAAATTTTCCGATCTGGAACGTTACCACCAATCGCTGGATGCTATACGCCCCTTGATAAGCGAACTGAAAATGCTTGGCGAATACCCTGAGGGAAGACAAAGTGAAAAGTGAAGAATGAAAAATTAAAAATTAAAAATATAGTTAATAGACTGAATAACTTGTAACTCGTAACTCGTAACTATTTCAATATGAATATAACACCCGCCGACCGCCTGAATACAGTACAAGAATACTACTTCTCGCGCAAACTGAAAGAAGTAGCCGAAATGAATGCTGCGGGCAAAAATGTGATTAGCCTCGGCATAGGCAGCCCCGACATGCCACCATCGCCCGAAACGATAGAAGCACTCAGCCTATCGGCTCACAGAAGCGATGCACACGGCTACCAGACCCATATAGGCATACCCGAACTGAGAAATGCCTTTGCCGGATGGTACAAGCGTTGGTATGGCGTAACACTAGACCCGAAAACGGAGATACAGCCGCTAATAGGCTCTAAAGAAGGGATACTGCATATATCGCTGGCTTTCCTCAATCCCGGCGATGGCGTACTGGTACCCAATCCGGGTTATCCCACCTATACATCGGTGAGCAAGATGGTAGGCGCAACCATCCATACTTACGACCTCGACGAGAACAACAACTGGCAACCCGACTTCGAGGCTCTGGAAAAGAAAGACCTGTCGAACGTAAAACTGATGTGGATAAATTACCCGAATATGCCCACCGGTGCAAACGGGAGTTTGGAGTTATTCGAAAAAATAGTAGCTTTCGGCAAAAAACACAATATTGTAATAGCACACGACAATCCTTATAGCCTTATCCTCAACGAAAAACCACTGAGCATTATGCAGATAGAAGGGGCAAAGGATATTTGCATCGAACTAAATTCGATGAGCAAGTCGCACAATATGCCCGGCTGGCGTATCGGTTTGGTCGTATCCAACCGGCAATTTATAGGATGGATACTCAAAGTGCTGAGCAATATAGAAAGCGGCATACTGAAGCCTATACAACTGGCAACCGTTGCTGCATTAGGCAATACGGACGAATGGCACAGGAAATACAATATAGAATTGTATGCCTCTCGCCGCCGCTATGCCGAGGCTATAATGGACGAACTGGGTTGCACATACGATAAGAATCAGGTGGGAATGTTCCTATGGGGAAAAATACCCGGCCATTGTAAAGGAAGCGAAGAACTGGCAGATAATATTTTATACAATGCAAACGTTTTCCTTACTCCCGGTTTTATCTTCGGCGACAAAGGCGAAAGGTATATACGCATCTCGCTTTGCTGCAACGAAGAAATGCTTTCAGAAGCTTTGAACAGGATAAAGAAATTTAATATATAAAATCATGGAAATAATAAACTACGACACCCTACTGGAACAATATGCAGGCGTTGCATTCGAAAAACAACGCAGCCTTGCCGAAGTGGTCGGCGACAACGGATGGCAGGTAGATATGGATAAGGGAACGATCTCTTTCGGAAGTAAACTGAGTTTTCCCATCCAGATATTAGGCACATACTCTTACGAGTCGGAAACATGGCTTTGGGCATGGGCTAACGAAGAATCGAACCTACCCGAAAACCTTCTGGTAGAAGCGAACGAACTGAGGGAGTTTGGAGAAAGGTATAATATCGAATTTCTCACAATGGACGAGTTTACAATGGAAAATACCGATGTGCACTCCATTGGGCTTATCGCATCGGGCAAATTCGGTTCGAGTGCCTACTATGCAGGCGATTTCGGAAGTGGCATTATACTGCTTACGCTGAATAGCAAAGAGGTAGACGCAGTACAATACGACGAACAGGGACGGATTCTGACCGTATTCCCCGAAATAGTAAACGTATTTGCAGTAAACCACAGGCGCGCATTGAAAAACTATCTTGAAGCAAAAGGATACGGAACAACCGAAGGCGAAGGTTCGCTATCAGGCAAAAAAGGCGACAATGTAATAGAAGCCTCTTTTGATGAGAAAGGACGGTTGACCAGTATGAATGGAGAAGTAAAAGGCTGAATAAACAAATAAGAATATTGCAATTTTATTCCAATATCTTTATCTATACAACACAGGTAATAAGCGTATTATCGGATAAAAAGCAACAACAATAAAAACTGCGAAAATGTGTTACTTTTTGCACCTTACTCTCCGCTCTCTCCAAAGGAGGGAGAGCCGCAAGCCACGGCTAGAGAGGGGAAAAAGTAACATTAGAAAAACAGCTAAAAGGTGTTACTTTTGCACAGTGGGCGTAATATCTTACGCCCGACACAACCGACGGGCGAATGATAATTCGCCCCTACAATGCTAATATTACAATAATTTTAATTTTTGTCATGTACTATGTTACTTGTGTTACTTTTTTCGTAAGGTACATTGATTGTCAACAATATAAACATTACAAAAAAGTAACATTATAATTAGAAACAAAACAAAATAAACAAATATGAAACTAGAATCAATCTTGCTACCCGGTGTAGATACTAAACGCCCCCTTGTGATAGCAGGCCCATGCAGCGCCGAAACAGAAGACCAGGTGATGAACACTGCCAAACAACTGGCCGCTAATGGCATAAAAATAATGCGTGCAGGTATCTGGAAACCACGTACCAAACCCGGAGGTTTTGAAGGTGTGGGCAGCGAAGGGCTGGTATGGCTCAAGAAGGTGAAACAAGAAACAGGGATGTATGTTTCTACCGAAGTTGCCACACAGAAACACGTTTACGAAGCTTTGAAATACGGCATAGATATGCTGTGGATAGGTGCGCGCACTACTGCCAACCCATTTGCCGTACAAGAAATTGCAGAAGCCCTGCAAGGTGTGGATATTCCTGTTTTGGTAAAAAACCCGGTAAACCCCGACCTCGAACTGTGGATAGGTGCATTGGAGCGCCTGAGCAATGTAGGGCTTACCCGCTTGGGAGCCATACATCGCGGATTCAGCTCTTACGACAAAAAGATATACCGCAACCTGCCGCAATGGCATATACCTATCGAACTAAAACGCCGCCTTCCCGACCTGCCGATAATCTGCGACCCCAGCCATATCGGAGGAAAGCGCGACCTTATCCAACCTCTTTCGCAACAGGCTATGGATTTGAGCTTCGAAGGCTTGATTATCGAGACGCACTGCAACCCGGAGGAAGCGTGGAGCGATGCTGCACAGCAAGTAACCCCTGTCCGCCTGAAAGAAATACTGGAAGGTTTGGTTATCCGCGATTCGAAACAATCGACAGAAGACCTCTCCGACCTTCGCCGCCAGATAGACGAAATAGACAACCAACTGCTCGAACTGCTTGCCAAGCGTATGCGTGTATCGCAGGAGATAGGCACATTCAAAAAAGAGCATAATATGGCCATCGTGCAAACCGACCGTTATGATGAAATACTTCAAAACCGCATTTCTCAGGCTGAGACTATGGGAATGAACCCTGAGTTTATGCGCGTAGTGTTGGAAGCCATTCACGAAGAATCGGTAAGGCAGCAAATAGAAATTCTGAATAAATAGAATTACAATGAAAATATTGATATTGGGAGCCGGAAAAATGGGCTCTTTCTTTGCCGATGTACTGAGTTTCGACCATGATGTAGCTGTCCTCGATACCGATCCTAAACGGTTGCGTTTCGTATATAATGTGGTACGAATGAGCAATCCGGAAGAAGTAAAGGACTTTGCACCTGAGATAGTAATCAATGCCGCCACGATAAAATATACCATTCAGGCATTCGATATGGTTTTGCCATACCTCGACGACCAGTGTATTATTTCCGATATAGCTTCTGTAAAGACAGGGTTGCAGGAATATTACGAAAAGCTGGGACGTCCTTATGCATCGTCGCACCCTATGTTCGGCCCTACATTTGCCAGCCTGAGCGACTTGAGTACACAGAGTGCAATCGTTATATCCGAATCGAACCATTGGGGGAAGATATTCTACAAGGATTTATATAAAAGCCTTGGACTGAAAGTTTTCGATTATACTTTCGATGAGCACGACGAAACTATAGCCTACTCGCTTTCCATCCCATTTGCCTCCACGCTCGTTTTTGCTTCGGTAATGAAGCATCAGGAAGCTCCGGGAACAACTTTCAAGCGGCATATGGATATCGCAAAAGGGCTTTTGTCGGAAGACGACTACCTGCTTACCGAAATTTTATTCAATCCGCACACACCGGCTCAGGTAGAGGGTATAAGAAAGGAGCTCAAGACTTTACTGGAAATAATAGAGAAGAAAGACAGTGGCGAAATGCTGAAATTCCTGACAAAAGTAAGGGCTAATATAGCTGATAAGTAATAAAGAACGGGGTAGCATCTTTTGCTAGTCTTAATAAGGAAGGCTGCACCATTTATCTTAATTGGTTGGGTACTGAAAAACGTCTATCTGAGATAGATATAAAAAATAACAGCAGGCCTTCGCCTGCTGTTATCTATCTATTATTTTGTCTGTTAACGTTTCGACTAATCTACAGGGATATCCTTATTCACATTCTTACTTCCTATCAAAGCATAATACAGAAGGAATGCAAGTCCGATGATTATCACCCAGTAACTGGTCATATAAGTAGAAAGGTCTGCCACTTTGTTTTGGATAAGAGGTAATACGCCACCACCTACTACCATCATCATAAAGATACCCGATGCAGCAGCGGTATATTTACCAAGTCCTTCTACGGCAAGGTTGAAGATACCACCCCACATGATAGAAGTACAAAGTCCACACAACACAAGAAGTAATGCACCGATAGGCACTTCTGTCATAGCAAACGAAGAACCTGTAAATACAGGCATCGCAGTCATTATAGTCTTAGGCAGGAACATAGCGGCAAGAACTAAAACGATACCTAGCCCCGAAGCGGCTGTAAGCATCATCTTGCTCGATACCTTATTGGCAATGGAAGCCCCAACAAAACGGCCTATCATCATAAGGAACCAATAAGTACCGGCTACGAATCCACCGATAGAAGATGCTTTAGCAGGATCAAGACCAGCACCCTTGTCTGTAACATCCGATAAGAAGAAGTTCAATGTTCCCGGAATACCTATTTCTATACCCACATATACGAAGATACCTACAGCTCCCAACACAAAGTGACGGAAAGCCCAAGGTGAGTGTTCGAATGTAACGTTAGCACCTTTCTTGCTTGTTTCAGGGTCTTCGATCTTAACGAAAGAAAGGGCAATAAATGCAAAGGCAAATACACCCATAGCGATGAACAAAACAGGGTTTACGTCAGTGATTGCAGTTTTCACAGTTATCTGTCCGATCAAAGCACCTACGAACATAGGAGTCAATGTACCGGCCAAAGAGTTGAATGTTCCACCTGTTTGGATAAGTTGGTTTCCTTTATTACCACCACCACCTAGCAGGTTGAGCATAGGATTTACAACAGTATTGAGCATACATACAGAGAAACCTGCAACGAACGCACCCAATAAATAAACATAGAAGTTGAGAGGCAAGGTAAACAACTCGGCCCCTACTCCTACAATACCCGACAGGAATTGGATGAAAACTCCGAAGAACCCTACTGCTATCGCAACCAGTGCTGTTTTCTTATAGCCTATCTTTGTCAATAGTTTCCCGGCTGGAATCCCCATAAACAAGTAAGCAAGGAAATTCATCATATTACCCAACATTCCAAGGAAGTTAGACCCTTCCAGTTCTGGCTGATTTTTCCAAATAACACCAATAGGCGCAGCTAGATTGGTTACAAACGAAATCATCGCAAACAGAATGATCATCGTCACAATGGGCACTATAGGCACACTTTTTTTCTCTGTACTACTCATAATAAATTTTACTTTAGGTTGTTATATATTAGTTCTATTATTTCAGGTCTCAATTATTGCTGTCGCTACAGCCTCTCTCTTGAGAATACAAGGAGTGGTTAAATCCGAAAAACTAACCACCCCCTGATTCTCTGCAGGATACATTAAACAGTATCCTCAATTCATGGTCTCTTTAGGTTAAGTGAAGATTGTTTTCATAAAAATCAACGTAAAAATACTTATCTCTTTTCATCTGTCATCATCTCAAAAGCGTGTTGTATAACATAAAAAAAGACAAGCTGTATTTCAATTCTTTTTGTATCATATTGTCGGCAAATTTCTGTAATCTCATATCTTTTTGTTTCTCACAAGAAATCAAGCAAAAATATTCGTTCAGATTATCAATCATTTAGAATAAGGCATATTAACAGAATATCAAAAATGAAAGAGAAACAAAGTTATCACTTGCTCTTTGGAATAACAATAAAAGCACCGTAAAGTTTCTCAATCTTCAATAATTACCCATTTTCCTGTTTAACAATATTTAATATTGCTACATTTGTATAGCCTTTTCTATTGAACCAGGCATCAGTAAAAACGTTACACTATAAACAATCAAGTAAAAAATACAATATGGACTCTATTCGCAATCTGTACAAAATAGGACACGGCCCATCGAGCAGCCACACAATGGCACCACAAAAAGCCGCCTTAAGGTTTAAAGAAGAAAACCCTGCCGCTTCATCGTTCAGGGTTACGCTATATGGCAGCCTTGCAGCAACCGGCAAAGGACATATGACCGATGTTGCTATCGAAAACACGCTTGCGCCCCTGCCTGTGGATATTATATGGCATCCCGGAATAGTGCTGCCCGTACATACCAATGGGATGAAATTCGAGGCTCTAGCCAATGGCAGCGTATTAAAGGAATGGGTAGTTTATAGTGTAGGAGGGGGCGACCTTTCGGAAGGTGAAGATAAAATAACCGGACAAGAATCCCTATACGACAAAACCAATATGAAAACCATCCTTGCATGGTGTCAGCAAACAGGGAAAACATTCTGGGAGTATGTAGAAGATACCGAAGGGACGGATATACTCCACTATCTGGAACGCGTATGGAATACTATGGAAGCCGCCATTCACCGTGGGTTGGATGGAGAAGGACTTTTGCCCGGAGGGTTGGGATTGCAACGCAAGGCTTCTATGTATTATATCAAGTCGAAAGGATATCAAGGCTCTATGAAAAGCCGTGCGTTGATTTATGCCTATGCTCTGGCAGTTTCGGAAGAGAATGCGAGCGGTGGCATGATTGTCACAGCACCTACCTGCGGCTCGTGTGGTGTATTGCCATCGGTACTATATCACCTGAAAATGAACCACGATTTCAGCGATAAGAAAATAGTGCGCGCATTAGCTACCGCGGCATTGATTGGTAATATTGTAAAGTATAATGCTTCCGTATCGGGAGCGGAGGTCGGTTGCCAAGGTGAAATAGGAGTAGCCTGTGCTATGGCGGCAGCAGCAGCCTGCCAGTTGTTCGGTGGCTCTACACAGCAAATAGAATATGCCGCCGAAATGGGTTTGGAACATCATTTGGGTTTAACCTGCGACCCTATTTGCGGACTGGTACAGGTACCATGTATCGAACGAAATGCCTTTGCCGCTGCACGTGCATTGGATTCGTGTTCGTTCGCTATGCTATCCGACGGTAAACATCTTATCAATTTCGACAAGGTAGTACGCACTATGGAACAAACGGGGCACGACTTGCCAAGCCTGTATAAAGAAACTTCGACCGGCGGACTTGCTGTGAATTTAGAACAGGTAGATGAATGACAATAAAACAACGATATCAGCGATTATTTAAGGATTACAATATTCCTGTCTAATAATACTTATTGTAAATAAAACAATATTATGGCGTATATCAATATCATATTCGTTGCTTTTTTGAAGTAAAATACCGTCTTATTTTTCTACTTTTGTAAATCTGAATAAACCAAAAACAAATATATAAAAGAACAAGAAATGAACACTATCCCCTTATTAAATCGCGGCGCCGACAACATCCGCATTTTATCCGCCTCTATGGTCGAAAAAGCCAACTCCGGACACCCCGGCGGAGCTATGGGCGGCGCCGACTTTATCAACGTACTCTTTTCGGAGTATTTGGTTTATGATCCCGAAAACCCGCTCTGGGAAGGTCGCGACCGCTTCTTCCTCGATCCCGGGCATATGTCGCCCATGCTCTATTCCACCCTTTGCCTGACAGGTAAATTCACCCTCGAAGACCTACAAGGCTTCCGCCAGTGGGGCAGCGTAACACCCGGCCACCCCGAAAGGGACCTCACCCGCGGCATCGAAAACACCTCCGGTCCACTCGGGCAAGGACATACCTTCGCAGTAGGGGCAGCCATAGCAGCCAAGTTCCTCAAACACCGCTTTGGTGACTGCATGAACCAGACTATCTATGCCTTTATCTCCGACGGAGGCATCCAGGAAGAAATATCACAAGGTGCAGGCCGTACAGCCGGCCACCTCGGGCTCGACAACCTGATTATGTTCTACGACTCCAAC
>NZ_QVMQ01000046.1:14002-20972 GCF_010501105.1 Dysgonomonas sp. 511 | reverse complement strand
TATTATGAATCCTATTGCTGATAAAAACCAAGAGAAATATAAACTGGCTGCATGAAACAAAAAGGGTAGGTCAATTTACTTTTGACACACCCTCTTTTTAATATCAATAAATGAATCATGAAAAAAGTACTTATTTTTATCTTATTATTTTTCAGCCTTACATCCTCTTTCGTGCAAGCACAAAATACGCCTGCTCCTTTATACCGCGACCCTATTACAGATGGTGCAGCCGACCCTTGTTTAGTTTACAACCCTTTCGAAGAGGCATGGTGGATGTTATACACCCAACGCAGGGCAAATGTAGAAACAGCAGACGTAGCCTTTTGTTACGGAAACGAAATCGGCATTGCTTACTCCGAAGATAACGGAAAAACATGGCGTTACAGAGGTACATTGGATTTGGAATTCGAAAAAGGGAAAAATACATTTTGGGCACCCGATATCGTTCTGCACAACGGTGTGTATCATATGTTTGTCTCTTATATAAGGGGTGTTGGCAACCACTGGGCCGGAGCCGCTACCATGATGCACTACACCAGCAAAAACCTGTGGGACTGGAAATGCGAAGGACCTGCCAAACTGCCAAAAGAAGATATCATTGATGCCACGCTGATTAAAATGCCAAACGGAAAATGGCGTATGTGGTATAAGTGGGATAGTAAGTCGCTATTTGCCGACAGTAAAGACCTCTTTACTTGGCAGGGAGACACTACGCCTGCCGTAAGCGATGAACCGCATGAAGGGGCTAAAGCTTTCCGTTTTAAAGATACTTACTGGTTCATTACCGACGAATGGGGTGGTATGGCAGTGTACCAATCGGATGATTTAATAAACTGGAAGAAACAGGAAGGCCGTATTCTCGACAGACCAAGTAAACGCACAGATGATACTCCCAACGGCGCGCACGGCGACGTAGTTGTGACCGGTGATAACGCGTATATATTTTACTTTACGCATCCCGGAAGAACAAGCCACATGGGAGGAGAACCGGACAAGAACGGGAATATTCCTTACGAACAACGCCGTTCATCCATACAAGCAGCCGAACTGGATGTAGTAGACGGTAAATTAATAGTAAAAGACAGGGATCAGCCATTTAGTATATATCTACCAAATAACTAATTAAACAAATGAAGCAAAAACTAATATTACTACTTGCCATTTTTATCAGTACCCACGCCTATTCACAATGGAAGCCTGCCGGAGATAAAATTAAAACAAAGTGGGCTGGTGAAATTGATGTTAACAACGTATTGCCCGAATACCCGCGCCCTATTATGGAACGCACGGCATGGTCTAATCTAAACGGACTATGGGAATATGCAATCAAACCAATCGGGCAAATTGAGCCATCAGCCTATGACGGACAAATCTTGGTTCCCTTTGCCGTTGAATCCAGTCTTTCGGGTGTACAAAAAAGGCTGGACAAAGAAAACGAATTATGGTATAAACGTACCTTCTCTATTCCTTCCGACTGGAAAGACAAAACAATCCTGCTTCATTTCGGAGCAGTAGACTGGAGGACCGAAGTATATATCAACGATGTGAAAATAGGAAGCCATACCGGAGGCTTTGCCCCTTTCAGCTTTGACGTTACTCCCTACTTAACGTCCGGCAACCAGAAATTGGTAGTAAAAGTATGGGATCCGACAACCGACGGAACTCAACCAGTAGGAAAACAACACAGCAATCCGCATGCCATCTGGTACACCCCGGTTTCCGGCATCTGGCAGACAGTGTGGCTGGAACCTGTAAACAGCAAGCATATTAACAACTTGCGCATCTTGTCGGATATAGATTCTAAAAAATTAACGGTCGATGCGGAAACCGTCAACACACAAGCCGGCGATATCGTAGAAGTTATACTTAAAGACGGCTCTAAGGTAGTATCAAAAGCCAAAGTAGCAGCCGGACAAGCAGTAGAACTCCCTGTGCCTGCGATGAAACTATGGTCGCCCGAATCACCATTCCTTTACGATCTCGAAGTCAACCTCTACGAAAAAGGAAAACTTCAGGATAATGTAAAGAGCTATGCTGCCATGCGTAAATATTCTACACAGAGGGATGAGAACGGCATTGTACGTTTACAGCTCAACAATAAAGACTATTTCCAGTTCGGCCCCTTAGACCAAGGTTGGTGGCCCGACGGACTATATACCGCCCCTACAGATGAAGCATTGGTTTACGACATCAAAAAGACAAAAGACTGGGGCTATAATATGATCCGTAAACATGCAAAAACGGAACCTGCACGCTGGTACACGCATTGCGACCGTATGGGGATGATTGTATGGCAGGATATGCCTAGCGGAGACCGTTCGCCTCATTGGGATGCAAGAAACTATTTTACCGGAACAGAATTGGTACGTTCGGGCAAATCGGAAGCTACTTACCGCAAGGAGTGGAAAGAAATTATGGATTACCTCTACTCTTATCCAAGTATAGCCGTATGGGTTCCGTTCAACGAAGCTTGGGGACAATTCAAAACAGAAGAAATGGCAGAATGGACGAAAAATTATGACCCTTCACGCCTTGTAAATCCTGCCAGCGGAGGCAACCACTATCGCACAGGTGATATGCTCGACCTGCACACCTATCCGGGACCACAATTGTGGCTCTACGATGCCAACAGGGCAACTGTTTTGGGCGAGTATGGCGGTATTGGGTTACCCTTGAAAGACCATATGTGGCAGACAGATAAGAACTGGGGCTATATTGAATTCCAGACAGCTAAGGAAGTAACAGACGAATATGTAAAATATGCAGAAGAGTTGAAGAAACTTATCAAAGCGGGTTTCTCTGCGGCTGTATATACCCAGACTACCGATGTGGAAGTAGAGGTAAATGGATTAATGACTTACGACCGGAAAGTTATTAAAGTGGAAGAAGGCAGGATAAGAAAAGTTAATCAGGAAGTTTGCCGGATGCTCGACAAATAATAAAGTTTGGTAATTACATAAGAGCCTGTTTAAATTTTAGCGCCTTTTTAATGTTTTGTTCTCGGCTTAGCCCGCTAAACCAGCGAGCAAAACACATAAAATCCATCTAAAATTGAAAATCGACGAAGCGAAGGCGAGTCAAATAGCTATAAAAAAGTTCTGCTATAAAATTTAAACAGGCTCTAAGTAACTGTTAGTAAATATCACAGATTGGTTTTTATCTAAAAGAACAGAAGTTTTTCTTTTATTTGGGGGCTGTCCAAAAAGTCGGACAAGCCCTTTTTTCGTTATATACCTTTCTCTTCTATAAAAACAGACAAAAGCCTTATTCTCAATAGCAAACATAAGAATGAAGAGATTGTAAACATATGCCATACACCGCCACATTGGAATTGGACGTATATTGAAAGCTAATAAATAATGGTGCGCACTCAGCCTGAAGAACTGAAATAACGATTCTGCCAAATCGTCATATTTTATTTTTTTGTTACACTGTTTTATGTTTTGGCACAAGATTTGAATAGTAGACTTTGCCGCCCGAAACCGGGTCGGAGAAATGAAGAAATAATAACAAAATAATAAATATAAATTAAAAAATAAAAATGGGAAAAATAATTGGAATAGACTTAGGAACAACAAACTCATGTGTTTCAGTCTTGGAAGGTAACGAACCTATTGTTATCGCTAATAATGAAGGAAAGAGGACAACTCCTTCGATAGTAGCTTTTATTGAAGGCAACGAACGTAAGGTGGGTGACCCTGCAAAACGTCAGGCAATAACCAATCCTGAAAAAACCATATATTCTATCAAACGTTTCATGGGCGAAACATGGACTCAAGCAGAGCCGGAAGTTCCGCGCGTACCATATAAAGTAGTAAAAGGTGACAACAATACGCCGCGTGTCGATATTGACGGACGCCTATACACTCCACAGGAAATATCTGCAATGATACTTCAGAAAATGAAGAAAACAGCAGAAGATTATCTTGGTCAGGAAGTAACTCAGGCGGTTATAACTGTTCCAGCTTACTTCAACGATGCCCAACGTCAAGCTACTAAAGAAGCCGGAGAAATAGCAGGGCTTAAAGTAGAGCGTATCGTAAACGAGCCTACTGCCGCGGCATTGGCTTATGGGCTCGACAAAGCGAATAAAGATATGAAAATCGCTGTATTCGACCTTGGGGGAGGTACATTCGATATTTCTATCCTCGAACTTGGAGATGGTGTATTCGAAGTGAAATCTACAAATGGAGATACTCACCTCGGTGGCGACGATTTTGATAATGTGATTATCAACTGGCTGGCAGAAGAGTTTCTTAACGATGAGCGTGTAGACCTTCGTAAAGATCCTATGGCTCTTCAACGATTGAAAGAAGCTGCTGAAAAAGCTAAAATAGAGCTTTCGAGCACAACATCTACCGAAATTAATCTTCCATATATCATGCCGGTTGACGGCATACCAAAACACTTGGTAAAGACGCTTACTCGTGCAAAATTCGAACAATTGGCAGATAGCCTGATCCGCAAATGTATCGACCCTTGTCGTCAGGCTTTGAGCGATGCCGGCTTCAGCGCAAACGATATCGACGATGTAATTCTGGTAGGAGGTTCTACCCGTATTCCTGCCATACAAGCAGAAGTTGAAAAATTCTTCGGAAAAGCACCTTCGAAAGGAGTAAACCCTGACGAGGTAGTTGCTGTAGGGGCTGCTATTCAAGGTGGTGTGTTGACCGGAGAAGTGAAAGATGTGTTGTTGCTCGACGTTACTCCTCTTTCTCTGGGTATAGAAACTATGGGAGGTGTGATGACTAAGCTGATAGAATCGAACACGACTATCCCTACCAAGAAAAGCGAAACATTCTCTACTGCTGCCGACAACCAGCCTTCGGTACAGATAAATGTATTGCAAGGTGAACGTCCGATGGCGAAAGACAATAAGCAAATTGGTGTATTCAACCTCGATGGCATACCTGCTGCCCCACGTGGTGTACCTCAAATAGAGGTAACATTTGATATCGACGCCAATGGTATATTGAGCGTATCGGCAAAAGATAAGGCTACAGGTAAGGAACAGTCTATCCGTATAGAAGCATCATCGGGATTGAGCGATGCTGAGATACAACGCATGAAAGACGAAGCTGCTGCTAATGCAGAATCGGATAAGAAAGAAAAGGAAAGAATAGACAAACTCAACCAAGCGGATTCGATGATTTTCCAAACTGAAAAGCAATTGAGCGAACTTGGCGACAAGGTTCCTGCCGAACAAAAAGCTCCTATCGAAGCTGCTCTAAATAAACTGAAAGATGCCCATAAGGCTCAAGATGTTGCAGCAATAGATGTAGCTATGGAGGAAATGCAAAAGTTGCTTCACGAAATGAGCCAGAATATGTACAACCAACAGCAAGCTAACCCGAGTGATGGTGGACAACAATCTGGAGGCCAGAATAATGGAGGTGACAATGGAGATGTTACCGATGTGGATTTTGAAGAAGTGAAGTAAAAGGTGATTAGCAATAATCAATAAATAATAGGAAATCCCCTGTAAATTATTTATTTGCAGGGGTTTCTTTTTTGCGTGTCGGATAGTGGAGCCTGAGCATATCCGTGAATATCCGATTCCAACACGGCAGACGGGGTATTTCATTTATGTGCTGAAAACATTAGTGGGCACTAATGAGAAAATATTACTAAATAATAATATGATTTTAGAATACATCAACAGAAAAAAGGAACCTCATTACTTTATTGCGAAAGCGACGAAGTTAGGTAAAGAGCGTTTTTATATTGTTAAGGACAAAACAAAATATGAAGAGTCTGATTTATTAGTTAATATTCCCCAAGGGTTTGAAATTTATGAATATCCTGAAGATGGTCGAGTTGTTTTAAGGAAAATATTAAAGTCAATCATAGCACAAGATGAAATCGAAATAGTTAATGGCGAAATGGAAAAACACTTAACGGTCAAGGATTATTTGATTGACAAAACAGAGAATTCAATAATTGTATATTTAGGTTATCTTGACAAAGAAGACGGTTGGGGAGATGAAGAGCAATTTTTAAAGATACAGTCATATGATTTTACACTCAGATTTGAAAAAACGTCTGATGGAAAGTATAAAGCACAGCGCTTTTGCTGTTTAAGCCGTTATTATGGTTGGATAACTATGGAAACAAATGAAAACTTAGAATATTTGGCTGAAAAATACTGTTTTCATATTGACAAAGAAAGTTTGCTGCAATTTTGGATTGAGGGAGAAGAAGATTGGTGAAATAATCGCAAAATTGGAAAACGCTAAAAAATCTATTTTTGCAATTTTTTCGCTAAAAGAACATGATTTACTTACTTCATATTGAGGTATAACTGTCTTGGTAAAATTAAATATTCATTAGGATTGTTAGATGTATGTGTTTCTAGTTCATGCCACTGTTTTATAAATTTATCATTTATGCTATTTAAAGAGAATATTTCATAAATTATTGTGTTTTAAATTGTTAATATAAGACTCAATGATACGTTGCAATAAAATTAAAATTTTTTCTTCAAAAAAGCTTGCGGATAAAATAAAAAGCCTTACTTTTGCAACCGCTAACCAAGAGAGGATAGCTGTTAAGAACAGAAATTAAATATATATTTCGTTAAAATATATAGGAGTTTAAATGTTTTGAGCAACACCACCCATTTCATGGGGATTCCATAGGAAAAGGCTGATAGGTAGTTTTTTATTCTTATATAGTGATGAAAAAAATATTCAACTCTGCCTGGGACTACATCGCTGCAACGGCAGCGAAGTGAAAAATAAGGAACGAGAAACGGGAAATATATTAAGATAAGGCATGTCCTTATATTTTTCACTTTTCACTTTATATTTTTCATCAACCTCCGGGGGATTAGCTCAGCTGGCTAGAGCACCTGCCTTGCACGCAGGGGGTCAACGGTTCGAATCCGTTATTCTCCACAAAAGTAAAAAAGAGATTAAAAACGAACAATAAAAGCATTTTTAATTTTTCATTTTTAATTTTTCATTTACAA
>NZ_QVMQ01000046.1:11127-13873 GCF_010501105.1 Dysgonomonas sp. 511 | reverse complement strand
TGCAATGCATGAAGCTAACCAGGGGAACTGAAACATCTAAGTACCCTGAGGAAAAGAAAACAAAAGTGATTCCCGAAGTAGTGGCGAGCGAACCGGGACAAGCCCAAACCAGCATTGTTTAGGCAATACTGGGGTTGTAGGACTGCACTGTGGCAAGAAGATAAAGAAGTAGAATGTTTTGGAACAAACAATCAGAGAGGGTGATAATCCCGTATACGACTCTTTATCGAAGCCTAGCAGACTCCTGAGTAGAGCGGGACACGAGAAATCCTGTTTGAATCCACGGGGACCATCCCGTAAGGCTAAATACTCCTGAGAGACCGATAGTGAACCAGTACCGTGAGGGAAAGGTGAAAAGCACCTCGAACAGAGGAGTGAAAAAGACCCTGAAACCATGTGCCTACAAGCGGTCGGAGCAGCATTAGCTGTGACGGCGTGCCTTTTGCATAATGAACCTACGAGTTACTGTCTCTGGCAAGGTTAAGTACGACGACGTACCGAGCCGAAGCGAAAGCGAGTCTTAACAGGGCGCCATAGTCAGAGGTAGTAGACGCGAAACCAAGTGATCTACCCTTGAGCAGGTTGAAGGTTGGGTAACACCAACTGGAGGACCGAACCGGTAAACGTTGAAAAGTTTTCGGATGACTTGAGGGTAGGGGTGAAAGGCTAATCAAACTTGGAGATAGCTCGTACTCCCCGAAATGCATTTAGGTGCAGCCTCGAGGTTAATACTTCTGTCAGGTAGAGCGACTGATTGGATGCGAGGGCTTCGCCGCCTATCAAGTCCAGATAAACTCCGAATGGGCAGAAGATATACTCGGGAGTGAGGGCATGGGTGCTAAGGTCCATGTCCGAGAGGGAAAGAACCCAGACCATCAGCTAAGGTCCCCAAATACATGTTAAGTTGAATTTAACGAAGTATGACTACTAAGACAGCTAGGATGTTGGCTTGGAAGCAGCCATTCATTTAAAGAGTGCGTAACAGCTCACTAGTCGAGTGGTCGTGCGTGGATAATAATCGGGCATAAACATGTTACCGAAGCTATGGGATAAATATTATCGGTAGGGGAGCATTCTGTATAGCGTCGAAGGCGTTTCGTAAGGAACTCTGGAGCATATAGAAAAGCAAATGTAGGTATAAGTAACGATAAAGGGGGTGAGAAACCCCCTCGCCGAAAGACTAAGGTTTCCTGATCAACGCTAATCGGATCAGGGTAAGTCGGACCCTAAGGCTAAGCCGAACGGCAATGCCGATGGACGAACCGGTTAATATTCCGGTACTGCTCAATAGAGTGATGCGGTGACGCAGGAGTGACACTGTTGCCATCTGACGGAATAGATGGTTGAAGGCTGTAGACGTAGATGGTTGTAGGCAAATCCGCAACCAGAGTCGAAACTGAAAGTACTACAATCCCATGTGGAGCGTAGAAATACAGGTAATCATACTGCCAAGAAAACCCGCTAAACATATTTATTAAGCAACCGTACTGTAAACGGACACACGTAGTCGGGTAGAATATACTAAGGCGCTCGAGCGATTCACAGTTAAGGAATTAGGCAAAATGACCCTGTAACTTCGGGATAAAGGGTGCCATCAGCAATGGTGGCCGCAGAGAATAGGGGAAGGCAACTGTTTATCAAAAACACATGGCTGTGCAAATTAGAAATAAGAAGTATACAGTCTGACACCTGCCCGGTGCTGGAAGGTTAAGAGGAGATGTCATTCGCAAGGAGAAGCATTGAATTGAAGCCCCAGTAAACGGCGGCCGTAACTATAACGGTCCTAAGGTAGCGAAATTCCTTGTCGGGTAAGTTCCGACCTGCACGAATGGTGTAATGATCTTCCCACTGTCTCAACTGTGATCTCGGTGAAATTGTAGTATCGGTGAAGATGCCGATTACCCGCGATGGGACGAAAAGACCCCGTGAACCTTTACTATAGCTTTACATTGACGTTGGGCACTTGATGTGTAGGATAGGCCGGAGACAATGAAGCAGGTACGCCAGTATTTGTGGAGTCACCCTTGAAATACGGCCCTTTAATTGTTTGGCGTCTAACCCGCTTTAAGCGAGGACAGTGTATGGTGGGTAGTTTGACTGGGGTGGTCGCCTCCAAAAGAGTAACGGAGGCTTCTAAAGGTGTGCTCATGACGATTGGTAACCGTCAGTAGAGTGTAATGGTATAAGCACGCTTGACTGAGAGACCCACAAGTCGATCAGGTAGGAAACTAGAGCATAGTGATCCGGTGGTTTCAGTATGGAATGGCCATCGCTCAAAGGATAAAAGGTACTCCGGGGATAACAGGCTGATCATTCCCAAGAGCTCATATCGACGGAATGGTTTGGCACCTCGATGTCGGCTCGTCACATCCTGGGGCTGGAGCAGGTCCCAAGGGTTGGGCTGTTCGCCCATTAAAGTGGCACGCGAGCTGGGTTCAGAACGTCGTGAGACAGTTCGGTCTCTATCTATCGTGGGCGTATGATATTTGCGCGGATCTGACACTAGTACGAGAGGACCGTGTTGGACGCACCGCTGGTTCACCGGTTGTTCCGCCAGGAGCATTGCCGGGTAGCTAAGTGCGGATCGGATAAGTGCTGAAAGCATCTAAGTACGAAGCCGGCCGCAAGATAAGATATCACTAAGGGTCGTTGTAGACTACAACGTTGATAGGCTGCAGGTGTAAAGGCAGTAATGTCATAGCCGAGCAGTACTAATTGCCCGCACGCTTTCTTCGAGTGAGTTGAA
>NZ_QVMQ01000046.1:0-11007 GCF_010501105.1 Dysgonomonas sp. 511 | reverse complement strand
CACCGGGGTTCCACCTCTTCCCATTCCGAACAGAGAAGTTAAGCCCGGTCGTGCCGATGGTACTGCGTAAAAGTGGGAGAGTAGGTTACCGCCGTTTTTTTTAATATTAAAAGACTCATTAGATAATAATTCTAATGGGTCTTTTTTTTTGTTATAAATATACTATGAAAGAATTTTTTGGAAAGCTAAGAGCTTCAATCGAACTGACGATTATAATAGTCCTCGTAATATGGATTGTTGCCATTGTAGAACATTTATTCCATCTCGATTTCTTCTTCTTGGGTATCTATCCCCGCGAATCTGACGGGCTTATTGGCATTTTGTTCTCCCCCTTTGTGCATGGAAACTGGGAGCATCTTATCGCTAATACATTGCCCTTATTTATATTGCTAGTTGCATTATTCTTCTTCTATGGGCGGAAGTCCGGATATATACTCCCATTATTATGGATAACCTCCGGCATAACGCTATGGCTGGTCGGGCGTCCGGCATGGCATATAGGAGCAAGTTCGGTCATATATGCATTGGCTTCATTCCTCGTATTTGGCGGCATAATTAGCCGTAATATAAAGTTGGTAATAGTCGCTGTTGTAGTTGCTGTTTTATATTGCGGGCTGATATACGGGATGTTTCCCGGAGAAGAAGGCATCTCATGGGAGGGGCATCTGTCAGGCTTCCTTTCCGGTATTTTATGGGCATTTTTATTGAAAAACAGACTAAGGGAAATCAAAAAACAAGCAAAAAAAGAACAATGAAAACAATAGATATAGGTGTAAATCTTATGCGCCGTTTCTAACGCCGAGGAATATGCCCGATAAGCCAAGGGATGGCAGAAACGAGCCTAAATATCTGGTACATATGTTGGAGGAAATAGCCCATGTTTTAGATAGGGATGCGGAAGACCTGACTGATGAAACTTACCGTACTACATGCCGTTTTTTTTATCTGGAGGATTAATTAAATTTGTGTATCCATAATAGATGGAATCGACATGCTTACACTATCTTTGTACATTATTATAAATAAATTGCTATGCCAAAGATTTCTATTATAACTCCTACTTATAACTCCGAAAAAACAATACACGGCACGATAGATGCCCTGTTAAGGCAAACATTTACCGACTTCGAATATATTATTATAGATGGTGTGTCGAAAGATAATACTATCGCGACGATACGCAGTTATATACCCCAATTCGAAGTAAGAGGTATAAATGTAAGGATAATCAGCGAACCTGATAATGGCGTTTACGATGCCATGAATAAGGGCGTCGCTTTGGCTGAAGGCGAACTGGTGGGCATAACCAATTCCGACGACTGGTACGAAGATAATGCATTGGAAGTGATGTGGAATAAGTTTTCCGATGGTAAAACAGACAGACTGAACAGCATGCTTTCGGGAATAGAACGGGTATGGAAAGATGGCAAAGTGTTTAATGTTCATCGCCGGGGAGCTGCTTTCCTTTCGGAAAGTGTACTGCCTCATTCTACATTATTTGTGTCCAAATCCGTGTATAAAAAATACGGGGCATACGATTTGTCGGTGCGGGTATTGGCCGATTACGACTTCATTTGCCGGTGCGTGTCGCAGGGGGTAAATCTGGAAGAAGTAGATGTCGTTGTTTCCAATTTCCTGTTGGGAGGCATATCATCTTCTTTCTTCGACTTCTATGCCGATTACTACATGATACAGCATAAATACGGCTTTATTTCGGATAAGAAATATAAGGAATACAAACTTTCGCTAAAAGTAAAAAAGTTTATCAACATTTTTTCTAAAAGATGGTAATTATATTATTGAAATAATCTTGTTTTTCATACGAAAACGCGACCATTATCAATGCGATTCTTTCTTGTTTTTTAGAAGAAAAATGCGTATATTTGTTAGATTTTTAGACGCAAAACAAGTGGCGGTTATTCGCCTCAAAAATAGAAATATACGAACATGACAGAGAAACAAAAAATTGCAAGTGAGTCTTACTCGGCGCAAAACATTCAGGTGCTTGAAGGTTTGGAGGCCGTAAGGAAAAGGCCGGCAATGTATATCGGTGATATAAGCGAAAAAGGATTACACCATCTGGTATATGAAGTCGTTGACAACTCTATAGATGAAGCACTCGCCGGATTTTGCAACGATATTCAGGTAACTATATACGAAGATAATTCCATATCGGTAAAAGATAACGGGCGTGGTATCCCTGTAGATATTATGCCAAAAGAAAATAAATCGGCACTCGAAGTCGTGTTGACAGTCCTCCACGCCGGAGGTAAGTTCGATAAAGGAACATATAAGGTGTCGGGGGGGCTTCACGGTGTTGGTGTGTCTTGTGTGAATGCCTTATCTACCTATCTAAAGGCCGAGGTGCATAAACAAGGCTATGTTTATGTGCAGGAATATTCTTGCGGAAAGCCACTTACAGGAGTAGAAAAAACAAGGGAGTCGAAAGATACAGGTACTGTTATTACTTTCAAGCCCGATGATACGATATTTGTTGTTACTGAATATAAATATGACACATTGGCTTCGCGTTTGCGCGAACTTGCGTTCCTGAATGCAGGAGTACGCCTGTCGCTTACAGACCAACGCCAGAAGAAAGAAGACGGTTCGTTCCGTAGCGATACATTCTATTCCGAAAAAGGACTGGAAGAATTTGTACGCTATATAGATGCTTCGAAAGAAGCCCTTATCAGCGATGTAATACATATTACTACCGAAAAGCAGGGAACTCCGGTCGAAGTGGCAATGACATACAATACTTCTTACAACGAGAATGTTTATTCATACGTAAATAATATACACACCATAGAAGGTGGTACACACCTTACCGGTTTCCGCCGGGCACTTTCGCGTACATTGAAAAAATATGCGGAAGACACCAAAATGCTCGAAAAAGTAAAGGTGGAAATCAGTGGAGACGACTTTCGCGAAGGACTTACGGCAGTTGTTTCTATCAAGGTTGCCGAACCTCAGTTCGAGGGGCAAACCAAAACAAAATTAGGGAATAATGAAGTTATAGGAGCTGTAGACCAAGCTGTAGGCGAAGCATTAGGTTTTTATCTCGAAGAGCATCCGAAAGAAGCTAAAACTATAGTTGAGAAAGTTATCCTTGCCGCTACAGCCCGTGCCGCAGCTCGCAAGGCTCGCGAAATGGTGCAGCGTAAATCTCCGCTTACAGGAGGTGGGCTGCCGGGAAAACTGGCAGACTGTTCGAGCAAAGACGCATCGAATTGCGAAATATTCCTTGTCGAAGGAGACTCGGCGGGAGGTACAGCCAAACAGGGGCGCGACCGTATGTTTCAGGCTATACTGCCATTGAGAGGTAAGATACTGAATGTGGAAAAAGCCATGCCTCACAAGGTGTTCGAAAGCGATGAAATAAAGAATATATTTACAGCACTGGGCGTAACGATAGGTACGGAAGATGATTCGAAAGAACTGAACCTCGACAAGCTCCGTTATCACAAGGTGGTAATCATGACCGATGCCGACGTAGACGGTAGCCACATTGCTACACTGATACTTACGTTCTTCTTCCGCCATATGAAAGCCCTTCTGGAAAAAGGATATGTATATATAGCAACGCCTCCGTTATACCTCTGCCGTAAAGGAAAGGTGGAAGAATATTGCTGGGACGACCGCCAACGCCGCGCATTTATCGACAAATATGCCGACGGTGACGAGAATGCGATACATACCCAACGCTACAAAGGTCTTGGAGAAATGAACGCTTCGCAGCTATGGGAAACCACTATGAACCCTGAACATCGCACATTGCGCCAGGTGACAATAGAGAATGCAGCCGAAGCCGATCATATTTTCTCTATGCTTATGGGTGAAGATGTAGCGCCTCGCCGCGAATTTATTGAAGAAAACGCCACTTATGCCAAAATAGACGCATAAGCGGTTGATGATATATTGATTGTTTATAAAGAAAAGGAGGGCGGTTATTGAGGTAATGCTCTCCTTTTATGTTTTAACCGGAAAGGGATGGTTGTAGTATTTATATCTTGGATTATCATATCCTTTGTTGTTCTTTCCTTTGGCAGCATGCTCGTACATCTGGTAGGCAAATTGAGCCATCTGGACGAGAAGTATAATGCAATGGATACCTTCCTGCTGGGGACGTGCCTTATAGCTGCTATATTGTCGCTGACATCCCTCTGGCTGCCTTCCAATCACTATATGCTGCTTGCCTTTATCCTTATAGCTGTCATATACTGGATAGTAAATAAAGACCGCTTAAAGGCCTTTATTGCACGGTTCGAAAGAGTGAATAATACCTTTTCGAACAGTCAAAAGCTGTTGCTTGCTATTCCTGTATTTGCACTGCTTATCTATTTGAGTTGGGCTTCGCACGTATTCGATGCAGCATATTACCATTACCAGAATATACACTGGAACGAAGACTATGCCGTAGTTCCCGGACTTGCAAACCTGGAGAGCCGTTTCGGTTTCAATTCCAACTTCCTGCTGGTCAGTGCTATTTTTACGTTTCGCTTTATTTTGGGCGAAGCCATATATACATTCCAGTCCGTGCCCATAGTCCTGCTGATGCTGTGGATATTCGTAGAACTGGTCAGGAGCAATTTCGAAATAAAAAGAGTGGTTCTGCTTATCTTGTTCTTCCTCTTTTTTGCTGTCAATGTAGATTATATCTGCGATTCGTCGACCGATATTATTCCCAATACCTTTGTTTTCTATCTGGCCGCCCGTCTGGTATTATATCCCGATATGTTTCGCGACAGCCGTTTGCTTTATTTTATCATCCCTGTCAGTTTATTTACTTTTAAGGTATCGTCGGCTCCGATATGTATTGTAGCTATAGGCATATTTGTCTGGTTGCTTAAGGAGAAGGATTTCAGGGTGTTTTCGGTGTTTACACTATTGGCTTTGTTGGTTGTTGTTCCCTGGATTATTCGTACAATTATTATTACAGGATATTTATTCTACCCTCTTCCGGAGATAGATGTTTTCTCGTTCGACTGGAAACTCGATAAAGCAGTGGCTGAGTTCGAGTCGTGGAGTTTGCAGGTCTTTGCACATGGCAACTTTCGCGATTTCATCACTTTCCGCTATTTTATGGGCGATGGGTTTATGAATAATAAGTTGTTTATATTGAGCGTATTGATAATGATGGTGATGGTTGCCGCTACCCTTATCTCTCCATTTGGCGTTATTTATAAGACGATAAAGAAAAAATACTTGCCGGCAAGCCATTATTTGATGTATATTGCTTTGTTTGCCTACGCAGTCTATTGGTATGCAATGGCTCCCGATTTCCGTTTTGCCAACGGCGCATTTTTCGGCATGGCTTTCCTGTTGCTGTCTGTATTTGTTTTCACGAAAGATAAATATTGTCCGAAGTTTGGTCGTATTACCCTCATCTTATTTGCATCGTTGATGTTATTGTCTTCTTTCAAAAGGATTTACAATTTCTACAAACTATTATATCCCACATCGGTACTGGAAGGGCGAAAATCTATGTTTTCGGCTCTTTATATGCCATATGGCTCGATAGATCAGGCCGAAGCAAGGCATATCCCTACCCAATTTTCGGAATACCCGATGGGCGATGTCACCATCTATATTACGGCCGATACCATACGGGGATTGGGCGGTTACGACAAGTTGCCGGTTACTTCTCTCGATACATTGAAAGCCCATAGCCGTGGCCCCGATATCAGGACAGTAACTTCGCGCGGACATACTTTGCAGGAGGGGTTTCGCCCAAAGGGGAATGAATGATTACGGGGGATTTTTAAATTTATAAGCAACACTAAACTATGGCATTATCAGACGAAAGAAAACTACTCTTTTCCCTATTGGGCTATGTTTTCGTATTGCAACTTTTTTGTACTGCCATGTCTCCCCTATATCCGATTAACGATTGGGCAGATGTCAATTTGTACTTCAATGTAGGAAAGGCGATGTTCAACGGGCAAACCCTATATACCGAAACATTCGACCACAAAGGTCCGCTTATATTCGTTATATATGGTTTGGGATATCTTATTTCCAATGCTTCGTTCTTCGGTTTGTACATCATACAATCCCTGCTTTGGTTTACGATGGCTGTTGCTGCATTTTATACAGCGAGGCTGTTTCTTGTCAGGGTAAATGCATTTGCCGTAGCTTTGCTGTTTCCTGTATTTATGCTTACACATACAGGTCAGGGCGGTTCGGCAGAAGAGTTTATCGCCATCTTCCAGTGCATCAGCTTATTTGTTTTTATTCGTTACTTCAAAGATAAAGAAGGAGGGCAACACCGTCCGGTCGATATGCTGCTGCACGGCATAATGTTTGCGCTGACATTGTTTACCAAAATAAATCTGGCAATATTCTGGTTTTTCCCTTTGTTGGGGTTGTTCGCATATTTGCTTTATAAAAAAGAAAATAAGAATATATTGCAAAATACAGGAGCATTTATATGCGGTGTAGCAGTCGTAGCCCTGCCTATCAGCCTGTATTTGCTGGTGAATGGGGCACTGAGCGAAGCCTGGGACATCTATATAGTCCTCAACAGGCAGTATGCCAATGTAGGTTCGCCGATGGAGATTGCAGAGCGGATAGCGACGTCTTTCTACCTGCGGCTGCGGTTCGATACGTTCCCATTCCTGCTGATACTGACGGGTGCTATATATTTCCCCGTTAAGTATATTCAGAATACCTTCGGGCGTATTGCTCTTATATTGTCTTTTTTTGCATTGTATTGTGCCATATTCGTTACACCGTCTTTTATTTATTATTATTCCATTCCGTATTATATATATGGGCTGACGGGCTTTATTGTATTGGCGCGTTTCGTCAAAGTAGAGGATAAACGGCGATTTTATATTATATTTGCAGCCGTCGCTCTGATATGGGGTATAGGGCAGAAGAACTTTTTCGGTTATCAGATAAACGAATTATTGGGGAGAAACAAAAAAGAATCTATATTGACTAGATATACAAAGATTGTGGGACAGGAAAAAGACCCTACTTTGCTCAATCTCAATCTCGATTCTTTCAATTCGATATTTACAGGATTGAACATTGTTCCCCACCTGAAATATTCGATGTCTCCTAACCTGGCCTACGATATATATCCCGACATGAGAGACGAGCAGACAAGGTATATAGAAGAAAAACAAGCACATTTTATAATTCTGTCGGAGGGCGGTTACAATTTCGATTATTTCTTCAATCTTCCTGCACTTAGCCGGAATTATACAATCAGACAACAGGAAATGAACGAAGGCGGAAGAACGATGTATTTATATGAAAGAAAAAACTGATAATTCAATTACACAAGGTTCGTTGTATCTTATACCCGTAACACTGGGCGAAACAAGTATAGAAAGGGTTATCCCTCCTTTCAACCGCGAAGTTATACTGCAAATCAAACATTTTATTGTAGAGAATATACGTTCGGCGCGGCGTTTCCTGAAAAAGGTAGACCGTGATATCGACATAGATGCACTTACTTTCTACGAGCTGAATAAGCATACCGACCGCAACCGTCTGGATACTTTCCTACACCCCATAAAAGAAGGTTTTCATATCGGCATCATATCCGAGGCCGGTTGCCCGGCTGTAGCCGATCCGGGAAGCGATATTGTTGCCATAGCCCAAAGCCGGGGCTATCGGGTGGTGCCGCTGGTAGGGCCTTCATCTATTTTGCTTTCGCTTATGGCGTCGGGCTTCAACGGGCAGAGCTTTGCTTTTCAGGGATATTTGCCTGTAGATGCTTCGGAACGTGTAAAGAAAATTAAGCAGCTGGAGAATTGTATCTACCACGATCAGCAGACCCAGATATTTATAGAAACCCCTTACAGGAATCAAAAGCTGGTAGAAGATATCATCCGTAACTGCAAACCGGGCACAAAGCTTTGTATTGCCATGAATATAACCTGCGAAAACGAATACATAAAAACTAAAACGATAAGCCAGTGGCAAAAACAATTGCCCGATATGGCTAAGCAACTCTGCATATTTTTACTGTACAAATAAGGCTGTTTTACTTTTTTTGAGAAAAAATGCAAGCGGGCATAAAAACATTTTGAGGGATAAAAGGTTATAGTTTGTGTCGATCGGTAATCGGTTTCAGTTATCCCCAAAATGTTTTGTGTAATTATATTCCTGGAACTTTATCTATATAAGCCCCCTCGAGGACTTTGGGGCAATGCCGCGGCACGAAAAAAGTAACATTGAAAAAACATGTAAATTGTGTTACTTTTGTTACTTTTTTCGGCTACTGATTTGTAATATATAAAACCACTATAAGATGTCGTTGTATCAGCTTTTCAAAAATATAAAACCTTATGTGTACCCCTATCGCTGGCTGGTAGTGCTTACGCTTATACTCACCTTGATAGGCTCGCTCACTGCACAGGTAAATGCCTGGGTGCTGAGATATACGGTCGACGAAATAAATGGGTTGGTAGAAGCCCACAAAGGGCTGGCTGAAGGGTTGTCGATACTGATAACGATTTCGATCATCCTTATCGGAAAAGAAATAGTCAACTCGTTTATACAATTCGGACAAAAATTCTATGGAGAAAAGCTAAGGATATACGTAGCCAAAGACCTTGCTCAATCCGTTATTGATAAGATACTTACCTACAAACTGGCATTTTACACATCGGGCGGCAACCAGCCCGGCAAATTGCAAACGCGTATCGACAGGGGAGTGGAGAGCCTGACCCGCCTTGTGCAGAACTTCTTTATAGATATCCTGCCCTTGTTTGCCAACTCCATCGTTGCGTTGATAATGATGTTCAATGCCAACTTCTACGTAGGCTTGGTCGGCCTGTGTGTCATACCCATCTATTATGAGGTGAGCCGCAGGCAAGCTGTGAAAATGAGTGGGACAAGGCGCATAATAAGGGAACTAAGAGAGAATAAAAGCCAGGGCATACTAGGCATTCTGGAGTCTATTACAGTTATCAAGTCTTTTATAAGGGAGAATATCGAGAGCGACAAGCAAATGGCGTTGCAAAACAACCTGACCGACGCCCAGATGAAGACCCGCAAACTGAGCTTCCTGTTCGATGGGCTGAAAAGCTTTGTCGAGCAGATTGGAGTCGTACTCATCATCATACTTACTGCCTATCTGGTGCTTACCGGCCAGATGACGATAGGTGCTATCATGTTCCACATCCTTCTGTTCAACAACGTATCGGCGCCTATCCGCCAGTTGCATCGCATCTACGACCAGATGAACGACGCCCTTATATACTCCGAAGGGTTCTTCGATATACTCAATGCCGATCATCAGACAGAAGAATCGGGGGAATATAGACCCGCAGCCATTCATGGGGAATTTAAAATAAGCCATATCAATTTCACTTATCCCGACAATGATGTGCAAACCCTGCATGATATAAATATGGTGATAAAACCCGGGCAGGTGACCGCTCTTGTCGGCTTGTCGGGAGCCGGGAAAAGCACATTGATAAACCTTCTGGACAAATTCTATACTCCCGATTCGGGCGAGATATTGCTCGATGGGGTTTCGCTCGACAAATACGATACAGCTTACTTGCGCGAGAATATAGGGTTGGTTTTGCAGAAAAACCATATATTCAACGGTACGATAGAAGAAAATATCCGTTACGGAAAGCCCGGCGCTACGTTCGAAGAGGTTGTCGAAGCAGCCAAGAAATCATACATCCACGACCAGATCGTAGCTTTCGAAAACGGATACCAGACCTCGGCGTTGGCATTGTCCGGAGGGCAACAACAGAAGATAGCTATAGCGCGTATGTTTTTGAAAAATCCGCCGGTCATCTTCCTCGACGAGCCTACCGCCAGCCTCGATGCAGTGTCTACCGAGCAAATAAAAAACAGCCTCGATGCCATAAAGGTAGACCGTACGGTGATTATCATATCGCACAGTATATCGCAGATTATCGACTCCGACCAGATATATGCAATGAAAGACGGCAGGGTGGTGGAAAGCGGCACTCACGACGAAATATATCACCAGAACGGTACATATAAGGAAATATTCGATGCTATGGCACGCAGCCTGAATATAGACAAGATATCGAAGACCTTGGAATGAAAAATATAGAAGGAGTGCAGGGCGGATGTTTTATTTTCCCTAAAAAAGATGTTTTTATATGAAAAAGGATATATGAGATAAACATTTTATTGTTAAATTGCGTTTTTATTTAATACAAACTGAATTAAAAATCGAAGACTAAAAATGGGAAAATTTGAAATCAAAAAGAGAAAGAACGGAGAGTTCCAGTTCGATCTGAAAGCTACTAACGGACAGGTGATACTTACCAGCGAAGGTTATACTACGAAAGATAACTGCAAAAACGGTATAGAATCGGTAAAGAAAAACAGCCAGATAGAATCGCGTTTCGATAAACTGGAAGCTAAGAACGGCAAACCATACTTCAACCTGAAAGCAAGCAACGGGCAAATAATAGGTACAAGCGAAATGTACGAGAGCGTTGCCGGACGCGATAACGGCATAGCATCGGTAGTGAAAAACGCACCTGATGCGGAGGTGGTAGACCTTACTGTAGAGAAATAGGGAAATAATAAGGTATTTATTTACTTATAGATGTAAAGGCGGAAATTCATAATTTGATTTTCGCTTTTCTTTTGCTATTTTATCCGTATATCTTTATCTTTAGTATGCAGGCGGAGTTATCTGCCGGCGAAAAAGCAACAATGGAAAAACAGCTAAAAGGTGTTACCTTTGTTACTTTTTAGAGAGATACAAGAAACCGGTAGACGAGTTAACGAGTTGGTTTCTGGTAAAATATGAGCTTGTGCCTCATATCTTGTTTACTTGTATCTAAAGAAAAGTAACACTGAAAAAATAGCTAAAAGGTGTTACATGTGTTACTTTTTTTAATGGACCTTTGATTCATTATTGATTGAATACCGATATAAATGATTGATAATAAATTATTGCTGTCCGGTAAAACTCTCTAAAGATAAAAAAATATTGCTCGGCTACTGATTTTCAGCAGTCGAGTTTTGTTTTTCTTATTCCAAGCCCCC
>NZ_QVMQ01000045.1 GCF_010501105.1 Dysgonomonas sp. 511 | reverse complement strand
TAAGTCAGTATACCAGCGGGTAATAATAGTTCGTAGCCTGTTTCCATAAAGCAAAACTACTCCCTTTTTTCTAACTCCACAACTTTAAGGGGTGAGCCAACATATCTTAAAGAGATCAGGCTTCTATCAATGTAGCGTATCAAACATACAAAACTGGGTCAGCGGATTTTCCTGGTTGATAAGCCTTGTCACGTATCACGAATATAGCTTATCTTTGTGTGCATGAATCCCGAGAAGTTGTTAGGAGCTATACTCCCCGCTGTTTTGATAGACAATTTTGACATTGTCAATTTTGAGAAGTCTGATACTCGTTTTGATATCTGGCTTGAAGAGAAGAAAGTACAATTGCGTGAAGATAAGTACAATAATAAAGTTGTAGCCTACGGCTTTGGCTCTTACCATTCGATTCAGGACTTTCCTATTCGTGGTCGTGCTACTTACCTGCATGTTCGCAAGCGCAAATGGCTCGACCATGATTCGGGTGCTATCTTTAGTTATGACTGGGATTTGTCAGAACATGACCACACTCGCCTGAACGCAGAGTTCGTGGCTTTTTTAAAAGAGGGAGATTGAAAGTACACCTGTAAGCATAAGTACTCTTGCTGCCCGAAACGGTTTGAACGGTCAGAGGCTTCGCAAACAGTACAAAGAAGTCATTAGTGACTATCGTGTTTGGGAACAGTTAGATCATGCCGAAGAATACACATTGTTTGAAGAGAATCTGGGTGCTGATCTGAGTTTGGATGAAACTTGCATGAGCAATGGTGAAGTCTACACGATATTAACCAATAAAGCCGCTCATGGTCGGGAGCATTCCCTTGTGGCTATGGTGCGTGGTGTATCCAGCGAGACTGTGATAAGAGCATTCAAGAAGATGTCACGCCATAAACGTCTTCAGGTTAAAAGCGTAACTACTGACCTATCCTCGGCTATGATGCTGACAGCACGCCGTTCCTTTCCTAAAGCCGAGCTGATAAACGACCGTTTCCTTGTGCAACAGCTGATGAATGAAGCCGTTGACCAGATTCGGGTAAAATATCGCTGGGAGGTGCTTGATGCAGAGAATAAGGCTATCCGGGAATATAGGGAAAAACGCAAGGAAGCTAAACAACAGGGGTGTTCACTGGAGCCATGGGAACCAACAAGGATGAGTAACGGTGAAACTATGCCACAGATTATGGCACGCTCTAAGCATATCGTTCTTAAGCACTTTTCTAAATGGAATGAACAGCAAAAAATCCGGGCACAAATCTTATTCGAGGCCTATCCTAAACTCAAACAAGGATATGAACTCTCTATTGGGCTGACTCAAATATTTAACAAACAGATTAAGGCTGATTCAGCAAGACTGCTACTTGCCAAGTGGTATAATGAAGTAGAAAAGTTTGGAGAAACCGGGCTCAATCGGGTATTGGACACCTTTGAAAATCACAATCAAACAATCATTAACTATTTCAATGAAAGACTCACGAATGCTTCGGCTGAATCTTTCAACGCTAAAATTAAGGCGCTCAGAAGTCAATTCAGAGGCGTGGAGATATTAAGTTCTTTATGTACAGACTAGCGATGCTATATTCGTGATACGTGACAAGGCTTATCAACCAGGAAAATCCGCTGACCCACAAAACTTAGTAAATAACGGCACTATACCAAGCTATAGGATAGGTCGAAACCGTTACTTTTGGTCTAATGTGTTATTTCAAAATTCTGAAATTTTTTTCATTTTTTTTCGAACAGGAATATATACAAGTAACCATGGCCTGTATATAAAGGGTGGCCTCGGGATACGTCTCAATCGTTTCTGTCTCGGATACGCAGGCCATGAATATAACCATATTTGAAAAATTAAAATTATATTTGTTCTTAATGCAATACCTGTAATGAACATGGAAAGATTATTTACAATAAAAGAACAACAAGAAATAATAGAAGAAGCTAAAAAAAACATTGATTTATATTTAGACACACATGTGATTTCAGGAAACTCTAATAAAAAAACTATCATCACTATATCTAAAAATAATCAGTTAATAGTTACTCAGGGAAATGAAGATACAGGGTTTACCCACCTAAATAATCGGCATGGATTCTTTTCATATAAAAACTATTGGATAAAAAATGAAATGCAAGTTTTGAGATTGGATAAGCCAAGTAAATTTCACCCAAATATGATGCCTGCTATTGATTTTGTTAAAGTAGCAGATGCTATATTCGATGTTGAAAATAAAAATAAGACTAAAAATAACCGTCCTGATGTATTTGATAAATATACAGGAGAGTATTCATTTATTGATGGGAATGTAGAGAAATATCATTTACTTACATACAAAAATACCAAAATTATACATTCTCTTTTCCCTGATAAAAAGAAATACAATAGGAAAACTAAAATACAATATGGAAAAGGTATTGTTTCCTGCAAAACAAAGCTTCCACCTGGTTATAATGATTTACTTATACCTTATGAAAATAAAGATGGTATAATTGCATTTTCTATTTTATTGCGTAAGTATTACCAAGAAAAGGTCGAAAGATTAATAATACAGAAACATGATATAGAAGGTAATCCTCAAATTTTATTTGTTTTAGGTGAGCGTACATTTAATGATTACGAGCGTTTTACTCATGAAGATATGATATTCTTTCAACATGAAGATTTAAAGAATTTAGAAGATATTATAATTCAAATTGACAATATGCATTGGATTTTTTCCTGATATCAATACTTCCTGGTAATTATATCGCATTTTAGCTTTAATTCAACTCTTAATTTTTCATTTTTAACTAAACTCTCTATCTTTGCAACAAAATGAACAATTATGAAAAAGCTATTTTATATTCTATTACTTTTTTGCGTGCCATTTGTTTTTCCTGCCTGTGGCGGTGACGATGATGATGATAAGATATTTCAATGGGAAGGAGATTGGAACGATCCGGAGCATCCCATGTATCAAGTTTACGGGGGTAATTATAATCCGGTAAAAGGTGTATGGGTACATCCAAACAATGAAGAAGGTGGTTATTTTTCAGAGGATTTTAAATATTACTCTATAGTGTTTCTCCCAAATGGAACATATCAAAAAATAACTTCTGGTACTGATTATCAGATAAACAATACAACTATTCGCTATTTTTCTCGATCGGAAAGTTATCAATATTATAGATTGGAAAAGAATTGGCTATATGTAAATTATCAATATTTAGGTCTGCCTATAAGTGACGATAATTGGGGTAAATATGAGCGATGGATAAACGACAACAATTAACAACAAAAGGAGTTTTCGTTGTTAATTGTTGTTAATTCGGTACTATATAGTTTTTCGTATAAGTTTCAGGGAGGCTTTTCTTTTACAGGTTGGATCGTATCCGTCTATTTCAGCTACGGTGTATAGGTCTCCATTTAATTTTATAAACGACTTGTTTAAATTTATATATTCTTCAGGTGTCAGTAGACAATCAACAATAGTATAATTATTATCACTGTGAGTAAGTAAAAGAAAATAGTTCTGAATAATAGAATTTGGGGTGTCTTTATAATCCAATATTATTCTTTTTCCTTTGTCATTATAGGTGTTACTAACCATTGCTAATTTAAAGTTGTTTTCTTTAGATTGAATATCGTAAATCCCCGATTGATACCAAAAACGTTGTGCTTTGTCGTAATATTCTTTACTTAACATATCTGCATAGTCGGACTTATTATCCCATAAGTCGTGGTCGGTAATCACAGGGATACTCAAAGAAGTGTTATTTATATCGTCTATAATATCCATATACCAACAATATGAAAAATTAGATGTTTGTGAAATTTTATTCGTTTCTATGCTGTCAGTCAAATATATGCCTCCTCCGTTTTCTCCTGAGTTGGGAATGCGCCCTCCTGTTTTTTCATCTATTTCCATCTTGCGGTAATATCCTTCTTCATTAGTGTCTACGGTGAATCCTAATTCATAACTATAAGGTAATTTTAATGGATTATTCGTTCTCTGGCTTATACCTCCCCGTTTGTCTAAATCTATTATATTGGTTATATTATTTATTATGTTCTTGTTTTTGACATTTAGCTCTATCGTATTTTTTTTACCATGTACCAAATCTAAATTAAATGCCTTACAAAAATTTTCTACCCAGTCGTTTACCTTTATGTTCGATGGCAATTGTTTTATAAGATTCATACGACCTAATTCAAATTCAGTAGGGGCGTTCCAATTCATCGCTTCGCCGGATGTAAGCGTGGAATTGTTTTCATCAACTTTCAGCCAGCCTTTGTAGGGTATGAATGGTTCAAGTGATAGTTCAAAATCTATTTCGTGATGCCCCCATCCCAAAATCCTAATTCTGGATGTCGAAGCAATGGTAATGGTTTCGTCTTTTTCCAGCCAGACAATCTGTGCTACTTGTCCCGTTGCATTGGAGTTATCCTTGCGTATTGTTTGAGTTTTTATTTTTTCGGGAATCCCATCTATTCTTATTTTAAACATATTGGCATCTTTACCATCCGAGTATACATATCCTTCACTAGCCACAGCCGAATATGCTTTATATCTGTCTTGTTCGTTAGGTGGGAGTTCTTCAATAGTCCACGAATTGCCACCTGTTATAGCCATTGGGTTGTGTAACATATAGTCCTTTACCATCGGATTATTATATAAATTTTCCTCACGCTGAGTACTGTAATATTCACCTCCCCAAGCAAGTCCGCAGATAAAATGAGGATTTTGCTTAGGATCGATAAAATTTACCTGGTGAGCTTTTGGATATTTGTTATTTTGTCCTTCTTTATTCTGGTTGATATTATTTTTATAAAAAGAATTGTCAAAAAATAAATTTTTAAAAGTGTCTTCATCGCAGTTCCGAAGTACTTTCAATTCAATAAAATCCTGTTCTAAATCCCCTTCTTCAAAATTTATATCTATATACTCATTCCCTTCTTTTGCTCTATATTGAGCTTTAAATATAAGTTTGTAGAGACCTGATTGAGGAATAGTAAATTTTATATTATTGCTATTTCCTACTTGTGTCTGCTTAATATTATAGCCGCTATCTACGACCTCTTTGATTTTTATATTTTGAGAGTTAAAGAGGTCTACAGAGTAACTGTCAAGCCAAGATACTGTTTTATAATATCGTTTTTTTTCTGAAACGCCATTCATTAGGTTGCCCCAAGTACCTGCTATTTTCATTTCACATACAGCTTGTACTTTTTCATAATCATTTGGATTTTTATAACTAACATAAAGCTGTTTAAGACGCTCGTCAGCAAGAGCGCTCCCTGTAAGCTCATATCCGGCTCCCTTGAACACTTCTTTTAACATATGTATGCAATTAACTGAAGGAGGGTAATCATTAATGTCAAAAAGGACAGTGTTGTCTATTCGATTTTTATCAGAGTAAATTCCATTCTGAGATCTTTTGGGCAGCAATCCGTATAAAACGAAAGGAAAAATGCAAGGTGAAATCCCCTCATATTTTTCTATTTCGGAATGTTTACCTGTATTATACAATGCTATATCCTCTATTCCTTTAAAATCCACCAGCCACGTCCCAGCCTGATTCATCATTGTCTCCCCAAAAATATCCTTTGCCGTTTTCGGTGCAGGTACGCCCAGATTACCTTTATAATAATCGCGCGTGATTTCGCTCAATTTGAATTTTCCGTCGAAAATTTTGATACCATCCACCAAAAGTTGCGCATCGTAAAGCTGTGAAAATTTGCCCTTTACCTCCTCCGTATTCGTGTAGCCGAAGATAGCATTGTTTACGGCAGTAGCTGGCAGTTGCATATCGTACGAACGCTGCGCATCTTTGGTGCTTAGTTCTGCCGGGTTTATAAACTGACGCTTGAGATACACCGAAAAATTGTCGGGGTTCTCCGTCTCACACAGTTGTTTGTTGATGTAGAGTTCTATATTTGCCATAAGTTTAGAATTAGCCCCCTTGCCCCCGTGGGGGTGCTAAGAGGGTATTAGATAATTAGTTTCTTCGTTATTTATGTTGTTTTTGTTTTTGCGGTTTACTCTAAAGTCCTCCTCCGGAGGATTGAGGGGGCTTTCTACCCCTAAGTATGCCATAGCTCAACCCACTGCCCCGTTCCAGCAGCTTGTTGAGACACACATATCGCTGTGCATCAATCGAATGATTGTAGCGGTCGATGGGGATATTCGTAGCCTTTCCAAACTCATCGTTCTGCCATCGGTAGTTGCGGTATTCGCTGATTATATTCATACTGTGGCAGGTAATATGTTTCGGGTAACGGTTGAGCAACGAAATTCCTGTATTTATGCTGTCTTTTCCTTTCTGTGCCGGCTCTATGCGCCATCCTTGAGTCGCTATTTCGCGGATGCTTTTCGGTTCGGCGCTATCGGCAATTATAGGAGTGTCGCGCGGAATGTTTAGTGTAGACAAGTGTTTGGCAATCATCATATTGTCGTAACCCTTGTGGTAAAGCAATTCGTCTATCCACAGTTCGCCATCCGACAGGCGCATATCCACAATGGCCGTAGGGTCGTTGGTAAAGCCGAAGTCGATACCCAACCAGCGTTTTTTGTAGCCTTCGGGCAGATGGGCAACGATATCCCAATTTTGCATAATCACACCTTGCCGTGCGCCTGTCAGCCCTTCGCCGTAGACCTGCCACCAATCGGCATCGCCCTTGTTGCTTTCTATTTCCTTTATTTGAGCCTCGGACAGAAATTCGTTATCACGGTAGGTAGAGTGGATAAGCAGGGCATCTGGTTGCTGCATTACTTTTTCGTCGAGCCAGAACTCGAAGCTGGGATTGCAATCGAGAAAAATAGTACCAGTGGTGCGGATGGCAAGCTGACGATAGATTTCGTATTCTATATTGATGCACTCGTTGATATAGAGTATATCGCGTGAAGGGCCGTGCACTTTCGAAGCATTGTCGGCAGAAAAAAACTCTATCATCGAGCCCTTTGTCCTGTATATCTTGTCTGTCGCATTCCAGTTGCGCGGTTGCCATTTGTCAATGCGTTGCAGTATATTTTTAAAATCGCGGATACAACCTTTCTTGAGATGGGGCAACGATTCCGATACTACCGATATAGTGAGCGGAGTGGGCGACATCTCAGCAACTACAAGCAGCAATTGCAAGATGCTGTATGTCTTCGACGAGCGGGTCGATCCTTTGTTTACAATATAGCGGTATCCGTCTTTATAAGCCTTGAGGTTGCGTGTAAAAACACCTGTCGTTTCCATTTTTTTTCTTTATAGATAAAGAAGATGGAAAATAATGGACAATAGTTAAGAGTCTGTTTAAATTTTATAGCAAATCTTTTTTATAGCTGTTTTTAAATATGGAAAATACGCTAAAAAGAGCATAAAAAAGTTGCTAAGAACTATACTAAAGAACCTATAAGAAATATTTTCGCTAAAATTTAAACAGGCTCTAACAATAAGTCCCCTCAATCCCCCAAAGGGCTGGAGATCTAATGGCTTCTTTTTATTTTTCCCGTTTCGGTCAACGGAATGGTATCGACCTTTATTATCTTTTTTGGAGTAGAGTAGGGAGGCAGTTTCCCGGCAAAAAGCGATTCGTCTACATCTTCTTCTGTGAGAAGTACCACAATCTCGCCAAACTTTTCATCGGGTAGCGAAGTGATGGCAAAATTGCCTTTTATCAGAGGTTTGAGCAAGGCTTCCACTTCTTCGGCATGCACCTTTACGCCTCCAGTATTTATTACATTGTCTTTGCGCCCCAATATGCGGAATCCACCATCTTTGTTTATTTCGGCTATATCGTTGGTTTCTAGCCTTTCGGCAGATACTTTGGGTGCGTCTATGATCAATGTGCCTTCTTCTGACAGCTTTACCGAAACATTTTGTAGAGGATAATAATAATCGGTTGCAAAATCACCATTCAACGCTCTGATAGCAATGTGCGAAAGCGTTTCGGTCATTCCATATGTGGAATAAATATCATTGGGGAGTTCCTTTAGTATCTCCAATAAAGAATTATCTATGGCGCCACCGCCAATAATCAGTTTTTTTATTTGCGATAAGCGTTTTGTTTCAATATCCGTTTGCAAGCTGTTGTAAACCTGCATCGGAGTCATAGCTGCAAAACGGAAAGATACATCGTTGTTTTTCAGTGGATTGCCCGAAGGTGGCACAGGATGCAAATCCATACCGGCAATCAAAGCCCTTACCGTTACCATTTTCCCCGCAATATAGTCCAAAGGCATACATAACAGCGATTTGTCTTTTTCTTTTAACCCAAAATACCGGCAGGTCATTTCGGCACTGTTCATCATACGCGATTTCTCGACAACGATTTCTTTTGGCGTTCCTGTCGAACCGGATGTCTGCACTTTCAAAAAAGGCGATTTTGAATACCAGTCGCAGAGAAACAGGAAAAGTTTGTAATGAAATTCCGATTTTCCGGCAAATGCAGGTATGCCTTTGGTATTGAAATCGTAAGGCATATATGTGTCGCCTTCTATCGTTATAGTTTGTTTGCGTATATTAAATTCGTACATAAACCCTTGTTTTTGAATTTTCATGCAATTATAAAAAAAGACATCGACATAAAATAATAATTCATACCTTTAAAGGATTAATTCTTTTATCAATAGTAAAAATAACGGCAGTGAAATATATTCTTTTGTCCTTAATGACAATATTATCCACATCATTGTTTGCCCATTCCGATGTCGGCTATCAGTACAAATATGGCAATGTCAAAGGCTATATCTTCTATGGGTACTACGAGCACGAAGAGCGCAACAAGGCAGAGATAATAGCCCAATATGCAGAGCTTTTGGCTAAAGAAATGAATTACAGGGATACTATCTTCCTTAATTTTACACATGACTATGTAAAAGGTGCCCAGAAAGAATACGAATATAAGATTCTATTAAATGGAGAAAAGAAAGGCTTGCCTATCGTGATTTCGCAGAATCGCAACCGGTACGATATTATCCAAACATTGTTGTTGGTAGAATATGCTATCAACAATAAGGCTGCGATAGAAAAAACACCGCAGAAGATGCTGCCGGATGCCGATATGGAAAAAATAACAAGCAGAAGCATTTCGGAAAACGTAAGCAAAATAATAAGCCATAAAATATATAAGCCTGCCGATCGTATAAACGCCGACCTGGATCAGATAGACGAAATCTCGTACTACGTGCAAAATAACAAATTCCACGTCTATAAAAAAGGAAGTACTCATAATGCAGAAAAGGACGTTTTGGAAAAAACGGAGGAAGTCCTTCTTCAGCTCGATAATATATACCAGTTTAGCAAGTTGAGGTTGTATCCGTATTACGGCAGCAGCAAAGCTGTGGTTTTCGACAGCGATTCGTCTTTTTATTGTATAGATATTGCTGCCGATTATGATTTTGACCGGACTTTCTTTTCTAAAAGATATCCGATAGATAAACCCTCATATGTGTTCGAGCCTTATCTTGTGAATGATGTAGGCGGCAATATCATTACCATTCATTTTGTTGTGATGCAGACGATCCATTCGGTTAAACACAAGGTAATTGGATACCGTATGGAAGACGACTGCCTGATAGAAGACCTGAACCACTTTTTCAACCTTGCGGGCAGGGCGAAGTATATGCAGAGAAGTGAATGAAGCCGTTCGTCTGTTCTCCATCTTTCCCGACCGGAATAACAAAGAGATAGTCCACTGTCTTTATAATGCAGGAAAAAAACTATCTTTGTTACTACAAAAACTTATCAGGTATGAACGACTGGAAAGACCGTCTGAATGTGGTATATTCTACCAATCCGGACTATAAATATGAAAAAGAAGACGAACAGGAAGAAGAAACCCTGCCCAAAGACAAGCAACAGCTCCGTATCTCACTCGACAAGCGCAACCGCAAAGGTAAGTCCGTTACTTTGATAACCGGCTTTACTGGTACGACCGAAGATTTGGAAGCATTAGGCAAGTTTCTCAAAGTGAAATGTGGTGTAGGCGGTTCGGCAAAAGATGGCGAGATAATCGTGCAGGGCGACTTCAGGGCAAAGATTCTCGAACTACTCCACAAAGAAGGCTATGCCAAAGCACGAACCATCTGATAATCAGCAAAACCTACATGTATATAAGGCTTCGGCAGGATCGGGAAAAACACACCGCCTGACCGAAGAATACCTTCATTTGCTCTATTCGTCGCCGTTTGCCTACAGGCATATACTTGCCGTAACCTTTACCAACAAGGCGACCGACGAAATGAAAAGCCGTATTATCAGCGAATTAGCCAACTTGGCTGCAAATAATAAATCGGACTATATAGTCTCCCTTTCGCATAAATACAAGAAAAATGAGGAACAAATACGGCAGCAAGCCCGCGAAGTGCTTGTGCACATATTGCACGACTACTCTGCTTTCTCGGTAAGCACTATCGACAAGTTTTTTCAGCAGACCATGCGTGCATTTACTCGCGAGATCGGTCTAGGCGGAGGATATAATGTAGAACTCGATACCAATAAGGTATTAGGCGAAGCTATCGACTCCCTGCTTTTCGATCTCGAACGTTCCGATAATAAGCTCCTGCTCGACTGGCTTTTACGTTTCTCCGAAGAGAAAGTGGAGAATGGCGAGACATGGAACATCCGCAACGATATACAATCGCTTTCGTCCGAGATTTTTAAAGAAAGTTATAAGGCATACAGCAATCAGGTGCAGGAAAACATTGCCGATAAACAACTGATGGCTGACTATAAGGGTATGCTTTTTGCCATTATCCGCACCTTCGAAAGCCGTTCGCAGCAGATAGGAGAAAAAGCCCTGAATATAATGCAGCGTTATGGGCTTACTACCGAAGACTTTAAAGGAGGGTCGCGTTCGCCTTTCGCCTCATTCCTCAAATGGGCAAACGGAGCGATAGCCGAGCCTTCTAATACTTTCCGCACACTGGCAGACGATACAGCAAACTGGTACACACAAAAGACCAGTGCAGATGTCCGCAGCAAGATTGACGATATTTACCCCGAACTGAACAACTGTGTCTGTGATATTATCGCCCATTACGACGATTCGCAGACCTACCAGACGGCTTACGAAATAAATCGCTATTTCTTCACGTTGGGCATACTTGCCGATGTGGATAAGAAAATACGCGAACTGGCTGCCGAAAACAATACGATGCTTATTTCGGACACTACCGAATTGCTCAATCGTATTATAGACGGCAACGAATCGCCTTTTATCTACGAAAAAGTAGGGTTGAGGGTCAATAATTATATGATCGACGAGTTTCAGGATACGTCGGGTATGCAGTGGCAAAACTTCCTGCCGCTGGTGCGCGACAGCCTTGGCGGAGGCAACCGCAACTTTATCGTGGGCGATGTAAAGCAAAGTATTTACAGGTGGCGAAATTCGGATTGGAAATTGCTTGACGAACAACTTGATGCCGACTTCACCACCGAGGGTATCAACCACGAAACACTCGACACCAATTGGCGTAGTGCATACAATGTTATAGCATTCAACAACAGTATATTTACGCAGGGGGCAAAGCTTTTGCAGGAAACTTACAATCATTCGCTCGAAGGGGCTGGCGATCCGCGATTACATCCTTTTCTCGGGCGTATAACAAGGGCTTACGGCGAACTTACGCAGGCAATACCCGATAGCCGCCGCGACAATGAAGGGCACGTACATGTGCAATTCGTAGAAAGTACGGATGAGCAGACTTGGCAGGAATATGCCCTCGAACAACTGCCCAAACAAATAGAAGGCTTGCAGGATAGAGGCTATTTGCTGAAAGATATTGCCATACTTGTACGTACCAAAAGAGAGGGTGCAGATGTTGCCAACTGCCTGTTGGAGTATAAAAGCGCAAACCCGGATTCGGGCTACCGCTACGATATTATCTCCGATGAGGCGCTTTTTGTCGGCAATTCCAAAAGTATAAAACTGATAATAGCCTTACTCAGATACCTGCATAACCCATTGGATACTTCGTTAAAGGCATTGGCTGTATATGAGTACTTTAAATACAGCAACCGTATGAATGCCGAAGAAGCCCTCGAAAAATATTTCTCGGCAAACAACGAGCTTCCGGCAGATGTGGCAGCAGAGTTGGAGCGCATCCGCGAATTGCCGTTGTATGAAATGACAGAGGACATTTTCAGGCTGTTTCACGATGCGATGGAAGAAAACGAGCAAATCTACATCCAATCTTTTCTGGATATGGTTCTCGACTTTACAGTCCGCTATTCGTCCGACCTCGATTCGTTCCTTAAATGGTGGAAGGATACGGGGGCGAATAAGACGATTTTCACTCCCGATGGGCAGGATGCAATCCGCATAATGACCATACATAAGTCTAAAGGGCTGGGATTCAACGTTGTGCTTATCCCGTTTTGCAACTGGGAGATAGATCATAAGCTGACCACGATTCTCTGGTGCCACCCAAAAGTTGCGCCATTCGACCGCCTGCACCTTGTGCCGGTGAAATATTCGCAAAAATTGAAAAATACGATTTTCAGCTACGAGTATTTCGATGAAAAGTTGCACGCCTTTATCGACAATATAAATATACTGTATGTGGCTTTCACCCGTGCCAAAAACGAACTTATCGTATATGCTCCCCGCCCGAAGAAGATAGAAGTCGGCAATATTGCTTCTTTGCTTTGGGCAAGTATGAATAGCACAATACAGGAGGAAGACGAGAAGCCGTATATCGACCTCAGTAAATATCTTGACGACGAAGAGGGCATTTTCAGCATAGGAGAAGGTTACCATCCTGCGAAAAAAGAGAAGGAATCCGCAGTGAATGAAATTAGTATCGACTCCATATCGAGCATACAATACGATAAGCGGGTAAAGCTGAGGCTGAAAAACAAATATTTCTTTTCCGATACGGGCAAACGCGATTATGGTACACTGATGCACGAGATAGTGAGCCATGTGGAAACCTTGCAGGACGTGGAGGCGGCCATAGAAGAATACCGCGCATCGGGCGATATAGTTGAGGAACAGAAGGAAGAAATAATGTCGCTATTGGCAGGCTATTTGTCCGATCCAGTCGTTATGCCGTGGTATTCGGGCGAATACCGGGTGCTGAACGAAGTACAGATATTACAGCACAAAGGCACATTTAGCCGTCCCGACCGAGTGATGATAAAAGACGGCGAGGTCATTGTTATCGACTATAAATTCGGCGAGAAAGAAAACCGTAAGTACAACCGTCAGGTGAAATATTACATGGATCAGATCCGTAAGATGGGGTATACCGACATCAAGGGATATGTGTGTTATATCACCTTGGGAAAGGTGATAGAGGTGTGTCATAAGTAAGCCTGAACACTGTCTGATATTTTCACATGAGTTTGATATAATAGTGTGTAAATACCCGGTTAAATTATTTCGTATAAGTATATCGTCCAGTGAGATGTTTCGTAATTATCGAATATTTTCATCAATCTTAGTCGGCTATTATAATCTGTGTTTATCTCGGTTGACGATATTATATATTGTCCATTCATTTCTTTTATCAGATTGTAATCGAGGTCTAGGTGTTGGATGGAGGGTAAATCGTTATCGTAACTATTAAGAAGCCACCATGCATAAATTTCACTTGGTAATATATAACACCAGGAACCCCATGTGTCGAAAAAGAATTTATTGTAAGGGTGTTTATCTAATTCTTTTTCCATTATTTTTCTGAATTTATGCTTATATGCAAGGGGATAATTAGTAGAATAACCGTCTAGTGTATAAAACCCATTATATTGCGATATTGCAGGGGGCAGGTAAATATTTATAATTTTATAAGAAGAAGCATCTCTTCCTATTGTTTTTTTTATATCATCAAATTGCTTCTTGGCAAAAAAGTGACTATAGCTTGATTCGTGTTGAAATATATGATACGGCTGTTTTTTACATAAAACAACTGATTGCACTAAGATAATAACAATGCATAGATATATTCCTTTCTTGCTCATTTTGTGGATATAATATAATGAAATAGCAAAAACGATATACCAAAGAGGAGGAAATAGCCAAGTTATACGTACAAAATCTAAAGGCAATACTTTATTTATGGAAATCACGATGTTGGAAAACAAGTCCCATTTATATATAAGAATAGGGACATATGATAATAAAATAAATGAAAGAATAAATATTAATCTTCTATCTTTCATCTTATTTTTTACCATAAATAAAATGCTAATACATAAAGTTAGTAATATATATTTATGGAGGCTGAAATTATGAGTATATGTATATAATATGTCATTAGAGTTCTTTGTATTTTCTTTAATAATCCATTTAATAACACTCAATACGCTTTCTCCTTGTTTGAAAAACTCTATCCGGTGAGATACAAAATTGACATCAGCAAAAAATGAATAAAATAACGGCAAATGACTTATTACATACATCAGACTCAACAAAATAATACCCATAAACAAATATTTGCTATTTTTTCTTTT
>NZ_QVMQ01000044.1 GCF_010501105.1 Dysgonomonas sp. 511 | reverse complement strand
TTTCCATAAACGTTACAAAGATAGAATTTTAAACATTTATAGAAGCTAAAGCCTTGTACTAAAGTACATAGTTTTAACTAGCGAACTTGAAAAATAAAGTATGCTTCTGAATATTTTGCAAATAATAATGTCAAAGAACTCCTATGTAATTTAATTAGAACTTAACAGCCCTGGTCTTATACGGGGTGGATATAGAAAAAGAAAGGTTAGAACCTACACTGATAGGAACTAACCTTCTATTTTAATCAGAAATGAGTTTCAGAATAACTTACGATTTACTAGAGACGGATTAGTTGTGATATACCATGCTTGACATTTTGTAATCCGGCATTCTCCTTTTTCTATTTCCCAGAGTAACCCTCTTTTCTCTAATTCCCTCTTGTATCGGCAAATGCATTTCTGAGGAATATCAGTCGCTTCTGAAACCATAGAAGCTGTAGCTAAATGGTTTTTCCAATAATAAAATACCTTTTTTAATTGAGAATGATGCTTCTCATTACCTAAATCGAATAAATAATATAAATTCATTTTTACAATAAAATAAAATTAAACAATAAGGCAATGCATTGACTTTTAATTGAAATTTCATTGCAAACATCTATATTTCTATTTCTATAAAAGGGTAGCTTGTGGGAACGGTTACCTCTAAGGTTACCTTTTTCGCCTATTTTTGAAGAAGAATATTATCTATATCTTTATATCCTTTTGGTTTATTACTGTATCCTTGGTTTATTTCACTCATATCCTTCTTCATTGTCTTAGTATTAGGTATACTGTTTTTTATCCGAAAACAGTATTCAGTAATACTCCAAATATTTTTATCTATATCTGAAAATGTATTATAAATCAGATAAGCTAGCAAGATTTGACTTTTTAGCCATATTATAGGTGTAAAGGGTTTATCAGATTCTGGTATATCTTTTCCTGAAAATGTATATGAGAAATGACTTTGCTTTGTATTTGAAGATATAAATCCTTTGTTCTTGAAATCCTGATATAGTTTTAAAAGTTCGTTATCTGTGAATTCTCTCGTAAAATAAAAAGTGCTAATAGTATCTTCTTCTGTAATCTGATTTCTATTAAATAACAGTCGATTTGGATTTTGAGGCTCTTTGTCAGACAGTTACAAAGAGTGAATTTTGACGAGGTAACGAGTTGGTAACGGTTCTTTTAACTGGTCTTTACTTCATTTTGCATCTTTACCTAATAACTCTTATACAAAGATATATTTTTTAGATTCATTCTCCTCATAATATATAGAAAATAATCGACCGAGCTTACCCTTTATCCTTACATTCTTGTTTTACAGGCTCCATGTGAATCATTACATGGGCATCCGGACCGTATTGTTCCCGGAGTTTCCTCTCTATCTCTGTTATTTTCCTGTGGGTCTCTTCGAGGGTTGTATCGCCATCCATACGGATATGGAATTCTATGGCGCAACCGTTCCCTATTTTTCGGGTATATAGATTATGTAAGCCGCTCACTCCGTCGAACGAGCCGACAATTTTGCGGATTTCGCTCTCGGTCGCTGCCGGTAGCGACTTTTCCATCAACTCGTCAATGGCCGGTTTCATCAGCTGAACGGACGTCCTGATAATGAAAACACTTACCACAACGGCGGCAACCGGATCTAATACCGTCCATTTCTGACCAAGGAATACCGCCCCGCCAATGCCAACGGCCGTACCAATAGAAGATAGTGCGTCGCTGCGGTGATGCCATGCGTTGGCAACGACAACATCCGATTTCAGTTTCCGTCCCTGAATGACAGTATAGCGATATAATACCTCTTTCAAGATTATTGAGACTATAGCCGCCCAGAAAGCGATCATTCCGGGACTTTCAAGAGTCGCACCCTTGATTACCGCAATGATGTCTTTTGTACCGTTGTAGGCTATCATCGCGCCAACAAGAAGCAGGATGAACCCAATCATAAGTGTTGCCAGCGTCTCGAATTTACCGTGCCCGTATTTGTGTTCCTCGTCTTTGGGTTTGCTGGATATCTTAACGAAAACGATTACGATGATATCAGTCACGAAATCCGAAAGTGAATGTACCGCGTCGGCTATCATTGCCGCACTCCGCCCCAAGATACCGGCAGTGAATTTACCAAGTACCAGCAGCAGGTTTATAATACTACCGACAACGGTTACCTTATAAATGCCCCTTTCGCGCTCTTTTTTTGTAAAATTATCCATCTTCGATATAATTCCGAAACCTATCCGAACCACTCTTTAAACTCGCTCACCCGTGCTTTTGTTACCAGTATTTTATCTTTTGTGGGTACAATAAGATTAACCGATAGCCGTCCGTTGAACCAGAAATCAATATCCATAACCGCATCCTTAGCAATAATGTACTGTCTGTTGGCACGGAAGAAAACGTTGGGATTTAAACATTCAATCAGTTCTTCGAGCGTATGCGGGATAATATAAGATTCGTTGTTTTTAGAAATAGCCTTTACTACACCGCTATCAATATAAAAACAGGCAATGGATTCAGTAGGCAACGGTAAAAGTTTGGTGCCCTTATTGGGAATGAGGAAATAGTTTTTATATTGTTTCTGCTCGTTCATAGACTTTATCAGTTGCGACAACGAGTGGTTGTCGTCCTGCTTTTTATCAGTCAGCAAAGCCAGTTTGTCCATAGCTCTTTTTATATCTTTCTCGCCGATGGGTTTTAATAGATAATCGATACTGTTTACTTTGAAGGCTTTTAGCGCGTATTCGTCATAAGCAGTGGTGAAAATAACGGGACAGGTTATCCGGATGTGTTCAAATATCTCGAAGGCAGAACCGTCGGCCAGGTGTATATCCATAAAGATAAGGTCGGGCATAGGGTTATCCCGTAGCCATTTGATACTCTCGATGATAGAATCAGTTATGCCTATTATCTTACATTGAGAAGCCACATCGGCCAGTAAAACTTTCAGGTTATTTACAGCAGCCTTTTCGTCTTCAATTATCAGGGTTCTCATGGTGGTTAGGGTTTATTAAAGGGATGCTGACACAAAACAGATTGTCTGTGTTATCAATCGTTATTTTTTTACCAAAAAGCAAACGATAGCGTTTAACCAGATTATCCAGCCCTATTCCTGTACCTGTACTGCTTGTTAACTTGGGCTGAATCCGGTTGCATACATGTAGCATACCGTCGGCGGTTGTTCTTACATTTACTTTCAGCGGATGGCGGTTGCTGATTTCGTTATGCTTAACGGCGTTTTCAATTAAAACCTGCAACGACATGGGAGGGAGCAGGTAGTTGTTGAATCTTTTATCCACTTCAAATTCGAAGGTTAGGGTATCCTCATAGCGCATTTCGAGCAGGAAAGTATACCCTTCGATAAATTCGAGCTCTTCGGAAAGCGTGGTTTTCTGCGAGTCGTTTTCCTGAAGCATGTAACGAAGGACATTGGAGAGTTCCTGTGTATAATTCTGTGCTTTTGCGGGTTCTTCGCGTATCAGCGACCGTAGGGTATTGAGGGAGTTGAAAAGCATGTGCGGATTGAGCTGGCTTTTGAGCGATTCGTATTGGCTGAGGATATTTTCGAGCTTTAGTTGCTGGTTCTCCAGAAGTATTTTTTGCTGCCTGCGGGTAATGTAAATAATGTAACAGCTACCTGTTACCACTCCCGAGATAATGAAGTCGCGGATAGGGTGTAAGTAGTGATGTGCCGTGGATTGTACGGCCAGTATATCGAACGTTTTGTGTAAATGATAAAACGCATTACTTATCAGGGTACTTACCAGCCAGCATAAAAGAAAAGAAAGTATAAACTTTTGCCAGCCTATTTTTGAGGTTGTTTTATTGAAGCAGAAAACAACTGTATTTAACCAGAAAAGGAAAAGAAGAGCCAGAAAGGAAAAGAAAATCTCATTGACTACTTCCAATGTCTGAATACCGGGAAAAACATTATGGTTTTCAAGATTGCCCAGCAAATCTATAATTTCAGGTATATGGATAAGGAAGCTGACTGCCACCGATATAATAACCAGCGACAGTTTGTATCTGTTTCCGTATTTCTTTCCATCATCGTTCATAAACAACAAAAGTAGTTATTTTTACAGAATTGAAGATGCGCCTCGGCATAGTTCAAATAAGTTTGATGCCTCACCCGGCTTTTACTCTATTTGTACAATCCTTGCATTAATGTACATTCCGGGACGAAATAATTCGTTGTTCTCCATCACTTTGGCATATACTTCGAGGGAGCGGTTGATGTTATCCACCGACTGTCCTACCGAAATAATCTCACCGCCAAACTTTTCGTCACCCATACCATTAACTCTGAACTCGATGCTATTGCCCACCTTTATTTTATTTAGGTCTTTTTCATAAGCTGTCAGTTTGATAAGCGTATTGCTTTTATCAATGATTTCGCACAAGGCTTCGCCTGCTGCGATGTGTTTACCTATATTCATTTGAAGGTTGGATATATAACCGCTTATAGGTGCCTGCACTTCGAGCAGGGAAAGTATGCCTTTTGTATGGAGTGCCTGCGGTGATACACCCAACATGGTGAGCTGTGCGGCGGCGGCATCCTTCCGGCTTTTCATAGAAAGGTAATCGGCTTTGCTCTGCTGAAATTTCTTTTGCGAGGCGGCTTCTTCTTTTGCGAGTATTTCCTGTCGTTTGTATTCTGTTTCCAGATATTCGCATTGGGCGAATGCATCCAGATAATTTTGTTGCAAGTTTATAAATTCAGGATTTTCAAGCGTAGCCAACAGTTCGCCTTTGCGTACATATTTACCCGGCAGCAATGACGTGTTTTTCACAATACCGTCGATAGACAGGGTAACGGATGCCTGCCGTTGTGGGGAAAGAACAAAAGTGCCGTTAAATGCAGCATCTCTAGCCAGCGATGTGGCAGAGGTTACAGCATCAACCTTTACCGTGTCTTTTGTTTCCAGTTCAACCTGTTCTGTATCAGGTTTCGATTCGTCCGCTTTTTCCGGATTCTCATTTTTCAGGTTGCTGCATCCCATCATCAATAGAAGGGTGGCAACTGTTATATAAATAGCTTTCATCATTTACTTTATTTGTTGTTATATAATTCGTATTCTAAAGCCGATACATTGTATTGGTATATCATTTCGATATAAGACTGTTTAATATCCAATGCACTGTTCATACTTTGTATAAAAACGCTTATATCCGTTTCGCTATGTTTCAGCTGTAATTCGGAAGAGCGAATCATGGCATCGGCTTCAGGCAATGCCGAGCTTTCAAAAAAGCGGATACTTTCATCATACTTACGCAGATCGGCTTTCAGTTCGTATACTTTGTTACTAAGCTGCCGGATATTGCCTTCAGCTTCATATTTTGCGATGTAAGCATCGTATTTTGCCTGTTTCACACGGCTGGATTGCGCATTGAACACAAGTGGGATGGATATGCCGACAGTCCACGAGTTCAGACCCTTGTCGGGTAGGATATTCTGCCGCTGATATCCCACGGAAAATTCAGGGAAGAAGCGGCTTTTCTCTACTTTCACCTGCGCTTCGGATTCGGATACCTTACTATTGAAATAAGAAAGATGGACAGAGGATAAGTCTGTTGTCATCATACCTACATCGTATTTACTCAAAAGGGTATCAGCCGGAATTACCGTATTTTCGGCATAACATATCCATTGTAGGCGGGCAGCGGCAACCTTGAATTCTTCTTCGGCCTGAAATACTTTATTTTTCATGGAAGCAGCCTGTGCAGAAGACATATTCTTTTCCAGCAGGGTAATTTCTCCCTGTTTATAACGCAGGTCGCCAGTTCGGAGAAGGATTTCGGCTAGTTTGCTTTGCTCATTCAGCAGTTGTTTTTTATGGTAGGTGTATTGGTAATAAGCCCATGTACGTTTGGCTTCGGCGACTATTTCTTTCTCTACCATGTCGCGGTAGTAGGTACTGGTATTTACCTGATGTTTTACCAATGCGTTTTTGTAAAAAGGGGTAACGATTGAGCCTACGGATTGAGAGACATTAAATTGCCGGTCATCCCGGTTGGTACTGTTAAGCTGTCCCCATGAATAATCGAAAGAAGTAGCTCCCAAATCCCATGATTCTCCTTTGGCTGCTTTGCTCCGGTCGATGGACGCTGTAGCGGATTTCAACCGCGGATTGTTTTCTTTTGCCATTTTTATCACTTCATCCAGTGTAACGGTCTGTTGTGCATGCATTTGTGCAGGTATAATCATTAATAATGCTAAAAGTCCGGTAAAAGTAATCAGTTTACTTTTTTTCCATCTCCGCCTATATACGGAGAATACGCCTATCAGGTGATAGAACACGGGAATGATTATCAGTGTGAGGAATGTTGAAACCAATAATCCTCCGATAACAACCGTTGCCAGCGGACGTTGTACTTCGGCTCCTGCTGAAGTAGCAATAGCCATTGGTACAAAACCGAGTGAAGCGACTAATCCGGTAAGGAATACCGGGCGGAGCAGATGCGGGGTTCCTTTCTTTATTATTTTATCTGTTGCCATTTTGTAAGTTGTACTTTTCGATAAGGCTTTGAAATGATTCAACATAAGAATACCGTTCAGCACAGATACGCCAAACAAAGCAATGAATCCTACACCTGCCGATATGCTGAACGGCAACCCTCTTATCCACAGGGCAAGCACACCACCTATCATGGATAGGGGCACGGTACTGAAAACCACGAGTGTATAAGTAAGGCTGCGGAAAGCAAAGAACAGGAGTAACAAAATCAGCAGTAAAGCAATAGGGATTACTACTAGCAGAGTGTTGATCGCATTTTGAAGGTTTTCGAATTGTCCGCCGTATTCAAAGTAATAACCGGGTTCAAGTTTTATATTTTCATCCAGCACAGTTTGGATTCTTCCTACTACCTGCTGTATATCGGCATCACGCACATTGACACCTATTACAATCCGCCGCTTGGTAGCATCACGGTTGATTTGCAGGGGGCCGCTGATCAGCTCTACTTGTGCCAATTCGGTAACGGGTATCTGTATGCCGTCGGTTGTGCGAATGAAAAACTTATTGAGGTTAAAGTCCTCCACTTTTTGTTGGTCGAGGCGGACTACTAAGTCAAAACGTCGCTCATTTTCAAATACCGTTCCGGCTATTTCTCCGGCATAGGATGTACGGATGATATTGTTGAGTTCTTCCACATCTACACCGTAACGGGCGAGTTTGCTGCGGTCGTAATTCACTACCAACTGCGGCAATCCCATGGCTTGTTCTACGATTACATCGTCGGCACCGGGTACTTGTTCAATGTATTTGGAGGCTTCCCGTGCTTTGGAGTAAAGCTCTTCCATATCTTCACCATAAAGTTTAATGGCAATATCGGCTTTGGCTCCGGTCATCAGTTCGTTGAAACGTAATTGAATAGGCTGGCTGAAATTGAATTCTACATCGGGAATGGTGTCGAGGGCGGCTTTCATCTTCTCTACCATTTCGGCACGGGAAGAGGCGCTTGTCCATTCCTTGAAAGGTTTCATCACAATCATAATGTCGGCATCTTCTATTGCCATGGGGTCGGTGGGCACTTCGGCCGTACCTATCTTGGCAACTACGTGCTTTATCTCGGGGAAGTGGTTCATGAGTATCTTTTCAGCCTCGTCGGACGCTTCGATGCTACGGGTGAGCGAGCTTCCGGCAGGCAGGGTCATCTGCATGGCAAAGTCGCCCTCGTCCAATGTGGGGATAAATTCAGCTCCGAGTTTGGTAAATAACAGGATGCTACCACCCAATGCAAGAAAGGCAACGGCTATGGTGGTAAGGCTGAACCGCAGGCATTGTTGCAGCAGCTTGCGATACCATTTGTTCAACCAATCGAAAAAGCGGTCGGCAAAGGTGCGTGTCTGTTTTATGGTTTTTTTCAGGAACATTGATGCCATCATGGGCACGTATGTAAGGGATAAAATCAACGCGCCGATAATGCAAAACACAAGCGTTTGCGCCATCGGGGTGAAATATTTGCCTTCAATGCCTTGCAGCATCAGTATGGGAAAGAATACCAGAAGTATAATCAATACGGCAAAGGTGGCGGAATGTACTACACCGTGTGTACCGTTGGCTATTTCGTTATCCATGTCTTTCGGAGAGAGCTTCTTGCCATAAAATTGTTTCGTATAGAGATGGGCAAGTATTCCTTCGACTATCACAATGGAACCGTCGACCACAATACCAAAGTCTATCGCCCCGAGGCTCATCAGGTTGGCTGATACACCGAAGAGGCGCATCATTATAAAGCCGAAGAGCATCGAAAGGGGAATTACAGATGCTACGATAAGACCTGCCCGCACATTGCCGAGGAAGATTATCAATACGATAAAAACGATTAAAGCACCTTCTACAAGATTGCGGATAACGGTTGATATGTTACGGTTGACAAGTTCGGAACGGTTGAGGTAGGGTTCTATGCTCACTCCTTCGGGAAGCATCTTCTGCACCAGTTCCACTCTTTTCTCGAGTTCGGCGGTCACAACATTGGCGTTGGCTCCTTTGAGCATCATGGCAATGCCGCCTACGCATTCGCCCTGTCCGTCTTTCGTCATAGCACCAAAGCGTTTGGGCGAGCCGTAGCGCACGGTGCCGATGTCGTCGATATGTATCGGGATGCCGCCACGGTTGGTTATCACGACTTGTTCTATATCGGTAAGGGTTTTTATCATTCCCTCGGAACGGATGTAGTAGGCTTTGCTATCTTTTTCGATATAGCTTCCTCCGGTATTCTGGTTGTTTTTGTGGAGGGCTTCGAATACTTCGCTGATGGTAATGTTGAGGGAATAAAGGGCGTCGGGGTCTACGGCTACTTCGTATTGTTTGAGGTATCCGCCGAAACTGTTGATTTCGACTATGCCGGGGATACCGGAAAGCTGGCGTTTGACAATCCAGTCCTGAATGGTGCGCAGTTCCATGGCATCGTACCTGTCTTCATAGCCGGGAGCAACTTCGAGCACGTACTGGTAGATTTCGCCCAGTCCGGTGGTGATAGGCATCAATTCGGGCACACCTAGTTCGGAAGGTATTTCGCCGGATACGGTTTGTATCTGTTCGTTAATCAGTTGGCGAGCATCGAGGGTGGGCACGTTCTCCTTGAAGACGACCGTCACCAATGAAAGTCCGAATCGGGATACGGAACGTATTTCTACTACATTCATAATGTTGCTCATTGCCACTTCGATAGGGAAGGTAATGAGCTGTTCTACTTCCTGAGGTGCCAGCGTGGGCGAAACGGTTACGATTTGTACCTGGTTGTTGGTAATATCGGGAACGGCATCTACGGGCAGGGTTAGCATGGCGTAGATGCCTGCGACAAGTAGTATTAATGTCATAAAGCCGACAAAGAGTTTCCTCTTTACCGAAAACCGGATGATTTTATCGAACATACAAATTGTTGTTAATAATTTGCATGCAAAGGTATTGGCATAAGAAGCTCAACCGAACTGTTATGTGGGTGAAGTGGCCGGATTGGGGGCTGAATTCGCTTATTTTAAGGTTGGATTTTCAATGTGATAATTAAATAAAATAATAAAATGCCTTCGTTATAGTATATTTATAACAAAGGCATTTTGTTTATAATAAGTATTTCACATTTATTTTCCTCCCCTATATCCTTTACCTGTCTGGCCTTTATTTGAATTGCTACCGGGAGAGGTTCCATTTGTGCATCCTGTACACACACCCGAACTATTTACAGAACCTTTATTTCCTTTTTGCTGACCTCTTTTTCCGCTGTTTGTATTTTGTCCTTGTTTCCCTTTCTGCTGGTATTTATTACCTTGTCCCGGATTTGAGGAGATGATTTCCTGATAAGTGGTTCCATCTAATATTGAAGGTGTATAGTTACTTCCTAATAATGTAATTTGTCGTACTACAGCCTTGAAGTGATTTGTAGAACTTTTCAACAAATTAGAAACGATAATTTTGATATTCGGGTTTGATATATTTTCTAGAACATTATTATAAGCAACAATATTTTCCTCTTCCAACCGGGCAGTTGCCGTATAAGCATTTTCCATAGTATTGCCCATAGCAAGCAGTTCATTATACCGGCTTTGCCTGTATTCATCAGCAAATACTCCATCAGGACTTAGTGCAGGATATTCTATTTCATAATAATCCAGAAGTCTCTCAATGGTAGTTATATGTGTTGCTTCGGCAGTACCGATTCTGGAAAATTGTACGGCTGTAGGATAGAGTGATGAAAATGCAAAGTTCAGGTCGCGAGACATTTTTTCATCTTCCCTCAATACGTATAAAAACTCTATTTCGTCAGCCGTTAAAGGAGATGTTGCGTCTAATACCGGACAAATATTGTCCACTATAAAAGAAGAAATTCCTTCATCAGTAACCTTTAGAAGGCTTACCGGTTCTGAATTGCCGGTTCCCGTATTATCATCGAAATCATTTTCGCTACTGCATGAAAACAACATAAATGAAAATACCATAAATAAAAATGCAAATAATTTGTTATTAGTATTCATGTTTTTTAGTTTTTAAAGAGTGAATGAGTTGATAAATCTATTTATTAACCGCATAAAATAGGATATACCCTACCTGCCTGATTAAATAAGGATGCCACCTTGAATTAAAGTGGCATCCCTGTTATTAGTATCGTATATCTTATTTTTTCTGACCTTTCTTTTGTCCCGTTCCATCTTGGGGTTTAGTACCTACCGGTGTTCCCGTTCCTTTACAATTACCAGTACAAGTCCCATTTTCAAAATTGTCGCAAACTCCATTTTTATTTACATCAATAAAATTGACGCATGTTTTGTTAGTACCCGGAAGAAGAACACATGGTCTTTCTTTGTTCGGCTTTTGAGTTTGATTTTTACCTTTTCCGTTCCCGTTTCCATTTTGTGCAGATGCAACTCCCATTGACAAAACAATGGCTAAGGCTGTCATGAATAGTTTTGTTTTCATTTTTTCTCTTTTTGATTAATAAATAGTATCATATTTAGAAATATGAAATGTTTTATTTATTAACCGCACGAACATAATCTTACCCTACCTGCTTTAAAATAAAATTTCAAGAAAAATCATGGGAGTGAACGGAGCCGCTTTTGTATAAACGTTTGTAACGTCTTTTTTGTCAGAAAATATATAACTGTATTTTGTGTTTTCATTATTCAAAACATTCAATACGGACACACCTGCCCGCAACCGGCAGGCTTTAAAGCCGTGATTATAGGTAACTCCAACATCAAGCCGGTGATAATCCTTATCGGATTCCTGAACTGTGTTGTTTCCCTGCCCTGTACCTTGTCCACCTTTAAACGCGGGAGAAAATCCAGTCCCCAAAATGTAATTTGCCGATAGGGTAAATCTCTCGATAGAGAAAATGCTTCCCAACTTAAGCTCATGTCCGGTTTCATCTTTTCGCTCCGATATATTACAAAGGGAATAGGAACCGAAAAGAGAAACATGGTTGAACTCTTTTTTCAGGAACAGATCTACGCCTGTAATATCTACATCCGTCTTGTAAGGGTCTTTTGACAAACGGATTATATTACTGTTTTTCTTGTAATATCCTTCGAGGCTGATTAGAAATCCGTTTTTACTGAATGCCAAACCTGCAAGGGTATGCATCGCGGACATTATACTATCTTTATTTATTTTCCATACAAAATCGGTATACTCATCGGTTTGTACCGGGCTGCGGGAAATGTACTGGCGATACAGCCCCCACGAAGCTGTCGCTGTTATTGATTCAGAAAAAGCATACCTCCCTGAAAAACGAGGTTGGACATATACTTTATTGTTTGCAAAATCAGTCCGTATACTTCCGTCCAAAGAGAATTTACCCCAGGAAAATTTGTCCAAAAGATATATTGAGGGTACGGTAAAATTATTTTTTACTTCATTTACCTTGTCTTTATAAAGAAGAATTTCCCCACCTGCCTCAATTTGCTGATGTTTACCCCAGTTAAAGGTGTGGTTCAAATCTATTCCGGCTTCTTCTATTTTGTTCTTTGTCGAAATGCATATTTCAGGTTCAGACTGGTTTCCCTGAAGCCTCGTAATACGGTCGTTTTGGGTGTTTAACTGAGAATATTTTACCTTCAGCCGGGATGATGACGAATTGTCCCATACTTTGTTATACATAGCGCTTCCGGCATATTGGTGGTTGTTTTGCGAAGCACTCAGGTCATATTTATCTTCTTTCGAAACCGAATAATCGAAATCATCATTTGAAGTATAAAGTGATATATGGTAATTATCGTTACCTGAAGTATTTCCAATATATTTCAGGTTGATGTCATTGAATTTATAGTCGGGAGACAAGTAAATTTCACTTATATCTTGCTGGGGTTTATTATTACCATTTCCTTTACCTTGTCCATTGCTTTTGTTGGTACTGTTTTTGCCATACGGATTCAATTCTTCTACATCGTACAGGTTATAAAATGTCTGCCTGTAAGACGCCATCAGAACTGAACTATTTGACACAGGGATAGAACCAAATACATTTGCCGTCAGGTTGCTTACTGTTGCTTTGAGGACAGGTTTATCCCGGTTTCCATCGATTCCTGTAATTTCGGCTATCGCTCCGGTCCTGTTTCCGAATGAAGCATCATAACCGCCTTTTAGTAACCTGATATCCTTTACCATGTATGGGTTAATAAAACTGATATGGTCGCTAAAACTTTTTAATCCGAAAAGAGTAAACCCGTCAAATGTAATTTTACTTTCGCCGTTATTGCCTCCCCACACTATCAGATCCTCAGATGGTTCTCCCGACGCCCTTATCCCCGGCATCATGCGAAGCAGATTGAAAACAGAATTATCTCCGCTTCCCGACATCTGCCTGGCGACAGTATGATTGAGCCTTATTTCTCCTGATGTTTTCCCCGACTGCATCATCATTGCGCTTGAAGAAGGTGATACTATCACTTCCGGCATCATTATCAGGCCGGGGCTTATATTTAATGTATGATGCCCGTGCGAAAGAATCGTATCTATACTATTGTATCCCAAATAACTGGTTTGAATACGAATTGAACTCTTATCTCCCTTGAGAAAAAAATATCCGTTTTCGTCCGTTATTATTGTTCCCTGATCAGTAGTAATGTAGGTATAAGGTAATTTTTCATCGTTTGCGCAATCTTTCACAATACCCGATATTGTATATTGCTTTTTTAGAGGAGGAATTTTTTCGATTTCTTTTTTGGGATAAATAACATACACATTTCCGGTTTTCTTGTATGCCAGTGGTTTATCTTTCAGAAGAAAGGTCATAGCATCATCAATAGATTTGAAAACTTTCTTTTCCGTAATTATATATTTTGAAACGGCCTTAGTGTCGAAAGATACCTCTATACCCAGGCTTTGAAGGACTTTATCTAAGGATTCATTGGCCACATGGACTTTTATCTCCTGTGCATAAATCACAGGAGACATACAAAACAGTAATATAAATACAATAAGAAATCTGCTCAAATCATTTCTTTATTTTAAGTTTTATACCAAAGGGTTCTTGTACAATTTGCAAAACATCTTCCGGATTATCCAGTTTTGTAAAGTTTCCACTATAAATGTAGTTAATATTTTCAGGAGCAACGATCTCAATGTTGTATTGCCTTTCGATTTCCCTGATAACATTAACCAGTGGTTCCTCATTAAACACGAACTTATTTTTTGTCCAGCTTATTTTTTGTTCTATATCCTCATTTTCTACTGATTGTAATGTGTTATTCTCAAAAACAGTTTGCATACCTTTAGTAAGTATTACCGACTGGTTACCGGCTTCAACCTTTACTCTTCCTGATAAACAAGCCACATTATATTGTCCCGTGCGCGAAAGTATATTAAAGCTTGTTCCCAGAACCGTAACAGTTTCCGAACCTGATTGTACTGCAAATCTGCTACCCTTTTGGACATCAAAATAGGCTTCTCCTTCAAGTGTTACCTCTCTTGATACTCTCCACCAAAATGGTTTGTAGGTTAATTTGCTTTCGGCATTTATTATTGTCCGGGAACCATCTGGTAAACTTAGAGTATAATGCTGTCCGCGTGGTACGGTAATATCTTTGGTATACAAGAAAGCTATAGAAGGAATAATGAGAATCAATAGAACTGCTGCAATACCAGCATATTTAAATATAGGATGTTTATATAGTGGAATTTTCTTTTTCTCATCATCTTCCAGTCCCGCAAAATTTTCCACCCAAATCTCATCTTTTGATTTAGTCCATTTGGGCTTTATTTTGATATTTTCCGTTTTCATTGTTACAAAAGTTTTGTTTTTAAAAACTGTAATGCACCTGTAATTCGTTTTTCAACTGCTTTTACACTGATACCCAACCTATCCGAGATTTCGTGATACTTCAATTCCTCATTCCGGCTCATCAGGAATGCTTCACGTTGTACTTCACCCATCTCGTTTAGCGCAGAGGAATACCTAGTTTTCAACTCTTCAAATTGCAGAATTTCCTGAGGTGATAAGTTCTCAATTCCGGTAGCAACCATGTCTTTAGCATAATCGAGCCGGGTAGAAGTTTTCCTGTATTCACTTATCACCATATCAGTTGCAATCTTGTAGAGAAGGGCTTTTATGTTTTTTGTATCAATCATATCTTTCTTTTCCCATACACGCATAAATACATCCTGAGCAATATCTGAAGCAATACTTTCGTCGGCACATCTGTAATATATATAATTACGGATGGAGTCGAAATAACTGTCGAATATGTCTTTAAATTCCGATTTTTTCAAAATCTGATTTAATTACAATTTATATGTATACCGTATGAATGGGAAGATACCCTACCGGCATACGAAAATAAATTAACGAATAATATTTGTTCGAAAATATAGAAGATAATTTTTTAAGATATTAATGTAAAAGTCAGTCTGTAATAAAATACTCAAGTACTTTTTCTATATCAGCAAAAGCTTTTGCCATCACCTCTTCGACTTTTCCTCCTACCATAGCCGCCATAGTAGCAGAATCCATCCGTGCGATATATACTTTCCCGTCATTCTTTTCATAAACAGATAAACGACAAGGCATTATTGGCGAGTAAATACGTAAAGTATCCATATCAAGTAATTGACCGGAGTAAACCGGATTACACAGCTCGAATATCTTTATAGGCAGTACTTCTTTTCCATTCTTTTTTAAAGTAGCCTGCAAATCATGGATAGCTGATATTTTCCAATCTATGTTTAAGATATGCTCTGAAAGCAATATTACTGTTTCCTCGTAGGAAAACTTACTTTCATTTTCCAAAAATAGTTGGTTGGGTGAAAATACATTCTCTTTCATAGTCTTAAAATTTAGTATTCTTATTATGTAATCATTCGGTCTGCCTCATCTTTTACAAGATTTATATAGTTTTTACCTTTGCTGAGAGAGTTAACGATAAATTAAGGAGCCATCAGTTTATGCA
>NZ_QVMQ01000043.1 GCF_010501105.1 Dysgonomonas sp. 511 | reverse complement strand
CTTTTAGGGCTGTCCTTAGAGGAGTAAACCATATCCCGTACTTCTTATTTAGACTCAAAAATATTTATGCATAACTCCACAACTTTTCGGGGTGAGCCGGTTTAACTTTTTACGGTTTAACTCTTGGTTTAACTTTCATCAAAAAACCACTAATTATAAACATAAAAAAGCAGCTACATATTATTGTAACTGCTTGATTTTCAAGTGGGCGTTGACGGATTTTGAATATTCCACCTAAGCCCTATGCTGTCAGTTGTTTAACTATCGAAGATTGTATTCTACTCACTCGTTACTCACTCCATTTTTAGAGTGATTTTTAAGAGAACTTTTCCTCTTTAAGTGATAAGGCAAAGGTAGAAATAAATTTGAGAATTTCCTAATGTTCTTTTTGTTTTATGTACGATAATATGTATTTTTGTATACCTTTGTGCGAGAAATAAAATAGAGTAAGAGGGTATGAACAAATATATCGAAGAATTTCATAAGCTCAAAATCTTCCATAAAAAAGATATTGTTTCCTTGACTGGCAACGAAAATGCAGCAAAAGGACTTTTACGAAGGTATAAACAGCAAGGATTAATATCACAAGTAAGGCGAGACCTTTACGTTGTAACGGATTTGGCTACAAAAACCAGTTCTGCTTCAAAGTACGAAATAGCCAGTCAAATAAACTCTTCTTCTTACCTGTCCTACCATGCTGCACTAGAATATCATGGTCTGGCTCATCAGGTATTTTATGAAATGCAGGTTTCATCCAAAGAGAGGTTCAACAACTTTGAGTACGATGGGATTAGTTATATTTATTCGGAATCGAAATCAGATGCCGGAGTTATTATTCCTCCTGCTGATACATTAATCAGAGTAACCGATTTGGAACGTACTGTTTTAGATTGTATTAATCAAATAGACCGAAGTGGAGGACTGGAAGAAATGATAGCATGTTTTGCCCTTATCACTTATATTAATGAGAATAAATTACAAGATTATTTGGAACAATTCAATAAACAGATTCTTTATCAAAAGACAGGTTTTGTTCTTGGCTACTTTCAAAAAGAAATGAAGTTAAGTGATGCTTTCTTTGACTTTTGTAAATCCAAGATTGGGAAAAGTATCCGTTACCTAACTGACAAGCAAGACTCAACCACTTATTTTAATGAATGGAGACTTTATGCTCCTAAAAATATTCTTTCATTTTTAGAACAAGGAGGAAATGTAAATGTATAATTATAGTAAAACTGATTTGGAGAGGATAGCTTCCGGTACAGATTTTATCCGGGATAATCTGGAAAAAGTGTTCCGGCTTTGTGATATCTTGAAACACTTAAATGAAAATCCTTTATTTGTCGAACATTTAGCATTAAAAGGAGGAACCGCAATTAACCTGACAGTTTTTAATCTTCCACGCTTATCGGTTGATATTGACTTGGATTTTACCAAAGAGTGTTCACGAGAGGAAATGATGACAATCCGGGAGAATATCAATCAGGATTTTCTGAACTATATGTTTACACAAGGATATGCTTTGAGTCCTAATACTAAAAGTCCGCATTCTCTTGATTCATGGGTATTTTATTTCCAGAACGCAGGAGGGAATAAAGATAACCTGAAAGTAGAGATAAACTATTCTTTGCGAAATCATATCTTGCCAATAGTTGGAAAGAAAGTGAATATAGACTTTCTACAATTTGACTCTGAAGTAAAAACACTTTCTACTCTTGAACTATTTGGGAGTAAAATTAAAGCTCTTATTGAACGAACAGCTCCCCGGGACTTGTATGATATTCACAATATGTTGAAATATAATATTATCCACCCAGATGAGATGAATAAACTCCGTAAAATCATATTATTCTATCTTGCTGTAGGAGGAAATGATAAGCCTTTAAACATTTATAGTTTTGAAAGTATTGATAACTTGAAATTTGCACAAATCAGGAGTTCTTTACTTCCTGTTCTTAAGAAAAGTGAACGATTTGATTTTGAATCAGCGAAAGTAGAAGTGAAAGCATTTCTTCTAAAATTGATGGTATTTACCGAAAATGAAAACTCATTTATTGAAAACTTTAACGGCAATATTTATCGACCGGAATTATTGTTTGAGGATATCGAAATTGTAGAGCGGATCAAAAATCATCCAATGGCAATTTGGAAAATGAGGAATAACAAATAAAAGGATTTATATGTCCGACCCCGAATTATTAAAGCGAATTGCAGAACTGGAAGCTCGAAATCTTGAGTTGCTTGCTGAAAATGATAGATTTCGGGAGATGTTAGGTTTGGCTCAAATAAACTCAATTTCCAAAGAGAAAGCTCAATTACAAGATACTCTGAAACAGTACAATAGCATAAAAATTGCTCCCAAAACCTCAATAGATAAATACAGCACTCCTGATGAAAAAATAGAATTGTTTCAGTCTTTATTTCGGGGACGAACTGATGTATACGCTAAACGCTGTTACAGCAAGAAGCATGGAAGTGCTTATTATATCCCTGCATGTAAAAACGAATGGGTAAAAGGAGTTTGCGATAGAACACGTATTAAATGCAAAGATTGTAATAATCGGGATTTATTGCCACTGACAAAAGAAGTTGTCAATAGCCATTTACGGAATAAAGATGAACATGGTGCCGGAATTGCCGGAGTTTATCCACTCTTGCCGGATGAAAGCTGTTTATTTCTTGCAGTTGATTTTGATGAAGCAAAATGGGAAGAAGACATAAAGGTGTTTCGCTCTGTATGTAACACATATAATATTCCGGTTGCCATTGAACGTTCCCGTTCAGGAAACGGAGCTCATGCATGGATGTTTTTTGAAGAGTCTATCTCAGCAGCGTCTGCTCGAAGACTTGGAAATGCGCTTTTAACAAAAGCCATGTCGGTTAGACATGAAATACGCTTCACTTCGTATGATAGAATGTTTCCTAATCAGGATTTTATGCCTAAAGGAGGCTTTGGAAACTTGATTGCTTTACCATTACAAGGTGGAGCTCGTGAAAATGGGAATAGTGAATTTATAGATGATAACTTTTTGAGTTATCCTGATCAATGGGCATATTTGGCCACTATCAGGAAAATGAGCTCAGACGAAATCGGGATTTTACTAGCCACTCTGTGTGATGGGAATGGGTTAGGCGAACTTGGGCATTTGGAAAATGAAGAGGAGAACTTATTCAAGCCTTGGGAAAGCAAAAAAGCGGAAAGTATTCTCGAAAAGAAAGATTTCCCAGATACATTGACTATCATTGAAGCAAGCCGTTTGTATATTTCCAAAGACAAAATAAGCCCACGAGCACTCAATCGCATTAAACGATTAGCTGCATTTCAGAATCCTTTATTCTACAAAACACAAAAGATGCGGATGTCTACCTATGGTATTCCGAGGATTATCTATTCATTGGAAGAAACGGATCAATATATCGGTATTCCTCGAGGTTGTCGTTCCTCTCTTATTCATTTGCTCGAAGAATCAAATGTAGAATATGCTTTCGATGATAAACGAAATAAAGGAAGACATATTAAGGTCAGTTTCAAAGGAATCCTTCGGGAGGAGCAGCAATCAGCAAAAGAAGTCTTGCTTCAGCACGAGAATGGCATACTATCTGTTCCTACGGCTTTCGGGAAAACTGTTATCGGAGCATCACTTATCACAAATAGAAAATGCAATACATTGATTTTAGTTCATCTACAAACTTTATGCGATCAATGGAAAAAATCATTGGAACAGTTTCTCGAAATAAATGAAATCTTACCGGAACCGGAAAAGAAGCGTGGACGAAAGAAGGTTCGTTCGATTATTGGTCAAATAGGTTCCGGTAAAAACACTTTATCCGGAATTATAGATATTGCACTTGTACAGAGTTTAGTCCATGAAAATGAAGTGGATGATATCGTAAAGAATTATGGTATGGTAATAGTGGATGAATGCCACCATGCCTCTTCGCTTAATTATGAAAAGGTTCTTAGCGAAACGAATGCCCAATATGTCTATGGATTGACTGCAACACCAAAACGGCAGGACGGACAACATCCGGTTATTTTTATGCAATGTGGTCCGATACGGTATAACGTTAATGCAAAAGAACAAGCCGTCAAACGGAATTTTGAACATTATGTTATACCATGCTTTACAGGATTTAGAAGGCCTTTCACACAAACGGAATCCGATTGGCACATAACAAAAATATATACGGCTCTAGCAGAAAATGAATTTCGCAATCAGCAGATTGCAACCGATGTATGTGAAGCTGTAACAAATGGCAGAACACCTATCATACTTACTCAACGAAAAGAGCATGTTGTGAGGTTGGCAGCTATTCTTAAAGACCAAACCAATGCACATATTATAACTCTTGTCGGAGCCGATTCCGCAAAAGTGAAGAACAAGATGATGGAATCATTAGCAGACATTCCACAAGAAGACAGACTCATTATAATTGCCACGGGGAAATACATTGGAGAAGGATTTGATTATCCACGCTTGGATACTTTGTTTCTTGCCTCTCCAATCGCGTGGAAGGGAACATTGGCTCAATATGCCGGACGATTACACCGTGAATACCCCGGCAAGCAGGATGTGATTGTTTATGATTATGTGGATATTCATATTCCGGTTTTGGAACGGATGTATCACAAACGGTTAACAGGCTACGCTCAAATCGGATATAAAGCTTTATTCTCAAAGAATGAACCGGATAAAATCAGCATGATTTACGACAACAATACTTTTACCTCTATCATAAAGACTGATTTTGCTGAAGCGAAGAAAGAGATCAGAATTGCAAGCCCTTATATTCGCAAGGCTCAAATTAAGGAAGTACTTGAATGGTTGAGAGCTCCTCTGGAAGCAGAAGTTTCGATTACCGTCATCACTCGTCCAATAGAATCATACAAGAAACAAGAACAGATAAGAAAATGTATTGAAACTCTTCAAACAAAATTAACAGTCATACAAGAACCGGATATTTATCAGAAATACATCATTATAGACAATCGGCTCGTTTGGTATGGATGCATCAATCTCTTTGATTTCGGAAATCCGGAAGATACCATTATACGGCTGGAATCAAGAGAACTGGCGGATGAGTTGAATGCTTTTGCAAAGGAAAGTATATAACTTGATATCAATATAATTAACGAATGTTTCTACGGATTAGCCTCACAAATAAGTCTTTATCTCCTCAACGAGTTTATTTAAACGAATATCTTTATTTGTTTTATTACCAATTTCACATTGCCAAACTATGATGACATTCCAACAATTTCTCTTCAATTCAGCAATGTTTTGAATATCACGTTCTATATTTCTTCCGATTTTTTCTTGCCAAAAGTCATGATTTGTTTCCGGTAATGTTCCTCGTTGACATGAATGTCCGTGCCAAAAGCATCCATGAACGAATATGACGGTTTTGTATTTAGGGAGCACAATATCCGGCTTTCCAGGCAGGATCTTTACATTCTTTCTAAATCGGAATCCCTTTGAGAACAAGAATTTTCGTACTAAAATTTCCGGCTTAGTTTCCTTACCGGAAATTTTAGACATTATATCAGAGCGCTTAGATTTTGAATATATATCGGACATCAAAAATTGTAATTATTCATCGCTACCTTCACTCTCATCGGCATATTCATTATATTCTTGATAGTCTTCAATAAAGTCAGGACAAACAGAAACAACTTCTCCTGTAATTACCTTTTCAATGAAGTCATAAACATCATCAAGAAAATAGATTTCATCTTCCTCCGAATCATTACCATATCCATACGAAATATTTAGAATGGTTTCAGCAAGTTGCTTTATATTATTTGTTTTCACTTCAAATAAAACACTATCATGAGCAGAAGGAGAAACATAATAATATGTGAAATCATCAGCAACTTCGTCCAATTTCTGTCCGACAAAAGCTAACATAGCATAATCATTAGCTATATCTCTGTTTGAACTTGAGAAAGTTTGAGTTGATTTTGGTACATATATTTCAAACGGTTGTTCTTTCTCATCCAATAAGCGATTAATAATATCGTCTATGTTATTCGTTTGTATATCTTGAATCTCTATCATAATCTATTTTCTGATTTATAATTAATTCCCTGCTATTCTTAACCACTCGAACTCATCAAGCCCAACACGGGAAAGAGATGAAACATAGTTTGTAACAATTCTTTGTGAATGCAAATCTTTCAAATCTAAAACCCATACATATTTTTCACCTTCCTCATAGATTTGAGTGAAAGTATATTTTCCATTTGTATCATCCATCACTCCTTTTACTTCTCCTTCATCGCAATTGGACTTGAATTTAATGGTTTTTATTGAATATGTTTTCTTATCCAACTTAAGTTTAACCCCATCAGGTGTAAGTATGTGAAATTTATTTTCTTCTGTTTTTGTTAATGGTAGGAACAAAAACTTTCGTTCCTCATCTCTTCCTAACCTAACGGAGTCACATCGTTGTTGGATACAAACATAGTAGTTGTCTTGATTTGAGGTACTTTTTATGATTGTTCCTAATGATAATTTTGGTGCTGTATTTTTAGGGATAAAAAGACTCTTGTGATGTGTCAATTTTGCAAATTTTTCGTTAAAGGCATCTTTATTATCTTGCTGGTCGAGATTAAGAAATAATTCTGTTGTCTTCGGATCTTTATATAGTTTTTCTATCTCTTTCTTAGATAATTTGCTATTAAATACTTCTTCAAAACGTTTTCCCACATCTTCCTTATCCGAATGTAATAATGCTTTTACAATATCTTGTGTTCTTTGAATATTTTTTCCGTTCAATGAAATATTTTCATTTGCAATATTACTCTCAATCCAAATGTCAATCAATTCCGTTTGCACTTTCTGAGGGATTGATGCATAATGCAATAAATCGGATATCGTATCTCCAAACAATTTTAGAAACAAATCCTCCGAATCATTTTGAACCGGAAGCATGGCTTTATGCCCCATATAAGGAGCATCCAACTCTTTGGAAAATAGGCTAAGTATTTTGTGCCAATTGTCACGAATAGAGGTCAAAGCTAATAATGCAAAATTCGATAAAAGTCCAGAAGTCATTACCGTAAGTTCAGTTAAAACGAAAGATGGTAAGTCTTCATAACGTAATATTTTATCTTGTAAATGAGGACGTTGGGTAAAACGTGTATCTTCGGATTCTCCACTGGACTTTGCCCTGATTAATATCCGAATATTTGTAGAACAAACTTCACAATTAGCCGGCAACAACTCAAACTGCTGATTTTGTGGCAAGATATGATCATAAACACTTTGAGTTATTTCTTCTAAAATATCATCTCCCGTATAAATAACAATCAGTTTTAAACTATTATTCCCAGAATTGTTAACCAGTTCATTTATTATCTGTTTTGTGTATTGCCCTCTTGGGTCTTCTTCTTCCGCATCTGCTGTCTGGTCTTCGCCTACTGCTTCATCTTGTATTTCAATAAATCAATCAAGTATAACTACATCAGCTTTTTTTGAGATTTCTTTAAAGTCTTCAATATCAGAAACAGTCAAAGGGTTATATACTGCGCAAACCTTCTTCTCTTTGGCAAATGCTTTGGATATTTCATATGAATCGAATGCATGCTGGCTATTGTTTTGCATTGAACCTGCAACTACATTACTCCCAAATGCTTTGTCATCAAGGAAAACAATACTCTGTAAGAATCCATTTGCTATCTCTTTGGATTTTTCAAAAAAAGCAGTACTCATTTCCGCATTATTTATTTTTTTCGATTTTAAAACTAACTGTGCTACCTTCTTGAGGTGAAGCAACAGAAATCTCATAATTTTCTGCATTCAAAACTTCTTTACTAATGCTTAGTCCCATACCTCTACCGTTCGGTTTTCGTGAAAAACCAAGTTCGAACATACGCTCTTTATCTTGAGGTAAAATTTCTACGCCGTTATTAGAAATATAGATGCCAGTATCATCTGCATGCAATCTTATTGTTTTTTCTTCCGTATCGCTCTGTTTAAGCCAATAAATTGCATTGTCGATAATATTTACAAATACAGGATAAAAAGTCGAACGAAATCCAAAAATTTTTCGAGAAGCATATCCTTTTGTATGCTTGAATTGAATATTATGCCTTTCAAATCTGGATTTAAACAAATCTATTAGAAATGTTTTAATTTCCAATAAAGAAATGTCTTCCCGTTTTCGATTCAACCGTCTGTTTAATGGTGTAAATAAGTTAAGATAACCATCCAAATGGTCAAAGTTTGTTTTAATATTTTTATAAATTCCATCTATCTGCTGGTCAACATCCGACCATGCTCTTAAATCTTTGAGGCTGCTTCTTATTGATTTGACAGTACTATTGAATTCATGATTCAAGATACCGACAGCCAATCCTAACTGACTTAATTCAATATCCGTTTGTACACGTTCTCTTAGTTCTTCTAATTCTTCCGATAGAGCATCAGTGATTTGGTCATTAGTTATAATTTGTCCATCAACATCTTTCGCGATATAGAATCCTTCGAATTGACGGATGATTTTATCCATAACAAAAGTGTTTCGGCTACTAATCATCTCAATTTCATCTTCCATTGATTTTCTTTCTTTAACCAAATCAAAATCTTCAGATTCGAGCATACTCAAATTTTTAAAACGGTCTCTGACCGTTCTGATTTGGTTGTCCAAGTCCAGTATTAAATCGGAAGTAAACTCTTTAATCTTTTTTGAGACCTCATTAACAACTTCATTTGTCTCATTTTTCTTTTCCGTATTTGTTTTTTTAGCTTCTACGGATATAAGTTCTACAGCTTGTTCCAACCGTTTCCGCTTACTTATCTCAATATTAAGTTTCTTTGTATATTCGGATACAATGGAATCTATTTCATTTATGGCATTTCTGAACAAGGTTTCTTCTAATATCCTAAATTCTTTCAAGTAAGTATCAAAGTCAGTTCGTGCTGATTTTGATATTGTAAAACCCTTAGGGCTGGAAACTGCAATTCTTTTCTTATAATCATTTATTTTCTGCCGAGCATCAAATTCATAATCAATAATTTTCTGTCCGGCTTCATCCATATCTTTACAATAAACCACCGAATTGAATTTCTTTCTGGTTTCTGTTAAGATATCATTTACTGCAATTTTAAATCTACCGGAAGTAAGATTTTTAAAAAACAAATCAAGTTCTTTCAAAAATTTATCTTTTCTTCCTTTAGCTAATTCTTCACGCCTCTTTAATGCTAAATGATGTGTGTTTATTTCATTTTTCTTTTTTACCCAAAATTCGGATTGCGGACTTTCTCCTTTTTCATCAAAGAAATCAGCTGCCAATTGTACAAAAAAGTTTTTGAGTATAGCTTGCATTTGCCTGTATGCTTTATTCTCAATAAACCCCTCTCGTCCAGCTTTTTCCACTAAATTATTGTTGTTTTTTGCTGTAATTTCAATCGCACCAAACATTCTCCTATACGAAAAGAAATAGGTAGACATTCTTTTTGTTCGGTTTTTTTCTATATCTAAAAAATCATAATCAGAATTTCCATAAGGCAGTACTCTGATATTATTTTTATAAATATAAAGACCACCAAATTTGTCTCCTTTTGCTTTAATTATAGCCCAGTTTTCAGCATCAACTCGGGTACTTCTTAATTCTCCTTGTAAATAAGCAAAATTGATTTTAAAAGGACCACAATTGGTCTCTTTGAAACTATTTTCTCTCCAATTTACAATATGATCATACGTTTTTTCACCGTAAATTTTGATTGTTCCTCTGAATTGACCGAATTCATCAAATGCTCCTTGAAAATGATGGTCAGCTAACTCAAATTCTTCAGGAGTGAAGAATTGTTCTTTATCTATCAGATTATCATAGATGCCATCTTCTCCTCGATAATCTCGAAAAGAAATATCGATCGCTGGAGCCGGATGTTCCGGAGTCATTGTATTATGAAATCCGATTAACATTTTTTCAATAGGAGTAGCTTCCGTGCTATCCTTATCACCTTCTATATCAAATGCTAATGTTTCATTTACAGGCGATATGTAAAAAAAAGTGCCGCCTTTGTTTTCTGAAAATTCAAAATTGCCGACTAGTTTACCATTAAGCTCTAAAGGTGAGATATTGAAGTCTTCAATGGTTTTCTTTACCCTGATATAATCCTCTTCTAAAATAACATCTTCTTTCAATAAACTATCCAAAGAATTAATGACTTCATTTTTAATATTATCTATATCAGTTTTATTCGGAAGAGACTCAAATTCTTTAACCGGGATTGTTATATCCTCCAAATTAATTCCGGGTAACTCAAATAATTCCCAGTTTATAAAAGCAACAACAATCTTATATGCTTCCTTTCTTAGTTTAGCTTTACTAATAATAAGAACTTGTTTTCCTATAGATGCAATAGCCAGTCGCCCAATTCCTTTTTCACCCATTACCGGTCTTAAGGGCTTAGAATTATCTATTGGGGGTAATGTTGTTTTCTTGTTTGCAAACTTGCTTTCCGTTCCGATAGTAAGCCATCGTGTTTCAAATTCATCTTTGGTCATTCCAAGTCCGTCATCTCTTAAAACAATCAGATTGTCTTTTCTTAAGAAATCAATATCAAACTTATCCGCATATGCATCATGAGCATTCTTTATTAACTCATTAATTGCGGTCGGTATACCTGCAATTTGCTGTCTTCCGAGCAAATCTAATGCTCTTGCTCGTGTTTTAAACTGTGCCATCAGGTAAACTATTTATTATTGACAATCCAACTCTTTTTGCATATTCCGGCGGAACAGCATTACCTATCAGTTTTGCCGTAGCGGCAATGCTTGTTGTCTTAAAGATATAATCTTTAGGGAAAGTTTGCAGAGTGGCTCCTTCTCGTAAAGAAATAGCTCGATCTTCTTGCGGATGGGCGAATCTACCATTTGATATGCTAAAAAATTTCGTCGTTATGGTTGATGCCGGTTTATCCCAAAACATCCTACCGTATGTATCTTTGAAGCTATCATCTTTCCCTATAAAACATTTCAATTGAAGATACGGATTGTCTTTCCAGGCAAACCGATCTCCTCCATTATGAGGTGTTACAGCCAACCTTTCCAAGCAAATTGACTGTAATCCTGCCGCAGTATGGTTAAAGTCAGTTGTGTCTTTATGACCTGCATTTATTCTCTTAAAGCCGTTGCTTTCCCCGATAAACATGGACAATAAAGCTTGCTTTTCATCTGCTTTTGGCAGACTTATGTTATCACTTACTCGTGATGCGATAAGAGAAAATCGTTTTCTCGATTGGGGAACGCCATAATAACTTAAATCAACAACATTTTCACAGATTTTGTAATTCTTCTTTGTAAGAAACTTTAAAAAATCAGGGAGAATGCTTTTTTCATTTGTCTTAAGTCCGGGAACATTTTCAACGACAACAAACCCCGGATTATAATAATCAATAAATCTTGAAAAATTACGAAGTAAGTCTTTTGATTTCTTCGATTTCTCTTTATCCGTATTTATTATACTATAAAATTGACATGGGCTACAACCGACAAGGATTAAGTAATCATCATTTTTTTGGATCCCCATTTTTTTTTCAAAATAATTGCTTCTTAACTTTTTAATATCCGATAATATAAATTTTGCTCCCGGATTATTCAGTTCGTATGTATTTTGGGCATCCTTGTCAAAATCAACACCAGCAATAACATCAATACCTGCTTGACGAAGACCGCACGTCATACCGCCCCCACCGCAGAAGAAATCTATTGCCTTATATTTTGCTTCCATATACTTACTCCTTAGTTTTTGTAGAAACCAATAAATCTTTTACATCAACATCAAGCATGTTCGCTATTTCAATAAACGTTTCTATTGTTGGCTGTTTTTCGTTAGTGCACCATCGGGAAACAGTTGATTCTGTTTTCCTCAATTGTGCTGCCAGCCATTTGTTGGTCAATCTTTTCTCTGCAAGAATAACCTTAATCCGATTTATTGCTTTTTCAGACATATTTATTGTTCTAACGTGCAAATTTATTGTTTCTTTTTCACCTGTGCAACTGTCATATAGATAACTTATCAACACTTAGAAACTTACATGCTTCGCTCCATTAGTATAACCTGATCAGCTTTATAGTTTGCAAACATGCTCCTCCAACCACCTCAACACCTCAGATTCTTTATACAGTATCTTCCCCTTTATCTGAATAAACGGGATTTTTCCCGTATCCCGCCAATCCTGCAAGGTTCGAGACGAGATTTGAAGCATTTGGCAAACATTTCGGTTTGACAGGAATTTTTCTCCGTTCAGGTGTGGAGCTCGGTTTTTAAGGGCTTGCCGAATGGTGTCCAACAAGTCATCCAGAGCCGAGAAGAACGAATTTATTTCCGTTGATTTTCTATCTAACATCTCCATTGTTGCACTTTTTAGTTCCGCATATAGTCGCCCAGTGCGGAAATGGTTAGTATATCCAGTTTAGCATCGTGGCTGATAGCCGTCCGTTTTAGGTCGTATTTGATAAAGAATCTGTCTTCATCTTCCTGTATCTCGTAAGTGGCAGGGCCTGTTTGCTTGTTTCGTTCATGTGGATGACGCTAAGCAAATAGCCGTCTCCATTTCGGTATATGATAACTGTCGGATTCAGGTTGATACTCTCCCAACTGTCGACCAAACTATCTAAAAAGTTGTATCTCTTTGTTTTCATTGTTGTTCTTTGCTGATTTGTGACTGACTGATTAAATTCTCAATATCCGATACCCGGTGGAACATTTACGCCCAATCTGTGAATATGGCAGAATGCCATTGTCCCTGTAAGATTGTAACGTTCGCTTTGATGTTTGCAGAAGTCCGCAAACATCATCGTTGCCTAACCATTTTTCTTTATCCTGATTCTCCCTGCATAGATTTCTTACCTGTCGGGAAAAATCCTCAAAACGTTGCTTTACCTGTTCATACGTTTTCTTTTCTATTGCTATTATTTCCATCTTACTATATTTTAGTTGATTACTCCCTGATAAATTTCATATAGTCGAAACTGTCAATCTCATTGCCGGACATAGATTGCCTGTCATCCTCAACCCTATTCAGGATTGCCATTGCCCGTTCTTCTGCTCCATGAATCTGTCTGGTAAACTGATTGTAAATATCCGTACCGTCAATTTTCGGAATGATTTGCTCGAAATGCATTTTCTCCTCTTTTGTAATCGGTTTACCTTGCAGCGTCCTGACTACCAATTCAAATTCATCAAGGGTTGTTCCTGAACTAAATTGCGACCGCTCTTTTTCCGTCAAAACCGGAATAGTTTCATCATCTATAGTATCAGGATCAATGTCAGATGATTCTTTTACTTCCATTGGGATAGACATAAAAGGCTTGTTCTCTTCTATCATCTTGGATTGTTGCAGTACCAGTTCTTTCAGTTCGGCGATTTCCTTTTTCAATGGATTTTCGGGTTCTATCGATTCCAGTTTTGCTTGCTTAGAGATGCTTTCCTCTTTTAGTTTAAACTTTGTTTTCCCAATAATATCCGGTATCGGTTCTTTGGTTGGCGAACGCTCCTTGCTATCCTTATCTTTTTGTCTGGATTGGTATTTTTCATCAAACCAATCCTTGAAAATATTCCAGAGGTTCAGGCACGCCATAAAGAAACATACTGCTGCCAGTAGAATTGCTTTTATTTTTTCAATTTCCATCATATATATGTTACAGATTTGTAGCTTTGATAATTTCATCAATCAACAAATCCAGATTGCTATCTTTCAAAAGTGGTTTATCAGGAGGAAAGATTGTAGATAAGAACAGATAGTCGTTGCCTTCTATGGATTGTTCCCTGTCATACCGGACACTTTGTGGGATACGGCTCTCCATAATGGAAATACCTAATCCTAAAATAGCTTCTTCGTAATAATTGAATAGCTCTTTTCTTTCCCGATTCGTTACTCTGTTCCAAAACGGATAGATTCCCTTCAATCTGACCTGCGGATTCATGGTTATCATCTCGTTAATGGAAATAATAAAAGGCAAAGTGCTTTCCATATTAATCCGCGAGGTTGTTATCGGAACAAACAGGTAGTCCATCTGGAAGAATATCTCAACTACATTCTCATTGTTTACCGTCCCCGGCAAATCGAATAATACTACATCGTATTCTTCCGATTCGTTTTCCAAAAAATCCTTTGCTCTTGTCAGAGCTTGTTCCGGTTCGGTCGGAACGATAGGATAAGTAGGTTTACCTAATTTTGTAAACAGGGCTTCCGCTTTCCTCTGATAGAAAGCATTGGTTTGTAATTGTTCCGCTTCCCGCTTCCGCATCTTCTGGATGCTCCATTGTGGGAAATCACAATCAATTACAACAACATTATAGTTTTTCAAATAATGCAGATAACTGGCTACTAACGTTGTGAAGACGGATTTGCCTGCTCCTCCTTTTTGTGTACAAAAAGATAGATACACAGGTCTTGTTTGCTTTTGATTCTCTGAATTGCTCATGATGCTCTTTTTTTAGTTTATACTGTTTCTGAAATGAATTACTTACCGCTCCTTTTTATGGGCCTTTTGATGTTCTCTTCGTAGATACGATTGATTTCATCTTCATAGAGTTCGATATGATGGCTGATGATGTTATCAACCAATCCGCTGACGCTAATCCGTTCATTGCGTATTGAGCGGGCAAGGGTTTGAAGAACTTCGTAGTTGTCTTTGCCGATATACAATCCCTGCCGATTACGAAGTTCATTACGGGAAAGAAATGCCGATTCATAATCTACCGATTGTCCCCGCTTCTTTTTGGGCGGTTCTTTTGTTTTTTCTTCAATGGAGATTCCCTGTTCTACGTTCGTTTTGTTTCCGGCAACTTCCAACTGATTTTCTACCCGTGTCGATTTAGGCATTTCTTCATTGCTGCCTGCAACCGCGACTTGACGGATAAATGCACTTGTGTCTATCTTCACACCTGCTTTTTTGTTTAATTGATTATCTTCTTCCATATATGAATGATTTTATGATTGCCCACATTTATACAATTCTTCTTTTATTCATTTAATCAGCTATTCAGGTATCTGTTTCTGATTACTTGAACATTTGCACATCTGTCTATCTGCATACTTATCGCCCAATAGGCAAACAGACAATTTTTCTTGTATCCTGACTTGCATTTTTGCTTTCATGCCACAAAGAAAACGATAAAAGAAAGCTGATTTTGGAATCAAGTATAAGTGGCACTGACTGACCGTTTCTGTCCGCTTATTCTGTTGTGCATAAGCGAAGTTCATCCCCTATCTTTGTCCAACGGGAATGAAAAGCCGGGAGTTATCTATGATTTAAAACTCCCGATAAATGAGTAACCGTTCCGGTTCCTATTAACGTCCGCCAATGCCGGCGGATTTTATTGTCGTCAGACAATAGCAAGAAGTGTTTTTGTCAGCAGAAAATTCCATTTTCTTATCTTCCAAAAACATTTCTTGCCCAAACCGAAAGTTTGGGGGCGGTTCTCCCAAGTCGAACCTTTTAAAGAATAAACTCAATATTTAATGAACATGGAACATGTTAATAATGAAGCCGGACGGCTCAAAAAGAAAAGAGGGCGTAAACCTAAAGCGGATAAGCAGACTTACCGCCATATGATACGCCTGAATAACAAGGATAACGAACGGTTTCTAACCTTGTTTCATAAATCGGGACATAAAAGTAAGTCCCGATTTATAGCAGATTGCGTATTGAATAATCCGGTAAAAATCGTTCCGATAGATAAATCGGCTATGGATTTTGCGATGTTGTTGTCCCAATTCTTTGCACAGTTTCGGGCAATAAAGAGCAATTATAATCAAATCTTTCAAGTCTTGATTCGGAATTTAGGGGAAGAAAAAGCTCGTTCAATGATGAGAATTATCGAGAAAACAACACTGGATTTTATTCTGTTGAAAAGCCTAATAGAAGATTTATACACTCAAATCCGGGAAAGATGCTTGCCAAAATAAGTTCGGGTAAATCAGTATTTGGGGTATTAGCCTATAACAAAATCAAGGTGGAAGACAATCAGGCAGATGTATTGTACAGCCAGAAGATGTTTAACTCTCCTGACGGAAAATTCTCTATTCATGATTGTATGGATTCGTTTTATCCTTATCTGGCGATGAACAACAGGACTGAAAAGGTCGTATTTCATGCTTCGCTTAATCCTGACCCGAAAGATAAACTATCGGATGAGCAACTATCAGAACTTGCTCAAAGTTATATGGAGAAACTTGGGTATGGGAATCAACCTTATATTGTTTTTAAACATTCAGATATAGATCGTACACACGCACATATCGTTTCCTTACGGATTGATGAAACCGGCAAGAAGATAAACGACAGCTACGAAGTCGCCCGTTCGATGAAAATCTGTAAGGAATTGGAACAGGAATTCAACCTTATCCCGTTGAAGAAAGGAAAACGGGAAAGCGAAGCACCAACAAAAAAGATAGACTATAAAGCAGGAGATATAAAACATCAGATGGGTAATATCGCTAAATCGGTAATGAGTCATTTCTATTTTCAGTCATTCGGGGAATACCGGACATTACTGGAGCAGTTTAATGTTACGGTGGAAGAAGTAAAAGGCGAATATAAAGGCAAGCCTTATCAGGGATTGATTTATTCCGTAATAGATGACAAAGGAGATAAAATCGGTGTCCCGGTTAAATCCTCCAAATTTGGCAAATCAGTTGGCTATGATGCAATGCAAAAGCATTTTGAATACTCCAAATCAGCTATTGAGAAAAACAGGGTAAGGGAAAACCTTCGTCCGACAATTGCCAAAGCGATGAAAGGAGCTAATAATATAAATGATTTTAAGTCGCTATTGAAAGAAAAAAACATCGGAACCATTTTTAGAAAGAATGAACAGGGACGCATCTATGGGGTAACATTTATAGATTATCAGAATCAAGCTATACTCAATGGCTCACGACTCGGCAAAGAATTTTCTGCCAATCAGTTCCAACACTTATTTAATGATTCTCCTCACTAGTGTCCCATTAAAATTCGTTATTAAAAATCAAATAAACTTGGCTCATTAGAGTCGCCTGGTTCTTTGTCATATTGAAAATTAGTTTTGTTAA
>NZ_QVMQ01000042.1 GCF_010501105.1 Dysgonomonas sp. 511 | reverse complement strand
TTAAAATATTGCTCTATTATCGGATAGGCCTGACCTTTAGATAGCCTGGTTCCGGGAAGTTGTCTCGTTTGTTTTTTATTTTGCAGAAACTGATGGCTCGTTAATTTATCGTTAACTCTCTCCGCAAAGGTAAAAACTATATAAATATTGTAAAAGATGAGGCAGACCGAAGGATTACGATACAACCAGACTCAGATAGTTATCAAAATTGATTATGAGTACATTATTTACAGAATATTTTGTTGCTTAAATAGTGTCCTATAATGTAAAAATGAAATCTTGAGACTGTAATCAATTACATGTAAGCGCTTTATCTGAATAGCCGGATAATCGGATTATCAACTAGCCAATTAGCAGGAAAGAATACTAGCCAGAAAGTTATTTGATTGATTAATAGGTTGAATAGTTTGCCTTTCGGTTGACCACCCTTCTGCTTATTCAGCTCTCTGCTTTATCTTCAGGTTACTTGATTATTCATCCGGCTGATTGAATAGTATACTGGACGTTCAGCTGACTGATGTGCCTTTGGGTTATTTACCCGAATATTTGGTTAGGTGGTTTGCCACTTATCTTGCCCTCCGAATGGAGAGGCGAATGAATAGCTTCTTGACTGAATGACAAATCTATCATTTGATTACCTATCCGGTCAGCTCCCCGGCTACCTGGTTTTTTAGTTTTCGAGCCGTTCGGTTTGCCATCCCAAATAAAAAAGAAGACATGACCGGACAAACGCTACCACCAATCCCGAAAATGACCGGAGTTATAAAAAATATAATTTCTTTTGCTTCAAAATCAGCCCGGAGGCATTAGTATACACCTGAAAAAAATATCAATATGGAACGAGAAACATTATTCATTGCATTCAGTACACAAAAAGGCGGAGTCGGCAAAACAGCCTTCACTGTTTTACTATCCAGCTATATGCACTATCAGGATGGGAAGTCGATTGCCGTCATCGACTGCGACTTTCCCCAACACAGCATTATGGAAATGCGGAAGCGGGATTCAGAGCTGGTAATCAACGATCCGTTTTACAAGCGTATGGCTTTCAGTCAGTTTAAAACAATATCCAGGAAAGCCTACCCTGTTATCGGCAGTAATCCTGTTGATGCCATACAAGATGCAGAGAGGCTGATTGCAGAAAGCGAGAATAAGATAGACATCATCTTCTTCGACCTGCCCGGGACAATGAACAGCAAAGGAGTGGTAATGACACTGAGGGAAATGGATTACATTTTCTCTCCAATCAGTGCCGACCGCCTTGTTCTTGCCAGCACACTCAGCTTTGCTTCTTCTCTGAACGAGAATTTAATTTCAGTAGGCAAATCGAAGATAAAAGCCCTGAACCTGTTTTGGACAATGGTTGATGCCCGTGAGAAGACCCCTCTCTACGAAGCTTATGTAGATGCCATCGAAGAACTGGGGCTGTCTATACTAAAAACGCATATTCCCGACACCAAACGGTTCAGGCGGGAAATGGATGAAACCCACCGGGCATTTTTTCGCTCTACGGTTTTTCCTCCCGACAAACAGTTGTTAAAAGGTAGCCAGGTAGATGAGTTAATAACAGAAGTATATCAAATTATAAACCTGTAGAACAATGTCTAAGAAAAAAGAAGAGGATATAGATGAAGATTTTATCATCGCGTCAATGAATATGACGGGGCCTACGGGGCAAAACAAAGTCGCATCTTTGGCTAAGCCTCCCATTGAAAGAGATACAGAGGCGGACGAAGAACAGGAAAATGAAAAAGAAATTGAATCAGTCTCCAAACCGCCTCTTTCAAAAGCAGATAAAGAACCGAAGCGAAAAAAAAGTAAAAATGACTACGAATCACTGTTTATCAAACCCGCCGATATTACGGGCAGGCAGGAAAAAACAGTTTACCTGAGAGGTGAATATTATGAGCGGATAATGAAGATCCTGCCGTTGTATAAAAATACTAAACTCTCGGTATTCTCTTATGTCGATGCGGTAATGGAACATCATTTCGATATTTACGAACAAGAGATCAGGGAGATTTATAACAGTAAAAACAAAGGGCCATACTAACATGATACAGATAATAGTCGTAGCCGCATCCATTCTACTGGGTATGATTCTCTACCCAACCCTCCTGAACAAGATCAATCATTTTGTCAATTGGTGGTATTGGAATATGGGAGATAACAAAAGTGAAGAAATGGGAAATAGAAAAGAAAAACCGGAGCCGGAACCTTCAAAAATATCTTCCGTAATAGGGGAAAGCAAAACAAAAATAGGACATGACCGGGCAAAGGCTACCACCAGCCTGAAAAATGGCGGAGTTGCGGAAAAAGAATCTACATTTGCATCAGATTCGCAGGAAGAAACCAATCAAATAACTGATGTAGATGTTCCTTTGGCAAAGGTTGAGACACTAACTGAAGAGGAGTTTGATCCGGACGAAGAAGCAGTAGAACTCGAAGCCGAACAGGGAGCTGTTCAGGCAAGCGGAGCCAGTTACGATGAACTGATGAATGCCGGGCAAACAATAACTAAAGATAAGCCATCAAATGAAGAAAAAGATGAAGCCGGGCGTATCCTGTATGAAAATCAATCTACCGAAATTGTAGAGCAATTTGCATCGAAAGACAAGCAAACCTTAGAGAAGGTAAACGCCTTGATTCGTTTTCATGTGATAAAGCATAATTTGACCGAAGAAGGTGAAAAGTTATCCGATTCCGGGGAGTTCGAGAATTTTGATGTCAACAGTATTTTTTAGAAATAATGTATCCGATAAACAATAAAATAGAAACATAAAACAAAATGGTCTTCTTTTGGAAGAACCTGTAAAACAAAAGAGGCTGTGCCTCCGAGCTAATTATCCAATGTTTTGAGCAGCGAAAGCAGATTCAAACTTTGTTTGAACTATGCCGAGTCGCGATAAACATCTTATCCAATTAAAATTATTCAAGTCTAACCCGCCGTGGGGACTATCCACCCTCACGGCACTTTAAAAACAATTTTATGAAAAAGAAACTTCTTTTTTCAGCAGTGATGCTTATCGCTGCTACCACCACCATTTTCGCACAAGGTAACGGTTTGCAGGGTATCAACGATGCCACCAATATGGTAACCAGCTATTTCGACCCGGGGACGAAACTCATCTATGCTATTGGGGCAGTAGTCGGTCTGATTGGCGGCGTAAAAGTGTATGGTAAGTTTTCGAGTGGCGATCCCGACACATCGAAAACCGCCGCCTCGTGGTTCGGGGCCTGTATCTTCCTGATTGTGGCAGCAACTATCCTCCGTTCATTCTTCCTATAAGGGTCGCAGACCCTCTTATTAACTCAAATGAGAAATAAGAATCTACATGAGTTCAACAACTAAAAAACAAGAAGAATGGAATATTCAATTAACAAAGGGATCGGCAAGCCCGCCGAGTTCAAGGGCCTGAAGTCTCAATACCTTTTCATCTTTGCCGGAGGCCTGCTATCGATATTCGTAGTCTTTATGATTATGTATATGATAGGCATCAGCCAGACAGTATGCATCGGCTTCGGTGGTACTGCAGCCGGAATCCTTGTCTGGGGAACTTTCCACCTGAATGATAAATACGGAGAATTTGGGTTGATGAAAGTGCAGGCAATTGCCAACCACCCCAAGTATATCATTAACCGCAGGCGGATAGAAAATCTGTTTCGTCGTAAAAGAAAGGAGGCATGCCGATGAGAAATACCGTCAAAGCCGCCACACTGGAGAGCAAGTTCCCTTTGCTGACTGTCGAACACGATTGCATCCTGAGCAAAGATGCGGACCTGTCGGTAGCCTACAGGGTAGAGCTACCCGAACTTTTTACCGTTACCTCTTCCGAATATGAAGCGATGCACTCGGCATGGCTCAAAGCAATTAAGGTACTGCCCAATTATTGTGTGATACACCGTCAGGATTGGTTTGTAGAAGAGAAATATAAGCCTGAACTGGATAAGGAAGACATCAGCTTTTTATCAAGAAGCTTTGAACGCCACTTCAACGAGCGACCATACCTGAACCATACATCCTATCTGTTTCTGACGAAAACGACTAAGGATAGAGCCCGCCAGCAGAGCAATTTCAATGCGTTGACACGGGGGTTTATCATTCCCAAAGAAATGCAGGATAAGGAAACGGCATTGAAGTTTCTGGAGTCGGTCGGACAATTTGAGCGTATCATCAATGACTTGGGATTTATTAAACTATTCCGTATCACAACCGATGAGATTGTTGGTACGGAACAACAAGCCGGAATTGTTGAAAAGTATTTCTCATTATCTCAACAGGACACAACTTGCCTGCAAGACATTACGTTGAAAGCCGGAGAAATGAAAATCGGAGATAAATACCTGTGCCTGCATACCCTCTCCGATACGGAAGACCTGCCGGGTAAAGTAAATACCGATACTCGCTACGAAAGATTGTCTACCGACAGGAGCGACTGCCGTTTGTCCTTCGCAGCGCCGATAGGCGTATTACTGTCCTGCAACCATATCGTCAACCAGTATATTTTTATTGACGACCATACGGAAAACCTCAAACGCTTTGAGAAGCAGGCCCGAAATATGCATTCATTGTCAAGGTATAGCCGTTCCAACCAGATCAACAAAGCCTGGATAGAGGACTACTTAAACGAAGCCCACAGCTATGGATTGACTTCGGTACGATGCCATGTCAATGTAATGGCATGGAGCGATGACAGGGAAAAACTCAGCCGGATAAAGAACGATGTCGGGAGCCAGCTGGCATTGATGGAATGCAAACCCCGCCACAATACAGTCGATGCACCTACGCTGTTCTGGGCAGGTATTCCGGGTAATGCAGGTGATTTTCCGGCGGAAGAATCGTTCTATACATTCATTGAACAGGCATTGTGCTTCTTTATCGGGGAGACAAACTACAAAAGCTCACCCTCTCCTTTTGGCATCAAGATGGTAGATAGGCTGACAGGAAAGCCCCTCCATGTGGATATTTCAGATCTACCAATGAAGAAAGGGATTATTACGAATCGTAATAAGTTCGTATTAGGGCCTTCGGGAAGTGGCAAGTCATTCTTTACCAACCATATGGTCAGACAATATTTCGAGCAAGGAACCCATGTATTACTTGTCGATACCGGAAATTCCTATCAGGGCCTATGTGAAATGATTAATCGAAAGACCAAGGGGGAAGATGGGGTATATTTCACATATACCGAGCAAAATCCGATTGCGTTTAATCCATTCTATACGGATGATGGCGTCTTCGATATTGAAAAGCGGGAGTCCATCAAAACCTTGATTCTTACGCTATGGAAACGGGATAATGAACCGCCAACCAGAGCTGAAGAGGTCGCTCTCTCGAATGCCGTCAGCAAGTATATTGACCTCATCAAATCGGATGACGCTATCAAGCCTTCATTCAACACATTCTATGAATTTGTAAAAACCAGCTACCGACAGATGCTGATTGATAAGAATGTGCGGGAAAAAGATTTTGATATAGATAATTTTCTCAATGTACTGGAACCTTACTACCTGGGGGGTGAATACGATTTTCTGCTGAACTCGGATAAAGAACTGGATCTGCTGAATAAACGCTTTATCGTATTCGAAATTGATGCGATAAAAGATCACAAAATCCTGTTTCCGGTAGTTACTATCATCATCATGGAAACTTTTATCAACAAGATGAGAAGGTTGAAAGGTATCCGTAAACAGTTTATTTGTGAGGAGGCATGGAAGGCTCTTTCTTCTCCGAATATGGCAGATTATTTAAAGTATTTGTACAAAACCGTTAGAAAATTCTTTGGAGAAGCCATTGTTGTTACTCAAGAAGTAGATGATATTATCTCGTCTCCGGTTGTCAAAGACGCCATCATCAACAATTCCGATTGTAAAATACTGCTGGACCAGCGCAAGTATATGAACAAGTTCGATGCGATACAGGAATTGCTTGGGCTTACCGATAAGGAACGGACGCAGATACTATCTATAAATATGTCCAATAATCCAAGCAGATTGTATAAAGAAGTGTGGATTGGACTGGGTGGTGCGCAGTCGGCAGTATACGCCACGGAAGTAAGTGCTGCCGAATACCTGACCTATACCACCGAGGAAACGGAAAAAACGGAAGTTTTTCAACTGGCAGAGAAACTGGGAGGTAATCTGGAGCTAGCTATTAAACAACTGGCAGAAAGAAAACAAAACAATTAACAAATCAGAAAACAACATGAAGAAGATCATATTAACATATGCTCTAATGATCGTCCTTTGCCTTTGTGCAAGCCGGGCTCAGGCACAGTTCTATTCGGTAGGGACCAATGTCCCAGCTTTGGGAACAGCAACTATTAATGCTGAAATCAGTATGACTTTGGACCGCAAGTGGTCGCTACACCTGCCCGTCTACTACAATCCATTTGTATTTGGCAACAACAAAAAGCTACAGAATTTCACTCTCGCTCCGGGCGTCCGCTATTGGTTGCTCGAATCGTATGTGCATGCTTTTATCGGAACAAATGCGATTGGCTCAAAGTATCACTTTACCTGGAAGGATAGTCGTTACCAAGGGCAAGCCTATGGACTTGGCATCAGCGTAGGGTATGCATGGCTGCTTTCACCTCGGTGGAACATTGAGTTGGAAGCTGGAATAGGGCTCGTATGGGCAGATTACACCAAATACGATTGTGAGGAATGCGAAAAAAAACAGGGGGATTACACCCGCTGGGAACCGGCTCCCAATAAGTTGGGGGTATCTCTAGTCTATTTATTTTAAGGAGGTATAACTTACAAGAGTATGATTATGAGAAAAATAATAACAAATAGTCTTTGTTTGCTCCTTACAGTGGCCGCCATCTTCTCCTCCTGCCGCACCAGACAGCCGGATGATAAGGCCCGGGCAAATATCCATTTCCCGGCAAAACCTGTGGAAGAGGTTAAGAATGAGAAAACCTCTAAAAAACTGCCTTCGGTCATTGAGATGAAAGACAGGCATGGTAATAAGACCATCTATGCACAGACGGAAAAAGATCAGGACGGAAACTCCCGGTTATCGGTACAGCTCAAAGAGGTGACTGTAACTGCCAGAATGAAGACTGTACCGGAGCGCTTTGGTAAGGTCGATGTGGATTTCATTGTTTCTGTACCTGAAGAGCTGATCGACCGCAGATGGCAGCTTAATCTAACACCTAACCTGATAAAAGGAGGGAATGTTTCGGAGTTTGACGATCTGGTTATCAGTGGCGATGCATTCAGGGAAGTACAGGACAAGCAATATGCCCGTTATGAGCAATACCTTTCTAAAATTATTCCGGACAGTCTGTTCGATAAGCATTTTGTGAAAACAAAAGCATATAACAGGTATATAAGGAATTATCACAGGTCGGAGTTCATACGGGTATATAAGGATTCGATAGATCACGCCGGTTATGCAAGGTACAGGAGCCGGTTAGTTGAAAGGTATAACTATTTCAATGACAAAATGCACCGCAACAGGTCATGGCTCAAACGCCGGATGAGCTTTCCAAAGATAAAGGAACGGTACGAATATTTTGGTCGCGATACAATACATGTAGCTGCTGCCTACAACAAACGCTATCAGCAAATCGCAGGAATATCCCCTATGTTCTTTATGCTCCGGGATTTTAATACATCCCATATTCAATGGAAGTACCGCAAAGAAAAGTATAATTCCGGCTTTATCAATGACTACCGGCATCTCAGTATTGCCGATTCATTACACATCAAAACCGGTTTTTTGAAAAAGAAAGCTATTGATAAGAATAACGCACTGATAAAGAATAAACAACAGGTATTTTTCAAGTTGGTTAAGTTCCCAAGAAACACCCATGCACGGCTCGATACGGTTGTCTACAACAAGGGTAAATTTGACTATTACTACAAACAGGAACTGATGGCTGACGAGGATAGCAAACGTATCAATATCTATGTAGACGGCTATGTGGTAGATACAAACCAAGAGTACTACCTGGTCCCCTCTTCAGATACGCTGAATTATATGATTTCTTCCATGATACAGCTATTGGATACCACGCCCCGGTATTTACGGAAAGTGATTGAACGTAAGGTGATGTCTTCGCTGAAAGCGAACATTGGCTTTAAAGCCGGGGCTTCGGAGCTGGATATCAACCTGGGGGACAACCTGCCGGAACTGGAAAAGGTACAGGAGATGGCAGATCGCATTACAGGGGAACTGGAATTTGTGGTAGACAGCATCACTTTGGTGGCAGGTTGTTCACCGGAGGGCAGTTTTGCAACGAATATGCTACTATCGAAACGGCGGGGAGAATCCATCCGTAAATACCTTACCGGAATGTTGGAAGGGATTGACAATATCAATCAAATAGTCAGGGCTTATCCCAAAGGGGAAGACTGGCAAGGTTTATCTTCCCTGGTACGGGATTCGCTGGATAGTAGAACCAGACAAGGTGTATTGGATATTATAGCTGAAAGTTCCGATCCGGACACAAAAGAGATACATATCCGGCAGTTATACCCGGGTGATTATACCTATATCAGGGACAAGCTCTACCCAAAGCTCAGGGTGGTCGAATTTACGTTCTATATGCACCGCAGGGGTATGCTTAAAGATACTGTTTATACTACAGAGCCGGACACACTCTATGCCAAAGGAATGGAACTGCTTGCTAAACGCAGGTATAGTGATGCCCTACAAATACTAAGCGAATACAATGATTACAATACGGCTATCTGCCTGATGAGCCTGGGCTATGATACAGGGGCATATTCAATATTGGAAAGCATACCCGAAACAGCCAACAGAGAATACCTGATGGCGATATTAGCTGCCCGCATGGGAAGGGAAGAGGAAGCTGTAAGGCGGTATTTGTTATCGGTGGAGCTCGATCCGGCTAAACGCTGGCGGGGAACACTCGACCCGGAGATAAACAGGCTGATAAAAGCCTATGACTTAAACAAAGATGACGATGATGAAAATAACAATTTTGAAGATTAGAAATATGAAAGCCAGAGGGATACTACTATTTGTAGCGGCAATGATTTTTACGTCATGCAGCCTGATAGATTTCTCGGAGGATTGCATCTATCCGGGGCGGCTGGAAATCAGGCCCGACTGGTCGGGATTGGCACAGGGAGACACAAAGCCCCCTGTATGCAATATATACTTATCCACAGAGAATGCGAATCCGGCAATTATCGAACTTGAAAACGACACGGTAATTGAAGAATTTCCGGCAGGTTATTACAGTGTATTGGCTTTTAACACGCAAGGGTTGGAGAATATTACTTTTTCGGGAACAGAAACAGCCGGGCTACATACATGGGAAAAAGAGGGCAGGCTGTACACACCACAGGTTCCGACTTTATATGTCGCCCGAACAGACATAAGGATTAATTCTTTTGAAACGGCTGTTTGCCGACCGGTTATGAGAAATGCTGCCCGGAAAGTTAACATCAATATTGTGGTGACAGATATGGATATGGATTCGGACATTGACAATATATCGGGAGAACTCTCGGGTATAAGCTATCAATATAGTTTCAGTACAATGGATGAACTAAGGTCATCGGCTTGGTTGGCATTCAATACGGCACGCAGCGGAGATAATAGTGGTAGCAATGTATTTACCTCTGGGCTTAAGGTATTTGGTGTAAATCCGGATAAAAATAAGAGTGATAAGACGGACAATCTGTTGGAACTACATATAAAGATGGCAGATGGAGATGCCTATACCAAGCAGGTAGACTTGACGGATATATTCAAAGGATTTACTGCGCGGGTGATAAATATCACACTGGAACTACGCCCTGCACTACTGGATATGGAAGTGGTGGTAACGGGATGGAATATCAGCAACGAAGAAGATATAGAACTATAAGGTCACTCAAAAAAAGAAACGAGATGAAACAGATTTTAATTCTATGCTTATTATTCTTGTCGGGAATGCTCTTTTGCTTGCCTTCCTGCCGGGATAATGAAGAAGTTGAAACATCTGCACCAATTGCTAATACAGTGGTTGCGGATGTGAAATCGGCTACAATGTATTATAACGGATTGACTGGCGATTTTCGAAATATTGCAGATACAATCGGACTGTACAGCCCAGAGCAAAGCAGGACGGCATATCTGACCAGAGATGTTTCGGGATGGCAAGCTTCAGGGATAGCCCTTGGAGAGAAACAAATACGGTTATATGGCTTCTACCCATACTGCAATATGGAACATAAGGATTTACAGGAAGGATATATAGATGTAGAGCATTTTTCGCAAACAGACTATATGTACAGCGGGTTTTGCGGTTATGTATCGCGTTATAGTCCGAAAGTTTCTATAACAATGAAACATGCTTTGTCTCTGCTTAGCTTTCGTTTTGAGCGTAAAGGGTATGATAAACCGGGGATACTGGAAAAAATATCAGTACGCAACAGGGAGGGCAAAACCGTATTATATAGTAAAGGGCAGATGGTTTTGGAAACAGGGAAGATTATCCCCCTTGCAGGATATAATGATGCGGCAAGCCTGGTGCAATTTCCGAATCCGGTGATCCCGAATGTATATACCAATGAGGCCGAATATATCCATATGCTGGTACTGCCTGTAGACAATGTACCTCAGGAAGGTGACTTGCTCTTTGAGTTTGTTATCGACGGGCAACTTTTCTTCTGGCCGGTGGCACAAGGTACTAGCTGGGAAAAGGGTATAAAACATACTTACCGGGTAGAAATGGCCGGCAACAAAGCAAAAAGTGGTCCTGATGGAAATAATATACATGTAATATTATCCGGTTCGAAACGGATGGATTAAGTATTCTATCAACAGACCACAAATAAACAAGTATACATAAGCTGTCAGGCAGACTCAAGGCGCCAATTTCTGTCAGGCAGCAGTTAATTAACCACTAATAATTTTTATAACAATGAGAAAGATTTTTATAACAATGGCAATAATAGCCGCTTCTGTAACCAGTTTTTATAGCTGTGACAATGATGACAATATCAATACGGCAGAGAATAATACTGCAACTGCAAACCTGCATATAGAAACAGAGATTTCCCCTATAGAGGCTTCTTCTATGATGACAAAAACTGCTCTAAGCTCGTTCCCGGAGGGCTCTGCTCTAAGTTTGTTTGTAACAACAGGTTCTCTGGGTAATAATTATCCGCAAGGACCTTATAATAATGTAAAAGCAGAACTCAATTCGGGTAAATGGGAGTTGACACCGGCTGTTAAGGTTGGAGCTACCCCGGCAATTATCTATGCTTTTCATCCGTATGGTTCGTCTTATGGGAATGGTACATCCATGACTGTATATCACACCAATCAGGTTGACTATATGTATGGAACAAATGCGGAAGGGCAGCAAAATATTAACAGGGATAATCCCAATGTGCGCATCCGCATGAAGCATGCTCTTGCTTTATTGCAGTTTAAGATCAGAAAGATGAACTATAAGGGAGAGGGCAAATTAACTAAGATTGAAGTATTGAATGCGTCGGGTAAGAGAGATCTTTACAGTGCGGCCTATATCAATATTGCCTCAGGTGAACTCGCTAACCTATATGATAATCATAATACTGCTTATATCGAAAACGCTACCGGGTTATATACCATCCCTGACAATGTATCAACAAATGAAAATGATTTCCAGAATGTTATGGTAATACCTGTGGCCAAAACAAGTGCCGACGGATCTATTCTAATACGGTTCCAGATTGATGGTGAAATATACAGTTATCCGGTTCCGGTGAATACATCATGGAAACAGGGGAATAAATATGTATACAATACTACTTTTAACGGAACGGAACTTGTTGTGGATGATATTATTATTACGGACTGGACCGAAGGGGCAAATACGGACATTAATATCTATTAATCTTTTCAGGGAGAGTGTAGCGTTGTTTACACTCTCCTTTTTATCAATTTATTTTACTAAAAACCAACTGAATATGAAAACAAAGATTTTCATGTTGTGCGTGAGCTTTATGCTTATCACAACCAATATGAACGCCCAATGGACAGTTGTTGATCCTTCAAATTTAGCACAGGGAATTGTCAATACGACACGCAATGTAGTACAGACATCTACTACTGCGACCAATATGGTAAAATCTTTTCAGGAAACTGTAAAGATATATGAACAGGGGAAGCGATATTATGACGCCTTAAAATCTGTAAATAACTTAGTAAAAGATGCCAAAAAAGTTCAAAAGACCATCTTGTTGGTAGGTGAGGTATCGGATATCTATGTCAATAACTTCCAAAAAATGCTGTCCGATTCCAATTACTCGGTAGAAGAACTGAATGCTATTGCATCGGGATATGCCAAACTGTTGGAGCAAAGTAACGATGTGTTAAACGAATTGAAAGGAGTAGTCAATATCAGCACCTTATCCTTAAGCGATAAAGACCGTATGGATGTGGTGAATCATTGCTATGATGAAATGGTGGATTACCGTAACCTCGTGAGGTATTATACCAATAAGAATATAGGGGTATCTTACCTGAGAGCCAAAAAGAAAGGTGAAACCGCCCGTGTAACCGCTTTGTATGGTAATCCTGACGAACGATATTGGTAAATCTAATTTGCCAATTATTCAATATGCCAATGTGCCAATGAAAAATCAGAAACGGATTAGTACTCGAAGTATTTATTAATTGGCATATTGGCTCATCACCACATTAAATAATTAGAATATGGATTTTGACCAATTTCACGAAACACTACGGACGCTATATGACCAGATGATGCCCTTGTGCAGTAATATGGTTGGGGTAGCCAAAGGGATAGCCGGATTGGGAGCCTTGTTTTATATGGCTTACCGGGTATGGCAATCTTTGTCCCGTGCCGAACCGATAGATATTTTTCCGTTGCTACGCCCTTTCGCAATAGGTATTTGTATAATGTTCTTTCCAACCATTGTAGTAGGAACCATCAACAGTATTATGAGTCCTGTTGTACAGGGAACACACGGGATGCTGCAATCTGAAACATTCGATATGCAAAAATATGCAGAGACAAAAGACAAGCTGGAGTATGAGATTATGCGTAAGAATCCTGAAACCGCATACTTAGTCGATAATGATGTTTGGGATGCCAAGCTGGAAGAACTGGGAATTACCGACGTGGGAACCAAAGTAGGCTTGTATATAGAAAAAGGAATGTATGAAACAAAAAAATGGATACGGGAGGCATTCAGGGAACTGTTGGAAATTATTTTCAAAGCGGCGGCTCTTGTAATTGATGTGATCCGTACTTTTTTTCTAATAGTCTTGGCTATTCTCGGACCTTTGGCGTTCGCTATATCCGTATGGGATGGATTCCAATCCACCCTTACTCAATGGATAACCCGCTATATTTCTGTCTATCTGTGGCTTCCTGTGTCAGACCTATTCAGTACCATCTTAGCCAGGCTTCAATCATTGATGTTGCAGGCGGATATAGAACGGATGCAGACAGATCCCAACTTCTCAATAGACAGTGCGGATGTAATCTATATCCTGTTCCTTGTAATCGGTATTGTCGGGGTCTTTACGATTCCTACCGTTGCCGGATGGATAATATCGGCAGGTGGTATGGGGAATTTCGGTAAGAATGTAAACCAGACAGCAACCAAAGGTGGAGCAATAGCAGGTGGTGTTGCCGGTGCTGTTGCAGGAAATATTGTAGGAAGATTGAAGGGAAAATAGATTCTATTTTTTTTGATAATTAACTGAAGCCGTGTGGTCCTCATTATAAATTGTTAAAACATTATTGTCCAATTTATATCTATAAGCCCAACGTTTACCTTCGTCCTCTCTATTATCAAGAATTATATAGTAGTTTTTACTCCCATTCGGATAATATGTCAAAGCGTATCCTCCATGATCGATTCGATCAAGAATATTCTTTGTTCCTTTTTCATATATGTATTGTTTCATAACTCCAACTTCGAATATCAAAACGATAGAATCTATTTCAAGTGTCGCACTCCATACTCCCTCTATCTTTTTTACGTCTTCGTAAATAAAATAGTATTCGCCATCCTCTTTATTGTTTTTGCTGGGCGTTTCGTCTTCAGAGCATGCAGAGCATAAAAAAAGGAAAATAGGAACAAGAAGTAAATAAGATCTAGACATGTGCTAAGTGTAATTAATTAAACAATAAATTCAACGCACCACCCACTAAATAAGTAGGTGGATTGTGCTTCGGCTAAAGCCGACTAAAGTATAAGCGTCTAAAGACGGTGGTATTAACCACAACATTTGAAAAATAAAGATAAAAATATTTATTAGAAAATGGAATTTAAATCATTAAAAAATATCGAAACAAGCTTTAAGCAACTCCGCATTTTCGGCGTCGTGTTTCTGTGTATGTGTGCCATCGTTACAGGTTATTCCGTGTACAGCGCATACGACTTTGCAGAAGCCCAGCGCCAGAAAACATATGTACTGGACAACGGAAAGTCGCTGATGCTCGCTCTCTCGCAGGATCTTTCACAAAACCGTCCTGTGGAAGCACGGGAGCATGTCAGACGTTTTCACGAACTCTTCTTTACCCTGTCTCCCGACAAAAGTGCTATTGAAAGTAATATCAACAGGGCATTGCTCCTGTCCGATAAAACAGCTTTCAATTATTATAAGGATTTATCGGAGAAAGGATATTACAACCGGATTATATCAGGAAATATCAACCAAATGTTTCAAATAGACAGTGTTATCTGCAATCTGAATGTCTATCCTTATCAGGTGGCTACCTATGGTAAACAGATGATTATCCGGGAGAGTAACATTACCGAACGTTCTTTGGTAACCTATTGTCGATTATTGAATTCTGTTCGTTCCGACAATAATCCGCATGGTTTCACTATTGAGGGATTCGAGGTCAGGGAGAATAAAGATATAAGGGTGCTTACCCGCTAGCTATGCCTATGAAAGAACGACTAAAAGAAGTCTGGTATTGGTTTGAGGATAGACTCAAAGACCTGTGTGGGGAACTGACACCCGATAAACGGATAATGGTAATCCTAATAATGCTTCTGATTTTGGTGGTAGGTAATCTTTATTTCACATTTTCCACCATTTACAACTGGGGAAAAGATAGCGAGAAAAAACAGCAGATGGAGATAGAGCATATCAGGCAGTTGGAACTGGAACGGGACAAAAAGGATATCCACGATTTTATGGATTTTCCTATCGATAGGGAACTTCTTGATTTAGAAAAACAACGAATGAAGCAAGATTCTATTGATAACATAAGTATTAACAAACAAAGATTTAAAGAATATGAGCGAACAACCAAGAATAAGTTCGGAGCAAAAACAAAAGCTTAAAAAGTATGCGGTATTTGCATTGATGGCGATTGTCTTTGCAGGCTGTATGTGGCTGATATTTGCTCCCTCGGATGCGGATAAAGCCAAAGAACAGGGAGGTATAGGGCTGAATGCCGACATACCAGATCCTGATGGTGGCGGTCTTATCGGCGACAAGAAAGATGCCTATGAACAGGAACAGATGCAAAACAAGCAGAAAGACAGGATGCAGTCTTTACAGGGATATATGGATATTCTGGAGGGTGAAACCAAAGATAAGCAACAAATCATGCTTTCCCTTGTTGATGAACCCGAGCAACAGCCAAATCAACAGCAGGACAAAAAAGCACCGATAAGTAACTCGGTTACTGCTTATCAGGATATCAATAAAACATTAGGTAGTTTCTACGAAAAGCCTAATACCGACCCTGAGAAAGAAGAACTGAAAAAGAAGCTGGAGGAACTGGAATCCCGGATAGAGGAAAAGGAAAGTGCGAAAAGTGCAATGGACGAACAATTGCTCTTGATGGAAAAATCCTATGAAATGGCAGCCAAATATTTGCCACAAGGGCAACAGGATAATAATACCGAAAGTCTAAGCAAAAGAATTTCCAACGGAACTGTAAAGAATAGCAACAATGGAAAAACAAAAGTTGCTCCTATCAGGCAGATACATAATCAAACGGTTTCTGCTTTATCCCAGAGATTATCCGATGAAGACTATTTTCTGATGTATGACCAACCCAGAAATACAAGTTTCAACACAATAGGTGGAGAAACGGGCGTTTCGCAGAAAAATACCATATCGGCTGTCATCCATGACGATCAAACGGTAATCAATGGGCAGACTACCCGCTTGAGGCTGACAGAGCCATTGATGGCAGGAACAACAATTATTCCGGAGAATACCATAGTTACAGGAGTAGCCAAGATTCAAGGCGAACGGATGGATATACAGATATCTTCGATTGAATATCAGGGAACAATTATTCCGGTGGAAATGTCAACCTATGATTCGGACGGGCAGCGAGGAATCTATATCCCCGGTTCATTGGAAATGAATGCTGCCAAAGAAATCATGGCAAATATGGGGAATAGTGTTGGTACAAGTTTTACCATGACAGAAAGTACAGGTGCACAACTTACTTCCGATTTGACCAAAGGAGCAATACAGGGCTTATCAGCATATATGCAGAAAAAGATTAAAGAGGTAAGGGTCACTCTAAAGTCGGGTTATAAGGTAATGCTAATGCCGAAAGCTAATTAGCTAATTAGCTAATTTGAGAATGTGCCGATGTGCCAATTCAAAGAATGAAAAACTAAAAATGAAAAATTAAAGTAAGAAACAATGAGAAAATATATAATAGGGTTTGCATTAATGGTAACAAGTCTGACTGTCAATGCACAAACAGAAGATACAATTCCAGTTGTAAGTCAGACCTCAGAAGAGATGCAGGACGATTTACAACAAGTACTCAAACCGACCTATGGAGACTATTACGAAGGCCTATCAAAGAAAATAACCTTTGACCGAATGATACCACCATACGGATTAGAAGTTACTTTTGATAAGACGGTGCATATCATCTTTCCTGCTCCGATTCGGTATGTAGACTTAGGTTCAAACCGCATTATAGCGGGCAAAGCAGGAGCATCAGAAAATATCCTACGGGTAAAAGCTGCTCTCCGCAATTTTGAAACAGAAACCAATATGGCTGTTATAACGGAAGAAGGCAGCTATTACACCTTTAATGTAAAATATGCCAATGAGCCGGAGAAGCTCAATATAGAAATGAAAGATTTTATGCACGATGGTATTGCGACCAACCGCCCAAATAATTCGATGGATATTTATCTGAAGGAATTGGGAAGTGAATCGCCTCGCATTGTCTATCTGGTAAACAGGGCTATACACAATACCAACAAGCGAACGGTAAAGCATATCGGGTCAAAACGTTTCGGCATCCAATATTTGCTCAAAGGTATTTATTCGCATAATAACCTGTTGTATCTACATACATCTATCAAGAACTCTTCAAATATTCCTTTCGATATTGACTTTGTGCGGATGAAAGTTGTCGATAAGAAAGTGATGAAGCAAACCGCTATTCAGGAAACAGTCATCTATCCACTCCGTGCATACAATTTTATGTCAACGGTTGGTGGTAATCAAACAGAACGGACTGTATTTACAATCGATAAAATAACTATACCCAATGATAAGAAGTTGGTTATCGAACTCTTTGAAAAGAATGGCGGACGTAACCAATCATTTGTAATTGAAAATGAGGATTTATTGAGGGCTGAAGAGATTAACGAACTAAAGATTAAGTAGGATGAATCGAATAGCATTAATAATAACATTGGTCTTTTCATTGGGCCTGTACTTTACAGAGCAGGTTCAGGCTCAGCGTTACTTGCCGGGACAGAAAGGCATACAGGTTATGGGAGGTTTTGTCGATGGTTTTACATTGGAAAAGAAAGACGGACAGGCGTTCTTTGGTGGGCTTGCCCTGTCGACTTATACCAAGAACGGTAATAGGTGGGTTTTCGGAGCAGGATATATGCAAAAATCACATAAATATAAAGATATACTGATACCGGTATCGCAGATAACAGCCGAAGGTGGCTATTATCTGAATTTTCTGTCTGATCCATCCAAAACGTTTTTCTTCTCCATTGGTGCTTTTGCGATGGCCGGCTACGAGACTGTGAATTGGGGAAAGGAGCTCTTGTTCGATGGAGCTACCATCACGACTGAAGATAATTTCCTGTATGGCGGGGCTGTTTCTTTTGAGATTGAAACATTCTTGTCAGACAGGTTTGCTCTGCTTTTCAATGCACGGGAGCGAATATTGTTTGGTTCGGAAATTAACAAATTCCATTTTCAAATAGGAGTAGGCGTCAAAGTAATTATAAACTAAGGTCGCAGAATTTTTATTAACAACATTAAAAACAAGATTTATGAGAAAATTTGCATCATATATAATCTTTACGCTATTGCTGGCTGCAATAGCGTGTGCCTGTAGCGACAATATTGATATTCGCCAAGGCTATGAATTCCAGGTTACTCACCTGCCTGTGCCGAAAAAAATAAAGGTTGGGCAAACTGTAGAAATTCGCTGTCAACTGGAACGAAGCGGATACTTCAACGGAGCCGTCTATCGCTTTCGCTAAGTACATGACAAAAATATCATAGGGTTCATATTTTCTTTAAAATCAAGTTTATCTAACCACTGAAAAATATAATCAAGTCCATATTTGAAATAAC
>NZ_QVMQ01000041.1 GCF_010501105.1 Dysgonomonas sp. 511 | reverse complement strand
TGGTTTCCATCTTATGAAAAACTGGGGAGTTTTTCTTTCTAAGATACTAAAAATCAAGGTCTTTTCAAAATAATAACAGGCTTATTATCAGTTAATTATCCCCCTTTTTATCCTATTTTTGTCATGTACTATGACGAATGGACAGTCAGATAATAAACACTAAGAATAAATAGAAATGGAAAAAACATGGAGATGGTTTGGCAAGAAAGATAAGGTCACTTTGGATATGCTCAGACAAATAGGTTTAGAGGGTATTGTGACAGCTCTACATGATATACCTAATGGAGAAGTATGGCAATTGGAGGATATTCTCGATATGAAAGAGTACATCGAAGATGCCGGTCTGAAATGGTCGGTAGTTGAAAGCCTTCCGGTCAGTGAAGCTATAAAATATGGAGGAAAAGATAGAGATAGGTTAATTGAAAATTATATTGATAGTCTTGAAAATTTAGGCGTCGCCGGAATCAAAACAGTATGCTACAATTTTATGCCTGTTATTGACTGGGTACGTACTGACCTTGATTACAAATGGGAGGATGGAACCTCTTCGCTTTACTTCAACAAAGTAAAATTTGCTTATTTCGAGATTTATATTCTGGAAAGGGAGGGGGCTGAGAAAGACTATTCTCCCGAAATACTGACAAAAGTTGAAGAATTGAATAAAACAATAACCCAAGCCGAAAAGAATGAATTGGTTGATACCGTTATTGTAAAAACACAAGGTTTTGTAAACGGAAATATTACTTCTGCCGATCAACATCCTGTTGCAAAATTTAAAAAACTGCTTGCATTGTATGATGGTATTGATAAAGATGCTTTACGGCAAAATATGAAATATTTTCTAGAACAAATAATGCCTATATGTGACGAATATGGCATTAATATGTGCGTTCATCCGGACGATCCTCCGTTCCAATTATTAGGATTGCCCCGCATTGTGACTAACGATGAGGATATTAATTGGCTTTTAAATGCAGTGGATCATCCTTGTAACGGACTTACATTTTGTGCCGGATCATTGAGTGCCGGGCTACAGAATAATGTACCGGAAATGGCAAAAAAATTTGCATTCCGCACCAAATTTGTCCATTTGCGTAGTACTAATATATTGCCGAATGGTGATTTTGTAGAAGCTGACCATCTTGAAGGAAGGGGTCACCTGATAGACGTAGTACGGATATTTGAAAAGGAAAATCCTCAACTACCGATGCGTGTCGATCACGGACGATTGATGCTTGGTGATGGCGATAAGGGATATAATCCGGGTTATTCGTTTCATGGGCGTATGCTGGCTCTCGGACAAATTGATGGCGTAATCGCTACTGTACGAAACGAATTACAAGCGAATAATTAAATACAAAAGCATTTTAATAATATAATCATGAACGAACAATTTAATATTACTGGCAAAGTAGCCATTATTACAGGTGCTGGTGGAGTATTAGGCGGCAGCATTGCTAAGAGTTTTATACAAGCAGGAGCAAAAGTTGTAGCATTGGATTTGAGACAAGAACAATTGGATGCCCGTGTTCAGGAACTGAAAAAGACAGGTGGCGAGGTTATTGGCTTTGTCGGAAATGTCCTTGATATAGAGAGTCTCGAAAAAGTAGCATCTCAAATCGTACAAAAGTGGGGACGAATTGATATTCTCCTGAATATTGCAGGAGGTAATACACCAGGTGGAACCTTAGCCCCTGACCAAGATTTCTTCAATATGCCTATTGCCGAATGGGAAAAGGTAACCAATCTGAACATGAATGGTACGGTTTATCCTTCAATGGTGTTCGGAAGAGTAATGGCAGAACAGAAAAACGGATGTATAATTAATGTGTCTTCCATGGCAGCTTATTCAGCTATTACCCGTGTTCCAGGTTATTCAGCGGCTAAAACAGCTGTAAGTAACTTTACTCAATGGCTTGCTACCGAAATGGCATTGAAATATGGTGATCGTGTGCGTGTGAATGCTATTGCTCCCGGATTTTTTATTGGTGACCAGAATCGAGCAGTACTCATTAATCCTGATGGGTCATTAACTGAAAGAAGTAAAAAAGTTTTGGCTAAGACGCCAATGGGACGTTTTGGGGATATTACCGAGTTGAATGGAGCAGTACAATTTCTATGTAGTCCTGCTGCCAGCTTTATTACAGGTGTTGTCTTGCCTATAGATGGTGGATTCAGTGCTTTCAGTGGGGTATAATTTCATAATGAATCAGATCGCATATTAATTAAACATTATACGATTAGAGTTTCGATAAAAAGCAATTCACTATATTCGTGAATTGCTTTTTCATTTCACTACTGTCCACTAAAAAAAAATGGACGATTAAAAATTAAATAAATTTGGTTCACTTGAACCGCTTCGTTCTTTGACATTTTTGAAATTAGTTTTGTTAAAGAGGTCTTTCAAACAGGTTTTATCCGTAAGTGATATGCTTAAAATTTGAAGAACTTCATATGTGGTCCTATCCAGTTTTAAGTTGTGTTGAATGATTGCTATCAGACAGTAAGCCGTAATTGCAGAATATATTTGTATTCTTACAGCATTTTCTGTATTCCCCCAGAACTTTTTTATCTTAAGATGTTGTTTGAACCATTTAAAGAAGAGTTCAACCTGCCATCTGTTTTTATAAAGTTCGGCAACTTGCAACGGTGAGAGTTTCATGGCATTGGTCAGGAATGTAAATTCTCGTTTCTGTTCTTCGTCCCAATAACACACTTTACGTATTTGCATAGGATAGTCTTTGGAACTTTTATAAATGGTCAATTCACCTATTGCATCAGATAATACATTCTTCGGCAATCGACGTTTCCACTGTTTTGCTTTGAACTGTAAATTTGACTTTGCTCTGACAACAAAATAAGAACCGATTGATTCTATTCTGAACAGACTCTTAAAACAGTTGTAAGCCCTGTCAAAGATGTAATAAGCACCTGTTTCGTAAGGAATCTCGTTCATAGCTTTGCTGTCGTGCACTGACGCTGTCGTTATATGGAAGAAAGCATCATATAGAGTGTGTACTTTTATACCACCTTTTTTCTTACGGAACTTTGCCCACCAAAAAACACTTAAACACAAGTCTATGGTGGTAGAATCAAAAGCGTAGATATTTCCACCAAGTTTGAAAATATCAGTCTTACGTTTAGTGCGTGCTTGTTCTACCATGTAATAAGCAAATGCTTCAAAGATACGATAATCACGATTTTGGTTAGCTTTTGCTAAATTGCTTCTGGTCACATACTTGCCAAGACCTAAGTGGTAAGTCTTCTTTTGATGAGCTTCCAAAGCTACTATGAGATCACGTAAACTCTCTCTGTTTGATAATTGTCCGAACATCAATGTGAGCAATTGATTCCAACAAGTGAAGAACTTCACATATTTGTCGCCACCAAACTTGCGCACAAGGTAATTGAAGTGGTTTCTATCCAGGAATGTGACTAACTGAGCAAAAACGTATTTATTGAAAATTGAAATCCGTTCGCACGAAAAACCCCTATAACTAACTATATTTCAAATGTTTCAAAGAACGATTGCGAATTTTTAGTGGACACTAATGATGTTCCCCATATAATAATCATTGTATAGGGGTCTTTTGATTTTCTCCCTGCTTTTCCTTTGGGTGGTAACAGTTGATTGATTTTGTCTAAGGTGAGGTCAGGAAAACGGTTTTTGAAATATTCTTCCATATCATCCAGAAACCATGCTGCGGTATTTATATCTATTTTGTCTTGCTTATAGGAAAGTGTTACCTTATCTCCTCGGTGTTTATATTTCTTTGATTCTAATATTATCTTGTACAGGGATAGCATTTCGGGGTAAATGGAATTATGTAGGATAGAGTTATATTCTAAGTTAAATGCTTCTATAAGTATAGAGTTGTTAAAGAGGTTGTTTCTCTGTTTGTAATAGATATATCCCATATAGGCTAAACAGAGGTATGCCAGATAATCTTCTTTGATTCTTTCTTCATCGTCACCTTCAAAGTCAAAATATTGGGGGTATTCGTCTGCAATATCTTTATATGGATAATCGGAGTTTGTAAAAAACATTTTGGGGTTTTCGTAGAATGTTTTCTGATAATTTACGTTTGCTATTCCGTTTTCAAAGGTTATGTAATTTATTCCACTATTTTCAACAGAGTGTTTGATTTCATCTATTAGCATAGAGGAATCAAAATCATAGTATTTCTGTAAAAGAGGTTCTATCTCTTTCAAGAAGAAGGATTGGATATAGAAAGCGGGTTCTTGTGACATAAGGATAAAGTTTTGGTAAAGATAAAAAATAAGACCGCTTCGGTTAAGAAACGGTCTTACAATTACAACAAATTCTTCATCGCTTCATCAATCTGACTGTTTTCAAAGCTGTCTAAATAGATTTGAGTAACCTTTTCCGAACTATGTCCTAAACTCTCACTTATTATAGAAGTATTTACACCAGAACGTTTTAAAACAGTCGCAAAGCTATGACGTGCAACGTATGTTGTTAAGTCAATAGGTATATTTAATTCTTTACCAATGTCTTTTAATCGTTTATTGACTTTACCTATTATTTTGTGAACTCTATTAGCCTTTTGCTGCTCTGTTTTATGATAATTGTTTAAAATCGGGAACAGATAAGGGTTTTGAGGATTAGTGTATTTATGAATCAGTTCAATAGCCCTTTCTTGTAATGGCAATTTAATAAGCCGTTTCGTTTTCTTCCTTATATAACATAAATAGCCATCCTCAATATTCTTGCTTGTAAGTCTGGATATATCCACAAAGTTAATACCGCCCATAAAATAGGAGAATGTAAATAAATCAACTGCAAACTGTATCTCCTTATCGAACGACTGATAGTTAATAATAGCCATAATATCATCTTTGACAATAGAGCGTTTTGCGGTCTTTTGCTTCAATTTGGATACTTTGTAATTGTCAAATGGATAATATTCTGATTTAACAACATTTTCTTCAATAGCAAGATTATATAAGGCTCTCAATGTTCGAAATCGGATGCCGATTGTATTTTCTTTCAAATTACAGCCACGTAACCAAGTTTCATATTTCTTTAGCCAAGTAATATCAATATCGGAAAAATATATATCCAAATGCTGATTGAATTTAATCAAAGAGTTCATCAAGTCTTTATAAGTCAAAGCGTATTTTAATCTATTGGCTGATATAAGACGTTGAATTTGAATGTCAAATAAGGATTGAACAGTTTTTAGTTTTGTTGCTCCATTTACTTTTTCGAATAATGATTTTGCTGTAAAATCCCTTTTAATTGTCTTTAATTCAATAATTTGTTCTGTGTATTCTTTTGAACGTTCTGTTATTAATTGTAATATTTGCTCTTTATTTGGACAGTTTCGTTTTGGTTGGTTTTTATCAAAGTCCCAATATTTCGGATTAATAGATATGCCAAGACTTTGATATTTCTTCTTTCCATCTTTACATATTCGAATTACTAACGGATGCTCGCCATTTGCAAGCGTTTTTGATTTGTAACACAAGATGTTAACCATGGTTTTTGGTTTAACTCTTGGTTTAACTTTGTATGCTAAATCCGTTAAAAAAAGCAAGGAACAAGACATAAAAAAACCACTTACTTTTTCGTAAGTGGCTGATTCTCTGGTGACCCCGGAGAGGCTCGAACTCTCGACCCACTGATTAAGAGTTGGCTCTTGTAAATTTCATCACTTTACAACATTATACATAATTATTTTTGATACAGATTGTTATAACATTTTGTATCTTTGTAATATTACATCATTTTACATATTTTCACACATTTTGTTGTTCATTTTGTTGCCACCAATTATTAAAGTATGAAATATTCACCAACAGCATCAATAAGGTTAGATAAAAGAAAGGCTATCGGGGATAAACAGAAAGCCAAAATCGGGAAAAGCGATATTGAAGAAAATTTATATCCTCTTAAAATTCGTATAACCTGTGCAAGAGAATCCCGTTTCTATCTTCTTAGTAAAGATTTTTATCTATCAGAATCTGAGTTTGAGGATTTATTTACAAAAAGAAAACCTGAGATTTTAAATGCTCGAAGAGAAGCCGAAAAGAAATTGAATGAAGCCAAATCTATTATAGACCAAATAGAAGATAATTTCTCTTTTGATGAGTTCAATCGTATCTACCATTCAAATACCAAATCAACAAAAGATGTTTATTCCATATATGAAGAGTTTATCCAAATCAAAAGGGATGAGAAGAAGTATGGTACTGTGAAAAGCTATACAGATGCTCTTAACCATTTGAAAAGATATAAAACCAAATTATATTTTAGAGATATTACTCCTGATTTTCTTCGCAAATATGTGAAAAATGCTTTTACAGAAGGAAGTGGTACTATTGGAATCTATTTAAGACCATTGAGGGCTGTATATAATTATGCAATTGATGTGAAGAAGGTAGCAAGGAGAGATGATTTTCCATTTGGAAAAAACAAATTTGTAATACCAACAGCACAATCAAGAAACTTGGTGTTACCTATCGAGCAGATGCAAGCCTTGTTTAAATACCAACAAGAACATTTTCAAGACAAGGTAACAGCCGACTTATTAGCTCTTGATTTATTTATATTTTCATACCTTTGTCATGGTATGAATTTTATTGATATTCTTAATTTAAAAATAGGAAATCGGTTTATTGATGACATAGGTGATGAATATATTCATTTTGTTCGTGCAAAGACAGAGAGAACAAAAAATAATCCTGAATCCACCCCTGTGTATTTGAATGATGCTATAAAAGAAATTCTTGATAGACATGCGAACAAATCTCAAAATCCGAATGATTATTTATTTCCTATCTATGAGAAAATACAAGATGTAGAGGAGCGATATGAGAAAATTAAGGAATATCAAAGAAGGGTAAATAAATCATTAAAACGAATAGCTGGAAAATTTGGGATTGAAAAACTATCAACATATTGGACAAGGCATTCTTTCGCTACCCATACAAGAATGTATGGCTATTCTTATGATGATATTCGGGATATGTTGTCTCAGAAAACGACTACTATAACGCAAGGTTATGTTCATAAAAATGAAAAATTTCCTGTATTTAAAGAAGTCAGTACAATGTTGTTAGCTAATATGACAAATAAAGATGAGTAAAAAGTTATGGAATCGCTGTGTTAGTGCAGAAAGTAACATTGAAATTTCATCAATTTTCAATAATTACATTAATGAACTATTACAAAAATATTCAGATGATACTATATATGTAAAAACTGAACTTCAAGACTGTATTTATATTATAGATGATTATATTAAAGGCTTTGAGAGTTATATTATGGAAGAAGAGGCTAAATTGAAAGAACCAAAAGTCTCTTCGATTGACACCAATATGTCCATGATGGTAATTAATACTTCAAAAGAGAAAATCCCATTATTCAGATTTTTAAAGAACTATGTGGAAAATAAAATATCTGAGTTGCAATTAACTTCATCTCCTGTAATTTCACCTACAGCCCAATCTGAAAAAGAAGATAATTCGATAGAAATCAATCAAATCATTCAAGATTATATCGATAGTAAATTCAAATTTGACCCCAATAAAAAGGTATATTCTCGAGAGGAGGCTTGTGAGTACCTTCAAATCTCTGACCGAAAGCTAACTACTCTTCTTGAAAGAAAAATCAAACCTGTATCTACTGCTGTCAAACCCTATACCTTTAATATTGAGGAATTGGAACGCTACCGAAAAGAAGAAATGTAATTATTCACCCCTTCGACGCAGACAAGCGGTATCCGTCCAAGTAAAAGCTATTAAACTATGGGGTGCTATTGAACTTGGATTACACCCTGTTTATTAACACACTAATATTTTCCAAAGTAGAAAAGCAGTTGTATTTGAACTATATTAAGCCTATTTGAGCTACTGTTCTTTACTATATCGGTCAATAGAAAAAGTCGGAAATAGATTGTAATTGTTGTAAACATCCCTCATTATGGTTTCTATTTCGTCAGTCTTACAATTTTCGTTATTCGGGGTATCAAGGATGGTTACCGCATCGTGGATATTAATTGCGTCATATTCCGTTTGCTTATATATTCTTTCCAAAATTTGGTGAAATAGCTCACTCTCCATCTTCATAATAAGATGGCTCAATTTTGTTTCTTCTCCTTTCGGTTTTAATTTATTAATTACATTATATACATTCGGATAGATAGACTTAAAGACGCTACCATATTCTTTGTAAGTGATTGTTCGGGTCTTGGAATAGAAAACCTCCGCAAACATTTGAGCTTTCAGTTCCCCTCTATCATCAGCTTTCAATCCCTTAGCATCACAAGCATCCAATAATTCCTCCCACATCTGACCTTTGGAGGTTTTGTATATATATTGTCTAACATCCGAAGGGATATTTCCCACCTCATTCAATAATTCATTTATATTGTTGTATATTAAATCATTATGAATATTCTCCGAAACATAACGGTTATATAGTTTACTATTGGAAATAAGTATATTATTTATATTGATATGTTTAATTTCTTTATTTATAATATTATTAAACAATTCATTATCAATACAATAAATCAACAATAGTTTATTTAGTAATAATGGATGTGAATTCTTAATATCAATAGAGAATTTTATATTAAGATATTCTTTTAAATCTTTTGGTGTATTTGTGAGAATATGATATATACGATTATCATTATCAATTTCAGTTATTTTGAAAGGACCATTTTCTTGAATGATATATTTTGTAAATATATTCTTGTAATATTTCTTTTGCATAGGTTTATTATCCTCATATATTTTTCCTGTTAATATAAAATCTTTACATTCATCTATTCGGGTCATTTTAAGCTTTGATAAACAATTATCATACCTTTCAACTATGAACTTATCTCTATCTGTCAATCGTTGAAATTTGGCTTTCTTATGGGCTTCAATTTTGTCAGTAGCTTTGTCAATATATCTTTTGACTTGCAGATGGGAAGATTGCTTCACTCTTATAGAATGAACATAATTGTTATGTAAACGATAGGCACTTGATTTTTTCCCGATGACATAACCACCAATAGTATATATTAATCCGATTCTATTCAATGTATAAAGAGCTAAATTGTACTCATCACCAATAATATTTTTCAATAATTCTGCATTGATATTAGTCTGCCCATTTTCATTGTTGGTGCATCGGGAACAGAATAAATGTATTAGGTAAGTAAATTTGTGATGTAATTTTAGCTCATGCTGTTTTCCTATTGGCTTTTGATTAAGTTTTCTCTCAATATCCCTTGCTTTATAGTCATTTAAAGAATTCTCCATTCCTTGCCTCATCTTTTCTTCGATTTCTTCCCATATCAAAGATTCGGGAACTTTGCCAACACAATTAGCTTTTGTTTGTATTGGGTTATATTGCTCATAGAAATCTCTTTCGTCCTGTGTAAGGATACTATATTCTTTATGTTTCTTTATTATATAGTCAATGCCAAGCCCATCTATATAGTATTGTAAAAATTCCCCTCTTTTTAATTTGATTTTTTCGGGGTCAAAAGTCTCTTTTTCCATCTTATCAGATATTTATATATAAATATAGTTCAATAAAGAAAAAAGTCAAGAATAATGAAAATAATAATTACAGATGATATGGCACGAATATTTAGAGAAGCGAGCGAATTAACTAAGACAAGAATGTCGGTAAAGAAGCAAGGAATTAACAACCCTAACTATGGACGGGAACGAAGTGAGGAGACAAAAATGAAAATCAGTACCAAAATGAAGCAATATTGGCAAGGGATTCCAAATAAACCTGTTGATAATGACGATAAATGACTATGATTTGACACGTTTGGCAATTGGTTCTGATTTAATATATCCTCATGGATTTCATTTTAATAGTTTGTATTTCAGGATATTATTAAATTAGATGCATGAGGGTATAAATAAATTAATGGAGTATGGATTATCTTGTTTGTAAAATTAAAAATGTATCAATAAAAATAGAGTAAAGAGGTATTTATTGATACATTTTTGTTTTATGTGATTTAGATTAATTACGTGCCAACTCACAAGATATAGCCTCAATTGACCCAAATCCATTCTTTTTACTTACAAGAGCCCAGCTTTCTGTATCTCCTGAACGAAATATTGGTTTGGAAATTTCTATACGCTCAACAGTGCCATCTTCATAATGAACCATTATTGGAATTGGTTTTCCACTTAAATCATCATTTGATATATTTCTTATTGTTACATCCAAATAACGCATACTTTGGGTTATTTCTTTTTTTGTTCTCACTATTTTTACTTTGTTATAGATGTTATCATTCTCTTTCATTTGTGTGGTGGATTTGGTAGAAGTATTTTTGGTATTATTCTCACAAGAATATAGACTTATACAAATCGCTACAATGCTAACAAGAACTAATGCAATTAATTTAATTTTATTCATGACAATTATTTTATTTATTTACAAAAGAATATGAACTAAATCCTCCTCTATCAAGATATATTGGAAATCCAATTTCTCTTACTTCTTCAGGATAGAAATCTTTTAAAGGTCTTTCTTCATGATGTGAACTCCCATCATTATAATTAACCTTTATGATTACAGTACCATTCAGAATTTTGCTTGAAATATTTTTGGCATACACCTCTATTACACTTCCTGACATGCGACTACCCGTTTTAACAACCGTTATATCTTTGGGTTGAATTATAGTCTTTTCAATAGATTGATTTTGACTTTTATCTTCACTAGTTTTAACATTACCTCCACCAACACAAGTGAAGAAAATAAAAAGAAAGATTCCTACCCAAACATACCACTTAGATAAAAAAAATAAAAGAGTACCATACAATTTTTCTCCTACACTAATATTAGGAGCATCCCAAATATCATCTAAATTAATTTTTTCAGACATAATATATCATTTTTTAGACGTAGAACTACTATCCAATTTTTCGTTTTTTATAAATTCATTCGTTTATCGTAGACAAATAGGACTCTTCAACATATGTTATACTTGAGTATTCTTCGTTTCCGATTTCATAGAGAAAGTTTTTCAAAACAATATTTTCTTCTAAAAGACTAGAGATTTTAATAGATTTAGGAATTACATCTTTCACTACATAAACATTTCCATCAAGAACTAATTTGACCTTTTCTCCAATTTGATACATAACAATTTTGTTTTATTCTTCCTATTTCCCAAATAGAAGGTGATAAAAATGCAGAAGCGTGGGAAATGTTCAGTTTATCTGTATTGAGGTACGACCAAGCACCTTTTCCGAAACAAACAGCCACCCCCACGCCATTCTAAATATATACTTGGAGCATATATGCGAAAGCATGAGCGTTTGTTACTGTTTACCCTTCGGAATAAAATTGGTCGTTTTCAATACAAGGATAAAAGCTAAAACGCTTCTATAATAACATGTCCTGTTAAGTGAGTTCCACCAAACTTATCGTCTTAACATTGATGCAAATATAGGCGATTGTTTCGGAAAAACAATTATAAAGGGTGGCTATTGCTAAAACTTATTTGTAAAAATCAATCTCCTATTGTCCTTACTGTTTTTTCAATAGGCACTTCGATTTGATGTAGGTCTTTTATCTTTGCATTGTAGCCACTTACTTTTACTTTATAGGTCTTTATAAGACCGAACAAATAACCTTTTGTTTCAGTGTCATATTTCGGTGTGATAAGCATATCAGCATCGCTTTGCTGCAATGCTTTGTACATGGCTGCACTTTTTACCTTATCAATCCGTCCTCCAAAAATAGAGTTACTTAATCCTGCATCTTTTGCTTCTGTGAATTTATTATCTCCTGCCACCCGCCAAAAACCAAACAGATAAGTTGAACTTGCTTTGGCTTCGACTTTATTTTTGTTGATGTCTAAATCAGCTTTCAATACATCCGTATGTACCTCTGTTCGGGCAAATGGTGCAACATAACCTGTTTTACTGATTGAACCGCAACTTGACATGAGTAATACTACTGTCAATAGTGAAAATGTAAATAATGCTTTTTTCATAAATGAATAAATTTAATTGTGAATATTATAATATCGACTCAAAAATAATATCCTTATTTTGAATAACTTAAATCCAAATAATCCCTTTCATCCAATTCATCCAAAGTGAAAAACCAATTATATTTTACTTTATCTTTGTCCTCTAAAACACATATTATGCTATCTCCTGTAATCAAAAAATTGTTGGAAACTAAATTGGGTAAGGATATTAGATACTCATCTGATATTGAACACCTCTCATTTGACATAGAGAAACACACAGGGCAACGGATAGGGGTTAATACCATTAAGCGATTATTAGGATTGATAGAAGGCGTGAAAGAACCTCGCTTATACACATTAGACACTATCGCCCGTTATCTTGACCATAAGAATTGGGATGAACTATTAGAAAGCCTTGACCAATCGGGAAATTCTTCATTTTCAACTATCGAGGAAATAGATATACAAACACTTAATGCAGGGGATAAAATCAGATTTACTTATTCTCCCGATAGGGTGGTAACAGTTGAATATATTGAGAGTAATAAATTTACAGTGATTGATAGATTAAACAGTAAACTTCTTCCCGATGACCTTATTGAGGTAAACCACTTTGTTCTGAACTATCCCCTAATCATATCCAATGTGATTAGAAATAATGTATCTATGGGGAAATTCACAGCAGGAAAGATTTCGGGGATAACCTCACTATCCATTCTGTAAAACATTTATATCTTTGCGAGATAATCATTTAGCATGGATAGTTCTTCTTTCGATAACGATATTAATAACCCTTTTGCGTTCACTGATATAGAGGCTATTCGGTCGAATGGTGCTACAAGTGATACATACAAGGTTCTCATCTATGGGAAGTGGCATTTTTTAAAACGCCCGAAGAAGATTTACGCTGACAATTCCCTTTATTTAGCAGCTTTTCAGAAAGAATTTGAGATAGGGTACGCTCTTGACCATCCTAATATTGTTCGTTATATATCTAAAAATGAAGACCAAGATAGTTTATATATTCTGACCGATTATGTTGATGGTTTTACACTAACTGACTTTATAAAACTTAATCCTAATTATTTTGACGATAAGAACAACCTTGACAAACTAATAAAACAACTATTATCGGCAATAAGCTATTTGCATGAACGCCAAATCCTTCATTTGGATTTAAAACCGGATAACATACTTATTACAAGTATCAATCACGATGTAAAACTTATTGATTTTGGGTTTTCTTACACAGATTGTTACCAATCATTAGCTATTGGTAAAACTGAGTTATATGCTGCTCCCGAACAGTCAAATAGAGAAAGTCTTGACCAACGAACCGATATCTATGGATTTGGAAAAATTATTGAATATGTCCTTAGAAAAACATCTGACACAAAAATATATTCTTTATATAAAGGACTTATAAATAAATGTTTATTAGTAAATAAAGAAGATAGATTTAAAAGTGTCAGCGAGATACAAAGCTATCTTTTAGTAAAGCCAAAATCAGGGAAAGGAATTTTTATTCTTTCTTTGATTGTTTTTATTGTATTGGTTTTAGGCATCTATATATATCAGTCATCTAATAAGATAGATGAGAAATTGGATATTACTTCACAGGCAAATGATAGTATATCCCATATTCGAGACACAGTGCTGCCCTCATCGTCACAAAGCACAACCACCACACATGAACCAACCACCACACTACCTCAAAGGGATAATAGTAATGTACTTAGTCGCAGAGAGTTTAATAGTGAAAAATATTATGGTAAATACTATGACCCCAAAGAATCATTAAATGACACTATCTCTCAGGTTCTTTTTGAGCAATATATAGAAAAATGCAAACAAGAATTTACTACAACCTATACCGCTAATAGCAATCAGGAATATTCAAGAAATATAAGATTGAAGAAAATAGCTGAATGTGCCAAAATACGCAATAAGTATGGAGAACAAATGAAATGGTCTCCACAAAGAGCAGCTTTTAATCAGATAATAGCTATCGAGTACCGGAAGATTTCAGCAGATTACTACCAAAAATCTCTTATTTCAGAATTGAATGAATATATTAACAAAGAGATACCTTCAATCCAAGCAAAAGAAGACGTACTTGATAGCATTTACAAGGTGTCTGCTCCTTTTTGGTTGACATTTTACGAGAAGTATTCAATTATTCAAACTGAAAAAGAATGTGAAGATGCTGAGAAAATTTACCGAAAAGCTTATCAGGTTTATATGCAAACGGCATCCGATGTATATTCTCTGTATCATTCTTTATTTTCCAAAGAGGAAGAATTATATTCAATGATGTTCAACGAAAAAGACTTAATAGGGCTTGGTGTACATGCTAATGATTTACTTTACATATTCAAACGATATAAAAATGTAAAGGGATATAGATGGATGGAGTATGTGGAATAACCAATATAGGTTCATTATTTAGTTACTTTTTAGAAAATATCACATATATGTGATATTTTTGTATTCATGAACGAAAATAAGGAGTTTCTAACTACACAAATCATAACCTATTTAGGCAATAAGCGAACCTTGCTTCCCCATATTGAAAAGGCAGTTATCGAAATAAAAAGCAAATTACAGAAAGAGAAACTTGATTGTGTTGATTTGTTTAGCGGTTCGGGAATAGTAGCTCGTATGTTGAAACAACATTCCAGTAACTTATTTGTAAATGATTTAGAAGAATATAGTAGAATTATCAACGAGTGTTATTTAACGAATAAATCAGATTTCAACACAGAGCAATATGCCTTATACTATAATCAGATTATCAACAAACTAAACACCTTTATTAAGAAAGACGGAATAATATATAGCCATTACGCTCCCAAAGATGATAACAATATCAAAAGAGGTGAGCGGTGCTTTTATACATCTCAAAATGCAAAAATAATAGATACAATCAGAGATGAAATAGATAATATCCCAATTGAGTATCAAAAATATTTTCTTGCTCCATTATTACATGAAGCAAGTGTGCATACTAATACAAGTGGAGTATTCAAAGGCTACTACACAGATAATGGGATTGGGAAATTTGGTGGTAAAGGAGAAAACTCTCTTGCGAGAATATTAGGTAAAATAGAACTGAAAAAGCCTGTGCTTTCAAAATTCGACTGTAATGTTACTGTACATAAGATAGATGCAAACATATTGGTTTCGCAGTTACGCAAAACTGATGTTATATATATTGATTGCCCCTATAATCAACATCCGTATGGCTCTAACTATCATATTTTGAATACTATTTGTTCTAATAGCTTGGATTGTGAAGTAAGTAAAGTTAGTGGTATCCCGAAGAATTATAACAAATCCCATTACAACAATAAGAATAGAATACATACAACATTTGAAAACCTCATAAATCAAGCAAATACCAAATATCTGATAATCTCTTATAGTAATGAAGGATTCATTAGTTATGATGAGATGATAGGCATTCTGTCTAAGTATGGGAAATTGAAAATCAAGAAAATTGAGCATTTGGCATACAGGGGAGGTCGGAACTTACAAAACAGGTCAAAAACTGTTACAGAGTATCTTTTTATTTTACATAAGAACAGCAGTTTAGCTGAATTATTGACAATCAAAAGGAAATTAGCTCCCATCCTGCCATATATATCTTTATCCACTATTGCGAAAAAATATTTTGGTAAAACCCATTCATGGTTATATCACAAATTGAATGCAGATGTTATCAATGGAAAACAATACCAACTAAACGAGAAAGAGATTGAAATCCTATCTAATGCCTTAGATGAAATCGCAGATACATTGAAAGATATATCTAAATCAATGAAAGAATAGGTATTTATTCTGCTTTTCTCCCTCTATTTGTTGCTTTTGCCAATAACACCCCTTTTCTAATAATACATCTCTTATTTTGATATGGGTTATCTGCTGACAATCCATAGTTTCGTAGACTTCCATAACTAATACCAATCACATCCTTATCAAAATATTCACAAAGATTAGCGATAGAGCCGAAATAGTAATGTTTCCCATCTATTTCAAGATGAATAACAGTTCTTTCCTGTTTGTTTTCAATTTCCATATTTTCTAATTTTCTGTAAATATAGAACAAATATGACAAATAGTAAATAAATGCAATATTCTTTTTGAGGTATTATTGCATATATTAAATATATGTCATATATTTGTATTGTAATTAAATGACAGGATAATGAAAAATAATAGAAAATATAGTATCGGATGCAGTGGCTCAGGTTGGGGAGTTTGGAACTCTGAGGGAAGTAAAGTTTGTTCATGCTTTTCAAGAATTCACGCATTAGAAACCCTATACGAATTAATGGGGTGGAATAAGCCTTCTAAATGGTATTAAAAATTAAATATATGAAAACAACTATCAACAATTTAGCATTGCTCAATAGAGCCACAAATATGGTCATCAAGGGCTATGACCTGACACAATCACTTCAAACATCAGTATTGATTGAAGCTTTACAATTTCAATTAATGAATGGAACGGCTCACTTCTTATACAGAAAGAAAGATGGTTCGATACGTGAAGCATGGGGAACTCTACTTGAAAGGGTTGTAAACAACAATACTAATGGTTATGGTGCTCCTCGCAAATATTACAATTGTCAAGCCTACTTCGATATTGAGATACAGGCATGGAGAAGTTTCAAATACGAAAATCTGATTACAATTTTGGACTAATCTAAAATGTTCACTTTCATAATTTCTGAATATTATTTCATAAATAACTAATAAACAGTATTATAAATGCACCAATCAAATTAAGCTATAAATAAAACATTCACTATTAATCAAAATCATATAAAACTGAATATTATGAGCCTGAAATTTTCAAATACGACATCAGATTTTTTAGAATGGGACACAATGCTAAATCTGATAAGAAAATTATATAAGGATGGTAATTACAAAATTTCTCTATTGGTTGCCTGTGGGTCCTTCTTCGGTTTGAGAGGAGGCGACCTTTTAACTCTTACATGGGGACAATTATTACAATCTGATACATTTGAACTGATTGAAAAGAAAACAGGTAAAAAGAGAATTATCAAAATCAACTCCCAACTTCAAAAACATATTCAGGATTGCTATGATAAAATCAATCCTGTCAATATCTCGTCTCCTTGCTTTATGAGTCAAAAGAATTGTGTTTATTCTATCCAAAGAGTAAATGTTATCCTTAAAGAAATCAAGACCAAATATAATTTGAAAATCAACAACTTTTCAAGCCACTCTTTTCGCAAATCGTTCGGACGAGCTGTATATAATAATGCAGGGGATAACTCTGAAATGGCTCTTGTGAAATTATCCGAACTGTTCAATCACAGCGATATTAAGACTACAAGAAAATATCTTGGATTGAGGCAGGAAGAACTTTTGGAAACCTATGATTTGTTGAGATTTTGAAAGAATGTTATTCACTTTGTTGCCACCTGAAAGAAAAAGCACTTACAAAACAAAAGTGTAAGTGCTTTATTATCAGCGTGTGACCCCGAAGGGGCTCGAACCCTTGACCCACTGATTAAGAGTCAGTTGCTCTACCAACTGAGCTACGGAGTCATTCCTTATTTTCAATATTTTATGAACAGACTTACTTTTTGTCAATTAGTGATACCTAAAATGAAAAAAGTCATTCGCTCTATATATGTTGAAATCGGGCACGAATTTCGTAAATATAATTTAAATACGCAAAATAATAGGGAAGAAAATATCCAAAGAAAAAGAGGGTATGTCTATTTTTTCATTTCGATACCCCCTCTAAAAAATACATTGAAAGTTTATTACTTCGCAGGAATATTCTTCAATATCTCCAACAAGAATACCCACCATTTATCTACAGATGATATCTGCACCTTCTCTTCCGGCGAATGCGCTTCCCTGATAGTAGGGCCACACGAAATCATATCCAGATGCGGATATTTCTCAAGAAACAACCCACACTCAAGCCCTGCATGGATAGCCATAATCTCAGCATCCTTACCAAACAAGTCCTTATACGCTTTCTTAGCTACGGCAAGCACTTTCGAATCAGGATTAGGACGCCACCCGGGATACCCTTCCGAATGCTTCACTTCAGCTTTGGCAAGGGTAAACACTGCATTGATAATATTGCCCGCATCGTCTTTCAGCGAGTCGGTCGAGCTTCTCTGGCTTGTGGTTATCACAATCGTATTACCTTCCTTCATTTTTATAGATGCAAGGTTTGTAGAAGTTTCCACCAGTCCCGGTATTTCGTGACTCATACCCAGCACACCGTGAGGACAGGCGTATATGGCATTCAACAAGTTGGATGTAGTATCTTTATCCACCACAAACGAAGGAGTATCCGTAGATTTTACCGTCATTTCCAACTTGGGGTCTACAGCCTTCAACTCGGCCTCTATTTGAGGTGCAAGCAGATTCATTTCTACAATTACATCTTCTTTCCGGCCATACGGCACACCGGCTATTGCATAAGCTTCGCGCGGAATGGCGTTGTGCAAGTTGCCTCCATCTATTTCGGCCAATGCAAAATCATATTTCCGGCTCATTGCCCACAAGTAGCGGTTCAATATCTTGTTGGCATTGCCAAGCCCCTTATGGATTTCCGAGCCCGAATGCCCACCATTCAGTCCTTTCACTTCAACCCTGAACCAGAAATAATTTGCAGGAACATCCTCTTTTTTATACGTGAAGGTAGCTGTAGTTATCTTTCCTCCGGCACAACCGATATACACTTCGCCCTCTTCCTCCGTATCGAGGTTGATAAGGATATCGCCTTTCAGAAAATCCTTACCTAAAGCATAAGCCCCGGTCAGCCCTGTTTCCTCATCTATAGTGAACAGGCATTCGAGATTGCTGTGTTGTATATCGTCCGACGCCAATATAGCTAGAGCTGCGGCAACACCCACTCCGTTGTCGGCACCCAAAGTAGTTCCTTTTGCCTTCAACCAGTCACCGTCTATTACGGTTTCTATCGGATCGTTGTCGAAATCGTGTACCGTATCCCTGTTTTTTTCGCATACCATGTCCACATGTCCTTGCAAGATAACGGTAGGCAGATGTTCCATACCCTTAGTCGCTGGCTTATAGATGAGCACATTGCCGGCTTCGTCTTTTTTCGCTTCCAGATTATGCTTTTTTGCAAACTCAAGAAGGTAGGCAATCACCTTTTCTTCTTTTTTAGAGGGACGGGGAATACGTGTCAGTTCGTGGAAGTAGTTCCAAACAATACCCGGCTTCAGTTCTTTTATTGTCATATCTATTTATAATTTTGGATAAAATCACATTTATTTCATTAACATCAGATAAAAATAGGCAGATAACCTATAAAAAACAATTTTTTTACATCTTTTAAAGGTCTGTTTATAGTTTTGTTTTAACATAAAGCTATATCTTTGCCAAGTCGTTTCCGAAAAAGCTTTTATTTCGGGAAAAGATAATAGTTTTGGATTAATTATAAATGCAAAAGAATAAATGAAGAATATCTCTTATGTAATCAATGGAGTTCTTGCTGTAGCAATTATTGTCCTGTTTATCCTATTTTTTACATCAAACAAAAAAGGTGGAGAAGAATCCCAGTCGTTGACTTTTTCCGAAGGAGATTCAACAAGTGTATTGCCTATAGCCTATGTTAACCTCGATTCACTACTTACACACTACAATCTATACAAAGACGCAAACGATGCGTTGATGAAAAAATCGAATAGTTCGAACGCAACACTTACCAAGAAACAAAGAGATTTCGAAGCCGAAGTTGCAGACTTCCAGCGCAAAGCCCAAAATAATGCTTTCCTTAGTCAAGAACGTATGCAACAAGAATCTGCACGCCTCCAAAAAATGGAAAGCGACCTTCACGCATTGGCTCAACGCCTACAGGAAGATTACCTGAAAGAGCAAGCAAAGCTAAACAGCCAGATAGCTGATTCAGTACGCCTCTGCCTTGTAGATTATAACAAAACAGCCAATTATCAGATGATTTTCACCAATACCGGTATGGACAACATCTTGCTGGCGAAAGATTCATACGATATCACAAAACAGATAACAGAATTGCTCAACAGCCGTTACAAACCGGAAGCAGCAAAATAAATAAGCACAAAGTATAAAAAAATAGGATGACTACGAATGGAGTTATCCTATTTTTTTATACTTTCCCGTCATCAAACAATATGTTTATGAAACAGAAAATACTATTTGCAATTATCCTATTGTCAACCCTTAGCATCAAAGCCCAGGAAAAACTGCCTACAGAAGCTTTACCTATTGCGTTTGTAGATGTAGACTCAGTGCTGGTCTATTACAATCTGGTAAAGGATGTAAACCAAAGGCTAGCTACAGAATCACGAATATTACAACAGGCGATAGATACAAAACAGGCTCAACATGACTCCGATATAGACAACTTTACAAAAAGAATAAACAGTAATGACTTTGCCTCTGCCGAACGTGCCCAACTGGAATATGAACGGATACAAAAGCAGGAAAAAAGTATAGAAGACCTGAAAAATGCACACCAGAACAAACAGGTGAATCAAAAAGCAGAACTTTTCAATAGGGTTAACGATTCCCTTCTGGTGAACTTAAAAGAATATAACAAAGCAGCTGATTATCAAGTAATATTTACCAACAAAGGTATGGATAATATACTGCTGGCAAAAGACCAGTACAATATAACAGACAAGATTATCCGGCAAATGAATAGCCGCTATAAAAAAGAATTACCAGAATAAAGCTTTAAAATATGGACTTATACGCAATTATAGGTAACCCACTGACCCACTCTTTCTCTCCACGCTTTTTTACCGAGAAATTTCAGAAAGAAGATATAGATGCCCAGTATGTAAAATTTGAGATACCCGATATATCCCATTTCCCGGAGATAATATCGTCGCATCCGAATCTACGAGGTATAAACGTTACCTTACCCTACAAACAACAAGTAATAAGATATCTGGACGATATAGACCCTCAGGCTAAGGACATCGGGGCGGTAAACGTGATTAAAGTGTTGCACGAAGGGAATAAGGCTAGACTTATCGGTTTCAATTCCGACATAATAGGCTTCCAAAACTCCATCAAACCCCTATTGGATACTACAATTCACCGCAAAGCCCTCATACTTGGCACAGGGGGAGCATCGAAAGCAATAGCCAAAAGTATGGAGAATCTCGGTATTGACTATACTTTCGTCTCGCGTACACCCAAAGCAGGGCAATTTTCGTACAGCGACCTGAGCAAAGACATAATGACGGATCATAAAGTAGTAATCAACACTTCGCCACTAGGCACCTTTCCAAATGTGGATACTGCTCCCGAAATACCCTACCATTACCTGTCCCCAAACCATTTGTTGTACGACCTTGTTTATAATCCCGACGAGACCAAATTCCTCCGTTTGGGAAAAGAACAAGGAGCTACAATAAAGAATGGCGCTGAGATGCTGGTTCTACAGGCGGTTGCATCATGGGATATATGGAACAATAAATAAGGAGATTATGGAGATAATTAATTTTGGCATCTATATCCCAGTTTACATAAATGTTCTATTTTAAAATAAATTCATTACATTAGCACCATAAAACTTAATATATAAATTATGGCAAACGATATTGATATAAAAACTTTTGCAGAATGGTATGAAGATGTTTCCCTCTTATTGGGTACAGTACATAAAAGTCCTTTAAAATTATTGATAGACTCAAGAAGGCAACAATAGTTGAATATTTCTATTGCGTTGAAGTTAAAAAAGATTCAATATTATTGTTTAGAGGCTACGATGGAGTTGAATCAGGTACATTTTCTAAAACAATTAATATTCCTACATGGTTTAAAGAGAAATATAAAGAAAATTGGGATTATACAATCTCTAAAGATTGATGACCTGTCCGGGAAGTGTCCGATAAACTGTGTCAGCGTTTTTTCATCAATAAAATAACTCATCGCTCGGGGATCGCCTCGCGGCAAAGGGCGGGAGCACCCGTCCCGACGAGCGGTAAAATTATAACAATTTGAACTTCTGTCCAAATTTTATAGCCAATTGTTGAGCGGTTGTCCCCCAGTTTGATATAGGCATCGTCCACTTTTTCCTAATGTTACGATAGGCCAGATAAACCAGTTTTTCCAGTGCTGTGTCATTTGGGAAAACTCCTTTGTTTTTAGTGACTTTCCTAAGTTGGCGATGATAGCCTTCAACCGTATTAGTGGTATAAATAATCCTGCGTATACCTTCTGTATAAGCAAAATAGGCTGTTAAGCGTTCCCAATTGTCCCGCCATGATTTGATAACAATCGGATATTGTTCTCCCCATTTGAGTTCTAAGTCATCCAATTTATCCTCTGCCGTTTCTTTATTTACAGCTTTGTACACTGATTTTAAGTCTTTTAGAGACTCTTTTTGATGCTTACTGCCTACATATTAGATAAACTTGATTTTAAAGAAAATATGAACCCTATGATATTTTTGTCATGTACTTAGAAAATCTGTAAGTTTAGCAGTATTATAAAGGGTTTCCTGTAGTTTGAGAATAGATACTTTTTCTTTGACTAAATTATCTCGTATGATCATCCATGAGCGTAATAGGGTTAAATTCATATCAGGTATCTGATAGAGTTTTAACTTACGATGATGAAGAACAGCATAACCGGCAATCCGTTTTGCATCAATACGATCATTTTTGCCACGTTGTAAACCGATGGATTTTTTGATCGCTAATGGACATACCAGAGCCAAATCAAAACCATGGGTAATGCTCCCCATAGATAAATCTATTACATAACTGCCCATGTTTTCGGCGCAGAATAGGGTCTTGCTCAATCTTAAGCCATGAGAAGAAATCCAGGCTAACAATCCACAAATACCTTCAGGTGTGTTGTCGAACATTCCATGAGCTAATTCTTTTTCTTCCAAAGGCATCAGGGAAGCATCAAAAGTCTTTTTCCCAACATCAAGACCAACAAAATGAGAATAATTCATAACTTTGTATTTACAGTATTAAACAATGAAGGAGGAACAGCTAATACATTTAACAGGCCTTTAAACCTAAAATTCTAACTGGCTAAAATCCTCCGAGAAAGAGAGTTGCAGTCTGATTCACCCTATAGTCATCAAAGACTAGTCTCAAAGTTAGTTCACTGCAACTCTTATCTTTCAAAGATACCACTGTATATCATTAAATTCAATACTGCAAAAGTAAATGTCCCAAAAGAGGACACCTTCTTTGTTTATCTACAAAGGTTAAAAGCCTGCATTTTTAGTAATCATTCGGTCTGCCTCATCTTTTACAAGATTTATATAGTTTTTACCTTTGCTGAGAGAGTTAACGATAAATTAAGGAGCCATCAGTTTCTGCAAATTTGACATCAATTGTATGAAAACCTATATATCATATCTTCGTCAAAGTACTATAAAACAACAAATCAGCGGACTAGGCATTGAAGCTCAGCGAGAGATTATAAATACATATGTGAAGGATAATTCAAAAATTCTCAAGGAGTATATAGAAACGGAAACAGGTAAAAATAATCATCGTCCTAAATTAGCAGAAGCATTAGAACAATGCAGACAAACCGTTTCTATTCTAATTTGTGCCAAATTGGATCGTCTCTCCCGCAATGTAGCATTTACCAGTCGGCTGTTAGAAAGCGATGTCGAGATTGTTTTC
>NZ_QVMQ01000040.1 GCF_010501105.1 Dysgonomonas sp. 511 | reverse complement strand
CATATACGTCATTTGCGTACCCTGTTATGGGGTACGCAAGCTAAAAAGTGCTATATTCACACCATGTTTGTAAAGAAGAAAAAGAATAGATCAGGAAGTACAAGTATTGTTGTCTGCTCTAAGAATAAAGGGATCTACAAAGAGCATTTTACTGTAGGAGTTAGTTCTGACGAGTCTGAAATCGCTCAGCTAGTAACTCAAGGTCACGACTGGATCCGTAAGCAAGAAGAGCTTTCTCATCCGATGCTCGACCTGTTTTGTGAGGAGTCTAATCAAAGAGATGAAGAATTGATCTTGACTGAACAGTTTTTGGCAAATATCAGCAATATACTCTTTAACGGGACAGACCTCATACTAAACCGTGTCTTTGACCGGATTGGCTTTAATTCTATCCAGGATGATGTCTTCCGCAAACTAGTCCTCTCCCGTTTATCTTATCCTGCCAGTAAAGCAGCAACAGTGGAGTATCTAAAGAACCACTTTGATGAAGATCTCAATTTATCTAGAATCTATCGTTACTTGGACAAACTTGGAGATAAACAACATCAAAAGATCCAACGTATCAGTGTTGAACACACCCAGGAGGTACTCGGAGGATCTATTGGAGTGATGTTTTATGATGTGACAACCCTTTATTTTGAGACAGACAGGGAAGATGATTTACGCAAGACCGGGTTCTCTAAAGAAGGCAGACATAGTAATCCCCAAATCATTCTGGGCCTTTTAGTTAGTTTGGATGGTTACCCTTTAGCCTACTGTGTCCATGAAGGGAATAAATATGAGGGGCATACCATGTTGCCTGTTGTAGAGGCCTTTGTAAAGGAGTATGGCTTAGATGAGTTTATAGTAGTAGCCGATTCTGGTCTGATGAATAATGCCAATATCGAAGAACTCGAGCGCTTGGGATACAAGTATGTCATTGGCGCAAAACTGAAGACAGAGAAAGTCTCTATACGCAAATATATACTTGATCAGCCCAAGAAAGACCGTCAGATGTTTGAAGTAGATAAAGGAAAAGGAAGACGTTTGTTAGTTGGTTACACCGATGATAGAGCAAAGAAAGACGCTTACAATAGAGATAAGGGGGTTCGTCGATTGGAGAAGGCCTATCGCAGAGGCTCCCTAACCAAAGAAAATATCAACAAGCGGGGATACAATAAATTCTTAGACATCAACTCAAACATTGAGGTTGCCATCAATTATGACAAAATAGCACAAGATGCTGCTTGGGATGGATTGAAGGGATACCTGACAAATACAACAATCCCGACAGATCAGGTATATGCCGCTTACCATAATCTATGGAATGTGGAACGAGCGTTCAGAATTGCCAAATCAAAGATTGAAATACGTCCGATGTTCCATTTTAACCGAAAGCGTATTGAAGCCCACATCTGCGTCTGCTTTGTCGCTCTTAAGGTTTACAAGGAGCTTGAACGAATACTAAAATTGGCTGAAATCGGATTGAGTGTCGATAAAGTTTTAGCAATGGCTAAAACGATAACCACAATACAAATTAAATTGCCGATAAACAAAAAGATTATAAGCAAAACACTCGTAATGAAGAGGCACAAGATTATTGCTCCTTTGTTTGAAGAAGAATTTTGGGGTACGCATTGACGAAGTCAGGGGCCGGCTGGCCTTTCTCTTTTTGCTCATCGGCAGATGAACAGGAATAAAATATGGATATTGCTGCAATACCTAAAATTACGTTTCTTGAAATTTTCATATCTATCTATTTTGTTAATTCTTAGTTGTGGATAAAAACCGGAGGTATGCTTCTATTATATTATAGGACATAATAGCTTGTGAGAGCAGAAGTTTCTGCCCTGAGAACTGGGCCTGCGCCATCAATAGGTCGGTGGTGCTTGCCAAACCCTCGCTATGACGATCGGCCAGGATGCGCAAGGCTTCTTCGGCCTGCTCAACACTTATCTGTTGTTTATTTATTTCCGTTTGCGAGTCGTTCAGATCACGCCTCGCCTTGTCTAATTCCAGTTGTTCTTTTTTAATATGCAGGTTTAGTTCTTCCTGCATCCGGCCTTTTTGGTATTGTGCCGATTTCATTTTGCTGCGGTTCCGATTGCCTGAGAAGATATCCCAGCTCAGGTTGATACCTGCCAAATAAGAATCGTTTCTGAACTTGAAGGCTTTAGAGTCATTCAGGTTGTATGAACCGAAGGCATTAATGCGTGGCAGGAAGGCCATCCGGGAAGATTTCAGTATCATATCCGTTGCATCTACAGCCTTTTGGAGCGCCATAATATCCGGGCGGAATAAAGAAAGAGTGGTTTCTGTATATATTTCTCTTTTTTGTACTAAAGAATCGCTTGTATATACTTCATCGCTTAGATCCATTCCCATCAAGAGGCGAAGCCCGTTGGAAGCGTTGTGTATGTTACTTTCAGCCTTCGCCAAGGCACTCTCAATAGTATTTACCTGCACCTGGGCATTCAGTACATCCGACTTTTGTACCAGTCCCTGATCGTAAAAGTTAGTCACCGATCGGTGTATCTGTTTCACATCGTCGAGCGATTTTCTGAGAATGTTCCGTGCCTGATAAGCCATTTGCAGACCGGTATATGCTTTTCTCACTTCGAACTCGATGTATTCTTTGGTGCGCTCGGCTTTATATTTGTACATTTCTTCCTGTGCGCGGGCTCCTTTACGGGCATAAATCATATCTACATTCAAAAGAGGCAGTTTCGCCTCTACCTGGGTGCCGTAGTTTTGCGTCGCACCCGGATTATTCAGCTTCGCAGGATCGAAATCCATCGCCGTAACCGATTCCTGTTGCAAGAGAAAACCAAAGGCATTCAACGGATTGTTTGTCGTCAACGCCGTATATCCCACTGTGATTTGGGGCAGAAAAATGGCATCCGTTTGATGATAGTCAGCCTTGGCTATTCTCCTATCCAGATTTGACATTTTTATATGACTGTTATTTTCAATAGCAATGTTCACGGCATCTTCTGCCGTAATATGCCGGTGGTTTTGTGCCTGAGCCGAAAGGCTAAGCCAGATTACACTTAATGTGATGATCGTTGTTCTTTTCATTTTTACTATATTCTACTGTTTATTGTATACTCAGATTAGTTTCCGATGGAAATATGATGCAAAGGAAAGTAATATATTTCAAAGAAACAAGTTTCCAATGGAAAATAATATTTTCGAATGTTTTTTCTTATCATTCCGTTTTGTAAATATCTTATTTATAGCGATTATGTGTTTTTTACAAATTATTTCCGATAGAAGTAGTTTCCGTTAGAAATAAATGTTTATCTTTGTGGTCTGAATGATAAAAACAAACATATGGAAGTCATAAAAAATAATTGGACATACCTTTTAGGAGCTCTGTTAGGTGCAGTAGGCGGATATCTTTATTGGAGATATATCGGATGTAGCACCGGAACTTGTCCCATAACTTCATCGCCTACCATGAGTACTTTGTATGGAGTGCTGATGGGAGGTTTATTAGGAGGAATTTTCAAAAAAGATAAAGTGAAAAAGTAATGAAACAAACAATAATAAATTAAACATTATGGCAGGATTTTTCAGCAGGCTGTTCGGATTAGAAGAGAAGGCCGATTTCAAAACACTTTTAGAAAACAGGGCTATACTTCTGGATGTTCGAACAAAAGAAGAGTATAAGCAGGGAGCAGTAGCTGATTCAGTTAATATTCCCCTGGATAGTTTGAACAACAATCTATCAAAACTCAAAAAGGACAAACCCATTATTGCCGTATGCGCCAGTGGGATGCGTAGCCGTAGCGCGGTAGCGGTCTTAAGGTCTAAAGGGTTTCAGGAAGTATACAATGGAGGAAGTTGGTCTAATTTTTAAATGGAGAACAGTATGAATCGTATATTAAAAAATTGGGATATTATCCGGGTGGTTAGGCTGCTATTGGGAATAGCAGTCGCTATCTATTCTATAAGCTCTAAAGACTATATTTTTCTTATGTTAGGAGGAGTGCTGCTTTTTCAGGCAATCATGAATGTGTCCTGCTGTGGAGCGGGAGGATGTTATACTGATAAGCAACAGAAAGAAAACATCTATGGTAACCAGATTAAAAAATATGAACCGGATAGAAAATGAAACATACAATCTTATTATTTCCGCTAATAGCGCTGTTGCTAATTTCTTGTAATAACAAAGCGGAAACAAAAAATCAAACGGAAGTAAAAACTAAAAAAGAGAACAATATGACAACAATACATTTAACAAAGGCTGAATTCTTATCAAAAGTTGCTAATTTTGAAGCAAGTTCCCAGTGGCAGTATTTGGGAGATAAGCCGGCATTGATTGATTTCTACGCAGACTGGTGTGGACCGTGTAAAGCGATAGCTCCGGTATTGGAAGAACTGGCGGCAGAATATAAGGACCGTATCTATATTTATAAAATCAATACGGAAACAGAGCCTGAACTCGCTGCTGCCTTTGGAATAAGGAGTATTCCATCATTGCTGTTTATTCCGATGAATGAACAGCCCCAGATGGCAGCAGGAGCATTGCCCAAACAGCAATTAAAAGATGCTATCGATACTATTTTATTAAAAGAATAATGAGAATATAAATTTATACTGTAATGGCAAATAATATGGATAATTCGCAAGTAAGTACGCTATGTCAGATCAGGGATGTATACAGGGCGATTTATGAATTTGAATCAGACTTCCAGCAATCATATAACCTGGGGTTGAACGAAGGAATGCTGTTATGCTCGCTGAGCATTCAAAAATATTCTTCAAATGAATTGGCCGGTGTTTTAGGATTGAGTAATTCGAATACATCGAAAGTAATAAAATCGGTAGAAAAGAAAGGTCTTATCAAGCGTATTGTGGGGAAAGACGATAAGCGGCAAATGTATTTTGTATTGACTAATGCCGGGCAAAAAAAGCTTGAATCGATTAAATGCGCTGAATTTAATATTCCTGAATCGTTAAAGCCAGTGATCAAGCTGTAATAGCAGGATATAAAAAAAGCAGAAGCAACGGTTTCATTAACTATTGCTCCTGTCTTTTTTGTTATGTCAATGATCCTAAAGAAACAGAGCTTTTATATTATACTATTATATACCCAATAACCGGTATTCCTTTATTTTGTACTGATTCAGGATATCGACTAAGAGACTATCCCTTACCGTAATAGTTATCTCCCTGTCAGATTTCAACAACCTACGCAACAGTTTATCGTATCCCTTCCCTTTGAGTTCCAGTTTGCCGATTTCATCTATCCAGACAGGAATGTGGTCAGAAGAACTCAATATGTATTGTTCGGCTATCTCGAATGTTTCTTTCAGGAAAGCAAACCGTCCCTGGATAAGATAACAGTTCTCGTTTTGGTATATGGATTCTTTTAAACAGATAAAAGGGATTTCTTCTTTACCGGGTAGCAGAATGAGGTTGTAACCCACAATCGTTTTTTCCTCATTGTATAGTTTTTTTGCGTATAAACCTATACCATCTCCACTTTCTTCGTATAGTTTTAGAAATCGGGTACTCTTTCCACCATTTACAAGCCCTGTTATAATCCTTATCATGGGTTGCTCTTATTTTTTAATAAACCGGTAAGCCAACGAAATATAATACCGTCGTCCTTCCATTGGATATCCTTCGGAGAAATAATAGAGTTTGTCGAAGAGATTTTTTATTCCCAGTTTTACATCGAATCCATTAAACTGTTTACCTATATTAGTATGGAACAGTGCATATCCCGGAATTGTTATTTTGCCGTCACTGCTCATATTTGTTTGGCTAATAGCAGTCATACGTGCCTGAACCCGTATACCATAAAAAGGACTGACCTGTACCAAAGTATTCCATTTATGATCGGGTACTTCGGTAAACTTTATATCCTTATCCGTTTTGTTTACGCGGTTGATATAGCTGTAATTAGTTTCTGCTTCTATCCACCTGTATCGGTAAGATAATCCAGTTTCAAAACCCCTAAAATGAGCTTTCCCTTTATTCTGAAGTTGCCATATAAGCGGGTCTTCTGTATCCACTCCTGTGATTTCCTGAATGGTATTGGTGAGAAGCATATAATATGCGCTTGTGTACCATTGCCAATGATTCCATTTGCCGTTATAAGTTAAATCCAGATTGTAGGAATGTTCTGTCTTCAGATCGGGATTAGGGACTGCCTTTCCCCGTTTATACGAATATCGCTCTTTTAGTGAAGCAAAACGGGAATTCCGGGAAAAACTGAAACGTAGTCCATGATTAAGATTGTATCGGTAATCCACTGCTAACTGGTAGTTGATATCGTTGTCTGATGATTTTGGATAATTCACTATTCCGTATTCTTTAGAACTCTCTAATTGTTCGTAGGCTTCGATAGTAGCACCCTGATGCCGAAAATATCCAATGCCAGCCAAAAGGGATAACTTGTCATTGATAGTGTAGGTGTTTTCCAAAGAGAGGGAAGCCGTATATTCACTTTGTTCGGCTTCGGGGTCATCATCATCGTGGCTGCGATGCACATCTTTCTTGTAGTTCGCTCCCAGTTTCAGATGATTATTTTCTATCCCTTTCCATCCCAATACCAAACCTGCTCCCAGCGAATAATCGTCATAATAGCTATCGAAAGCCGATTTGCTTTCCTGCGAATTATAATTCTCATCATCATAGGCTTTCAGCAAGTTATAGTATCGGTCGTAAAACAGGCGGGATTCCAATCTCCATTCTTTACCAAGATTAGTTCCGGAAAAGAAATATATCTGATCTTTATCCCAATCCTTATATCTCCAGAAACGTGGTTTGCTCTTTTTGCCCAGATAGGGGGGGACGTATTTATCCGCGCGCACCATACTGTATCCCACAACATATTCATCACCTTCCCGAAGAGTGAAGCCAAACTTTCCATTCAGTTGCCAATCGGTTGTTTCGGAATGATGCCGCTTGCTTCCTTCCTGTAACCCCTCTACTGCGTCATAGCCCGAAGGCAGGTGGAAATCATTACGGTGTATCCAACCCGCATCCACTTGCAGGAACCATTTGTCCTGCCTGGTTCCCAGATTTACAGATGTATTCCATAGTGTACTGGCCTGTATACCTACTTCCAGCTTATTGGTTGGTGACGCACTGATGATATTTACAGCTCCCCCCATCGTATTCCCGCCTAATAAAAGGGAGGATATTCCTTTCGATACATGGATTTTGGAAACGGAAGCGGTCTGCAAGCGTCCCAGATCAATGAACCCGTCAAAAGGAACGGATACAGGTATCCCGTCCATATATACCGGAATACGGCTCTGGTTAAATCCTCGCAAATAGATCATGGTTTCTCCGCGCGATGAAGCTTCTGTAAGCGTTATCCCCGGTATCCACTCCAGTGCTTCGGGCACTTTGGTGATATCCATTTGTTTTATTTCCAACGAAGATATTTCAGTGCCCGCGGATGCGGGAAGTTTTTCCATCACTACCACTTCTCCAAGTGAGAATGTTTTTATACTGTCGATCTCTTCTTTTCCAGTGTTCTGGCCATAACTGTTCAGTGTGCATACGACCTGCAGTATACACACTACGACTTGTTTAAAGTTTATCATTTTCTAAAATAATCAATCACAAAATGTACCGGTACCATCACCATGTGCATCAACTTGGTAAACGGGAAGAGAATAAATATCAGAAACCCGTTAATAATATGCAGTTTGTATACCCAGCTCTGATGGGCTATATATTTCCACGAATCGGGTTCGAATATAACAATACCTTGTGCCCAATGTTCCATAGCCATATAATCCTCGAGTGGAGATTGAGTGGTAATGTATGTGCCCCACAAACCCAGTGCGATCTGGAAGAGTAATAGGGCTACGATGATATAGTCCTGCAATTGACCGGTTGCCCGCACACGTATATTTGTAAACCGGCGCAGGGCAAGTATGGTAATACCGATAAGCGCGGCAATACCCGATAACGAACCCATACTAATGGCGAGCAGGCGCTTGGTTTCGTTCGAAATGAGCCATGTGTAAAGCCATTCGGGCGTAAGCAGTCCAAAAATATGTCCCAGAAATACCAGAATGATGGCATAATGAAAGAGCGTGCTTCCCCAGCGGATATTTTTATCGTTGCTGATAAATTGTGACGAAGTGGCTTGTATGGTGTTATTGTGCTTGACGGCGCGATAAATAAATCCTGCCGTAAATACGCCCAGAGCAATATAGGGCAGATATCCCAGGAAGAAATTATTCAGATAATCCGATATTGTTGTCATACGCTTACTCCTTTCTTTTTATCAGGCTCGCTCTCCAAAGGAGTGGAGAGGCTATGTAATATATCCAGAAGAAGGACATAAGGTGTTTCTTTTTTCTCCAGTGCTTGCTTCATATTGTCTAAAATATGAGATACTTCGTGTAGTAGTTTCTCCGATTCTTCTACCCGTGTCAGCAGTGACAGGTACTCCAGAAAGAGCGGCAGGTAATCCGGTAATTCGTTGGAGCATGGGGTGAATCCTGACCCAGCATACATCTCCGTAAGATCTACCATAGCTTGTCCGCGCTCGCGTGAATCGCCATATACGTGGTCGAAAAGATAGAGATTACTGTGGGTCGAAAAATCGAACAACTGTACATATTGCTGTTGCCACCCTGTTAATGACAGCGATAGAACGTAGTCGATAAACGCTTGTAATTTGACGCGTTGAGGTTCGTCCAGGTAGCTTTCTTCTTCTACAATCCCCATCACACCCGAAAGATTCTCCTTTAATTCTTCGTTTGGATAATCCAGTAACAACGACAATATTTTATATGTATTTTGCATAACTAACGTATTTAAATAAAACACACTCTTATCTTCCACCAAACAAGTTGCGTCCTTCCTCCTCTTTACCCGGATATTCGTAACCCAACCCGGCCCGTAGTCCGGCTAGGTCGGTATCTTCCGTTTTCGTAGGAGCTGTTGGAATAACAAACCGGTCTTTGTAATCGGCAATGGCCATATAGCGGTACATATCTTCATAATCGGCCTTTTCCAGTCCTAATTCCGCGGGAATCAAAGGGTTTTCGTTTTTCTCCACGGTGCGCTGGCGCATATACTGCCTCATGGCCAGCAAACGTGCCAGAGCGGTTCTTACAGGGGTTTCGTCTCCTGCCGTCATCATTCGCGCGATATAATTAACCGGGATACGCATTTCATCGACGGTGGCAAAGAAGTTATCCTTTACATCTGCTTGCTGAAGTACGGGAGACATGGGCGGCACGTACCATACCATAGGTAATGTTCGGTATTCGGGATGAAGGGGGAAGGCTACTTTCCATTGTTTCATTAGTTTGTAGACAGGTGAAGCCTGTGCCGCCCTGATAAATGAATAGGATATTCCTTGTTCCTGTGCCTTGCTGATAACTTGCGGGTCGTCAGGATCAAGTATTAGGTCAAGCTGCTTTTCGTACAGGTCTTTATCGTTTTCCGTGGCGGCATATTCATCGATACGGTCGGCATCATACAATAATACGCCGATATAGCGGATGCGCCCTACACAGGATTCGGAGCAGACTGTCGGTTTGCCGTTTTCTATCAGTGGATAGCAGAACGTGCATTTCTCTGATTTTTTTCTATCCCAGTTAAAGTAGGTCTTTTTGTAAGGGCATGCGCTTACGCATTCGCGCCATCCCCGGCATTTATTCTGGTCGATGAGTACGATTCCGTCTTCTTCCCGTTTATATATTGCTCCCGAAGGACAGGATGCTGCACAGGCGGGATTGAGGCAATGCTCGCACAGGCGTGGAACATAAAACATAAATGATTTCTCAAACTCTTCGTATCCTTTTGTATCAAAGTCTTTCAGGTTTGGGTCTTTTTTACGTTCATTGAAAGAACCGCCCAGATTATCTTCCCAGTTGGGGCCGTATTCTATTTTTTCCATCCGCTGGCCTGTAACCAAAGAATAAGGACGGGCACTCGGAGCCGTACGAAAACGTTTCGTCCCCGTCAACTTCGAGAAATCAAAAGTGAAAGGCTCGTAATAATCCTTCATATCGGGTAAATGCGGATTGGCAAAAATCGTAGAAAGAATACTGAGATTGTTTCCTTGCAATAACTGCAACTTGCGTTTCCTGACAGTCCAGCCGCCTTTGTACCTGTCCTGATTTTCCCATTGTACGGGATAACCTGGTCCGGGTTTGGTTTCTACATTGTTAAACCAAACATACTCCATTCCTTTACGGCTTGTCCATACATTTTTGCAGGTAACAGAGCAGGTATGGCAACCGATGCACTTGTCAAGACTCAAAACCATAGCCATTTGTGCTTGTATTTTCATCTTACTGCCTCCTTTCTTTCTTCCATATCCTCATCTTCCCAGAGAACGGTTTCACATTTGCGGATAATTACAAATTCGTCGCGGTTGGCGCCGATCGTTCCATAATAATTCAGTCCGTATGATAATTGGGCATATCCGCCAATCATGTGTGTAGGTTTAGGGCAAATGCGGGAAATGGAATTATGTATTCCTCCCCGGTTTCCCGTAATAGAGCTTAATGGAACATTCACTGTTCTTTCCTGATTGTGATACATAATCAAAGCGCCTTCGGGAATACGTTGCGAAACGATAGCCCGGCAACTTGCCGTTCCGTTGTCGTTGAACACTTCTACCCAGTCGTTATCCTGTATGTTTATTTTGGCGGCATCCGCCTCGCTAATCCAGATAACAGGTCCTCCTCTACCCAATGTAAGCATGAGTAAATTATCGCTCCATGATGAATGGATAGACCATTTGTTGTGAGGGGTAATCAGGTTCAGTGTCAGTGTATCATCACTAATCCGCAACCTTTCTTTTACATTATTAATTTCCTGTTTTGATAAGGGCGGTTTATAGCATACCAGCCCTTCGCCGAATGCCAGCATCCACGGGTGATCCTGATAGATAGACTGCCGTCCGGTTACGGTACGCCAGGGAATGAGTTCGTGTACATTGGTGTAATTGGAGGTATAGTTCACTTCGTGAGATTCAACACCGCTCCATATCGGAGAATTGAGTACGCGACGGGGCTGTTGTACCAAGTCGTCATAACGGATTTGGGTATCGCCTCCTTCTTCGGTCAAATGCTCTAAATCCAGACCTGTTGGCTTTTCCAAAGATTTCCATGCTTTACGCGATGTTACGCCATTGCTTTCGGGTGCTAGCGACAGTATGGATTCGATAGCCTGAATATCCGTTTCCAAAGCAGGCAAGCCTTGTGTAACTCCCCGATCCTGTATCGTTCCGTTCAATTTCTTGAGGAACTCGTATTCTTCATTCGATTTCCAAGTGATACCTTTTCCTGTTATTCCCGCTTTTTCCAATAACGGACCCAAAGAAGTAAAACGTTTATATGTATTCGGATAATCACGCTCCACCACGATCAGTTTACCCATATTGTGCCCGGGAACAGGATGGTTCCCGCTTTCTTTCCAATCATCCACAAACAAGGGTTCCGATATTTCGCCAGGTGAATCGTGCATCAGTGGCTGCATTACTACATCTTTTTCTACTCCTAAATGCCCCTGGCATAGTTGAGAGAATTTCTCGGAAATGCCTTTGAATATATCCCAATCGGTACGCGACTCCCACACAGGGTCTACCGCTTTCGAGAAAGGGTGAATAAAGGGGTGCATATCCGTGCTGCTAATATCGTTTTTCTCGTACCACGTAGCAGCCGGCAGTACAATGTCGGAATGGAGGGAAGACGATGTCATCCGGTAGTCGAGCGTAACAACCAGATCGAGTTTGCCTCTTGCTCCTTCATCGTGCCAGTTCTGATAGCGAGGTAGTGGTTCGCCCAGTTCCTTCAGGTCTTCGCCGAATACACTGTTTTGTGCACCCAGAAGATGCTTCATAAAATATTCCACCCCTTTGGCGCTACTACCGATAAGGTTGGCACGCCAGATGAAAAGGTTTTTAGGGCTGTTCTCTTTCCTGTCCAGATCTTCCGAAGCCAGATTCAGTTCACCTGTATGCAATTTATCGGTGATATAATTGGAAACATCTATATTTTCAGACTCGGCTTCCTTACATATCTGTAACGGGTTCCGGTCGAATTCGGGCGAAGCGGGAAGCCAACCCATCCGTTGCGATTTGATATTGCAGTCGAGCAACGTGAGTTTACTCCATTCGTCTTTCTTGCATAGTGGAGAAATCAAGCTGTCGACTTTCACCTTTTCGTAACGCCACTGATCGCTGTGCATATAGAAGTAACTCGTCGTATTCATGTGGCGGGGAGGACGTATCCAGTCCGAAGCAAAAGCCAGTGTTGCCCATCCCGATTGCGGACGTACTTTTTCCTGACCTACATAATGCGCCCAGCCGCCACCCGATTGCCCTACGGTTCCACACAGGATAAGCAGGTTCATGGCGGCACGATAAGTCATATCGGTATTGTACCACTGGTTGACCCCGGCGCCAATAATAATCATACTTTTACCTTCTGTTTTGGCAGCGGTTTCGGCAAACTGGCGGGCAACGGTGATTACCCTTTCGGCAGGAACTCCTGTTATCTGCTCCTGCCATTTCGGAGTATAGGGAATATTATCGTTATAATCTTTCGCGGTTTGCGGGTCGTTCAATCCTCTTTCCACACCATAGTGAGCGAGCATGATGTCGAACACCGTAGCGCATAATACTTCACCTTCTGCTGTTTGGCATTTCACAACCGGCACTTTCCTTCTTTGTACATCCGCATGGGCAGAGGCGTTGAAGTAGGGATTCTTATATTCTTCCCCTCCGAAGTAAGGAAAGGATACATCAATGATTTCGTCTTTTTTATCTATCAGAGATAAAAGAGGGGTATATTCTTTTCCTGTCCGCAGATCTTCGTTCCGCAGGTTCCACTTGCCTTCGTTGTTCCAGCGCGAACCGATACATCCGTTGGGAACTACCTTTTCGCCCGTTTGCTCGTCTAGCAATACAGGATACCATTCCGCTTGTTTCTCTATATTTAGTTTATCTTCGAAGTCGGAGGCACGAAGCATCATTCCAGTGCGGTAGCCCCCTTCGTAAGATTCCAGTTTCACCAGGAAAGGCAGGTCGGAATATTTCCTTACGTATGAGTCGAAATATGGAGTCGTTTTATCTACAAAAAACTCTTTCAAAATAACATGTCCCATAGCCATTCCTAATGCGGAATCAGTTCCCTGTTTCGGATTCAGCCATATATCGGCAAATTTGCTTGCGTCACTGTAGTCAGACGATATGGTAATAACTTTCGTTCCCTTGTATCTTACCTGCGTAAGGAAGGGCGAATCGGGCGTGCGTGTTACAGGTACATTGGAGCCCCACAGCATGATAAAAGACGAATTGTACCAATCGGCGCTTTCGGGAACATCGGTTTGCTCACCCCATGTTTGCGGGGAAGCAGGAGGCAGGTCGCAATAGAAATCATAAAAACTGAGGCATGTGCCTCCAATAAGGCTTAAGTAACGGGTTCCCGCGGCATACGACACCATCGAAAAAGCCGGGATAGGAGTAAATCCCACCAGGCGGTCGGGCCCGTATTTTTTTATGGTATAGATATTGGCGGCAGCAATGATTTCCTGTGCCAGATTCCAGTCCAGACGGACGAATCCACCTAACCCCCGTCTTTCTTTGTATTTTTTAGAGGCAACCTCATCAGCCATAACAGCTTCCCAAGCCGGGACAGGATCATGCAGTATAGCTTTTTGCTGTTGATAGGCTTCCAGCAACTCATGGCGTATCATCGGGTGTTTCACACGTCCCGAGTTATACAGATACCATGAATAACTCGCTCCGCGAGGACATCCGCGCGGTTCGTGGTTCGGCAGTCCCGGACGGTTTTGCGGATAATCCGTTTGTTGGATTTCCCACGTAACAATACCTTTCTTTACGAATATTTTCCAGGAACAGGAGCCTGTACAATTTACACCGTGAGTAGAACGTACCTCTTTATCGTGTTGCCAACGGTTGCGGTAAAAGTTTTCCCATACTCTCTGTCCGGTATCTCCGGCTCCCGAAAAGAACTTCTTTTTTTGTAGAAGAGACTTTATCATAGCGTTCTGTTATTTTTTGTTCTTATTGCGGACAACCAATCCGAAATAGAGGATCAGTAGTACGATTATACTTAATACGGTAAAGGTGAAAAAGCCCCGGTAATAACCGGTGATTCCCATCACATCCACCACTTTTCCAAGTACGGGAGGAATAACAAATCCACCGAAAGCGCCCAAGCCGCCAACCCAGCCGGATGCCCCACCTACCGATTTGGATACATATACAGGAACCAGTTTCATAATGGCGGCATTATTCAGTCCGAACGCAACGGCAATGACCAGTGTGCAGATTCCGGACAATATCCAGTTACTCGAAAATGCCATGATGATGGAAACAGAGCCTAACAGTGCGATAGCAAACATACTGACTTTCAGCCCACCTATCCTGTCGGATATACTACCACCGGGAATACGCAATAAAGCAGCCAGACAAGCATATACCGCCGTGTAAAGACCTGCTTGGGTAGCCGACAAACCGTGTGTCTTCTGCCAGTATGTGGGAAGCCATGCCGTGAGGGCCATAAAGCCGCCGAAAGTAACGAAGTAGGCGATAACGAGTATCCATGTTTCAGGAATTTTAGCAGATATAATAAGGCTTTGCTTCATATTTCCTGCCGGAAAAAGCTCCTGTCCGGCTTCGGTTGCCATTTTCTTGCTCTCATCTTCGCTGAAACCTTTCGTCCGGTATTGGAAAAAATAAGCATTGCAACTGATAACGGCATACAAAATAGTGCCGAGAATCATAAACGCAGTCCATATATGATAAGCTGACACAAAGCCCACAGATTGCAATAAGACCGGAAGTATAAGTGCGAAAACACCGGCACCCAATGTGCCGAATCCCCCGAATATACCTAAGGCAAATCCCTGTTTATTTTTCGGATACCAGTAAGATGTCTGTCCCGCACCTACCGAAAAGGTTGCAACTCCGCATCCACTCAGGCATCCGAATAACAGAATAAGCCAATAAGTACCTTCCATATTGTCGGGATAATGGGTGGTAAGAAGCAAGCTAAGCCCGGCCAGCCCGATAACGGACAAAACCATGAGCCAAAGAAATGACTTTCGCCCTCCGTTTTCATCTACCGATGCCCCGAATGGTATACGAAGCAATGAACCCGACAGGGTAGGTATGGCTACCAATAGCCCCAACATCGATGGGGAGAGTTCCATAACTTCGTTCAGTTTGGTAGCTGACGGGCCAAAGAGTGATATGGCTGCCGAACCGAAGAAAAATCCCAGGGTAGCAGCCGCCAGTCCGCGAGCCGGAGAACCTTTTATCTTTATTGCATTCATTTTATTGTGTTTTTATAGTCTTCCTGGCTATTGATATTTGCGAAAAAATGTTCCCACTGGTCAGGGATCATTATCCTTCTCGTATTCTCCCGGATAAACATTTGTTTTACACGGTATTGTTTCTTTTCGATCGCTTTTTCGATATCCGGTAATGCGTTTTTCGATACCAATAAAGGGAATATTCCTATATTTTCAGCATGATTCCACCCAATTACGTTTTCACCCTTGCCTGCTGCCAGCATATGCATGATAATTTCATTTGTAATGAAAGGCATATCACAGGTTAATACCAGTATCCAGGGGGTAGAACTGTATAATAAAGCTGTATATATTCCCCCCAAAGGACCTGTTTCGCTTATTTTATCTTCTAATACAGCGACGCCAAAGCTTTCGTATTCAGGATAAGAGCCTGATATAACTACTTCTTTCGCATAGGGCTGAAGTAATGCGGTAATATGCTTTAGAAAAGTCTCATCTCCATATTTGCTTAGGGCTTTGTTAGAGCCGAAACGGGAGCTTTTCCCTCCTGCCAGCACTACACCGGTGATTTCGTCGGGATGTAGCATGATACAAATTTATAATAACACATTTAGAACGATAGACACAAAAAGGAAGGGTATAGCCAACCGGCCTGTCCATTTTGTATAGTCGAAACTCAGGGGAACACACCGAACCAGATAAGCGGCGCCTACAAGCATTATACCCTGTATCAGTGAACGCCATCCCCACTGGAAAAACAATCCCGCGTCGTAAGGTTTATGTACGCTTGGATTGTAAGTAATAAAAGCATCCATAAATAGCTGCCATCCCCGGAAGATAAAAATAGAGGCCAGTACCATGATAAATGCTACGGGAATTCCTATCTTCCATAATGCTTCTCTTTTCTTTGCATATATACAAAATCCCCATGTTACCAACCCCTCCAGAAAAATGGCCACGGCAGGATTTGTTACATGATAAACAGGCACAGCGGGCATCATAAACAGGTTGACTAATTTTACCATTGCCGCTACTCCTGCCACTTTCACGACAGAAGACATCTGCCCGGTCTGTTTGACAGCCATCATCATGCACATCAGTCCGAAAGGATAAAGTACCAGCACTTCACCCTTGAAATGGACAAGGTGAAGCAACCACCCGAGGGTAGCTTCGAGTATGCCCCACAAAGCGCCCCAGAAGATAATTGTTTTCAGGTTATTCATGTTTTTTCAATATTAGTCGAATACATATTTTGCAAATTTAGTATATACCATTGGTGAAATAGGTGTTCTTAATTACATACCATCTATTTAAAACATCAATTAACGTTAAAAGTTTATAGTTGATAAAATTGTGTGTTCTCTATTTTATTCTCTATTTTTGTATATCAGTAGATAGAAGTATGGAACGAATTGTTTTTACGGCAAAACATGAAGAACTGCTGTTGCAGATTCCTTTGTTTAAGGATTTATCCCCCAAAGTACAACACTCTTTGCTGGAAAGATTAGATTGTGCCGTTTACAACATAAAAAAGAACGATATTATAGCCAGGCAAGATTCTCCCTGCCGGGAATTAATGGTTTTACTGGAAGGAAAATTGAAAGTGGATATTATAGATGCCCTATGTAATGAGGTACTGATTGAGCATATAATAGCCCCGCGCGCATTTGCTACTCCTCACTTATTTAAGGCTGATACTACGCTTCCGGCTACTTTCAAAGCAACGGAGGATGGGGTGTTGCTGAAAGCTACTAAAGATTCCGTCTTCAAACTTATCAGTGAGTTTCCAGATTTACTGAAAAGTTTTTTGTGTGTTGCCGGAAACTGTAATAAGTGCACTGTTTTGCGTTTGCGGGCATTGTCGTATAAAAATATACGCAGTCGTTTTGTTGCTTATCTTTTCGAACAAAAACTGATCGATAATAATATTGTCCATATTGATCATAATCAGGCTCAACTGGCGGATTATATATGTGTTACCCGCCCTGCCTTGACAAAAGAAATCAGTAAAATGGCCAAAGAAGGGCTTATTCTTATGAAAGGAAAAACAGTGGAACTGTTAAATATCCCGGAATTAAGAAAAGCTATTTTATAATAATATAAAGTAGAACCTATGGAGTTTCCATAGTAACTTCAGAAGATGTTTGAACTTGCTTTAAATTAATATGCGCTAAAGAAATCCGGTTTTATAGTAAACCCTATTCTGATTTGATTTGTATACTCCTTGTAGTTCAGTAAACCCTCTCCATAACCGGCATAGTAATCCAAAGTTAGATATTGGTTTGAGTTCCTGGATACCCGAAATGATAAAGATGTGTGGATATTAGGATTTATAATCTTATCACGTGGAACTATATCAAGGCTGAACCACCATAAATTTCTCTTATCAATATAATTGATTGAAAAATTACCATAGCCTTTATATCTCAGCATATCTTTATTATGTTCCCCATCTACATATGGTAAATATACTTGTGCTTTAGCAGACAATCGCATGTTGTAAAAATATTTAACCGACATGTTTATATAGTTCCAGCTTCGTGAATCCAAATCTGCCTTTCCATTTGATTCATGTTCGAGTGAAAGCATTACCGCTCCCTTTAGTTTGTTATTCCTTATTACATATCTGCCTATCCCAATACCCGGATTATAATTTGTATCATGAAAAGGGCTTGATTCATCATAAATATCCCAAAATGATTTCTGAGAATAGGTTATATATAGAAATGAATTAAAAGGAAGAACACTTTTGGTGACCCTGTGACGAATACTGAACTGAAAAAAAGCATCTGCAGTTTTTCGGTTTACAGGTTTGTTCAAAGGTATTCCGGTTACCATATAATTATCCTTATATACTGCAAAAGCAGTTTGTTTATCCAGAACGGACCGTACGAGATTTTCCGTGACTTCGATTGGTTTATGCCTTAGAGCTTCTACCGATTGCATTTCGTCTAAATAGTTATTTCGCAGTGAAAGGCTATCTACATGCAAGATTGTATTCTCTTGTGAATAGGCAAATACAGATTGAATAATAAGGATAAAGAATATCGGTATACTATAATTTGTTACTTTCATATCCCAAAAAATAAAGAGTGAAAAAATAAGAAGATTTCGATTTTACTTTCCAGAAGAGTTATGTCCAATGGAATATAATACAAAGAAAACTATTATTTTCCATAGAAACAAATTTCCAACGGAAATAAAATAAATGTTTGATTTACTACTATACTTGGTTCAAAGAAAGTATATTTAAGTTGCTGCCTGCACTCAATTTTTCATTATCTGGCTGTCACCTGCTTTTATGCACTTCGAAGTATAGAGTGCCGACTTGTATGAACACATGAAGTATCCAATAATGTGTATACAGTATCTCAAGCGGAGATTAGAAACGTAACCTTAAAACTATACAATGGAGTTATTAAGAGCCTGAATATACTTATCAATATAGAATTGTTTATCTTTTGATTTGTATTGTTGTATATACCGAGGGTGTTCAAGAACGGTTATACGTCCAAATAGATTCGCTTTTTTATTCATTGTCGAAATATACTCCGCATTCTTTTTCCCAATACGAACACTTCGTTACAATCTATCCCGATAGTAATTTGCTTTTTCAATGAAGTAATCATAAATTCTTCCGTCATTCTTAGTAATGAAGTATCATCATAATAATTGGCATTAACCCATTTTCCAGCTTCTTTCTCGCGGACAATCGCCAAAGAAAAAGGAGAATTAATAAAAAAATCTTGATAAAAGGCTTCAGCCCCACCATATTGAGCAATCATATCATAGACGAATACAGACGATATTTCATGCGTTTGTGCCGATTGCATTCGGATACTACAAACATTTTCCAAATGTTTCGTATCAGTAAAAGGAATACCGGTAATCCCTGCTCCATATCTACCAGGATTGATTCCTATAATAAACTTACGCAGCCGGGAATCGGTGTAGTATTTGCGGTAAAACTGTTCCATTACCTTTATTGCTTCCGGGTTATCATAAAAAGGGTTTATTACCCTAAATCCAGCTGGTAATTCTCCGGTGTACGCTAAATTCTTATTGTACTCAATAACATTATCTGCAAATGTTTTTATCATAATTACTCTTTTATTCTTTTTGTCTTTCCAGATACTTCTATTATATCAAGCCGTATGATATTTGTCCGATGAAACGATTTTTCGATATATTTCAATCCCATTTCTTTGTCGGCAGGCGAATATTTATCTAACACTAAAATTAGTGCTTTTCGGCGTTCTTCTTCGGGAAGATTCATGACAATATTACCTCGAACAACAATACTCTCATATGCAGTAGTAAATTTATGCGATATGACTTTTGTGTGATCAATTATAGAGAAGGAAACGTTGGGATTCTTTTTCAAGCAATCTAATTTATATCCTTCGGGTGCACAATGGAAATAGATGGAATCATTACCGTCCCACACGTAGTTAAGAGGAATACCATATCCTCCTATTTCTTTATCAATATGTTCAACCATCGAAAGTACTCCGTATTCGCCTGTATATAAAAGTTCAATGGCTCCAGATTTATCCAATAACCGATCTTGCCTACGTACATCGTCATTATTAAACATCACTTTATTTGTCATCCCAATAACTCTTTCAGATTGTTGTATCTCAATATTTTTCCTTTCCCTGCTTCAAACTCGATAATACCATCGCGCATCATCTCCGATATGGCTCTTGAAAGAGAGGGGCGTTCCACTCCAAAATACTCGGCAAGTGACGCGATGCTCCTCCCAAGCTCAAATGTTCCACTCTGCTCACGTTGCAGGATATAATAGGCAATTTTAGCCTTAATCCCTTTTTGTGAAAAGATTTTTAATCTTTCCGACAAGAATTGCACCCGATTGGCTATAAAAGCCATAAATCCCCTCAGGAATCCAGGGCATTTAGCCATCTGTTTTTCAATAGAAGACTTACTGATTAGTATCACTTCACAATCCTCCATTGCGGTAACCTCCACCGGAAAGCGATTATTGTCCGCAAAAATAAAAGCGGCAGCCAACGGATAAGGGGCGGCAATCTCTTCGACGGAAACAGTAAGCCCTGATTTCGAAATAATTTCCGTTTTCACTTTCCCTTTCGTCAACATATACAGGCTTGATATGCGGTCTCCTTGCGAAGCAATCAACTCCCCTCTTTTATAGCTTTTTACTTTGTGGTCTATCGTACATCTTATTTTCTCAATTTCCTCTGGAGATTTTTCCCGGCATATTGTACAGAAAAACAGTAAGTCTTGATTCATAAATTCTATTTTTTGCAAAGTTACACATAATAAATTTCACATCCGTAACGGATGTTACGATTTGTATCCCCATACTACTGTATGTTTGCAAAAGGATAACTGAGGAAGATTAATGAAAAGAACAATTATAAAGATAAATGAAGAACTGTGTAATGGTTGCGGAATTTGTGTCAGTGGCTGTCACGAAGGAGCATTGCAACTAATTGATGGTAAGGCTCGAATGATTAGCGACCTGTATTGCGACGGTTTAGGAGCTTGTATCGGAGACTGTCCTGTTGGAGCGATAGATTTTGAGGAACGCGAGGCAAAACCTTACGATGAAATCGCAGTGATGGAAAGACTTGTTCCCAAAGGTGAAAAAACAATCCGGGCTCATCTGCTTCATTTGAAAGACCATAATGAAACAGCCCTTTTGGCTCAGGGTCTTCGTTATCTGGAAGAACATAACATAGATATGGATATAGAAAATAATAATGAACAAAACTCAGACTGTGGGCAAGCCTTCTCGGCCTGTCCGGGAAGCAGGGAGATGTCTTTCGCTCCGGTAAAACCGGTAGTACCAATCGGCAGCACCCCTTCGCAGTTGCGCCAATGGCCGGTACAACTTCATTTGTTGAATCCGCAGGTGGGATATTTCCGAGGTGCTGATGTGGTGCTGGCTGCCGACTGTACAGCTTATGCTTATGGTGGCTTCCATGACCGTTTCTTAAGAAATCGCACATTGGCTATTGCCTGCCCCAAACTCGACAGTAACAAAGAAGTGTATGTATCGAAGCTTGCCGATATGATAGACGGGGTACAGATTAATACACTGACAGTAGTTATTATGGAAGTTCCTTGTTGTGGCGGGTTATTACAATTAGTTAAAATGGCTTTGGAACAGGCTTCAAACAAAGTACCTGTTAAAAAGGTTGTTATAGGTATAGAAGGAGAAATAGTAGAAGATAACTGGATATAAACAATGTAATCCTTCGGTCTGCCTCATCTTTTACAATATTTATATAGTTTTTACCTTTGCGGAGAGAGTTAACGATAAATTAAGGAGCCATCAGTTTCTGCAA
>NZ_QVMQ01000003.1:175184-192663 GCF_010501105.1 Dysgonomonas sp. 511 | reverse complement strand
AACAAAACTAATTTCAAAAATGTCAAAGAACGAAGCGGTTCAAGTGAACCAAATTTATTTAATTTTTAATCGTCCATTTTTTTTTAGTGGACAGTAGTGGGACTTTTTAATAAGTGAAGAAGCCGTGTATAAATGGGAAGATAATCCTAATGTACGCTTATACTATGTCGCTATGGGCAAGTGGCATAACAGCAAGCATCAATTAGCTCTTGCGGAACAATTTAAAGATGATGTCAATAGCTTAAACACATATAAAGAACCTGTAATACATTTCATCGACATTGATGGATTCAAAGGGATAATTGATTCTAATGAAAATAATTTTGAGGTTGTCTTAAACTCTATTGATACCATGCCATTAACTTCTGTAGATAAAGTTGATAATTCATGCATGCTGTTATGCTATGCAAGTGAATTAAAGAAGTTATTATCAACAGATGAAGGTATTATCCGAAAATCGCTATTTGATGATAATGTCCGTGATTTTCAAGGGGATAACAATATAAATACTGAAATAGGTAGAACCATAAAAGAAGAGCCTGAAAAGTTTGCTTTATTGAACAATGGCATTACCATTGTTTGCGAAAAATATACCCCCAGCAATAGGCAGATTACCATAAAAAATCCCCAGATAGTGAATGGTTGTCAAACAAGTCATGTTATCTTTAATGTAGAAGAAAGCAATACCGTTCCACTAGTAATTAAGTTGATTTCAACTCAAGATATTGAAATTACAAATCAGGTAGTTAGGGGTACTAATAGACAAAACATAGTGCTGGATGAAGCCTTTGAGACTACAAAAAAATTCCACAAAGAGCTTGAAGATGTTATTAATGCACTATCTCCTGAGTATGAAAGATTCTATTACGAAAGAAGATCCAAACAATATGACCATAATCCGTCAATAACACAATATCAAAAATTGAACTTTAGAATCATAGTACATTCATTTGTATCAATGTTTATTAACGAGCCACATTTATCACATAGGCATGAATCTAAATTGCTTGATACTTACTCTAATATACTGTTTAAGGATTACCAAAGCAAACTCCCTTATTTTGCCTCTTGTTTGACATTTTACAAACTCGAGAAGTTATTTAGAAAGAATAAGTTAGATAAGCCAAAACACTATACTTATAAATACCATTTAATGATGATTTTTAGAGAATTAATTGCGGGAAAAAGTCCTAATATTAACTCGGAGCAAATGGTTGATGAACATTCTACATTGATTCTAAATGTGCTTAAAAGCGATGACAAAACATTAGCTAAGTTTGTTGAATCAATTGATATATTTGATAAAACTAGAGAGCATTGGGAGAAAGAACTTCACAAAAGCCCTCATGGAATTAAAGATAATAAAGACTTCACATTATTGCTGTTGAAGAGAGTAAGGAAAAACAATCAACATGTTACTGACTTAGTTGATGATGTTAATTTTAGATACAAAGGAAAAATCGTAAAGATTATAAAGGATAAATTTGGAAAGTATTGTGGCTTTATTGAAAGAAAACCGAACAATGTATTTTTTCATTCTAATTCTGCTAAAGGATTAAATCTATTCAATTCAGAAGGCAAACTTGTATCATATAGGGTATCTACTAATCCTAAATCAGGTCAGTTGTTAGCTGTCGATGTTAATTTCGAATAAAATAATAAAAGAGCTTTTCCGAAAAAATAATGATGGGAGATAAATTAATCACGAGTGGTCGGAAGAAATTCCGATCACTTTTTGTTTCTATGTTTTAAAGAAAATCGAAGGATCTCCCCCACATTCTATAACGATCATTGATATGACCAGGTTCCTCATTTCCATCGCAAACCTTCGTTTTGCCGTTTTATATCCAATATCATTGGCGTGTTTGTATATCAAGATAAACATAGCCACGATCAATGTCATATACAGAATCACTTCAATACCATTCTTATTCAATGAAAGTAAGTGACTTGCATTTAACTCCTGCTTAATAAACCGGAAGAATACTTCAATATCCCATCTGTGCCTATAAGCATCTGTGATTTCTTGTGCATCCAAATCAAACTCATTGGTAATAAACCAAAATTGTTTATCCGGTTCTGCTTTACTGTCGGCTACAATTAGGCGAAATGGAACCTCAACAAGTTCTTCTTTCCATCTTTTTGTTCCTTTTTTAGTAATCAAGGGAACCCCTGTATACAAATAAACTTTAGAATCTTTGACAAGAGTCAGGCTGCCTAAGTCTGTTGTAGTATCTTCTTTTATAAAGGATTCCAATTCTACACATTTACGGTTTTCTTTAGCCCGTATAATAAAAGAAACAGAATCTTTGGAAAAGTTTTTCATTGTTCTGGCAGATTGGAGCCCACGATCAATTACATAAATATTTAGATGGCCATCCTCTTGTTTTATATGGCTTCTAACAACCTCTGGTAAAGCAGTATCTTCATTGGCATATTTTGATGTTGTGTAGATTTTAGCTTCACAAGGCAAGATACCATCAAAGCCAATGCTATACTTTACAGACTTTTTGCCATTTTTATGATCAATTCCTTCTTCCTGCAATTTACTACATGCCTCACTTACCATCGAACTGTCAACACGGATTAGATTATATTTTTGTTTTTCTGTATGCGAGTATACCTGAGAGAACTGCTCATAAACACATTCATAAATTTGCTTGAAATAATCCGAATCAATTTTGGATAACCTTTCTGATATGGAGCTTCTACGAACGCTTTCAGATTGCTCCAACTTGAATAACATCTTAAAGACAGGATCATTAAAGGTATCTTCCAGTGTACGTTGGCTTAACCTGTCATTCTCCAATATGCCATACATCAGTAGATAAAATAATTTTTTGCCATGAAGCACTTTCGAATAATAATCAACTTTGGTATGCTCTGATAAATGACTCAGTAGGGCTTCGGGGATAACCCCTAAGAGTTGATTTATACCTATTTTATGATCTTTAAATATTGACATAATTGTTTGATTTACAATACCTAAAGATAATAAAATAAAGGGATAGAAACAAATATAATTAACTTGAAATCAAATGATTATACAAAAAAATAGTCGGAAGAATTTTCTTCCGACCACTCCTAATAAATTAATCTCCCTTTTTTAGGAAAATGTTGGGTGAAGTGAATAGGAAGATGCCTCACAAGGAAGCAAAACAAAAACACCCAACTTTACATTCTTGGGTGTAAAATCGGGTGTTTATTTTTCAACTTGCTGATTTTCAGCCTTGTTTGCGGAGAGAGAGGGATAATATATTTTGTTGATTATCATTGTATTATAAAAATATGAGACAACAGTGTTTCACATGAGATATGCTGTATCTATTTAACTTTCTTTATAAAATCAAAGGTAAGAAATATTACCAATATTCTTTTACTCGACCTCTCATATATGAATTGTAAGGATAATAAGACTTTGGAAACTTCCTATCCATTTTGTCCCAATTATCTTCGAAGCTCAATTCATTTACATAGATAATTCCTAGATATTGAACTTTACCAATAGCTTTTATACAAGCCTTTTTCCTCTTCCGTGGTAGTTTCACTTTCTTTACTCTTATAACAGTTCTCTTAATCATAATCTTTTCTCTCTTTATTCTATTAAGTATCACACGATTACTTTTCTTTTTCATATGCCTTTCCCAATGCTTTAGCTATTGTTTCTCTAAATGTGGTTCTACTCGTAGCATTCGCTAATGTATTATACAGTCCTTCCAGATCATCATTAACGAAACTTCTGTAAGCACTATCTAGTAGAGCTACGGCATCTTGAAGCTCTGTTAATAATTCGGGGGCCGTAGCTATCAATTGCGCATTAGCTATCTGCTCCTCCATTCCGTGTTTTCCTTTCGATTCACATACAGAATAATAAGAATCAGCTGTTAGTACCTGAAACCCCATACCTGATCGATTCCATTTAAATGATCCGTCTTTACATCTTGTCCCTTTGAAGTCTTTCATATCTCATCCGTTAATTCATAATCATATACCCATACGAAAGGGTTACTTTCCCAAGTGCCTTTGCCGTTTATCTTATCAATGAGAGCTGCGTAAGCCGCCCGAGGGTTATCATACAGTGTCCTTGTTTTCTCCCAAATCCCATCTAATTTACTCTTTCTCCATACGTCATTTACGTAATGGCGATTATCATATTTACTAACTTCGATACCCTCCTTTATGCAATCTTCTTCGGTTATATCCTGTAGCTTTTCGACTCTTACACCTGTTATCTTAATGAAGTTACGGGCAGCAGAAGCAGGCATAAAGAGTTTGTTTTGCCATGTTACTAAATCTCCATATACAGAATCTAAAATACTTGTATCATTCCCGTACTGATACAATATTGTGCCTCCTTTGAATGTTAGAGTTTCATGCACAGGGAAAACCGTAAAAAACATATCGCTATCATCGATATATGGTTCTTTCAGATACAGTACTTCCCCAACTTTATATTTTGGAGGAATACCGTTGTAATTATTCTTATGGGTCACACCATTACCACAAAGCGAACAATAAGCCCCTTCGTCTTGAAAAATAATGTCCATTGGTGACTCTTTCCAATCTGCACCACCATAGTTTTTATGGTATTTAGAACAATCATCAATGAGCATTATCCGTCTCGTCTGTGTTTTTATTCCTTTCACCGTCTTTTCGTGTAACGGTTCTATAAAACATATTCCTTTCATATTTTTACTGTATTTATATCAATTGCTAAACCTTGTTCTATTAGTCCGTAAATGTCGAAATGGTTCTCAAACAGGTAGTTGAATAAATCTATCTGATAGGCAATCCCTAAAGGTTTTCTATTAGTATCGTCATGCATACTAAATCTTCTTAGTTCGGGATCATATCTAAATGAACAAACCAAATCACCCATGTTAGATGTTTTTCTTAAAAACCTTAGGACTCCCTCTTCTTTTTTTATGGTATCATATACTTCCCATTCGCAGCTAATTATGGGAGCGTTGAATACTACTGAATATTTCTTATCTGTATCAAACTCTCTCGTTTCATACATTTCGAATAACTCCACTATAGGAATCTTCCCATCAGGTAGACTGGGTTTGTATAGGTCGGACATTGGGCGGAGGATAGGTTTGATATCAAATATCGTTTCAGAGAAAGTTAATTCTCTATACTTGACCTTTATTATATTTGATAAATCTATTCCAGTAATAGTTCCAATATCGTTATCATCTTTACTATTCACTTTCAATCCATACGGCAAATAGCCTGCGATATCTTTTAATTCTAGTTCTTTCATACTTTTTCGGTTAAATTATTATTAATCATTATATCTAGCATATCATCATTTGAAATCTCTTCTTCGTAAACTATTATTCCATCCAGCACACAGCTATCATCATAGCGACCGGATAAAGTACCCCGTATAAGCTTCGCTATTGCTTCGTCCCATGTGTCGGCGGTAATCCTGTCTTCGTCCTTAAGAAAGAGCTTCCCGTTTATTTCTCGTTTTACTGCGAATGTTTTCATATGGTTATTTCCTGTAATCTTCCCAATCAATACTTTTAAATATTGCTTTATGATTTACCCACCTAGCAAAATCTTTCTGAATTTGAGTAGGTTGTATATTATTCTCAAAATCTCTATAGGGTTGAGCAAAAGGAGAAACGCCTAGCTCTTTTAATTTTAGGACTCTAGTATAAGCGTCGTTAATATCCTTAACTAACACATATACAAATATTTTGTAGTTTTTAAGTCCGTGTTTATTCAGTTTCTCTATAGCCTTAATGAGAGGATCAACGGCCGATATAGTATCACAGGCAAAGCGGATACTGTTAATCCATTTGACACTAGATAACATTTTAGCTATATCGTCCGTTACTAATCGGCTATCTAATCCCTGATTAAAGTCTACTCTACATTTTAACTTTATTATTTTTTCGATTTGCTCTAATCCATAATCGGAGGCTAGTATATTGTTATCCATTAAGACAGCCTTTTTCCGACCCTGTAGAATTTCCTCTATATCACGATAGGGCTTTATCCATCCCTCTTTTTTGGGGACTACACACCAAGAGCATTTACGAATACAACCGCGAGTAAGAAAACCATAGGATTCTTTGAATTTTGGATAGATTGAATAATCCAGATCCACAGAATCACAAAACAGTTCATCGTATTTGTTATATCCTGTACCACCTGAAATAATTTCGTCAGCCTGAATACAAGTAGTTTCATCTTGTGAAAATGTAAAAACCTTTGATTTATAAACCTTATCATATCTCTCAAGGAAGTTACACCATTCAACATGATCCCCTTGCTGCTTATGGAATGAAGCTATTTTCATCAAAGCCAGGTTAGGGAAATTATGCCCATCTACATCTATCAATCCTATTTTTGCCATTTACTTTCTTCTTGATTCGCCAGTCATAGCGATGACATTAAACCCTTTGAATCTATCTACCAACCTATCATCGAATCGTTTCTGAAATTCATCGACAGTAAGGTTTGAAGTCATGTGATACTTCATAAATGTTTGCTGATATATTTCGTACCGGGCGAATAGAAATTCGTCTATTACCGTTTCGAGCGTGGTGCCATAGCTTTTTTGCTTCTCTGTTTCCAATCCGATATCATTCAGGCAGACATGAAAAGGATTACCCTCGAGGCTGTTTTTTCCGTTCTCGTTATATGTGAACCTGTCTATGTGTCCGTTGATTTTATAATAATTCATCATTTGCGTAACAGACAGGTTATGATAAAAATTCGGGTTTCTGGTCAGTCTCAGATAGTCGGAAAATATCTGCATGATGATTGTTTTTCCGGTACCCGGTTCGCCTATCAGCATAATGTTTTTGTGAATCTTATAATCTTCGCCCTCGAAAACATTTTCGGCTAACTTGCAATTGTTGAAGTAATACAGCATGAAGGTTAGCAGCTTCCTGTTATAATCATCGACATCGAATCCCCTGAACTCCCGGCTCATGTAATTGTCGCCGATACGTTTTACAAACTGTGCATGACTTTCGCATACTTCCGGAATAGTTAAATCAAACTCAGAACCTTTTTGTATAGTCTCTAGATGTCTCTTTTGCAGGTTTATTGTTTGCTCCATTGTGAGCAGCCCTTGTCTCTGTTCCATTTTTACCTCCTTTCTGATTTTGTGTTCTCTCTACTTCTGCCTGCTGCCGATACCAACTTTTGAAATGATAGATAGCATCTTTGCGCTCTTTCGTGTCTTCGCCATCAACAGTCAGCTTCACAAAAAACTCTTTGACTTTATCTGAAATAGTATCATTGTCGGGATATGGCGCGCCTGCGGTACGCTGAAAATATTCGATGCAAGATTGATCGTTAAGTAATTCTTCCATTAACGGAAGAAGAGATTCAAAAACAAGCCGATTCTCACGCGCGCTAGAGAGATAGATATTTACTTTACTTTTCTTTACTTTACTTTGTGGTATATCTTCGGGAGTATTCGGTAAAACTTCGGGAAGTTTTTGTATTTCTTCCGGAGTTTTCTCCTGTTCTTCCTGAATGCAGATATCTTCGGGTATTTCGGCATTTGCTCTTTTGGCACGTTTGCACATTTCGAGATATCGTCTTTGAATAGATAATGATGTGATAATCCCGCGAGAGAGCAGTGCTTTATCGAATAACCCCACAGCACCGCAGTATTTCACTATCTCATTAACTGTATTTTCTTTAAGACCAAAGTATTCGGACACGTCAAAGGCAGTATCTTCATCCCACACAAGGAAACATCCTTCTACTCTGTATATCTCGCATAGTATGTAATCGTAAACGGCAATACCATCACACTTGAAGTCTTTCTTCAGGCGTTTTATACGTCTGTCTTGATATCTGTTGGTATCGACATTGTAATATATTAGTCCGGTTTTTGCCATTGTTTTTTTATTTATTATATCATTCGCACAAGCCGTAATAGCTCATACAACTTGTATAATCATCCGTCAACTCCTCAAATATATCTCCCGAGTCATATTTTGACTTCACATAAGCAACTATATCCCTTATGCCTGGCTGCTTGCAGTATTTGTTCGATATCTTATCGTATGGGAAAAATGTGCTGCCTATTTCCATTTCAGCTTTCTCTATTTCATATATCCTCTCCGGGAATCGTTGAGAAATTTGATGGATTTCCATCAAATTGCAGTTGATGCAAGGAAAGCAACCCACTCGCGACAGCCCCATCCTGTAAAGAGGATTAGGTTCTAAATCATTGTCAAGTATATAATTGATCACCTGCTGCCCCGTCCAGTCGAAAACAGGACGCAACACATCCGTTGAATATTTCTTACAATATTCCAATACCTCTTTTCTCCTGTAGGTGTGATATTGGGGGTCAAGCTTTCCTTTTGATAACCGATCTTCAATTTTATCGATTCTTTTAAGCAATTTCTCTCTTTTATCCTCTGATAGATTTGTAGATAATTTTGCTTTCAACTTTGGAAGAAGGGCAAAATTTGTTTCAATTGGTTCAAGGTAATATTTAAAATAATTGCACTGCTGTGACATCTTAGAGCGGCTTTCGCTTTCGCCCGCCCTTATACCCTGAATGACAAGAATGTGGTCCCTCACTTCATCCAGTATATAATCTATCATAGGTATATTTTTTAGCTCGGATGTGCAAAAACGGCGTGTAGTAGAAGGAAAACGAGTTTTCCTTCTACTAAGGTCTATAAGCCCGTCATACTTCTTTGATTTAAGTACGCGAAAGTCAAGCCCCAATTGTTTTACCACATTGTCTATATGCTTGTATGTTATTTCGCTCTCCCATTTGGTATCACAAAACACAGTTGTAAATTTCTTATATCCATTGTTTAATAACCATAGAGTTGAGGCGAGGCTATCTTTGCCCCCTGATAACGTATTTAGTATTTTCATATTCTTCTATTTATTTAAAAATCCCAATATCCACATTATTACCTTTACCGTCCATCCGTTACCACACATCTTATATATTTGTGTGTCCGAAACTACCCATTCATACCAATCCGGTATGGTTTGCAGTCTCGATGCTTCTTTGGGCGTCAGGCGGCGAATACGGTGATTTGTATATACATTCTTCCTCTTACCCGTATCGAGGCAAATCATTTTCCCCTCATCGCTATATATCCTGTTGTGCTGATAAGGTTGCTTACCTCCGCTTTCAGTAGAATTGTTTAGCTGAATGACTAGATTATTCTGTTCCCAACTATTTGCTGATAGAGTAGGAGTTTTTTCTTTATGGTATCCTCCTTTATTTTTTCCTCTACCTAACTGCATTACTAGATTATCCTTAGAAACAGATGTTAAGCAGTTTGTTTTTCCTGACATATTAGCTTCTAGCCGTTGTTCTGTTGGTAGTCCTGCTATCCTGCTTGTAGGATTGTCAGGATTTCTTCCTCGCATAGCAACACATATAAAATCCATATCTGAGTGATTACCGCCCGAATGCGCACCGGCTGTAAAACAAGATGCTTTTTCCTGATTCGCTTTCGGATTGCCGTTTTTGTCTATTTTGATAAAATCGCAATTATGCTTATCCGATTGCGATTTTGCCCCCCCTGTGCGCAATGTGTTACTTTTGTAGTTGATATTCATTCCCTTAAATCCTATTTTTGGATTTCTGATGTAATACTTCTCATCCACATCATCTTCCAAAATATCTCTTAACAAAAGACCCTCATCTTTCGGTTGCGGTATATCTGCATATACTTCTTGATAAAAGATGCCTTCCGTACGCGTCTTTATATTCGTCCAATAATAGCGGTCTCTGTTCTGTGCCGATACCAGGCGGCTGTTTATCCTCACGGGATATACCCCGCAATATTCAGATATCACATTTAGGAACTCCTTTTTCATGTTTACATTTTCCAAAAGGAATTTGACGTCCGGGTTCAGCTTCTTTATGTGATCCAGTATTTTTATAAAGTCGAAAAAAAGCTTTGACCGCGGATCGCTGAAAGCAAGCTGCTTGCCTGCAAAACTAAATCCCTGGCAGGGCGTTCCGCCGATAACCAGATTTATCTTATGCCATTCCATACTCCTCAACTTAAAGAAGTTCTGCTTTTTCTCAAGGCTGACATATTCTGAATTATACATTTTCTTTACTGTATCCTTTTTCCATGTCATTGCATATCGCAGGAAGACCATATCCCCGAGTTGTACCGTATCCGGGAAATTATGTTTAGTCTGCTTTATTGCAAACTTGTCTATTTCGGAGGCGTAATAATTATCCACCTTTATACCCAACTCCCTTAGTGCGATCTGCCCGCACGACATGCCATCGCAAACTGATAATACATTCATAACTCTGGGAATATTGATCATACCCATACTTCTTAAACTATTTGCATCGGCATTACCAAAAGGGTAAGCTTTGTTTCTTCACCCTGTGTCTCCGGCTCCAGTTGTACAGGCTTATCCGGCTCTGAGAATGACAACACGGCATTCCCGTCTATCACGCTCAGCATATCTATCAGCTGCCCGCCTTTTAGACCAATGGTTATTTCGCCGTTGCATTCGCATTCGATTGATTCCTCTGCCGATTTATTCAGGGGGATATCTCTTGACGAAAGGTGTGTTTCCATCAATCCGGATTCAAGCCTGATCGTCTCGTTCGTTTTGTCGGATGCTTTCAATAACCTGTTTATGACATTGGATAAATATTTGGAATCCGATTTAAGGTTGATAGGTAAGCTGTCTTGAAATACTCTCCTGTAGTTATGGTATTGCCCTTCTACCAGTCGCGAAGTAAACTTCAATCCCGATACTTCGAAATAGGCATTGTTCTTATTGGCTGATACCTTTACAGGCTCGTCATTAAAATCGTTCAACACCGATGATAATACATTTGCCGAGTTGATATCGAGTATAAAGCTTTCTACGTCTACGCCCTTTACGGTATAATCTTCGAGTTTGGCGGCTATCTTGTTGTTCGATGATGCAAATGTGAGGCTGCTATCACTCACATCGAAGAATACGGATGAGGCCACCGGCCTTTGTATGTCGTTCAGCGCGAACTTACGTGTCTTATCCAGTCCGTTTTTCAGGTTCTTTGCCTTTATCGCGAATCCATCGCCTGTGATATCTTTCATTTTGGTGAAAAATTCGGAATCCTCGCCGTTGAGTACTATATTGCCCGATGAGTGGATAATATTCACATCGACGCGGATAAATTTGGCATCCGGCAATGTTTCTTTTGTGGCTTCTATCTCCAGCGGCTGGTCGGGCAGGGTTTTCAAGATGTCTATTATGGTCTTGTCTGCACAGAATGACATCTGCTTCGATGTTCCCAGTATGTCGAGTGCCGATTCTATCTGTATATTGGTATCCGTTCCCGTAAGCCTCAGGTTGCTTTCCGATACTTCGAAGAGTATATAGGTATATATCGGCAGGGATGCCTTGTCCCTGACAGACCTCGATACCCTGACCAGTTGTTTTAGCAGCTCGCTTTTCGATACTTTAAATTTTACGTTGTCTCGCATAGCCTATATTTTTTCTGAGAGCAGTTTCATTAATTCGTCTTTGGGGGTATGATGGTTTACGCCAGCCATATCGCAAAACAGATCTTTTAGCTTGTAAGAGGGGAGTTGTGAGAGATAGTCAATCACATCTTCATTTGTCATTTCGATATCGTCTGGATCAATGTCTAGCTGATCCTCAATCTCCCTTTCTTTAACCTCATCTATTAATTGTTTGTCTGTAAGTTCATTCAGAACATCATCTACATCTATCCGTGCATTTATATTTATTGTTGCCATAATTACATTTTTTTATATTATTATTTTCTTTATACTATCTTCCGAATATGGAAATACATCCATTATCGGTGTTTCTTTGACTTCAATTATTTCATAGTCTGCTAATGTTCCTTCCATTCCTTTGACTATAATATCTTTTGCATTTTGCAGGTCGGAAGCCTGAGCTAGCATATTTACTTTAGTCTTTTTCTCCGAACCGCTTCTTTCGTCCAAAGTGATGAAGGCTATAACTGCTTTGTAGAATCTATCTCCATTTTCATTGAAGAATAATTCATTGAGAGGGTAACGACTGATATCTGCGATAGTGAATTCGCCGGATACATACGGCTTAATTTCTTCAATCGTTCTAGCCTCTGCTTCTGTGAATGAAAGCGCATCGACAAGGTAAGGTTCGGTCACTTTCTTCTGCATACCGCTCTCCAGTGTCTTTTCGTACTGAACTTTTGATAAAAACCAATTGTGCATAATTGAAATATTTTAATTAGTGAATAAATCTGTTTATTTGTAGTCTCACATCTGAGAGATATTGATCTTGGCTGTATAGGTCAGCACCCCTTCGTATCCCCTGCTGTGTAATTCTCTCATTAGTTCTCTAGGAGTGTAATTCGATAGAGGGTTGTTTTCGCTTGATTGTGGGCGTTTGTTTACTCCTGCCAATGCTTCGGGCTTAACTCGTACTAAAGGCTCGTTTCCCCCCCCCGCTTCTATTGCTGCACATACATTTCTTACACCAACTTTGTAGCCCATTCTTTGCTCTGGATGATGTGTAAAATTCACTTGTCGGCTTATCCTGACCGCACTTTCCACAATGTTTTGTTTCCATAATTTATTTGTAATTAGTTGTTAATAAATATTCTTTGAGTATTTCTATTGCTTCTGCTACTGAGTAGCACACGGCATATTTGTTTCCGGCAGCTTCGGCCTGTTTTTGGAACTCAATCTGTTCGTTTGTCTGAGTATTCTTTCCTGCTTTGAACTCTATGTACAATGAGTGATACTGGTTATTGGCTATTGCTAAATGAACATCTGCTACTCCCGATTTAATACCGATGCGTTTAGCCCGTTTAGGATCTCGCTTACCTTCGTTACAGGCATGATATAACAGTTTATCTATTTTCGGGAAAAGTATAGCTGCATTGAAAAAGAACTCGGCTTGTATATTATCCTCTCCATGCCCCATGATCCGTTTGGCTTTTGTTCCTTTCTCCTGATCCAGTTTTGCCGAGTAACATTGGAGGCAAAGGTCGGATCCACGAACAAGGGCTGTCGATTTGCATTTGGGAGTAGCACAGGTTTTCATTGCAACATCTTGTTTTACTTATCTATCAATCTTCTTTAGCTTGCTTAACCTATGTTCCAAATACAAAGCCTTACTCATAATAATGGTTTCCCTGCCAGTAAGCTTTCTTTCTTTAGTCAATGCGCGATAGACATCTGCCTGAATGGCAACTAGGTTGATTAATTCGTCTCTATCTTTATTAGTTATTTGGTACATAGAGTTTGCAGGTTATTATTTTACTTTTTCGTACTTAGAGAGCCTCGTCTTTAGATCCTTGTTTTCTTCTTCGAGTTCCTGTATGTAGGATTCTCGCTGTCCACGTTCTACTAGAAGTCGCTTGTTGAGTATGTGATCCGGAATCTTATCCAGACCAAATAGTTCTTTGCTTTTGTCGGATTTCTTTGCCATAGTGTCAGTCTTTATAGAATGCTTGAAATCTTACTACTCCTAAATACTCTGGTGATTTGATAAGTCCATCACCACGTCCATTGAGAGATTCTGCCCCGGGTTCATCGATAACTACAATAGAGTCGATATCTTTAGGCACTCGGAAGCATACCTGTACAGGGAAGTTTACTTTGGCATCGCCGGTGATAACCTTAGTGGATGCCCTTTGGGTAGCTGCTATGATACGGAAACCTGATGAACGTCCTTTTTGCAGAAGTATTCTGAGATTTTCTTCGAGTGAGTTTTTGCGACCTGTGACCTTCATTCCCATTTTAGGGATAGGGTCAGATATTTCCTCTCCAAACATTCCTTGTATTTTCTTTGGGGCATAGAAGCCTACTTGTACTTCTTCTATAATGTCAAGTTCTTTTCCCTTCTTTGAGTTGGCAACAGCATCGGCAAACTCGTCAAATATTACTAGCGTTTTAGTTGATATGCCTTCCTTAACCCGCTTCTCCATTTCAGCGACAAGTTTTTCCATTTCTTCCTCTATATTCTCTATTTCATTGAATACAGATATCCTAGGATTAGAATTGTAAGAGGTGAACTCATATTTAGGGTCGAACATGTATATTTCGTGTATGCCTGCTTTGAGAGCATATTCGACGGTCGATTTGATAGAAACAGATTTACCCGAACCTGTTGCACCACATATAAGCATATGAGGTGTGGAATGATTGTCTAAGTCCCAATAGACTGTCTGCTGGAAGTTATCTACTCCGAGAGGTATTTTATGATCTTTCAGTTTGGACTTGTCCCATAGCAGGATTCCAGTTCCTTTTTTGCCGGACTCGATAGTGAGGTATGATTTTCCTTCGTAAACTACCAAGTCTTTTTGGATGCGTACATTAGGTACGTTGAGTGCATTAGCTATATCCAGGCGGTATTTATTTACGTTGGAAATAGATGTTCCTGCATTCATTTCGAGCAGGTAAGATGAACTTGAATATCCATCGAATGTATGTTGTACTTTGGCAATAATACCGAAGGATCGCAAAACGTGTTCTATTTTTTCCTGATTGGTCATGTCTTTGTTGGTTAAATCGTATGGTATAAATTCCTGTGCGTATTTTTTGAAATTCCTGATTACTCTTGGAGTAGCTGTTGCGAGAGAAGCATCGCGGATTTTTTTCAACCTTTTTTCGATCAATGGCTTTTTGTTCTCAGTAATATTAAATTCTTCTATTTCGGCAAGCATAGTCTTAGCCCAAAACTCATATATCTCTGCCTTGTCAGTAAAATTGTCGTTATCGTTGATGAGATATACATAATCGGCGTCGTTTACTGCCAGTATCATCCTGCGTAGAGGTTCATATAGGATGGCTTCGTACAGCCTGCGTGTGCTATCATCCATTACTACTTTGTTGAGTATAAGTTGAGGTGAGCCATCTTTATTCTTAGATGTTTTATTCTCAACGAACCATACCTCATCGATCTTTTCTTCAAACTCGGACTCGTATCCTTTTACATAAGTGATGGCCTGTTTGCCAATGGTGAACTTAACTTCTTTTTCATCGGTAAATGCCGTTCGCAGCTTATGGTCGACAATAGCTCGTTTATCTTCTATAGTTTCTACAACAACATCAATGGCTAGATAACAGGGGAGTGGAATATCTACTCCGTTAACTGTTATCCACGCTTTTAATCTTAGTTCGACAGCCAGCACCCTTTTGATCTGTGACAGGTAGACTTTTACTTCGGACAGGAAATTGCTTATTCCTTTGTTAGCTATGGCTACAGCATCATTGATGCAGTCTTGTATGGTGGGGCGGGTTTTGCTTATCTTCCATATATCGGCAGATTGGTCGCTGATATGATCGAATGCTGCCTGTTGCATATCGGCGATGTCGGTTCCTATCCCTTCCATCAGATTGGTAAAGTATAGTTCGAGGGCCTTATGGTATGCTTGTCCGGCTATTGTTGTAGCTGATGATTTACTTCTCTCATTGTAGAGGTATCGCATTTCAAACTCTTTCTCGTTACGGACAAATGTGGATACTCTCGAATAAGACCATGAATCGATCAGGTAATTAGACAGCAATTCTTCGACCTGATCCTGATTATATGTTTTATAAATACTGCTCATTTTAGCCCTAAGTCAGTTTGTTTGTTATCTTCTCCCTGCTTTTTTTTCAGATCAGCTTTTCTGTCTTCGGCTGATTTTTTATGATTATTTTTTGCTCGTAGTTCATCCACCGTTGTATCTCCATCTTTTAATGATTGGATTATTCCCAGAAGCAGAGCAATCTCATCGGACTTAATTTGATTTACAGTTTGTTTTCCGCAGAACTTTATAACTTCCTCTTCGGTAATACCATAATTATTTTTGAAGTCATTGAGGACGGATGTGCGTTTTTTTAACAGTTTATCGCTATCGGATAGGTCGCCTGTGATAAGTTTTTGTGAAGCATTGTATATTCGTTCTGTGATAGCTTTAGGGACAACAGCAAACACAGCATTTCGGTATGCTATTGCATTGGCTGCATTTCCTGTAACTGTAACCATATCATCAGAGAATCTTTTACCTTCTTTATCTACTATTCTTCGCCTAACCTCAAAAGCAGATGCTACGTTTGTTTCCAAATCCCAACAGGTACCACGACTTACAACTTCCTTGTCAGTTATCTGTACTACTTTTGCTTCGGTACGCATATTCCCCCAGTTGGAAACGATAATTTTAGCAAGGTGTACGGACGGGCCGGTAATAGGCTTACCGCCTCTTGGTAAAGCATAACTACATGACTGTGCTGTAGGCATGTCCATTGTTGCAAGAACAATACTATTATCGATACAGCGTCTAATATCTCTGGGATAGCGTTTTGCTGTTGCTACCTGTGAGTCTATGTTTGCTCGTTCAAGAGCATCAAGTTGCATTACTTGCACATTCTCTGCTTCAAGTGAGAGAACTTCGTAATTGTCTAAATTTGAATTTTCCATGATTATGTGTTTTTGATTATCTGATTTGTATTTTTTTCTTCGTAATATCTTTCCATCATTCTATCTTCGGCAGATTCGTCATAATCTTCATCATCAAAGATGTCTTCATCATCTGGGGTATAGCCCATTCCTTTAATTCCTGTATCGAAAATCATAGCTGCATCTTTTCGTTTTTGATAAGGGAGTGACCATATTGCCACTCCCCGGCATTTGCTTTCGTACCGCAAGCAGCGTAAACGTTTCAATCAAAACCGCTTTGTCGTCCTACCAGTCTTGCAAGAACTTCAACTGATGTACACTTGTTGTTGATAGGTTTCGAGGTCGCTCTCATTTCATCCTTCAAATTAAGTTTGTGGGATAGTCCGGATTCGAACCGGAAGTGGGTTGTCTAAGCCTCAACCTTGATATAATCTCACAGTGTGTCACTGCATCCACTAGGGCTTTCGTATTCTTCCTACCGTTCCCTTAACACCATACAGTTAGCTATCCCTGTCATTGGTTATTTTTTGAAGAATGACGCGAATGTGCTGCCACCATATTCTGATGCAGTGATTTTCAGAATCTCAGATATGGTGTATTTTTCTTTGCGTTCTTCCAACCGATTCTGAACGAATTCGCGAGTACCGAAACTGCAAGCACCTGTAATTACGCGATACATTTCGACAGCTTCTTCGAATGTTACTTCTGAATCAAGTGTCAGACTTTCATATTCGCTCTTATCACGATTACTGATTTTGTAGATTAAATCATCTTTAGCTTCCTTCAATGTTGCGCCATGCGACCACTTGCCATTGCCATCGGTAACTAGGTAACCGATTTTTGTGCTTCCGATTTGCCTTATACGATATACATTGCCCTTCTGTGATATCAGTTCGGAGAATACTTCATCAGCCTTAATGTATTTTCTGTTTCTCCATGTATAGACAGTAGGCGCATTACGACTAACCTTGCTAATATCTGTAATTCCTGTACCGCGTAGGTCGAGATAACCACCGACAGTTAAGTTATCAGGCAATGATGTTATCTGTGTACCGCGTAGGTCGAGAGAACCACCGACAGTTAAGTTATCAGGCAATGATGT
>NZ_QVMQ01000003.1:174825-175153 GCF_010501105.1 Dysgonomonas sp. 511 | reverse complement strand
TCAGGCAATGATGTTATCTGTGTACCGCGTAGGTCGAGAGAACCACCGACAGTTAAGTTATCAGGCAATGATGTTATCTGTGTACCGCGTAGGTCGAGATAACCTCCGACAGTCAAGTTATCAGGAAGTGAAGTAATCTGTGTGCCGCGCAGGTCGAGAGAACCACCGACAGTTAAGTTATCAGGCAATGATGTTATCTGTGTGCCGCGCAGGTCGAGAGAACCACCGACAGTTAAGTTATCAGGCAATGATGTTATCTGTGTACCGCGTAGGTAGAGATAACCTCCGACAGTCAAGTTATCAGGAAGTGAAGTAATCTGTGTGCCTT
>NZ_QVMQ01000003.1:123656-174777 GCF_010501105.1 Dysgonomonas sp. 511 | reverse complement strand
TCAGGCAATGATGTTATCTGTGTACCGCGTAGGTCGAGAGAACCACCGACAGTTAAGTTATCAGGCAATGATGTTATCTGTGTACCGCGTAGGTCGAGAGAACCATCATAGCGCAATTTGCCATCTTTGTTTTCTAGCGTGATGCCCGCTATTTTTTCTAATTGGCTACCGCCGATCGTTGATTGAGTTTTCATTGTTTATTTATTGTGATTAGTAAATATTATCGCGCCAGACTTTCGGCTGTAGCTATCTTTATTTTTAAATCTATATCTGACAATGTGGGATACTTTGACCTGAATAATTCTACTTGCTTTTTCTCTACTTCATCACGGTTCAGGTACATTCCGAGTTCGAAGCGAAGTGTATGCTTTGCGCTTCCTGTGTCTCTGTCGGTACATATATTGCCGAGACTGCCGATGTAGTGGTAAATGCCGTTGCGGTATCTGCGTGTCATAAGATTAGTGGTTTTGAGTGATTGAATCGTTATGATGGATATCCTCCTCTTTGTTAGAGGTAATCAAGAAGATAAATATGCCTGTAATGGTTCCGGCAAATGCGATAAAGCCTACAAATAGGAGTATGGTAAGAAGTATTTCCATTAGATTATGTGTTTTACGATGATGGCGATAAACAGAAATATCAGTATTGCCAGAAGTATGGATGTGAGTAATTGTTCGTTGGTCTTTTTCATATTCATTGACTTTAAGAATTTATTTTACTCCGTTATCTCGTAGTAGGTTTACTACTTCTCTGCGTACAGCCTCTCTGAGGAATACTCGCTTCTTGTTAGGAAGTATGAGCGTGTCGCCTGGTTGGATAAACTTCTTACCTTCCCTGATATGCTGTTGAAGGGTGGGACGCTTCATGAAAAGGTATTTCAAGCATTCTTCGTAAGACATGTAGTTGTCTTCTATAAAGTTTAGATCAACACTTGATAAGTCGATGCCGGTGTTCGATTGCTTCTTTGCCATAGGTAGGTCCTTTCTTACTTCAATCTGGTTACTCTGATTTCATCTACAAGACCTTCTTCGGTAGCATCAAAATCAAAACCTTTTTTCTTTAATCTGCTGATAGTATTTCGTACAGAATTGGTTTTAAATTGATTGCTTTTTATTGTTGAAGGCTTACCAATAGTCAGCGATCTAAGCGTCTCCGCTAAAGATGGCTTAGAGATTATTTTTGCTTTTATTGCTTCTTGATTCATGTTTTTTACTACTTTAGCTGTATTATTAATTTTTGCACCATTGGTTATACCTATTGGATAACTACAATGCAAATATAGTATTCATATGAATACTTTTGTTCTTTTTTTTGTTAAAAGTGCTCTATTGTATTCAATTTAGAATGATTATAAATAACAAACACTTATGAAAGCAGAGAAAATTAAGAAGTGGATAGTAAATTTTATTGTGATTGTGGCTTTCCTTATAGCTGCAAGGTTTGTATTTTTCACAAGCTCTAAAGAGGTTGAAGATGGAGAATATTCAAGACAAACATTTGAAGATGGGAAATATACAGCAGAAGTAAGTTACAAGAATACTTGTACAGGACATCGTAACTACTATGATTTGACAGTTGTAATTGAAGGGGATTATTTAACTACAATTATTTTTGAAAATGGCGGTAGTATAGGTAAAAATAAAATAAACACAGAGAAAGTGAATAAGGAGGGAAAGGTATTGATTAAAGCTAAAGACGGATGCTCTGAATATTATATACATATACAACACAAAGAATAAATAAATATGGAAAATGCAGTTAATAACAGAATCAGAAGAATAATCAAAGCAGAAAATATCACACAGGAAATATTTTGTACCATAATTGGTATTCCTTTGAGTACTTTAAAAACTTCTTTTCAAAGAGATTCTAATCCGAATTTTGAGTTAATGCATGGAGTAGCAGAGAATTTTCCTGCTTATTCAATGGATTGGCTAATCACAGGCAAAGGTGAAATGTATAAAACCGAATACAATGCCGGCAGGGATAACAATGTAAATGCCGGAGACAATAATAAAAACTACGCCATTAATGATAACCCTAATCTGGGTATGGTTGGTGAGAACTCCGGCAGCTACAACTACGTGTCTATGGGTGATAGGAAAGTTAAAAAATTATTGAAGGAGGGAGAGATAAGCATAGAGATGGAGCAGTCTGCGGAGATAGAGCTACTGAAGCAGACAAACGGCTTTCTCGAAGCCCGGATCAGGGACTTAGAGAAACAGATAGAATCGAAAGACAAAACCTACGAGGAGATGAAAGCCTCGAAAGACCAAACTATCGAGACTTATAAATTGATGATTGAAAATTTCATTATGACAAAAAAATGATTCTTGTTTTTTTATGTTCTGTGCGTTTATATGAAAACATGTATAATTAACATTTAGTTTAAATATTATGAGGAGTTTTTTATTAATTCTATTATCCATACTAAAATGAATGTTTATGGAATACCGAATAACCGTAAAATGTTGTGATAAGACTTATACTATTGAAGCTACTGTATATGATCCAAAGATAGATCTCGATTATACCTCTTTAGACAATGTCATATCAGGTGGGATAGAATACTGGAAAGAAAAAGATGGATTGGGGGATTTTCCTCACGAAATCATTAAGTCTGAAATGTCGATAGATGGGAAAGATTGAATTACTATAAATTATCAAGCGATGAACTGGTTATTAATAATCTTTGAAGAGCCAAAAAGCGCAGGCTTTGGTGGTATAGTGTTATTGGCAATATTAATTATTCTCTATAATAAATGTTCTTCTGAGGACAATTATCAAACAGACAATCAAACATGTACAAGAAAGTGTTTATTCTAACCAAACAGGAAACTACGTTTATGATAACTCTTCAGGTAATAACAGCAACTCTTTTTTAGAAATGATTGATGGCACTTGGAGTGGTACGATCTCTAATGATTATACAAGCTATGAAATGATTCTTGAGTGTGATTATAGCCAGAATTCTTATATAGTGAATTACCCCACTTATGGTTGCGGTGGTTATTTTAGCTTGCTGAGTAAAAAAGGAAATCAGGCTACCTTCCGGGAGAATACAACTTATGGTACACTGCTTGTACTAATGGAGATAAAATAGTATTACAAAAAGATGGTAATTATCTGATGGTATTGATTTTTCAACATAATTCTTCTCAATATAGTTATTCTGGATATATATCAAGAATTTATTAAACAAATAAGGGACAGTGTCTTATAACTTAACGACAATGGATTGAAAATCCATAGGTTATTTCAACGATTATAAGTCGTCTGAATTTCGACTACAAGTCGATGCGCAATATATCTATACACCTTAGCTGTACATCTCCCTGTAATACTTGGTAGCGATACTTAGTTATCCAGACTAAGTGCACTTGCAAGCTATTAACCATATGTGTGCTACGCCCATTTTCCATCATTCTGGGTTTTTATCAAACCCTTTTTCTATAATTTCGTTAAAGTCGTGTTTATCAATTGTATTATCTTTTTCGGCAAAATACATATACAAATCACACCCGGCTATATAACCTAAAAAAATATCTATTGTATAATTACTATCACCTAGTTCTACAGCTTTTACCTGTCCTATTTGTATTTTCCCTTTTTGCGCAACCTTGTAGGCTGTCAGCCCCCTTTCTTCACGAAAAGCCCTAAGCCTTTCGCCTAGGACTTCCCTGTAATTTTGTTTATTATTTTTCATCATTTTGTTTTCTATTAGTTTTTATAAAAAAAATTACTATATTTACAATCGATTCTGAACTACCTATATGCAATAGGTGTCTTAAATTCATAAGAATCTAGGATAAGGATTATTCCGTTGAGAAATCATGCAAGGTGGGGAGAAATCCTCGCCTTTTTTATTTAGCCATGAGAGAGGGTAAATCTACACCCCAAAAAGACAATATAAACCTATCTTTTTTATTTTCTGCAAGACCATTCTTATAAACAACAAGAAAATTTGATCCAAGCTTAGAAAGCGATTTTTTACCGTACAATACTATTTTATTATTACCATTCAATTCTGAATTTGCAACTTTCTCCCCGTTTTCTCTGACTCCAGAAGTTTGTTCACCAAAATGAAACCCGTCAGTCAAACAGATTATTTCAACTCTCCATAGTGGAGTCTCTCCAATTAATGATATAGACAAGTCAATATCAACTTCACCATGATTTACTGAACTACCTTTTACTGTTAAATTAATTGTTTTTGTTTCCATGATTTTTTTTATTTTATCGTTGTTAATATTTCTCTTAATTTGATACAACAAAGATAGTGTAAATATTTACATCATGCAAGCGTTTGGTATAAATATTTATATGTTTTGTAGCATGTTTAGATATTTATAGAAGCTCAAGCTCTATATTATAGCCTAAAGTTCTAACTACCCAAAGATTATCTATTTCTTTAGTTTTATACTTATTATAATTTTTATACAGGGCATCTTTACCTATCTTAACAATACTGCCTATTTGCAATTCAAAATAATTCATAGCGTTTATCTGTAATAATTAAATGGTACTTCTTTGTTTTGTTGTATAGAATATCCCTGCTCGAAGTCTGCACCGTCTATGCTTTGCATTATGATGAATGCTTTTCGATTTAGGTTATCGTACAGTACATATTGATTGAGGTTAGATATTTCGTGATTGATTGTCTTTAGCTCGAAACGTCTAGCTCTGTTGTTAATGTCTCTGGCTATTTCGTCTGTGGTATATCCCAGAGAAGTAACGGCTTTGTCTAACATACCTGCTTTAGCTATCCGAAGATTGTCGAATAATTTTGCCAGAGCATTGTAGTATGCTGTCTTTTCGTTTTCTGAAAATTGGCTACCGCCGAACGTTGTTTCACTCATTATCTTCGCCGTCTTCTTCTTTCTTAGCTGCACCGAATAAGCGTCTCATAAATTCGGTTTCAAAATCTTTATTTGCGTTGGCTTCCTCTTCGTTCATTGGTCGAGGAATGAAACGGCTTGCAATCTTCTCGTATAGTTTAGCTCTCTCGATAGGATCGGTTATATCTTGAAAGTCCTGTTTGAACTGATAGAACTTATCAACTGCAAACTCTTCGAGTAAGAGCTTTACCTGATTGGGCACTTTGTTCTTTGCTCCCACCGGCCTGCCAAAAGGATTATTAGAGGGCGTTCCCTTCTTAGGCCCTGGCTTCTTTCTCTCAGTTGTCTTTTTGGGGGTAATATCTTTTGGTTTACTCGCTTCCTTTTTAGCCATGATTCGTCTGTTTATTTACAAAGTTTTACAAATGTAGATTAGAGCCAGCACTTTAACTCTAAATGCTTTAAATTCTTTTCGACCACCCCGATAGTTTTTTCATCTACAACAGCCTAAGAGCTCTCTAAGTATTTTATTTGTGGGATAACAGGTTCGTGTGACCTAAATAATCTATTAATCTAGTAAACAATAGTATATGATAGGAGCAGCAATAGGGGCAGGTTTAGGGTTGGCAGGATCTATTTTCGGTGGTAACAAGGCGGGGAAGCAACGCCGGAAAATGAACCAATACCTCAACACGCAAGATGCCGAGAATACAGCTTATTATAACGCAAACGCCCTGTCTGATTACACGCAGAGAGCCGATACTCAAAATCTGATGAAGCAACTTAGAGATAATCTAAGTAAGAATAATAAGCGATCGGAGAATATGGCTGTTGTAACAGGTGCTACGCCGGAACAGCAGGCTGTAGCAAAAGAACAATCGAACAAGGCGATATCCGATACATTCTCGAATATAGGGGCAATGGGGCAACAATGGAAAGATCAGGTAACTAATCGTTATCTGAATCGCCGGGAGAATATAGCCAATCAACGTATGGGGATGATGGGGCAAAAAGCGCAATCGTACGAGAACCTGATGAATACAGGATTGAATTTGCTCGGCGGATCGGTAGGGAATATTGTAGAAGGATTATTCTAAACAGAATAAATATGTCGATACTAGATAATATACTAGGCAAGCGCAAAAAGGGTGTAAATTCATTCCTGCCTACCAATGATCAGGATTTACAGGAAGAGGTAATAGATACTTCGGGCATGCATGCAGCTAATGCTAGTGAGCAGAATAACGAACAACCTTTGCAACAAACAATAGGTAAGGCGTCGACTATGGTTAATGCTCCCGATATATCTGTAGACCCGGCTAAGGTAGAGATTAAGCAACCACTACAATCGGCAGCATTACCAGAAGTGAAGTACCCGAACAAACCGCAGGGGTTGAATGATGGCGAGTATGAACACTTGCTTAAATACTACTCTCCCGAAGCGATAACAAATTTTTCCGCTCCTTTTGATCCGAGTAGTGGGGGAAATATATTACAACGCTACTATGAATCTACAATGGCAAAGCCGGCTGCTCCCGATGAAAAGAAATTGAGGAACAGGCGAACTATTGCTGGAATTGCAGACGGATTAAGTATGCTCTCTCAAATGATTAGTGCCGGAAAGGGGGCGCATATGAGAGAACGCAATGATTTCGCCCTTCCTAAAGTAACAGCACAAGGAAAAGAAGAACAAAACAGGTATCTGCAATTGTCGCAACGATATAATGACGGACTATTCCAAGCAAGAATAAAAGATTTCCAAAAGGCACTGGATGATTATAATAATGGCAGAAAGGGTGTACAGGGTGTTCTGGCTGCGAAACAAAAAATGGATCAGGCGCAGGCTCAATTTGAAGACAAACAACGCTATGCCTATGATAAGCTTGCACAGGATAAGGCAAAACAGGATGCTGACAGGGAAGCAAAAATAGCGCAATGGGAAAAACAAAACGGTATTGCAGAAGACAGGCTGAAAGAAACAGCACGCCATAATAAAGCCAATGAGGGTATAGCATGGGCTAGAGTAAAAGATTCGCAAAACCGGACATCTGCCTATGTGCGAAATATAAATATGGGCGGTGGAAAGAATGGATTGCAGTTGATGATAGCAGCCAATCCGAATGATTCTAATGCTACAACAAACGAATTGGGAGAGAAAGTCAAGGTGTTTACCCTCACGAAAGATGAAGCAAGCAGCTATGCCCGTGCAGCGAAAGCAGATCCTTCTTTCTTCGACAGACATCCACATTTAGTATTGAGCCGTCCTGATAGGTTTACTGGATCAGGTAAAACTACTTACGCAAAGGATGATGAGATAGCAGCAGCTTACGCAAAAGAGATATATGACAGTGGCTACACTAATGCTACTGAACAGATACCGGTATCTCAAGTTGGAACATGGAGCCCTTCGTATTACAATTTTTTAGAAAATAATCCTCAGGAGTGGACTCAGGGTGATCCGTCAGAGTTGAATCCGAATGAAGCGGACGAATGGGGAAAGTTTGCAATGCCATAAAAGCTTATTATTATGCCAATATACGAAAGTAACGGAAAGAAATATAATATACCCGATGATAAGGTAGATGCTTTTAAGAAAAGCAGAAAGGATGCAAAACTGATAGATAATACACCATATTATCTACAAAACACTGTATCAACTCCACGAGAATCGAATATTTCAAAGCAAAACGATACTCCGGCCGGAGAAACTCCTGTACAACAGCCTAGCGATGGGCTAGCAGGAATATTTACCACATTTAAGGATGGAACTTCGGATTTCATACCTTCATTAAAACCTTTGCCACGAGTTGGTGATAGGACTAACCCTGTTGTTATGGACGGTTCGCTTACTCCTTTTGCTCAGGGTAGGCCATTTGCTCAAACAATACAGGATACCAGACAAAATATGCCTGCAAGCACAGAGGCTATGTTTGATATGTCGGTAGACAGATATAAGATAGCAGGTAATACTTCTGACATTGAAAGACAAGATGTAGATATTGAAGATAAAGACCTGCCTCCTGCTGCAAAAGAATGGCTTGATAGAAATAAGCAGGCTGTAACTAAATATAAATGGGTTGGTAATGACTATTTACCATTTACAGAATATGAAAATACGCCGGAGCAAAAAGCCTTTATAAAAGACTATATAGTAAATGGTGAAGAAGGCAGAATGTATGCTCAGGCTCACAAGACGTTTATAGAGGGGTTAGAATCGGAAATAAACCCACTGTTGCAGCAAATAAATAATATACAGGAGGCAACTGCTAAGGACAGGGAAGAGTATGCAAAAATACATAACATAAGCCCATCTGCACTGAAGAGTACAAATTATAGAAATGATGCGTTATTGGATAAGGCTTCGAACCTGTTGAAGAATGCTAAATTGAGATTATCGGCAAACAGGGAAGGTGGTGGATTCCGAAAAGGGCTGCATATGACCAATGAGGATATCAAAGAACTGGCTGTACTTACTGAAAGCTTCTATAACGATAAAAAGCTTAGTGAGGTTATAGACAAGTATCAGCAAGACCCCAACTCGCTATCGAAAGAAGAAAATATAATTGTCCAGGCTAAATATATAGCCGACCAGATAACAGCCGGTGTTGATCCGGGCAGTTGGTATAATATAGGACAGACAACAAAAGAATCGCTTCCTTTTATGCGGGATTTTATGCTTACTGCGCCGATAGGAGGTGCGGCATCGAACATAGTGAAAGGCGGTGCTTCTTCGTTAGCCGGCAAGACGGGGGCGAACCTATTGCTATCACGCGGTATAGGCGGTACAGTAAGTAACCTGGCAAAAGGGGCTATTGACCTCAGCGTTCGCCCTGCCGTGCAAACAATGTTCTCGCCTTCAAGTTATGCTATGGCTTATCAAGAAATGCAAGGACAGGCTATTGATAGGGATACGCAGGGAAACATCTTGTTTGATAATCGCAAAGACTTTTCTTTAACGTCTCCTTTTATAGAGAATCAGAGCGAGGTGATGGGGGAAATTGTTCTCGATAAATTATTCCAAAGGCTTCGCATTCCTCTTCCTGCTTTCCTGAAAACAAATGCAGCCAGAAGATTAAGCCAAACAACCGGTATTCAAAATCCTGTTAGTGAGTATTTGGAAGAAAAATATTCTGATCTGGCCAATATAGTGAGGGGCGAACAGACGATAGAAGGTTTTTTCGATCCGCGTAGCAATCTGGAGACATTCGGGGCTGTGGCTATTATGCAAATACCTTTCACAGCCATTAACTCAACAGGATATGGAATAGGGAAGATAAGGGATGTTCAGGCAAAGAGAGCTGCAAAGCAGGCTTATGACAAATCTAGTAATAACCTGACTGAATATTTTGGCGAAGATGCAGAACAAGCTGCGCTTGCATTCAATAATCTGGTTGATAGTAACAATGAGGAATCACTTAGACAAGAACTTGTTTCAGTGATTGAAGATGAACGGCTAGATGATAACGCAAAGAGAGCTATAGTAGAATACGTTACAGCCTATTCTGCATACTCAGGCATGAACAGAGCAAAAGCCGAACAGATACAGCAAGCTCAGGAAGAAATTACTCAAGCAGTACAGGAAAATACCAATCCGCAGATGAACGCTGTTATGTCTGCCGTTATCGGTGGTTATGACAATCCTATGCAGGTAATAGGTGGTAATATCGTTCAGAATGAAGATGGAAGTATAAACCGCGACCTTTCCGACCAATCGGTAACGATAATCGATGTAGAAGGGAAGCGTGTGCCGGTATCTATTAAGTTTGTAGAATCTATCTCTGAGAATATTCCTACACAAGATGCCATTGTCCTAGCAACAGAGCAAGTTGCTGCCCCTATTATCGCTCAACAGGAGAACGAAGAGGTGCGACCTTACGAAGTAGGTGAAGTTGTTACCGCTGATGCTTATGATAATGGTATTCCATTTACCGGACAGATAACGGAAGTAACCGAAGCAGGTAACTATATTATTGTTGATACCCAGAACGGACAACGTGCAGAGATACAGCCACGCCAGATAATAAACCAAGACAATATACAGGGAGTAGACAACGGCTCTCTGGTTCAATACAGGAACGAGAAGGGAGAAAGAGTACAGGGTACGGTTAATGATGCTTACGGCTTACGTCCGCAGGGGATGATGGATATTGACGGAGATATTGTAGCTATTTCCGATATTATAGGACTGGCAGAAGAAGAAACGGTACAAGAAGAAACAATAACAAATAGTCAAGAATCGGAACAGAAAGCACAAAGAAACGAGCAAAGTGTTACAACGCTTCCGAGTGAACAAAACAATTTGTCATATATCGAGCAGATTCCACAAAATGAAAGTGGCAGTCTTTTGTTTGAGCAGGTGTCTGTTGAAACTACTATTGGTGCTTTGAATGAAGTTTATAGCGATGCTGCCGAGCTATCGGGCGTTGTGGATGCTACTATAAGTAATATCAGCAAACAGATTGATAAAGCTAAGTCTCCTAAACCTACTGGCGACATAACAACGGATATTGCCAACAAGCAAAAAGCCAACCAGCAGATAGAAGAATTGAACAGTCGTCTTTCATATTGGGAAGGTGTGAGAAATGTCATACAACAAAGCCGACCTATCGAGCAACGTGTCACCGAACAATTGACAGGAGAAAAAGAAATTGTATCTTTAGGATCAGAAAATAACCCGGAAGATGAATCAAGAACAGAAATACCTGAACGAGTTCCACAAGGAATACATAGAGAAATCGAAGAAGTCGATAGCCGAGTGGAAGAACCAGCCCCGTACAATGGAAGACGTGAAACGTCAACAGGAGAGGCACGACAAGTTGTTAGAGGAAAGGGAAGCAAACAAGAACAGTTAGCAGCCTTAGAGCAGTTTGCTAAAGAAAACGGACTGTGGATTGAGAATACGAGTGTATTAGGAGAAGAATTTTCGCGAGGAGGAGAAAATGAAGTTCTTTACAGTCCTGATACAGATTCTGTATTTAAATTAAACAATTTTGAATATGCCGGCGATGATGTTGTAAACTTCTTTGACCGTATTGATGCCCATAATCTATTATTTGAAAACATCGGGTATAAATTAATTGGCTTTGCCCGAAATAGCAGGGGTGAAGTTTCGGCTGTTGTAGAGCAGCCATATGTATCCGAAGGAAAAGAATTAGCTACACCTAAGCAGATTGCCGATTATATGCGCAATCTGGGCTTTGAGCAAATAGATGAAGATACTTACACAAACGGACAGTATGAGGTATTCGATGCCTTTTCTAACAATGTGCTGCTCGGTGCAGATGGTTTACTATACCCTATTGACACACAGATACAGAAGAATACACAAGAGCAAACTCTTAAAGAGAAGATAGACGCCGCCGAAGCCGAGACTGATACCAACCCTACTGAAGCACAGAAAGAAGCAGGGAACTATAAAAAAGGTAAGGTTACTATACAAGGTTTCAATATCTCAATAGAACAACCGCAAGGCTCTGTTCGTAGTGGTGTGGATGCCAACGGCAAAGAATGGAGCATTACCATGAATAATACTTATGGGTATATTCGTGGTACTGAGGGAAAAGACGGAGATCATATTGATGTTTTCTTAGGAAATAATCCAGAGAGTAGCCGCGTATTCGTTATTGATCAGGTAAACCAAGACGGAAGTTTTGACGAGCATAAGGTAATGCTAGGCTTTGAAAGTGCGTTATCCGCAAAAAGAGCTTATCTGTCTAACTACGAAAAAGGATGGCAAGGACTTGGTAATATTACCGCAGTAGATATTGATACTTTCCGAAAATGGACGGATAGCGAGACAAGACGCATCAAGCCGTTTGCAGAGTATAAGGAAATACAGGATGCGAATGATGCAATGTCAGACTTCGATATCTCTGATTATGCAGGAAAGGAACTGTTTCACGGATCGCCCGATGGAGAGATAACTACAATAGATCCATACGCCCATACCCAAAATTGGAGAGAGGGCATAGGATTTTACACAACAGAAAGCAGGGACAAAGCACAGGACTATGCTAATGGAAAAACAGCAAGCAAAAATCGTAAAGTAAAAAAAGGTGCAGTTACTACCATAACATTTCCCAATAATGTGAGAGTGCTTAATATGGATGCCCCTGTCAATATCCAGATGTGGAATGAGATAGCAGGTGATTTAGGTATCCCTGTCGATAATCTATCAGGAAGCAACATGGATACTTATAATGATCTGATAGCAATATACAATGATGAGCATAGCGCAAATGATGGGCAGTATGCGGTTGAAGAGGCATTACTGAATTATGGTTATGATGCTTCAACTCACATGGAAGGACAAAACTCCAACCCACACAGGGTATTTATTTGGAAGAATGAGTTTAACCTGCCTTATGTGAATGGCGTGAGGTTGCAATCAGCAAAGAATATATTCAAGCCTGTCAATGAACGAATATTTAACTCAGTAATATCTCAATTACGTAAGACAGGGCTTGCTCGTGATATTATTACAGACAAAGCTGCTTTCGATGCAAAACTGGATGAGGTTATCAATGACAATGCTACTGCTAAACAAGTTCAATTCATGCGTACTAGTGTGGGTGATGTATATGGCTTCGTTACTCCTGATGGAACTGTTTGGCTTGACAGTACCCGGATGAATGCCAATACTCCGATCCATGAGCTCGGACACCTGTGGAACTCCTTTGTAAAAGAGAACAATGCAGAACTGTATAATCGTGGTGCTGAACTGGTAAAAGAATCGGTATACTGGCAGCGCGTAAACGATAATCCTTCTTATCGTGATCTATCTGATGAGGCTAAGGTGGATGAGGCTCTTGCAATGGCGATAGGCGATTTTGGAGAGTTACAAGTTACGAGTTACGGGTTACAAGACAAAGGTATTGTAGGAAAGATAAGGCAGTGGGTGAAGGATGTATGGAACTCTATCAGGGAGTTATTCGGTTTCAAAACGGATGTTGCTATCGAGGATATGACGTTATCCGACTTCACACGAAGGGCTGTCCGTAACCTGTTGGAAGGAAAAAGATTGGTCGATGTAATGCAACCTACTGTATTCTCCGCACAGGATATATCTGAAATGGAACAGATAAAACAAAGTTCTATTGCCAATGGTACATTCATGCTTGCACCAAACGGAAAATCAACTAAACTAAATGAGAACCAATGGTTGCAAGTGCGTACTGCTAACTTCAAAAACTGGTTCGGTGATTGGATCAATAACCCGGAAGCTGCATCGAAGGTTGTGGATGAGAATGGTGAGCCTATGGTTGTGTATCATGGAACTAATCAAGATTTTTTCACTTTCTCAAGAGAGCGTCTAGGCCAGAATACATCTGCTCAAAGTTCTGTCGAATTTTTCTTTACTGAAAACGTAGATGAAGCTCAAGAGTATGCTGATTTGGCTGCTAGGACTCAGATAAGAAATGCTGTTGAAGTTGAGAAAAAATCAGAGGAACTATTAAAACAAATAGAACAGGCTAACAGGAATGGCAATTGGGATTTGTCTGAAAGGTTGACTCTGGAATTGGAAGAATTAGAGCTTGGGGCTATACGTGATGAAGAAGGTGGACAACGAATAATTGAGGTTTTTTTGAATATAAGGAATCCGCAATCTATGAACATGAATGACAGTTTTGATGGACATGTTGTTCTAAATTCAATAGAGAATGCAATAGAAGCCAATAAAGATGGATTGATGTTAAGTAATGTCTATGATCCTGTGGCTGAACGGACGGATGCTTATACAACAAATCAATGGGTAGTATTTGCTTCTACCCAAATAAAGTCTGCAACCGAAAACAAAGGGGATTTCAATAGTGATATGAATGACATCCGCTTTCAATTAATAGGAGAGCAAGGTGTTTCAAATTTAGATAAAGCAGAAGAGGCTACTGTCCGTCTTGATAACCTACAGATTGCAAGGGGGATGGAAAGCGCAGAGAAGGATGATATGTCAATAAAGCTTGCGACTGGATGGGAGCGTGGCGCTGATGGTAAATGGAGGTATGAAATTTCCGATAGTCAAACAACTCAGAAATTTAAAGACTTAGATGTCGGAGACTCCATCAAATTGGAAGAGGCTTTGATTGATGAAACATTATTCAATGCTTATCCATCCTTGAAAGATGTAAACGTAAAAATAGTTGATACGAGAACAGAGCTCGGCTCATGGAATTCTTCGTCTAAAACTATTGAATTATCAGCTTATCTTCCCGCATACAAAGACGGTAAATTTCAATCGGATGAGATATTTGATGTTAATGCAATTGATGAAGGGTTTAGAAATGTTTTGCTGCATGAGATTCAACACGCTATACAAGATATAGAAGGATTTGCGCAGGGAGGAAATCCTTCTCAGTTCGAAGATAATTATATCAATATATTAAACAGTATTGAGTTTATAACAAATACTAAATTCAAAGGAGGTAGTACTATAGATTTATTTAATCAGTTATCTGAAAGTCCGAATGGTGATCGCTCTTTAGCTCCTATCAATTTTTACGGAAAAAAACTTGATAGACTCGCAATGCAATATGGTTATGCTGATCGTTGGCAACTGTTTGATGACTTGGATAATCAAAGTAGTTTCGTAAAATATAATAGGCTTGCAGGAGAAGTAGAAGCCCGCAATGTTCAGTCTCGAATGAATATGTCAAATAAGGAACGGTTAAATTCATTATTGAGAGACACAGAAGATGTATCAAGAAATGATCAGATATTTATTTATGACAGCCTGGGTGCTCGTGAGAGCCTGGATGCGAATATCCGCTTTCAATCGGCGAATGATGTGGCTGATGCCGCCAACTCTGCCATGACAGAGGATGTGCGCAACCAACTAGATATAGAATTGAAACGTTTCCGAAGCCGATTACGCGAGCAATGGGAAGACAGGTATCTACCTGTAAAAGTATTCTTAGACACCCTTCGCAAGAATGGCGTTGATGTTTCAGAACACAATGATCATTACAAGCAAGCTACTCATATAAACGGAAAGGTTGACGCTCAACTGGAACATTACAATAAGACGTTTCAGAAACCATTAAATAAAGCTATATCTGACCTTGAAAAAGCAGGCTTTGACTATCGGGAAATAGAGAATTACGCTATACTCAAACATGGACTGGAGCGCAACAAGTGGATGCGTCAAGATGCTATCAATAAATATAAAGAACAACACCCGGATGCTACTAAAGAACAAATTAGTCGTTTCGAGGCTAAACTTCCAGATGATTACTCTGGTATAACTGCTGTACAAAAAGAGGTGGGAATGAGTGCTGAGGAGTTTATTGCCGAATTTGAAAACAAAGCAGGTAAAAAACTAACTGATAACTTCTGGAAAAGAGTTAAAGATGCTACTAAATTTTCCATAAACAAGCAACTGGAAGGCGGACTGATAGATAAAAAAACCTTTGATGATCTTGTTAACAGATACGATTATTATATACCTCTCCGCGGACATGATGCAGAAACAGCAGAAGACCGTTGGGATTACACTAGCATGGGTACTTACTTCGTGGCACCGCTTGTCAAAGCCAAAGGAAGAAAGACACGATCGGAAAGTCCGTTCGCTTACATCTTTTCAATGGCTCAAAGTTCTATTAACTCTGCCAATAGGAACTGGCTCAATCAAACTATGCTCCGTCTGGCTCGTAAAGACACAACTGGATTGATGGGCGTCAGTCAGTCGTGGTACGTAATGGACGGAATGAGTGCGGACGGAGTGCCAACATATACAGTTCAATCCCCTACATTCTCTGAAAACGCAGAACAATACAGGGAAAATATAGAAGAGTTTGAGGAGCGGATGCAGAAGTTAGCAGAACAGGGTTTTGCATATCCAAGTGGAAGCAAACTTGATATTGGAGGTATGTTCATCAAACGTAATCAAGCCGATCAGCACGAGGTTCATGTATGGCAGAACGGGAAAGAATATACTGTATATATCAACGCTAACCCGGCCGTTGCCCGTGCGATAAATGGAACAAATGCAAAAGATTTACATAAAGATCTACGGTTCATAGCTAAGGTGTCTCGCCAGATGGCTGCTAACTTCACAACTCGTAACCCGATATTCGTTGCAACAAACTTTTCTCGTGACTATATATTCGCTTCGTCTATTCTTCCTGTAAAAGAAGATGCGAGGTATGCCGTACAGTTCCAACGTAATATACCGCGTTCGGCAGGAGCTTTGCAACGCTACATAAGAGGTAAAGCTGATTTGACAAAGAAACAAGATCAATATGTTATCGAGTATATAATGAATGGGGCAAAAACAGGGTTTTCCCATATTGTAGAACTTGATACAATACAAAAGAGAATAGAGCGTGAGATTAAAAACGGAGAAAGTAAAAATGTATTCCGTTCTTTCCTTGATATTCTGGAAGGTTGTAATGAATTTGCTGAAAACCTATCCCGACTATCGGTATATATCACAAGCAGGGAACAGGGACGCTCTATCACTCAATCTATATCGGATGCCAAAGAAGTAACCGTAAACTTTAACCGTAGCGGTGCAGGCGGATATGGTGCAGCATGGTTCAGAAGTTTATATCTATTCGTGAATGCAGGTATTCAAGCATTGTCGAACTTTGCGAAAGTAGCACAGAAGAATAAAGGCAAAACAGCAATGCTTATATCCGGCTATGCTATGACAGGCTTCCTAATGCCTATGCTTACAGTTCTTATAGGAGGGGATGACGGACTGGATGAATATATGAAGTTGAGCGATTGGGAGCGTCAAAATAATCTTTGCCTATATACAGGTAATGGATTTATAAAAATTCCTCTTCCTCACGAGTTGCGTGTATTCCACGCTATGGGAGACAATATATATCAAGCCGCTTTCGGTAAGAAGGATGCTATAGAGTCATTCCTGGATGTTTTATTAGGTTTCAGCGACCTTATACCTGCCAATCCTATGGGCGCGGTTCAAGGAAGTTGGGCTGATATAATGCCGGATGCAACGAAACCATTTTTTCAACTGGCAGCTAACAAGAATTTTACGGGGGGGAGAATAACCAACGAATGGGCAGACGAAAACAAGCCCGGATATTTACGTGTAAGGACAAATAAAAAGGGAGAAGCTTATGCACCTGCATTCCTCGTGAAACTAGCAGAATCGTTAGATAATATAACAGGAGGTGATGGCGTAGAAAAAGGCTTAATAAGCTTTAACCCAGATGAAGTAAACCATATTCTTAGAGGTTATTTCGGTGGCTTATATACCATAGGTACACAGGTAGTAACTATAGGAGATAAAATATATGAGCTTTCAGATACAGGAGAGTTCAAACTGAAAGTGCGTGAAACTCCATTAAAAACATTCTATACTTCTGCTGATGATTTGCAGACCACAAGTAGCGGTTTAAACTCCAAGTATTTTAAAATATCGGATGATATGCAGGAGACACGGAGAAAGATTAAAGGCTACCAAGAGCAGACACTTAGCGGAGATTTGACAACCGAAGAGTTTGCTGCCAAGATAAACACGTTTGCTCCAGATATTGAAAAGTATAAACGCCTCTATCCATATATGAAGCAAATAAAGAAGTATGAGAGTGCCCTGAAAGATTTAGACGGAGAGGAGCAGAAAGAAGCAGAGCGAATAATTGCCGATATGAAGAAACAAGTAATCGAAATAAACAGCATAAAATAGAATAGTTATGGTACAGAGAACAGCAAATCCAAAGCTAGCAGCTAAACTATATCCAAATAAAGAAAGAAAAAAAATAGATACTGTCCGAAACAATGACATTTTTGGGAGAAATGATGATGTGATGATGGATGCTTATACAGCATGGGCGGGTCTGGAAAGTTTTCGGGATATGGCAGAGCGAAACAAGGTGTATACTTTTGTAGATCAATGGTCGGATAAGGTGAAAACCAAATGTGGTTGGATTACTGAAAGGCAAAATATATTGAATCAGGGAAATATACCATTGCAAAATAATCGTATAAGGGGGATTGTCCGTTCAGTTTCCGGTGTTATGCGCTCTCAGCCAACAGAGCCGGTATGCTGGGCCAGAGATAGGGATAGCCAGAAAAAAGGAGAGATTATGTCAGCAACAATTCAGTATGTTTCACAGTTGAACGAACTGAATGAGTTGAATAATTCAGTATTCCTTGATTATCTGGTTACGGGTATCGGCGGATTTAAAAATACATACGGTTGGAGAAATGGAAGAATGAATGTTTGGATTGATAAGATAAACTTCAATCGGATATTTTTTGATAATCATATACAAGACCCACGTCACTGGGATTGCCACTTAGTGGGTGAAATACATGATGTCGGATTGTACGACGTCATGGCTCAATTTGCTGATGGTTCGCCAGAGAAAGCAGAAAGAATCCGAGAAATTTACAGAGAGTGCGACAGAGGCAGAACAGTTATTTACGCTCAAAATCTTACTAAATGCAATAGGAGGCAATTAAGTTTTTTTACTCCTTCTGACGAAACCAGATGCAGGGTAATCGAAGTATGGAAAAAAGAGAGTAAAGAGCGATTTTTGTGCCATGATACACTTAATGGTGATTTCTATAAAGTAGAAATTGAGGACGAACTGCAATTAATCAGACTAAACGAAAATCGCATACAGGAGCAAACAGCACAAGGGGTTGCCCCAGAGGATATGAGACTTATAGATTATGTATGGTTTATTGATAACTATTGGTATTATTACTATCTGACTCCGCAAGGCGACGTGTTGAAAGAAGGAGAAACACCGTTTTGGCACGGGGAGCATCCATACTCATTAAAGGTATATCCATTTTTTGACGGACAGGTATTTCCTTTCGTTTCTGATTTTATAGATCAGCAACGGTATATCAACAGGCTTATTACTATGCAGGATTTTGTTACCCGTGCATCGGCAAAAGGGGTTCTTGCAATAGATAAAGATGCGATACCGGAAGGATGGACTGAAAAAATGTATGCAGATGAGTGGGCATCTTATAATGGAGTAATTTTATACACAAGTAAAAAAGGAAAACTGCCAGAACAGATTGTAAATAATTCGACTAATGTAGGTTTGATTGATATGCTCCAAATACAACTGAAGTTATTGGAAGACATATCGGGGGTACAGGGCGCATTGCAGGGGCAAGCACCGAAAGCCGGAACACCTGCCGCCCTTTATCAAATGCAAATTCAAAATTCATCTACTTCTCTGACTGAGTTGTTTGAATCTTTCAGTTCATTGAAAAAAGGCATGTACACTAAAACTATGAAATTGATTCAACAATATTACGATGAGCCTATATATGTTAGAATTAATGGTAACAACTTGAGCGAAAATGCAATATTATATGACCCTAGTGTAGTAAGGGATGCAGAAATGGAACTAAGTATTGCTGAAAGCTCATCAACACCAACCTTCCGATTTATGATAAATGAAATGCTTATGCAGTTATGGAGCGCAGGAGCTATTGATGTAGAACAATTACTGGAAAATGGGAACTTCCCATTCGCTGATAAACTTCTGCAATCAATCAGGACTAAAAAACAAGAAATAGAACAAGCGCAATTAGCTATGGCTCAAGGACAACAAGGTGTGCAGCCGGGGTTGCAAAATGGCATTCCGCAGGATGTGCTTCAAGCCGTTCAGAGCCAGTCTAACCCTGTTATTACACAGATGTTGAACAAAAATATAGCGTAAAATATGAATAGAATACCTTTGATATTTATATACTCCCATGATAATATATTTCAAGGAGTAAAACAGGAAAGTTCTTTATCGTATAAAAATAAAGTGGATAAAGATGGCAACAATTTATTTGAGCAGCTTGTGTTTGACGAGGCCTATCTTTCGAAGTTCAGAGAATTATTTTTCGATGCACAGGCTGAAATAAGCCCTGCCCTATCTGCTTATATGAGAGAGGTTCCCGTTGATACTGCATATTACGAGATACAAGACTTCTCGAAAGATAGGGATTATACGTTTCATCTTCTTATGCCAGAAGATTACGACAGACATATGACACATCCCATTGACATTAAGATAAGGCAGTTTATCATAGCTTATATTATGTACAGATGGCTTGAAATAAAATTACCGAGTGATGCAGCTATCTACATGGAGCGTGCAGCAAAAGTAAAAGACGAAGCAAAAGAACTATTGGAGCGCAGGACTACAAGACCTAAAATTAATCATCAGATGTTTTGATATTAATGTCAAAATGGAACACTGTCTTTTGAGTTGAATATTCTCCTAAATTCAACTCTTTGTAGATCGAGTTATCAATACTGTCGTATAACTTATGTACTAGTGAATTAAAATCAATCAAAGAATTGTAAAATTCTACCCATGTTGAAAGATCTCTGTTACAGATATCTTCTCCAACATCTGGAAGGTATGGAGCATTAAGTAATATATAATAATTTGAATTTGCAAGTTTGGACAACAATTGTATTTGGTCGCCAGTCAAGAACTCCATGTATGCAAATAAGTCAATAATTATCTCCTTTGTCTCTTTTCTATTAACTAACAAGGCTGAATGTATTGTTTTTAACTTCGGATCGTTATTAACATGGCTGGACAATGTCTTATTTGATAATATATTCTTTAATGTTTCAACATCCAACATTTTATAGTTTATATTTGGCGTTTCACAACCATTATTCAAGTATGAAAATGGGGCAAATGATTTGTGATATATCATATCAATAAAATAAGCTATAGCATACTCTGCCTTTTTTCGTTTTTCATAATATGGTATATAAGTAACAAGTAGATAAAAGACTAAACCGGCAAAATAACTGTACGAAATATTTATTAAAATTTTATTTATTTTGTCAGCATTTTCAAGTGCTCCAAATTTTAAAATTTGGATATCTAATTCTATTGTAAAAATTATATATAATGATATAAGTGTAGGCAGTGCAAGGATGTAATTAATGTATTTCATGTATTTCGATTTTCTTTCAAAGATAATAATATCCCAGAAATAAAACCAAGTAGTATAGTATATATGTGTATATAAAAATTACTATTTGTTTTTAACATGCTTATAGTCAATCCTATTAAAACCATACAAATATTCAGCAAATATCTTCGGGTATCTACTATTTTTATCTCCCTATAAAATAAGGTTACGCCAATATATAATCCTACCATAGCGTATATAACCGAAGAAACACCCACAGTTGAAACATTGTACATAGTCAGAAAAGAAGTAACAACAGCAATAGCAAAAGATACTGGAAGAAATATTTTTCTACTTACAAACTGTTCCAGAGTTGAAAATACGACAATGAAGGAAATTGAATTTATAATCAGGTGCGATATAGATGCGTGTTGAAATATATAGGTCAAGTGGGTATATAATGGAGACGTGTTTGTATATCCAATTCTTATATCAAACAAGATAAATACCAGAATAAAAACCAAGACAAATATATATTTCATTTTTTCATCAATTCGTAATACAATATTATTCCTCTGGATTGAGAGATATAAAATCGTGGTGCTGATTGTTCGGAAATTATTTTATTAATCTCCTCGTCTCTTAGGGACGGACACCCGTTTTTTAAAATTTCATATCTTTTAAGTATCTCAAGATGAAGCTCTTTAGACGCTTCACTTTTGGGGAGATTCTCTTTTCCTCTGCGTATTATTTTGGCATATTCTCTGGGGTGAATATAAAACGACCTTGCAGGCATCAATATCGCTTTGCCAACAATTTGAGAAACAGAGACATTTCCATCAGAATTCTGCCTTATAATATCACAGGCGTTCATAAAATCCTGATCCCGGTCTTCTCTATAAAATAACTCTGCCATATAAGTATATTAAACAATACAAATTTACCTGAAAGCAAAGCAATTGATAAACCTATATCCTCATACTTTTCGACCACCCCGATAGTTTTTTCATCTACAACATTGATCATCTTTTATATTCTATTTATTTGTTACGCATAATTATGTAACTGTATAAATATTACAATATGGCAGCAGAAATAGATAAAGCATCAAAACAAACACCAGAAGGAGAAATTGTCGTTGAGCAGGCTGAAACGCCTAGGGGGCGCGCCGGAGTTCTCTCTAAATTCATGAAGGCTAATCCGGATTATCAAGGAGAGCCGACAGATGAAGAGTTGTGGGGTTACGCCGGTGAAGATTACGATTCGGTAAAAGGAGCTCATAAAAAAAACATGGAATCTCAACAAAGGTTTAGCGAATTTCTTGTCAATAATCCGCGATTTGGGGGTATTATAGGAGCCAGCTATGGAGAAGGGGAAGATAAAGTACCTGTCGGAAGAGCTATAGGCCGAGCTTATGGAGATGTGCTACAAGAAGATGAAGACTTTTGGGAAGGCGTGAAAGAATACGAAGCTTCTCAGGCTCAGAGTAGGGAAGAACAAGAGCAGGCTCAACAGAATTTCCAGGAATCCCTTAAGCGATTTGACCAATACGTAACTGACAACCAATTGCCAGAAGAAAGAAAAACCGCGATTTACGAAGGGATTATGCAATTAGCTGATAGTTTCTTGATGGGGGATATTCCCGCTGAAATATTTGAGCTTATCGACAAAGGGCAGACAAGTGACCAGAGAGTACAGGAAGCTGCCGATACCGGATATGTGGAAGGGAAAGGCGAAGCGATAAGACCTGCATTGAGAAAACTTACATCTGACAAAAGTCCTATTCCGGATATGGCCGGAGGTACAGGCGCGGGAAAAAATAAAACCCGATCTAAAAATACGGGAGGTAGCTACTATGATAGCATGGAAGAAGTAAAAGAATAAATATTGCAAACTAATATTTTTATTAAAAATGAAACAGAAATTATTGAAATTGAAGGATAGCGGAGCATTTATGATATTGCTTATGCTACTGTGCTCCATAATTGGAGTTGGTGATGGTTCGGCTATGACTGCTGATGCTACTGCTCTGGATAAAGGGGGTAGTGCCGACACTAATGCCATGACTAAAGTTACTGGCATGAATGAGAGGTCGGAAGACTTGATAATGGCAGAGCTTGATGAACGTGTCACCAAGATCAGGCCACATGATGTTATCCTCGACACCATTGCCCGAACAATAGACGACCAGAAGATTCTGGGAGACGGAGAAAGAACATCACGAAACCAGGAAGTAGAACATTATGCCATAAGCACTATTGAACTTACGGCCACCGTCACTACTGCTATTGATGACACAGGAGCTTCGCAAGTAGTGCTGGAGACGTCAGATAAAAAAATATTTGCTAATGAGCAAACAATTATAGCAAAAGGAATACAAGGTTATTTGCCGAATGGGGCAGTTGACCCGCTTCGCTCCCTGATGCTTTATGTAATCAATAAAGATAGTTCGGGACATCCGATTGTTGTAGCAGTCAATGGTAAGCCTGCCGCAAGTGGAGATGGCACAACCGTTCCTGCTATTGCTGTTGGAACAAAATTAATTCGCGCCGGTAGGGCCGGTTCGGAAACGCAGATACAAACAGACCCTTACAGTGCAGTTCCTACCAAATTTTACCAATACCTACAAAAATTCATGGCACAGGTAGAAGTATCTACCCTGTTTGAACGTGCCAAGAAAGAAGTAAAATGGACTTTCACAGACCAGGAAGAAGAGGCCGTATTCGATATGAGGCGTACAATGAACGTTTCTTTTTGGCTAGGTGTGAAATGGAAAATTGTCACTCCAAATGCACACAACAAAAAGGCTGAGGATGTATATTTCACGGAAGGCATATGGACGCAAGCGGGTAAAGAATTTAGCTTTAGCGGTTTGAGCGTGACAGCCGATAGCATCGTAGCCTTAATGAAACATGCCTTTACTGGAAACAATTCTAGCAAGCGTAAAACATTGATTGTTGGTAGTGACCTATTAGAAGCCCTTGAAAAGGTTGAATATACTAAAGTTGTTTATGTTGGCTCTACAGTTCAGTCTCATGGAGTAGAATATACACAGATAGTATCTAAGTTCGGCAGGTTGCTGATTGCCCATGACCAGACGTTGGATGATATGGGTATGGCAGACAAAGGATTTATTCTTGATATCGACTTCCTGCGAAAATGGACCTTCGGATGGAGAGTACAAGACTTTGATTTTAGAAAATCCGGTCAATCGGACTCCGATGGACGTGCTTTGATAGAAATATGCGGACTGGTACTCCGTAACCCAGATGCACACTCACGAGTTTCACTAACATAAAATAAATTCATGCAGGTTGGGGGCTATCCCCTTCCTGCTATTATCTGTTCAACCAAATTATAATTATGGCAGCAAAAAGATATATATCGAAAACAGGAGTAAAATATACATTTCTGGTAAGTGTAAATGGGAAAATTAAGTCTGTTTCATTCAAAGGCAATGAGAAAGACTGTATAATTCAAGATGCAGCAACACAAAAGGCTGTTGAAGATTCAGAATATTTTAAAGATGGGCGTATCGGTGTCGCGCCCGGAACTACCGCAGGCGGATTTGATGAAGATGTTAGCGGATTGGCAGGAACCGAGAAAACAGAAGATAAGCTAAATGTGGCTCGCTCTGACTCGAGAACAAATGCACAGAAAGAGGCTGATGCCCTAAAAGCGGCAACAGAAGAAGAATCTGCCGGTTCAGGAACCGAGAAAACAGAAGAGGGGAAAGCCGAAGAAAAAGTTCATACAGGCGTAACAAGTCCTCTCGATGCCAGAGATATTCTGATTGAAACTTACGGTGTATCTCCACAAGGAGTACAGAAGAATCCAGAAGCAATACTAAAGAAAGCTACAGAGCTAGGTGTTTCTTTCCCAGACTTAAAAATAGAGTAATCAACTCTGAGAAGAATATTATAAAAAGGCTGTTAGTGCTAGAATGCTAGCAGCCTTTATTTAATGAGCAAATAAGCCAATATGAAAATGTGCCAATTGGCTGACGCATAAAAAAAGAGAAAAGATGAAAGCAAAATTTATAGCACGTGTGATGCAAATAATGAATGAGCTCGGATGGAATGATACCGAGTCGAATGCTTTTATCGGTTCGGATACCACTAAGGTAAAAGGGCATATAGAAAGTGTTTTCGTGGATGCGTGGCGTAAAGCGGTCAATATGTTACCGAAGACATACTTTACAATTAACGATTTCTCGAATCACAAGTTAGTGCCTGATGTACCGATGGGAACAGGCTATATAGTTTTGCCCGAAGATTTCTATATTCTTGCTTCTTTCAAAATGAAAGGCTGGCAGGTCGCGGCAGAAACACTTATTGACAGTTCCGATCCTATTGCCCGAATACAGGCAAATGAATATACACGGGGAAATGTAGTGCGACCGGTATGCGTCCTTAACAGCAAAGGTATAAAAGAACGCATTGGGGAGAATATAACACTGGCAGCAAAGAATGTGATTGAGTATTATTCCTTACCTAAAGGATACAAACATATAGTAGAAGAAGCTTTGTATATACCTCTTATACCAACCCTGGATAATGAACCCCGATTAAGCGATAAGTTATTCGTACCGCTTGCATATTTATGTGCGAGCCAAGTATTTTACATATTTGAGAAGCCTGATATAGCGCAGGTATTGGAAAATAAAGCAACAGAGATAATACATTGATCTATGAATAATTGCCAAAATAATACAATTAGCAGCCTTCCTTCTGATTTTTGGAAAGCACTCATGCTGTTACCGGCATTCAGGTATATGAAAGCTCCTGTGGATACTGTGGTTCAACTGTACGAGAAATACCCAGATGGTAATGAAAAATATACATTTGCATTTGTCCACGATGAGAACACATTCTATACATACCATCCCGGAATAGAAGACAGGGGTAATTGGAAACCCATAAAAGGAGACAGTTTAAACTCATTCTTTGAAATATTGACATCTGACCTGATGCGTGAAGGTGACATATTGGTATGGAATGAGCAAAAACAACGGTTTGTCGTAGGTGCTATGAATCTGGGCATTCTAAAGACCTATGATACCTATGATTTGATGTATGCTGATAAAGAAAGCCCTATAGCTGATAATGGCAGGTTTATACTGAACGGACAGCTTGTTTCTGTAATAAGTGATACAGACGAGTCGAAAAACGGTATATATGCTTATGTTGTCAAAGATAATGAAAGGGGATGGACAAAGAGAAGCGATATTGCCATACCGGAAGACATGGCAAGGACGGGCGGGTATGCCGGAACATTGAAAGATTTGGATGATAGAAAACAAGATAAGTTTATTTTTCCACATATCAATGTATCACAGTTGAATGATACTTATGATTATCAGGATAAAACAACCGCCAGAAGTTCAGTGCCGGAAGCATCACGAAGCTTAGGACAAGAACTAACATATTCATTGGTTTCGGGTGAATGGATATCAGAGCAGTTTGTAGGAGAGTCTTTGTCTGAATGGCTAGAAGAAAATAACTGGAAAGTTTCTGATTCATCCAAAATACCTGTCATAGAAGCCGGAACGACAACCAGTGTTCCTTATGGACAACCGGCAGAGGTGGAGATTGTGCCTGACGGGGAAACTCCTGCCGGAATACCTATCTATAAGGTCAATTTTAAATTGCCAGAAGGTAAACCCGGAGAGGGTAATATGAGGCTTCTTAATCAGAAAGATATGGATAAATCTAAACAATATGTTTGGAGTCCCGATAGCAACTCGACAGGAGACGGTCGTTTTATTGAATATAAAACTTCTTATGACAAGGCAAAGGAAAATGGATACACAGGGACAGAAAAAGAGTTCTATACTCAGCTAGCCAGTATCGGCAATATAAATAACGTACTTGACGCAATAAACAGGGAGGTTATATAATGGGAACCACAGAACAGAAACTTCAGGCATTAACAACTTCTGTCGAAGACATACAGTCGGCCATAGGAGAAAAAGGGGTAATTATCACTGATACGACTCTTTTAAGAGAATATGGAGACAAGATAAGGTCTATTAATACAGGAATAGAAGTAAATGCTCCTGTCATAGATATTTCATTTGGTATGGATGTAAATAAGGGCGATGTGATATATGGAAAAGTAAAAGCCTATACTAAAATGCCGGCTTTGGAAGCTTTGCCTGATAATGGATTAGATGTTTCTTTTTCTCCTGACGGTAACAGAATTGCTGTTACTCATGTGGGTTCTCCCTATATCACCCTATATCAATGGAGTGGTACAACATATGTGAAAATGCCGGCATTGGAGGCGTTACCAGACTATGGGTCTAGTGCATCTTTTTCTCCTGATGGAAACAAAATTGCAGTGACGCACAGCGGTTCTCCCTATATCACCCTATATCAATGGAATGGTACAACATATGTGAAAATGCCGGCTTTGGAAGCTTTGCCTGATAATGGATCAGATGTTTCTTTTTCTCCTGACGGTAACAGAATTGCTGTTGCTCATGTAGGATCTCCCTATATCACCCTATATCAATGGAATGGTACAACATATGTAAAGATGCCGGCTTTGGAGGCTTTGCCGGGAAGAGGTCGCGGTATTTCTTTTTCTCCTGACGGAAACAAAATTGCAGTGGCGCATAGCGGTTCTCCCTATATCACCCTATATCAATGGAATGGTACAACATATGTGAAAATGCCGGCATTGGAGGCGTTAGCCGGGACAGGCAATGGAGTTTCTTTTTCTCCTGACGGAAACAGAATTGCTGTTACTCATGTGGGTACTCCCTGTATCACCCTATATCAATGGAGTGGTACAACATATGTGAAAATGCCGGCATTGGAGGCATTACCACAGGTAGGCAATGGTATTTCTTTTTCTCCTGACGGAAACAAAATTGCAGTGGCGCACAGCAGTTCTCCCTGTATCACCCTATATCAATGGAATGGTACAACATATGTGAAAATGCCGGCATTGGAGGCGTTAGCCGGGACAGGGACAGGAATTTCTTTTTCTAATAGAGGGTCTTTTTTAGCAGCTGCACATTATGGTTCACCCTATATTACCGTCTTTGCCCCCCTGTTTGAATTTTCGAAAGAAAATATTTATGGTTCTGATACGGATGTCGTATATATTCCGAAGGAAACATCTGCCGGTGGAGAAGAAACAAGTGCTTATAAAATACAAATATCCTGATGAAAATAATTTATAATTCATACCTGCCAGGAAAGAAATACAAGGCAATAAATCTGTTCGGTGTAGTCTTTGCCCGTAAAGATAAAGGACTGCTGAGTGATACAAATCAAAACCATGAAGCCATACATACCAGACAAGGAAGAGAAATGCTTTGGCTTATTTTCTACCTATGGTATATTATAGAATGGGTGATAAGGATAATCCAGTATCGTGACAGAAACAAGGCGTATTATAATATAAGTTTCGAGCGCGAAGCATATGCGAATGATGGTAATTTGGAATATTTGAAAAATAGAAAGCTTTTTGCTTTCGTAAAGTATTTGAAAGATGGAACGGATAATTGACAAAATGCCATTTATGGGAAGCCTGCAAACAATATTAATAAGCCTATTTAGCATGGCAGCAGCTTACTTTGATAGTACAATAACTTTCATGTATGCCCTATTTGCTGCGTTCGCATTCAATATACTTGCCGGAATGCGCGCCGATGATGTAAGCCTAAAAAATTGGCGAAACTTCAAGAAAAAGAAGTTCAAGGATAGCCTTGTAGAACTATTTATTATTGTAGGCATTACCTATATACTAAAAATGATAATGGATTTAATGGCGCATAACGAAAAAAGCGTATATGCCGTTCAGGTGCTCACATGGATAGCTCTTTATTACTATTTCCGCAATGGATTAAGAAACTTATCGAATGCCTATCCTAATCATTTATGGATAAAAGCGGTATATCACTTAGTTAGTTTTCAGATTATTAAATTATTACCTGATAGTGTAAAAGACGCTATGAATAAAGCAGAGGAGGAAAAGAAAGATGGTGTATAAATTTGGAGAACGGAGCCTTAAGAATATGGAAGGTGTTCACCCGTTACTGGTTGAGCTGCTAATGGCATCTATACCGGATAGCCCTGTGGATTTCACGGTAGTAGAAGGATTGCGGACAACTAAACGACAACAGGAGTTATACGCTCAGGGGAGAACCAAACCGGGAGCGATAGTTACCAAAGTTGACGGTGTGAAAAAGCTAAGTAATCATCAGGATGAAGCAGACGGCGTGAAAGACGGCTTAGGTTGCGCGGTTGATATATACCCATTCTTTAAGGGACAGGTGCAGGTAAACCACAAAGACACACATAGATGCCTGAAACTGATATCAGACCATATAAAAGCAAAAGCGAAAGAACTGGGATTAACTGTTGTCTGGGGTGGCGATTGGGGCTGGGATTATCCACATTTTGAATTGAAGTTATGAGAAAAGAAAAAAAGGACGATTTTTCAACCCCTCCTAAATGGTTATGTCTGCTGATAATTATATTTATTATTCTGGTTGGTCTGTTTGGCTGCAAGGCAAAGACTATTTATGTGCCTGTTGAAAGTTCAAAGAATGAATATAATAAATCGGAGGGGCGCGATTCTGTGTATATCCGTGATTCAATATACTTTACCGAATATAAGAAGGGAGATACCGTATATCAATTTATGTATAAAGACAGGTATTACTGGAAAGATAAGATAGTTAAGGATTCTATCTATATAAACGACACTATCCGCGTGACTTATCCCGTAGATGTGGAAAAAGAAGTAAACCGCCTTACATCTTTTCAATCATTTCAGGTATGGTGTGGCAGGATATTGTTGTTAATACTTTTGGGTTGGTTTGGTTTCAAAATAATTAAAAACAGATTTACATGATTACAATAAAGACAACAGAGGGCCAGATAAATATAAGCAACAATGGTGTGGTTTATATGGGTGTTGCAAAGAATAGGATAATCTACGATCCTACTGAAAAAGGTGTATGTTTTTATATAGCAGGAAAACCAGAATGGAGTTTATCCGGTAAATGGACAGACGGCATCACCCTCGATGGCGAAGAAATCACTCCGGAGAATATCTACGAAAAGTTCGAGGCACTTTTTTTTTTAGATAATGGCATAAAGCCTAGTGCTAGTGTTGACGATTTCCCCGAAGAAGGAAAACCAGGCGTGATATATATAGATGAATCCACAAACACAATGTATAGGTGGGATATGCAAACGGGTGGATATCGGGCGATTCCAGACTTTGGCGGTGAAATTGCGATTTCCAACCCGCAGACAAACGACATTCCCATCTTCGAAAACAACAAATGGATAAATAAAAACTTCCTGCAAATGATGGAAGATTTCGGCTTCGAAGTTACAGCCCTCAATCACTTTATAGTCAACTTGTCGCCACTGTCTGTGCAATATGATTTACCCACTTTGCGCAATGCTTTCGCCACCTTGCCGCCGTTGGTTCTTGAATCCGCAAAAACGGTACTTATTCCCGGAGCATATAACATAGGGGTGATTTATGGCATGAACCCTCGCACGGGCGATGTGGTGTCTTTTCCTTTTTCGAGGGCATCGGGCGCAAGCGTATTTAATAAGGCGAAGAATATAGTAATGACAGAAGCCAATATGCCACGGCTAGATTATGGTTATTATTCCTCAAAACCTAAAATACTGATAGAAAAGGAATCGACTAATCTCTATTTAAGCAGTTCCGGTATAGATCAGGATGCAAATCCTCTAAAATCAAGTATTGTGGCATTTGGCGACGGTTTCGATGTGTTTCCAAGAACGGCAGCGATGCCATATCCTGACGAATCAATGTCTTACGCTATTTGGTGGGGACGGTTTGATGGATATACCGAAGATGGTGTTACCTACCATTATTCTGTTTTCGTTAAAGACTACAATGACAATATCGGTGGAGAATTTGATTTGCGTTCAACTCTAACTGCGGGTATAAGGTGGGAACGGAGCAAATATAATATAAATGATGCCGACTTTGGAGAGATGACGGCAGTCAGGATGCCATATAGCCGAGTTTCGTTTAGAGCTCCCTCCACGTACACTGCCGCAGGTTCGGGCGGGTATGTTGGATTACAGAAAAGAAAGGAATACGACACGAAAGATTTTGTATTTACAGGATTTCAAGTGGAAAAAGGTGATGTTACATCATATATACCCGCACCGACAAATACGCAGGTAACCCGCACCGCCGACCTGTTGACCTATGATATGGAAAATGCTTGCTCACATGGAATATTCACGAAGACCTCGACAATGAAGGCATTCTGCAACTCGCAGTATTCGACCGCATTTTGACCGATGAAGAAAAAGAACAATTAATCAATTAACAATTATGGAAACAAAATATTACTCATGCAAAGAAAGAGAAGACCTCGACAATGTAATCAGTTTTAAAGGTAACTACTACGAAGACAGCGACATTGTGATAGACGCAGTAGGCAAAGTAAACCTCAATCCTCCTATCGAACTGGAGGAAGGGGAGGTAGACACGCGTGAACCGGTTTGGAGCGACTATTTATTTAACGTGTGCTTCAAGACAGGAAATAGGGCGGATTTGTTCGGATCTTTTAAGGAGGAAAGGCCGAAGACGCCGTTTAGGAGGTTTTTGTGAAAAACAGGCTTTTTACTATCATATAATTATACCTTAGCTTGCTTGATGTAAATGATATAATAAAAAGGAATACACATAAGCATAAGGAAATAGATAAGCCTTATGACCCTATTACAGGAGAGGGGTGTGTTGGGAAAAGGGTGTGCCTGAAAGTAGCAGATGCACCCTGTTTCTTAACATCTAATATAGACACAGAGATATGTATTTTCTATCTTCCTGAAAAAATGATGAAAACAAAGATTTGCAGGCAACTGAAAAAATACGGTTCGGTTGCTAAACTCTTTGAAGAAACAGGGATAGAGCTAAATATAAAAACATATTTCGCATTCTGGACTACTTTTTGCGAGGTGCGCATAAAATACGACTTCGAGTATTTTGCCGTAGCCTATCAGACCATAGAGGACGGAGATACGGCAGAAGATATACCCTTCCGGCTAAAAAGAGCACAAAGAAGGTTTCTTGCTAAACTGGAAGCAATGAGGTTGTCCGGAGTGCCGATACGCATAATTATTCTCAAAGCCCGACAAATGGGGCTATCAACTGTTACGCAGTTGTATATGGCGTGGATTCAGATAGTACATAAAAAGAACTGGCATAGCGTTATTGCTGCCCACGTAAAAGATAGTGCCAATACTATACGCGCTATGTTTGATAAGGTTATCCAGAATATGCCACCTATAAGCGGAGAAAAATATACAATAGGACCATTCAATAATACCCAGAATATAAAAATAGTTCATCAAACAGGATGCCGTATTACTGTTGGGTCGGCCGAAGCACCGGAGTCTGTCCGAAGCCAAAACCCTAAATTAGCACACTTATCGGAAATAGCCTTCTATCCGAATACTACCAAAAAAGGGACTTCACAACTTATCGGTAGTATAATAAGCCCTATCAAACGTGTTCCTCTTACTATGATTGTCTATGAGAGTACAGCCAATGGTGTAGGAGATTATTTTCACTCACAATGGCTGAAAGCAAAAAAAGAAGAAACAGCATTCGAGCCGATTTTCTTACCCTGGTATTATGATGACAGATATACAGAGCCTATAAACGGATCCTATAATAATGAGTCTGGCAAAAAAGTAGAAGGAGACATAGTCGATTTTATACTGTCATTGACGGAACGAGAACTAGACCTGTTTGCCAATCACGAAGAATGTACTCTTGAAAATCTAAACTGGTACCGTGGTAAAAATGCGGAAATGGACACGGACGAACTTATGATGCAAGAGTTCCCTAGTGATGATATAGAAGCATTCCAGGATTCCGGGTTACCTGCATTCAGGGCGAAACATATAGAGAGAATGCGAAGCAAATGCAAACCGCCTGTTGCTGTCGGGGAACTTGTCGCAGATGCAAGTCCTACTATGTTTAAAATGAAAGACAGAGACTTGAAAACTATTCTTTCTAATATCCGTTTTGCAGAAGATAAGGAAGCTACTGGGGCAATGAAGAGTAGTGATCCTAAACTTAGACAACGCAAGAGTAGGGATAAACTGTGTATCTGGGATTTTCCAGATACTACACAAAAGGTATCGGACAGATACCTGGTTGTTTTCGATCCGCAGAAAGGAATATCGGAAGGTGCCGACTGGGGTGTCATTACCGTTATAGACCGTTTCGGCATGATATACGGAGACAAGCCAGAGATAGTAGCACAATGGAAAGGTAGGATAGATAAGGATATTACTATCTGGATTGCAGCACAGATAGCCAAATATTACAATAATGCCCTGTTAGTAGTTGAAAGCAATACTTACGACTCTGAATCGAAGGAAGATGATGCAGAAACTATATTCAATATCCTTGCTGAATATTACGATGAATTGTATAGCCGTACTCCTGCCGACAAGATAAAAGAGGGTGTTCCTGCCAAATATGGCTTTAATACCAATAAGAGCACTAAGCCGATGATACGTGCTACTTATGTGGCTGTATTACGTGAAGAGTCTTATATAGAGCGTTCGGAAGATGCCTTAGACGAAGCCAGAGTATATGAACAAAAGCAAAACGGATCGTTCGGTGCCAAAGATGGACACCACGATGATATTATTATGACTCGCATGATAGGGCTTCATATTTGTTTCTATGAAATGCCTTTGCCTGTTATAATAAAAGAGGAAGAAGACAGAGAAAGATTGAGAATACCTGTAGGAGAGTCAAGTTTCTAATATTGCTATGTGGTCGAAAACTACCGGTCATATTATTGCCATGAACAAAAGCTTATATGTAAATTAGCAGTTGAAAGGCTGCAAGCCTCTTTGTTTACAATTATCATTACTACAGGATGTCAGTTATAAGTATTATACGTTCAGATTTTAAAGAATATTACATAGGATTGTGTAATTGGTTTTTCTATTGGCGTCACTCACTAAAAATGAATCTTGCTATTCGTTTGGCTGATATGAAGCAAAAGGCATTCAACAAACAGTATCATGTTATGCTTCTTGAAGTGCCTGTAAGAGAAAGAGTAAAGACGAAAGATGCTAACGGAAATGAACAGACAGAAGAGGTTATCCGATACAGCAATAAACTTGTATCTGTAAATAGGGAGGATATAAACAGATTCAAACGTAAGAAATGGATTCCAAAGCATGTAGATATGCTCAGTCTCAAACAAACGTCTTTCTTCTATTCTACGCCATTGAGCCGAAATAACAAATCGACTCCCGAAGAAAGAAAAGCGGCCAAAAAGAAATATATGAAGTATGCTAAAAAATATATGCGAAGTTGATCTTCGGTAAAGATAAATTATGTGTTTCATACAGTATTATTAAATTAAAGGTTAATCGGGAGATAGGGTTTGTCGTGAGATAAGCCCTATTTTTTTATGCAGCATACCTTTTTATAATACATATACTACAAATATGAATATTTTATTAACTTTGGCTTACGATTAATCTTTACATGAAATGAAACATATATTGTATATATTTTTATTGATAGGGATGTTTGCATCATGCTCATCGGATGATGACGGAACAGACGGAGGCAAACAAGGTAACGGAACTAGTATGATAGATGAAAAGATAGTAGGCAAGTGGAAGGTGGAATATAGCAAGACCATTAATCCGGCACGGTATGATGAGGAAAAAGGCGATGTGCTTTATCCTGTTGATGCGGTGGTTACTGAGTATTTGGGTAATTATGGAGAGCCGGATATTATACCTGAATCTGGATTATTTAACGCAAAAGAAGTTAGAATAGAAATAAATAACAAAAATTCTATTATTGTTTCATCTGTTTTAGAGAAAGACCAAGCTATCTCTTATAAGATAGAGGACGGCTATCTAAAGTGGATTGCAAACTCAGATCAAAAAGTTTGTATAAAATATAAGCTCAACGGCAATAAGCTAATAATGGAAATGGTTGCGTTTGAGAATATGGTGCATCCGAATATCTACACCATATCCGAATATTCGAAAATAACGGAATAGAACAAGGGGCTTTGTCGATTTAAAGCCCCTTAATTATTACCTCATTTTGGTATTGTTGTATTCTGCATTGATAACCGATTCGAGAAACTGTATCTGGCTGTTGTCGTCGAGCATACCTGCAAACAGGAATGAAAAACGGCTGAATTTACCAGAACCGAACAATCCCATATCCTTATCCCTGATATTGCCCTGCGGCAAAGACAGTCCGCGAAGAGCCATTAAGTTGACACCATCGTTGGAGTGGTATGTAATAGCCATAGAGAATTTGTCCTCCGCCGGATTCTTTACATTGAACAATGTACCTCTCATAATCATTCTTTCGAGCCTCTTGATACCCACAATGCCTAATTGCAAAGGGCGCATGATGAAACTGACGTGAGTGGACGGGGGCTGAGATAAAGAAAAATCTTTTACCTTATTGTCGCCTATAACCAAAAGTTCGGGAAAGGCATTGCCGACTACCAGATCAACCTTTTCGGTAGATTGGTAGAACTGGTTATAGTCCAACCGGAGTACAAAGTTTGAATCTTTGCCGGGCGTGTTAATAATAAGTTCGTTGTGATACGGGTTGTAGATCAATGCGGAAATACCCTTCAGTATATCGGAAAATTTTTCGTAGACCGGTAGGAACACAACGCCATCGCAATGGGCGTTTGTCTCTATGCTTAAAGGCAACGGGCGTTGTTCGATTTGCGGGGAGATAAATTGTACTGCCTGCCCGTTGATAATACTCAACCCTCGCTGCGTGGTGAATGCAACGCCATAGGGTGTTTCGCCTACAATGGCAGTAGTGGGCGTTTCGGATGATGTGGGAGCAGACAAAGTGGAATAAAGCACCTCGCCATCGCCGATATTCATATTCCATATGCCCTGTGTGGTGAATACATACAACGGGTACTGCCCGTAGTTGCGGTCGGATACGTTCATAGCATTGGTGGCCATAGCGAGTATAGTGCCGTTGCCTACCTGATAGGTATTTGCATTGGGGAAACCTACAGGGTTGTTTAATTCGGATACTTTTATCTTGTTTGGTTCCGACAGGGTGACTTCTTTGGATGTATCAGGTGGTGTTACAGGTAGTGGTGTTGTTTCACCCACTATCGGCTTTAAATCCCCGTTCAGGTAATATGCGACATTGAGGAAGTTGTGCGTTTGCAGGGGTGCGGTAAACACGCGTGTCCATACATTGTTGTCATCGACCTCGTAGATAGTGATACGGCGTGCGCGCGGATCGGGGTATGATATCATAGCACTGGAGAACAGCTTGCTGACTGAAAAGTAATCGCTGTAAGCGGAATATACCTTGCCGACAGATGTGCCGGCCTGTACTTCTACTTCGGTAACTATGCGCCTGGTAGTGCCGGTAGTTTTGTCAACGCCGTTGTAGGCTGTCCACCAATTGAAGTATCCTGGATGGAAGCCCCGAAAGAATGTGGTCTTTATATTTCCAAGATGCAGCCTGTTGTTATAGACATAGGTAGCGGATGCGCCGTATTTATGGTTCGAGAAGTTGTCGTTAGCCATTAGCTCCTGATAGATGAGGTTGTCGAGCAGGGAAACGTCTTTTTCTTTATCGGGAAGTATATCGCCGAGGAAACCGGATGTTGTGCCGATATCAAGGCTTCGTATAAGGTAGAATGTAGAAGCATCCCTTACTTTTGACAGGATGCCGGATGTGTACGTTTTAGGAATATTGATAACATTCCAAAAACTAGTTACATCGTTTAGTATATTGGAATCGATATCTTCGGTATTGGAAATGCCCAACGGAGGGGATATGAAAATATCGACAGACTTAATGATCTCAGTCCAGTTATTTAGTTCCCCGGTTAAATCGTAGCCGAGATTGAGGGTAAAGCCTTCGGTAGTAACAAAGGAGTCGTCTGTCAGCCATTCGCCATCATAGAAATAGAAGCGGAACTGCAACTGCTTTATTTCTGTAATATCTTTTGGCGGTAATGCCAGTATCGGTGGAGAATGTTTAGCCAGAGTGCCATCGTAGAGCCTGAATGCATAACGCAGTATAAACCCATCGAAGAACTGTTGACCGTATTGATCGACAAGCTGATCCCTGCCTTTGTTGAGCAGCCCCTTTGTGGCATCGACAAAGTTGTTTTTGCTAATGGTGTTTTTACCATATTCGTTGGCATAGTAGAGTTGCGCCTTAGCTGTAGCGTTTGTGCCGAGCCGGATAACAGGTATTTCGGGAAGTTCGCCTAAGAATGTATATTCCTGATTCTGATAGAACAGGTAATATATATTACTGTCTGATATTAGCGAAAGGGTATTTCCTACTTGCTGAATGCTGTGTATGGTATCTTGAATGTAGGATGTAATTGTTTTGGGGTTGTCGCTCAATATATCCCAATATACGGATGCATATCCGTTTTGGTTGATTACTCCTATCCAGTTTTTATAGTCATTGTTCTGATGGATGAAAACAATGTCGTATTGCTGTGATAGTTCATGTGTTATTTTCCGGGGGGAAACGGGGTTTAAAACACCGCCTTCGGGGCGTAAGTTTACCAGTGAAAGCATATCGCCTTCCTGATACGCAGGCATGGTAGTAATACCATTGAATGGGGTTTGTACTCTTTCTGACATATTTTGGTTTTTGATGAAATATTAGTTGCATTCTTGTTGATGCAAAAAAGTAGATATAAAACCTTCGTAATCTGAAAGTATTTTATCTTCTGTTTCTATGAGATTGGAAATAGTATTGATGCCGTTCACTATTGAAGAGTGAACCATATTGAATTTTCGGGCTATAGTTCTTTTACCTATTCCGTTTTTGTTCAGATACAGCCAATATAGGTGCCGAGGTATTTTGTGTTCGTATTTTCGGGAGTGACCATTTATTTCTTCTGCTGGTACTCCGATGTATCCAGAATACTCTGTGAGGGTTAATATTGTATCCATTGCCTTATGTGTTTTAGAAAATAAAGGCAATATACATATAACTAAAAAGCAAACAAAATGCTAAAAATTAGATATTTATATGTAAATATATGGCTTTGTATGTTGCTGTATGGTAGTGTGTGAAAATATAGAAAGATTTATAAATGTTTAACAATTCTATTCTTCTTATTTTGCGTTCTTCTCTTCTTTATCGAGTAGTTTTTCTTTCATTTCGTTGATGGCTGTTACTCCGAGCATCCGAGCATATAAAAGAGATTGTTTCATATTAGTATGTCCCATAATCTTAGGGATAGCTTCTATACTTACTCCTTTGTTTATTAGATAGGTCCCGAAAGTATGTCGCCCTGTATGAGTGGTAACGTTCTTGTCTATCCCGATTCGTTCTATTAACGTACCCAGATAGTCATTATATTTCTGGTTACTGATAACAGGTAGTGTATAATCGTATTTATCTGCTATCTCTTCAGCTATCGGAAGAAGCAAAACAACATAGGGTACTCCTGTTTTATTTCTGGTGCCGTGAATTTCCTTTTGTCCGTTAATAACTTGTATACTATCTCTGCTAAACGATTCGAGGTCGGTATATGATAAGCCAGTATAACATTGGAAGATAAATAAGTCTCTTACTCGTTCAAGACTTTCTTTTGCTGCACCTTTAGGTTTATAATTTATTATTTGTTTTACTTCCGACTCAATAAGATATACAGGATCGTCCGATTTACCTTTCTTGAAAGTAAATTCATCATAAGGATTGCGTTCAATCAGTCCTCTTCGCCTGGCTTTCTCTAAATAGCCTTTGAAAAGAGAATGACGTTTGTACAATGTCGGTTGTGATTTGATTGTTTTTTTTAGATGTAGATCAAAGTCTTCAATCCTACTATATGTGAGGTCTGCAAATGTTTTTATTTTGCCAAACTCTTCCAGACGTTTGATAAATGAATTGTTATACTCCAGTACAGACAACGAAACTTCACGTCTTTGTAGATCAGCTTTGATGAACTCTACGACATTAGTAGTTGATAGATCATCTTCTTTGTCCCAATTCTCTACATCTTCCATTGTCTCGCACTTATCGGAATAGACGAAGGCTTGTACTTTAGCGAAGATTTTATCTATACGTGCTTTGATTGCTGCTGCATTCGGATGTTTGATTATGGATAAACCACCTGTACCAACATCTGAATATTGGCTCTTCAATATAAATTCATTAGTATGAATGTATTTTCTTATTCTGGTTTTAGGTTCATATACCCGAACATGAATAGGAGCTTCTTTCTTTGCATTGTCTTTTGTTACTCCCCTCAAGTCAAATACAAATGACACAACAACATTATCCATATTGTTTTGATTTTAAGATTATATTTCAAAGATATAAAATTTTGTGTAACGCTTTGTGTAACGTTTCGGCAATTTCGTTACACAAGAGCCAAATATTGCCATATTATGGCACATATCGGCATACAATTACACACACTAACATATAGGGGTTAAAACAGTATCGTAGAGGTATATATACGAAAAAAGACGACTACAAGCCGTCTTTTAATGTTTTGGTTTGCGGAGAGAGAGGGATTCGAACCCCCGGAACCTCGCAGTTCAACGGTTTTCAAGACCGCCGCAATCGACCACTCTGCCATCTCTCCAGTGCATAGCACCGTTGCTTTTCCTCAAAAGCGTTGCAAAGATATGCACTTTTTTCTAATCTCAAAATAAAAATTTATCTTTTTTCTTTTTTTGTTCAATAAAATTAGAAAACCTATTCTTTACAGATAGATAAAAGTTGATATATCTTTCGTATATTTGCAGTCTAAATTGGGGTAATATACCCAAACATGATTATAAAAAGAATCAATTACTATAAATGAATAAAATACGAAACTTTTGCATTATTGCACATATCGACCACGGAAAAAGTACGCTTGCCGACAGATTGTTGGAATATACCAAAACCGTAGAAGGTAAAAACTTGCAGGCTCAGTTGCTCGACGATATGGATTTGGAGCGTGAACGAGGAATCACAATCAAGAGCCATGCCATACAAATGGAATATACATACAAAGGGGAAAAATACATACTCAACCTGATAGATACCCCCGGACACGTCGACTTCTCATACGAAGTTTCACGTTCCATCGCAGCCTGCGAAGGAGCTCTGCTGATTGTTGATGCAGCACAAGGCATTCAGGCGCAAACCATCTCCAACCTGTATATGGCCATAGATAACGACCTCGAAATCATTCCTATCCTCAACAAGATAGACCTGCCTAGCGCCATGCCCGACGAAGTAGAAGACCAGATTATTGAACTACTAGGGGTAAAACGGGAAGAAATTATTCGTGCCAGTGGCAAAACCGGCGAAGGGGTTTACGATATATTAGACGCAATTATCGAACGCATCCCTGCCCCCAAAGGTGATCCCGAAGCCCCATTGCAAGCATTGATCTTCGATTCTGTATTCAATTCATTCCGGGGGATTATAGCCTATTTTAAAGTAGTAAACGGCAGCATCAAAAAAGGAGACCTGGTTAAATTTATTAATACGGGAAAAGAATATGACGCAGACGAAGTAGGCGTATTGAAACTAACAATGTTGCCAAAAGATGAAGTAGGATGCGGCGATGTCGGCTACATCATATCAGGAATAAAGACATCGAAAGAAGTAAAAGTGGGAGATACCATCACCCATGTAAAAAAGCCGGCCAGCAAAGCCATCGAAGGTTTCGAAGAAGTGAAACCAATGGTATTTGCCGGAGTATATCCAATAGAGAGCGAAGACTTCGAAGACCTGCGCGCATCACTCGAAAAATTGCAGTTGAACGACGCCTCACTCACCTTTCAGCCCGAATCGTCCGTTGCATTGGGATTCGGATTCCGTTGCGGATTCCTTGGGTTGTTGCACATGGAAATCATACAGGAAAGGCTCGACCGCGAGTTCAATATGGATGTAATCACCACCGTGCCCAACGTATCTTACATTGTGCACGACAAGAAAGGCAATACCAAAGAAGTGCATAACCCCGCCGGATTGCCCGACCCAACCCTCATCGACTACATCGAAGAACCATACATACGGGCATCGGTAATTACCAGCACCACATACATAGGGCCTATCATGACCCTGTGCCTCGGCAAGCGCGGTATCCTCATCAAGCAGGAATATATTTCGGGCGACCGTGTAGAAATCATATACGATATACCGCTCGGCGAAATCGTAATCGACTTTTACGACAAGCTGAAAAGTATCTCGAAAGGATACGCATCATTCGACTACCACATGCACGACTATCGCGAAGCCAGGTTGGTGAAACTGGATATACTGCTCAATGGGGAATCTGTTGATGCATTGTCGACTCTTACCCATATAGATAATGCAGTTAATTTCGGACGCCGTATGTGTGAGAAGTTGAAAGAACTGATACCACGTCAACAATTCGACATAGCCATACAGGCCGCCATAGGTGCGAAGATTATCGCCCGCGAAACGATCAAGGCTGTTCGCAAGGATGTGACGGCCAAATGTTATGGAGGCGATATCTCGCGCAAACGCAAGCTTCTTGAGAAACAAAAAGAAGGAAAGAAACGGATGAAACAAGTAGGTAACGTAGAGGTACCACAAAAAGCGTTCCTTGCAGTATTGAAACTCGATTAGTTTTGCATTTTACGAAAGGGCAATTATAATCACAACTTTATTGCAACTTTTTTATCTATAGGGTGATAGTAAGATGTACTACCTAAAAAAAGTAACAATAAAAAAACAGCAGAAATGTGTTACTTTTGTTACTTTTTAGAGAGATACAAGATACCCGTAGACGAGTTAACGACTTGGTTTCCGGTAAAACATAACCTGTATCTCGTATCTTGTTTACTTGTATCTAAAGAGAAAAAATATTGTTAACTGATAACTAAAAATAACTGTTACATCTGTTACTTTTTAACAATATAATGTATTTTAAAGGATAAGTATATGGCTGATTTTAAGGAAATAAATATAAAAGATTTTACTCCCGATACATTCGGGTTGAAAAACAAATGGATGCTCATTACGGCAGCAAAACCTGATGGCAGTATAAATACCATGACCGCCAGTTGGGGCGGGTTTGGCGTGATGTGGAACAAAGAAGTAGCCTATGTGGTAATCCGTCCGCAACGTTATACCAAAGAATTTGTGGATAGTGCGGATTCGTTTTCACTAACCTTCTTCGACAAGAAGTACCTCAAGGAACTCGGCTATCTGGGCAAAACCTCAGGACGCGACGAAGATAAAATAGCAAAAGTTGGTTTTAACCCGCTCTTCGAAGACGGCGTACCCTATTTTGCCGAAGCCCATACAGCTATGTTTGTCAAAAAGCTGTTTGTACAAGAAATAGAAGAAGCTTCCTTTCTGGATAAAGAGCTGGTAGGGCAATGGTACCCGGCAAAGGATTTTCATTACCTGTATATTGCCGAGATAACAAAAATTATGGAAAGCCGCGATTGAAGATGCCGGCTGAATTAGTATATCAGAACACCGGACATTAAAAACAAATTAAATTATTATTACACTTACACGAAAGAATGAGAAAATGGCGTATCGAAGACTCATCCGAGCTTTATAACATCGCAGGATGGGGTATCAATTACTTTTCGGTGAATGAGAAAGGTAATGTTGTGGTAACTCCACGTAAAGACGGGGTAGCTGTTGATTTGAAGGAACTGATGGACGAACTGCAACTTCGTGACATATCGGCTCCCGTACTGATACGCTTTCCCGATATACTGGACAACCGCATCGAAAAAATTTCGACCTGTTTTAAACTAGCTGCCGAGGAATATGAGTACAAGGCGCAAAACCATATTATCTACCCCATAAAGGTAAACCAGATGCGCCCTGTGGTAGAAGAGCTTATCAGCCACGGTAAGAAATTCAATATCGGGCTCGAAGCGGGTTCTAAACCGGAGTTGCATGCCGTGATAGCCATCAATACCGATTCGGATTCGCTCGTCATTTGCAATGGCTATAAAGACGAAAGCTACATAGAGCTGGCTCTGCTGGCGCAGAAAATGGGTAAACGCATATTTATCGTAGTAGAAAAATTAAACGAAATACCCCTGATAGCCAAAATAGCCAAGCGGCTGAAAATAGTGCCGAATATAGGCATACGCATCAAGCTGGCAAGTTCGGGCAGTGGCAAATGGGAAGAATCGGGAGGCGATGGCAGCAAATTCGGGCTAAACTCAAGCGAATTGCTCGAAGCGTTGGCATATCTCGAAAAGAACAATATGCAGGAATCGCTTCGCCTGATACATTTCCACATCGGTAGCCAGATTACCAAAATACGCCGCATAAAGACAGCCTTGCGCGAAGCTGCCCAATTCTATGTGCAATTGCATGCTATGGGCTTCAAGGTAGAGTTTGTAGACATTGGCGGAGGTTTGGGCGTAGACTATGACGGCACACGCTCGTCGTACAACGAAAGCAGCGTGAACTATTCCATACAGGAATACGTGAACGACTCCATCGCTACGATGGTCGATGCTGCCAACAAGAATGACATACCTCATCCCAATATTATAACAGAATCGGGACGCTCGCTGACCGCCCACCATTCAATCCTGGTATTCGAGGTGCTGGAAACCGCAACCTTGCCCGAATGGGACGACAATGCAGATATCTCGGAAGACGACCATGAATTGGTGCGCGAACTGTATGAAATATGGGACAACCTGAGCCAGACCCGTATGCTCGAAGCATGGCACGATGCCCAGCAGATACGCGAAGAGGCACTCGACTTGTTTAGCCTGGGTATGCTTACCCTGAAAACGCGCGCACAGGTAGAACGCCTGTATTTCTCCATCGCCCGCGAGATATTTCAGATTGCAGGACGTGCCAAGCATGCACCCGAAGAGTTGAAGCAACTATCGAAACTGTTGCCGGATAAGTATTTCTGCAACTTCTCGTTGTTCCAGTCGTTGCCCGACTCATGGGCTATCGACCAGGTGTTCCCTATTATACCTATCCATCGTCTGGATGAGAAACCCGACCGTACGGCTACATTGCAAGACGTAACCTGCGATTCGGACGGAAAGATAGACAACTTTATATCGAACGGCAACCAATCGTCGTACCTGCCTGTCCACGCCAAGAAGAAAAATGAAGCATACTATCTGGGTGTGTTCCTTGTGGGTGCTTACCAGGAAATTCTGGGCGACCTGCACAACCTTTTCGGCGATACCAATGCTGTGCATATTTCCGTAGATAAAGACGGCTATAAGATAGAGCAGATGATCGACGGCGAAACTGTAGCCGAAGTGCTTGACTATGCACAATATAACGCAAAGAAGCTTGTACGCACAGTAGAAACATGGGTTACGTCGAGCGTCAAGCAAGGTACTATTACGGTAGAAGAGGGTAAGGAATTCCTGTCTAATTATCGTTCGGGCCTTTACGGTTATACTTATTTAGAATAATAATATTGGCTCCGTCTTCTGTCGAAAAGAGATGGAGCCTTTTTAATCAAATATCATGAAAAAGATATTATTTACGCTTTCGCTTATTATTACTATATTTCTTGCAAGTTGTTCGGTTTACGAAGATATCTATCTGCTGGAGAACAACGGGCTGAAATACAATATGACATTAGATGCCAGCGAAATGATGGCTATGGTATCGCAATCGTCGATGCCATCGAAAACCAAGCTGCCCAAAGACAGTGTAATCAGTTTCGCCCAAATGGCAAAAGACTCCTTACAGATATCAGATGATATAAAAGAAGATCTGAAAAATATAGAACCACTCTTTGTGCGTATCCAGAACGATGACGAAACTGGTATATTAAAGATATCTCTGTTTGGCGAGTTTGAAAATACCGATGCTTATAGCAAAGCTTTTGCTTCGTTGGGCAAGCTCAGCAGCAAAGCGCAAGAACTTAAGGCAAATCCTTCAGGCAAGTTCCCTATCGAAAGATTTAGCGCACACTCGCAATTATCATGGGACGGCAAAACTTTTAAACGCATCACAAAATCGTCGGGAGAAAACGATGACGAAGATGACGGAAAGATAGATGAATCTATGAAAAAGATGTTTGCACAAGGTAAGCTGATAGTAAAATACCATATGCCTAAAAAGATTAAGAAGATAAGCAACCAGGATGCAACGCTTACCATAGATGGAAAGACTGCTGTTGTGCAATATTCGGGAACACAAATAACCAAACCTTCCGAAGTATTGTCGATAGAAATAGAAACAGAGTAAGTAACTGTTTAGATTTTATACGAATAGTTTTTCCTTCACTCAGCTCAAGTAGCCCGCTACTATCGCTTCGCGGAAGAAAAAATTATCTCTAAAATGGCAGTCAACTAGCCGAATATTTTGTACATATTCGAGCATATCGATATAGAGTTGAGTGCATTGATGTGGATATTTCTGATGATGTATATTACATTTTATTTCTTTAGGGGCTGCCGCAGGTTTTATGGTGGCAACCGGGCATTGGTCAACCTAAAGTCGCTGGCATTGGTAATTATAAATCTTTTTGCCATTATGTTTGTGCTATTCCTTTATAGCTTATTTTCTGTCTATATGGTCTACTCTTGATATTGAAACTAAGGCATGAAGATAAACCAACGGGCATGTATTTAACAATTTAAAAGCGATCTACGTTTTTGCTAAAAGAAAATATATTACTATATTTGGATCGCACTAACTGAACGAATAAACTATATAAAGACTAACGTATGTTTAAAAAAAGCAATAGGAACGAAAGCACAATTACATCATCAGCTCCGGTAGCCCCATTAGGACGGTCGCACAGTGTTTTATCACCATCTACAACATTTACGGGCGATGTGGTATCAAAAGACGACTTGAGGATAGATGGCCATGTAGAAGGGAATATCTCGTGCGAAGGGAAAGTCATAATAGGTACAGATGGCTGTATAACAGGAAATATAAAGGCGGCAAGCATAGAATTGATGGGTAAGATTATAGGAGATGCTGTAGTTACCGAAATCATGCGCTTGAAATCTACATCCTTCTTCAAAGGTGAGATAACTGCCGAAAACATTGAAATAGAAGCAGGTGCTAATTTCTACGGAAATTGCAGGATGACAGACCAGCAAAGTCTGGAGCAACCGTTTGTTGCTGTTCAGGAGGAAGATGTAGCCGAATAGGGGGCTAGTCTTTTTGAACCGTTGATGAAAAATAAAAAAGCAGATTTAAGAGCGGCTCTGAATAAATTACAAGTGGCTTTGGCGACAATGATGCTATATTGTCCATACAGAAATGGGCGGGTCATTTTGCATAACTAACTGGGAGTATGATGTTTACCGCAACCCCACCAGGTGCCAGAGAAGTCAATAATAAGATAAGAGGCTATCCCAAAAGCAGGACAGCCTCTTTTCGTAAATTATTAGTTATTCGCCTAATCAAACCCCTAACGGTTTTTAGGGCTAGCCGTTATTCTCTATCTTGATATTTATAATCAGCCAAGAGCTCTTGCAACCTCTTACGTGCAAAGAAGATACGGCTTTTGACAGTACCAATCGGCAATTTTAGTTGCTGTGCAATTTCTTCATACTTATAGCCCGATACATGCATGCTGAAAGGCACCCGGTATTCGTCGGCAAAGCTATTGATAACCTTCATGATTTCGGCAATCGTATATGCACCTTCAGGAGTATCGAAGCCCGAATCTTGTGGCATATTCAAGTGATAGAGATTTTCAGTTTGGTCTATCATAGTCTGGCTACGCACCACGCGGCGGTAGTTGTTGACAAATATATTGTGCATGATAGTGAAAACCCATCCTTTGAAATTTACATTCTCATAATATTTCTCTTTGTTATCAAGGGCTCTCAAAGTAGTTTCCTGCAACAGATCTTTCGCTTCTTCTCTGTTAGAAGTCAGAGTAAGTGCAAAATTCATCATATTGTTTTGCAACTCAATCAATTTATTTTCAAACAGTTTGTTTTTTTCCAATGTTGCCATAATTTTGTAGTTGTTACGACATACTAGCTATGTCAGCTGTTAATAATTCCTTTTCAATTTCCTTTAAAATAACAAGACAAAGATCGTGTACTTTTTTCTAAAAATATAGAAATTTTATCACAGTTACATCATTACAGTAATAAGAAACACGCATGCTTGTATAATTTGCTTTTATTCAACATATTGCAAGAAGAATGATAGGATATATATGTCATAAATATTATTTATTAAAATTGGATCCACAATAAATAATACATTAAAGAGCTCGGTCATTTTGACATATATAAGCCTTTTGGCACTCCATTTGCTTTATACGATACAAAATAAGTGAATATTTACATAATAAACAAATTAATTATGAAAAAAAATGGAAAAATTGGGGTAACTACTGAGAATATTTTCCCAATTATCAAGAAATTCCTGTATAGCGACCATGAAATTTTTCTCAGAGAACTAGTTTCCAACGCCGTTGACGCCACCCAAAAACTCAAAACATACTCATCTTTAGGCGAATACAAAGGTGAGCTAGGAAATCTAGCTGTAAGTGTGAAATTAGACAAAGAAAACGGGACTCTTACCATATCCGACCGGGGAATAGGTATGACTAGCGAGGAAATAGATAAATATATCAACCAGATAGCCTTTTCTTCAGCCAATGAGTTTCTTGATAAATATAAAAATGACGCCAATTCCATCATCGGGCATTTCGGATTGGGCTTCTATTCCTCGTTTATGGTATCCAAAAAGGTAGAAATAGTCACTAAATCGTTTAGAGAAGGCGCAGAAGCAGTAAAATGGAGTTGCGACGGTTCTCCTGAATTTTTAATAGAGGCCGTAGAGAAAAATGACAGGGGTACCGACATTATTCTATATATAGATGATGAAAATAAAAATTTCCTGGAAAATAGCGAGATAGAAAAATTACTCAAAAAATACTGTCGTTTTCTTCCCGTGCCTGTCATATTTGGCAAAAAAACAGAATGGAAAGACGGCAAATCGGTTGAAAAAGAGGAAGATAATGTAATAAATGACACCAATCCGCTATGGACGCGCAAGCCTGCCGACCTGAAAGATGAGGATTATAAGAAATTCTATCAGGAGTTGTATCCATTTACCGACGAACCGATGTTCTGGATACACCTCAATGTAGACTATCCTTTCAAACTGACAGGTATCCTTTACTTTCCGCAAATAAAGAGCAATGTAGATCCCAACCGCAACAAGATACAGTTGTACAGCAATCAGGTATTCGTCACCGATTCGGTGGAAGGTATTGTGCCAGAATTCCTTACACTGATGCACGGGGTGATAGATTCGCCGGATATACCATTAAATGTTTCGCGCTCATACCTGCAAAGCGACCAGAATGTGAAAAAAATCTCAAGTCATATCACCAAGAAGGTTGCCGACAGGCTCGAGGAAATTTTCAAGAATGACCGCACACAGTTCGAAGAGAAATGGGACAGCCTCAAAATATTCATTGAGTATGGTATGCTGACAGATGAGAAATTTTACGAGCGTGCACAGAAATTTTGCTTGCTGAAAAATACTGATGGCAAAGCGTTCACCTTCGAAGAATATAAAACACTAATTTCTGCCAATCAGACCGACAAAGACGGAAACCTGATTTACCTGTATGCCAGCAACCGCGATGAACAATATTCATATATAGGTACAGCCAAAGACAAAGGCTACGATGTAATCTTGTTCGACGGGCAACTCGATGTACACATGGCAGGCCTGCTTGAACGAAAATTCGAGAAAAGCCGCTTTGTTCGTGTAGATAGCGATACGGTTGAAAACCTGATACAGAAAGAGGACTCGAAAGAGGTTTCGCTTACCGACAAGGAAAAAGATGCGCTGAAAGATGCATTCCTTTCGCAAATGCCGACTATAGATAAAACTGAATTTACCGTGGAATATAAAGCGTTGGACATGAATGCCCAACCTGTACAAATCACGCAAAACGAATTTATGCGCCGCATGAAAGAAATGTCGGCCATGCAGACAGGTATGAATTTCTACGGCGATATGCCAAACAATTACAACCTTGTGCTGAATACCGAGCATCCTATAATAAAGAATATACTAACCGAAACCACAGGCAAGGAAAAGGAGGCTGTAGAAGCCTATGCTAACGAAGATGCAAGCATCCGCCAACTGATAGACCTCGCCCTGTTATCCAATGGCATGCTGAAAGGCGAAGCGTTGGATAAATTTATCAAGCGAAATATGGATAGTATATAATAATATATGGTATAGACAAAGAAGGTGCCCCAAAAGTAATAAAGGACACCTTCTTTGTGTTTTATGTAGTGAAGTGTTCAAAAAGTGATTAAATGCGAAGCCGCTCATTTTTAAACAGAAGGAAGCATACTAAAACATGTGACCGATGGCTAATAAATGATGCAATGAAGCAGATGATTACTTTTGGGACACTTCCTTTGTTTTGTTAGGAAATAAACTGAAAAGAAATTATCACACCTTGTAGCCTATAAATCGCAACTAATACTTATCTTTGCGTCTCATTGTAAACAATAATTATCTTAACGATTTCATTATGCCACAAATTTCGCAGCGAGGTGTCGAAATGCCAAGTTCACCAATACGGAAACTGGCTCCCCTATCCGACTCGGCTAAAGCCCGGGGACTGAAAGTGTATCATCTGAATATCGGGCAACCCGATCTGGCTACACCCGAAGCGGCACTTGATGCGATAAGGAATATCGACCGGAAGATACTGGAATACAGCCCCAGCGACGGCAACCGTTCGTACAGGGAAAAACTGGTAAACTATTATGCTAAATATAATATAAACGTATCGGCCGACGATATCATCATCACTACCGGCGGCTCGGAAGCTGTACTTTTTGCATTCCTTGCCTGCCTCAACCCGGGTGACGAAATTATCGTTCCCGAACCTGCGTATGCCAACTATATGGCATTTGCCGTGTCGGCAGGAGCCATTATCCGCACAGTGCCATCGAGCATAGAGGAAGGCTTTGCGCTTCCCCCTATCGAAAGATTTGAGGAACTAATCAACGAACGCACAAAGGGTATAATGATCTGCAACCCCAATAATCCGACAGGATACTTATATTCGCGTGCCGAAATGAACCAGATAAAACATTTGGTTCAGAAATATGACCTCTACCTGTTTTCGGATGAGGTGTACCGCGAATTTATATATACAGGTTCGCCATATATTTCAGCCTGCCATCTGGTAGGGATAGAAGAAAACGTGGTGCTTATCGACTCCGTTTCGAAACGGTACAGCGAATGCGGCATCCGTATAGGTGCACTGATTACCAAAAATAAGGAACTGCGCAAAACCGTGATGAAGTTCTGCCAGGCACGCCTCAGCCCTCCCCTTATCGGGCAAATAGCAGCCGAAGCATCGCTCGATGCCGATCCTGAATACCTGAGGGATATGTACGATGAATATGTGGAACGCCGCAAATTCCTTATCGACCGACTCAACCGTATTCCGGGGGTTTACTCTCCCATCCCTATGGGCGCATTTTATACTGTGGCACGCCTTCCGGTCGACGATGCCGATAAATTTTGTGCATGGTGCCTTTCGGATTTCGAATACGAAGGACAAACTATTTTCATGGCTCCTGCTTCAGGTTTCTATACTACTCCCGGACTAGGTAAAAATGAAGTACGGATAGCCTATGTACTCAACAAGGAAGACCTTGCAAATGCGCTGAACGTATTGGAAAAAGCATTGGAAACCTACAATTCACTCGAAGAGAAATGAAACCTCAATTAGTATTTGCCACCAACAACGCCCACAAACTGGAAGAAGTAAGGAACGTTGTCGGCGATTCGTTCCAAATATTGAGCCTTAAAGATATAGGCTGTACCGAAGACATAGCCGAAACAGGAACTACACTGCAAGAAAACGCACTGATAAAGGCCGGCTATATAAAAGAAAAATATGGTTTCGACTGTTTCGGCGACGATACCGGACTGGAAGTAGATGCCCTGAATGGCGCTCCGGGCGTCTATTCGGCGCGATATGCAGGAGACGGGCACGATGCCAAAGCAAACATGAAAAAACTGTTGCACGAAATGCAGGGAGTGGAAAACAGAAAAGCCCGCTTCCGCACCGTTATAGCCCTTGTACTGACCGGGGGAGGACACCTCTTCGAAGGAAAAATAGAGGGCAGGATCATTGAAGAAGAAAAAGGATCGGCTGGGTTCGGCTACGATCCCGTGTTTATGCCCGATGGTTACGACCAAACTTTTGCCGAACTGGGCAACGACATAAAAAACCAAGTAAGCCACAGGGCTTTGGCTGTAAAAAAATTGTGTGAATTCTTAGCTAAACTTTAAGTAACTGTTTAATTTTCACACGAATGCACATTGCCAAGTTACTAATATTCTTCTTTCAGCCGCCTGAGACGGATTATTATATCAGACTCATCTTTTGACGTAAAGATAAGTAGATCGTCTGTCATCTCTAC
>NZ_QVMQ01000003.1:0-123543 GCF_010501105.1 Dysgonomonas sp. 511 | reverse complement strand
AACGCCCCATAATGGAATTGCGTTCGCCGCAAGCCATCATCGCCAATATACAAATACAACAAAAAATAAGTTTTTTCATTTATCTATTCCTCTAAAAACTGTCTAAATGCATTACGGATTTTAAATTCAATCAACATTTATGGAAAAAGAAAATGATGTAGTAGTAGAAAACCCCAATAAAAAGATCATCTTAACTTTTTCTGAGAAGGATTTGTTGAATCAATAAAATAAAAAACATCATGGATGGTTTAGTAATTTTTTTAGTTTGTTTAGTTTTGTGTGTGCTTCTCATTTTAATGATGGTTGCTGAAAAATGCAGTGACGAGGTTTTCGAAGTGGTTAAGTGTGTTTTTGGTCATCTTGGTTCTTTTGGTGATTGGTGCTTTGATAAGTTGCAGGTTAGGCGTGATTCCAAGTCTGGTGAGCGTGATGCTTACGTTTATGCAGATTCTTTTAAGGATGGTGTTACTTATACTTCGAAGGAGGTTTCTAATGGTGTTGAGCGGGATGTTGCTTGGTTTCATTCTGTTCCTTTGTCTAATGGCGGTATTTCCAATCTGTTATTTTTTGGCGTCTTGCCTGCTCTGTGTGTGGTTTATTGGTTGTGGTTTTTCCTTTCCAATAGTATTGTTCCTGCTTGGGATATTCAGGATATTTCTTTCACTTGTGTAGTCAGTTTGATGATTTCTGCTATTTTGAGTGGTTTGGGGATATTTATTGGTTTGACTCGTGTCATTAGTCCTGCTCGTATTTCTGTGCCAGACCCTTATGCTTTGGGCAATGAAATTATGGTTAAGTCTAACCCAAAGTATTACAAGTGGGTTATCAAGGTCAGTGCTGCTTCTTTAGTGGGTGCTTTATACTTGTTTAATTTCTGTGGTTTTGGGGATGTTTTGATAAAGGATTTTGGAGATTCTGGTCTGGGTAAGGGTTTTTCTTCTATCCGATTTTATCCACGTAGTACTGAGGATGCTCTTATGGATGCCGTTCAATATGTTTATAACAAAGAAGAAAGAAATGAGCAACAAAAACCACAAAGTAATTCATTCAATGGGGAGCAGACGGAATACTATAAGTATTATTTATACGGAGAATCTGGGGGAGAATGGGAAGCTTTTAAGGTAAAAATTATTTTTGGAAAAAAGGACATAAAGGTTATTGATTCTGAAAGAACATGTACTTTCATTATCGTAGGGAGTCCTAAATATGATGAATATAATGACTGTACTACCTACAATGTTTATTACAGCGATAATGCAAATAAGGATATATCGGAAATTACGAGGTATAAAGATAGAACACATATCCAGTATATACCCGAATGTGGAGAATATGAAATTTACCAAAAAAACGAGCCAGAGGCGTTCTGATCGCAATTCAGAGGGGTTAGGGATAAAGCATTTTTCTTATTCAGATTAACTAAATTATATGCTTAAATTCTTAATCCCTCAAATTTTTACGGTGATCCGTTTTCCTAACTGCGGGACAATGATGGGACAAGACCAAAATGCAAAAACGCTAATAATCTCATTTGTAGACTATTAGCGTTTGCTTATGCGGTATGGACGGGACTCTATTTATTTTCTAATAGTTTTCAATACTTTCTAATAATTGCTGAATATCAGCATTATGCATATTTTGGTTTCTAATATTTTTTGCTTATTCGAATAGTTTTTATAGATTTGCAACACAAATGCAACACAATAAATTTAGCGGTATGGCAAATTTATATTATCCCTACATCAAACCAAATTATGTTTCCGGCGACGGAAAGACTCCTTTGTATGTGCGCTACAATTACAATCGCACAAAGCGTACATTTATATCTACCGGATATAATATCAAGCCCGACCATTGGGATGATAAAAAGCGTTGGATAAAACGTGCTTGTCCCGAATTTGAAGAGATTGATTCTGTTTTGACAAAAATCACATCGAAGCTGGGTGAGATATTAACCTACGCTAAAGACAACGGCATAGACCCTATTGTGGATTTTGTGTTGCTTGAACTGGAAAAGAACCGAGAGTACGAACAACGCTCTAATCGGGTAAACATGTTCGATACATTGGAGCTTTACATTGAAGAGAAAAAAGGCAAGGTTTCTGCCGACCAGATAAAAGACTACAAATCCCTAAAAAAGCATCTGACCAATTTTAAGGAGCATTCATCACAACCTGTTACATTCCGTAATCTTAATTTGAAATTCTATAATGAATTTATGGATTACCTTTTCTACAAGGCGGAGAAGCCGGACGGAACAATCGGCTTACTGACGAACTCCGCTGGAAAGATTATCCGACTATTAAAGGGGTTCGTTAATTACCAAATAGCCAAAGGAACTATTCCGGCAGTTGACCTTACTTATTTCAAGGTCGTTGAAGAAGAAACCGATGCTATTTACTTAAACGAGAATGAACTTGCTAAGATTTATAAGCTCAGTCTTTCGGACGACAAAGAACTGGAAGAGATTCGGGATGTATTTATCGTAGGGTGTTTCACTGGATTGCGATACAGTGACCTATCCACACTTAGTCCGGAACATATTGATGTTGCCAACGAAACTATCAACCTAAAACAACGTAAAGTTCACAAAGCGGTTATTATTCCGATGATTGACTATGTGCCAGAGATTTTGGAAAAATATGATTATGACCTGCCAAAAATACCCAGCTATAAGTTTAACGAACGCCTGAAAGAACTTGGTAAGAAAGCCAAACTAAAACAAAAGGTAGAGATTGTTCGCAAAAAAGGGAATCTCCGTGTCAAAGAAGTTCATGAGAAATGGGAAATGATATCTTCGCATACTTGCCGGAGGTCATTCTGTACCAATATGTATCTCTCCGGTTTTCCTGCTGAGGAACTTATGCGAATATCTGGGCATAAAAGTCCAGCAGCGTTTATGCGATATATTAAGGTAGACAATATGCAAGCGGCGAACAGATTGAAAGCATTGAGAAACAGCCTGAATAAGCAATCGTAATCCACATGAATTCATTACCTTTGTACTATAATTCAAAATTCAATGATAGTAAAACATCAAAATTTCGACCAACTAATTGATAATGTTTATCAAACACATTGTCAATTACAATTAAACGCCAAGAAAGTAGTTAATCTCAATCTAACTATCCGGAACTGGCTGGTTGGCTGTTATATTGTTGAGTTTGAACAAAATGGGGAAGACCGGGCGCAATATGGGACTCGTCTGCTCGAAGAAATGGCGAAGAAGATAAAAGCAAAAGGGATAAAAGGATTGGATGCCAGATCCTTACGTTCTTGTCGTGCATTTTATAATACATATCCTCAAATTCGGGGTTCAATAACCCCCGAATTACAAGAACGCTTGCCAATTCCAATTCGGGGGTCAATGACCGCCGAATTACAAGATGAGTATCCAATTTCTCCCGAAACGCTTCTGTCTCAATTAAGTTTTACCCATTTTATAGAACTGATTAGGTTTGATGATCCTCTTGAACGCCTATTCTATGAGGTTGAAACAATAAAAAATAATTGGAATGTCAGAGAGCTGGAACGCGCTATCAATACAGCTTTATACGTTCGAACCGGTTTGTCTAAAAACAAAGCAGCTATCATTAGTAAATTCAAGAATCAGAAACCGGCTCAAAGTATAGATGTTATTCGTGATCCGTACTTCTTGGAATTTCTTGGATTGGAAGAACGATCAGAATATAGCGAATCAGAATTGGAACAAGCTATTTTAGACCATTTACAGAAATTTCTGATAGAACTTGGTACCGGGTTCTGTTTTGAAGCTCGCCAGAAACGAATCACATTTGACAACACTCACTACCGCATCGACTTGGTTTTCTATCATCGCATTCTGAAAAGCCATATTTTGATTGATCTAAAAATCGGCAAGTTCGACCATGCCGATGCCGGGCAGATGAATGTCTATCTGAATTATTATAAAGACAATGAAATGTCAGATGGCGATAATCCCCCTATCGGACTTATCCTTTGCGGAAGCAAAGGCGAGGCTTTGGCGAAATACGCCACTTCCGGCATGGATAACCAGTTGTTTGTTTCTAAATATTTAGTTCAGTTGCCGGATAAGAGAGTTCTGGAAGATTTTATCAAAAAGGAGATTGGGGAGTAATTTAATTCAATCCGTTACATTATCTAATTGCAATTTAACAAATTCAATACTTGAATTTCCAAAAGTATCATATACTCTTGCAATTAAATATTTCTCGGCAGTTTCCATTAGATTGAGCTCATTTCCGGAGATATATAGCGCTACCTTTTCAACATTTTTCCCATAGGATGTCGCTTTACTCTCTATGTATATTTCTTTGCCATTTTCTATCACTTTAAAGTCATGATCTATTTTTGTATTTTCATCTTTATTACGCCAAATGACTTCAATATTGCTACCGATGGTAAATCCACTTTTCGTATCTTTAATAGGTTGATTGTATTTCTTCGAGTAAATTTGTTTTAATTCTTCAAATACAATCATCTCTCCTTTTCTTCCCAAGTCTTCATCCGATTGATTATAAATTCGAATCGTCTGATTTGGCACCCGTTCTTCTATTGGAGGATTTTTTAGATTTTCAGGAATTAGAGAAACATCAAAACCTTTTTCCTCCAAGTAATCAAGACCTTCTGAAAAATAGTCAGAAAGTAAAACGGTTAGAATGCGTTCTGCGTATTGAATTTTTAGAAATTTGCAAAGAGGCTCCACTAATCCATCTAATACACGTGGCTTGTACCAATTCCCAACATAGTAAAAATTATTCCCGTCAGAATAGGTGCTTTTTTGTTGTAGGTCATTTTCATCTCCATATGAGAGCCAAATCTCAGTTGTCTCATAAAATGATATTTCAGAAAGTTTTTGAGTAATTCTGTTATACTCGTTTTCCCATTCCTTTTTGCTCTTAGATTTTTCGACAGCCACTAATGCAAGTAAAGGAGCTATGTGATAAAGTTGTGTTTTTAAGTTGTCTTGTTTGATGATAGCACTTGAAAACTTTGGATCGACCTTATTGATGACATTCACTCCCCATAAGCGAAAAAGGTCGATAATGCAATCTGTGGCTTTTAGGTCTGTATATATTAGATTATTTGCATTAAATCCATCAACTGTAACCAATGATAAATCCTTTGAAAAATAGAATTTGCCATCTTTCGCTAATAATCTATTGCTTCTGCTCCAATTCTTAATCTTTTCAATATCAATAGCGTGTAGATTAGGTAATAATTCACCTATACATTGATAGATAAGAGTGGCGCGTTTTTTGTTTTTCTGTTGTTCTTCGATGTTGTTTTCTTGTGATATTTTAGTAAGGATATCTAAATAATCCTGAATCTCAATTTGCTTTTTGAAACCTAATAGGCCTAACCATTCCGGAGATACAATTCCATCATAATCAAGTACAGGAAGATATCTTCCTGCAATTTCTTTAATATTATGTATGTTATTGTTAAAAACATCCACAGCTTTTAGGCAATGACCTTGAACGCTTGGGAAAATATTAATATTCTCTATGACCCATTTGAAGTAATTGGTTGGAGAATCTTGTTTGTTTAACTGATTTGAGGATATAGATCTACCATAGAATCCCGTATATCCATATACAGAAACATCCTTATCTACATCTATGTTAGAAGGACTAATGTTTGCGAAAACTTTTTCAAAATACATCTTTGAAAATTGATAATCTGACGTATACTGTAAAAAAGGTAATTGATCGCCACAATATATTTCAGTTGCATAAAAACTATAACCTCTATTATCAGTAGTCCAACCATCATAAGAAACCCAAGAATATTTTTCGCTTGCTTTTTTTACCTTTTCGATAAAAATATTATCAAAACGATTTGCTTTTTTCTTATCAGACTCTCCGGAAATGCTAATGGTCAGATTTGTGCTCTTGATATCATCAACGATTCCCATTTTTAGGAAGAATGTTTTCCATTCGCTTTTCATATCTCCATCAGCAAAATAGTCGTCAGAGACAAAAAAATCAGTATCACATACTCTCTCTAATTTTAATTCAGGTTCGTAAAAATCGGACAAAAAACAATCTTGAGCTTTTAGTAAAGATCCTTTTTTTGTTAAAACAGCACAATTTTTTAAATCAAAAAAGTGCTTTTCTAAAAGAAGCCCCTTTTTATAGGCATTAAATGTATATCTGCCAATTTTTATAGCATTCTCTTTCGTAATAAAATCACTATCTCCAATAATGCTTTTTTCTATAAAACTTACATCGGTGGGTTCTTTTACCCCTAAACTTTCAACCCAACTTTTAATCTGTTTGTTTCTATTTATTTCTTCTACTATTTTTTCGTGAACAATGCATATATCTTCTTCAAAATCTTCAGAAAAATTTGCAGATGGGAAGTATATATGCTCCGGTTTTTGTAAAACTTCTTTCTCGTCAAAAATAAACGGAATATGTTTTAAGCGAAAATTCCAATCATTATCTTCATTACTTTTTCTGTTTCTATTCGCCTGCTCAAAGAGAAAAGAAATCAGGTTGAAATTTTCAGATAATTGATGTTCAGTTGAAAAAATATCAGAAATAAAGAAGTTCTCTAAATCATCTACTCTGAATATTTCTACACCTAATTCCTTCAATACATATTTCCCATTTACAGGAATAAAAGAAGAATTTGAAAATTGTTTCTCTCTCTCTCTGTTAACGTATTTTGCAAGAATTTGCTTGTTGATAAAATTGGAAATATTTGTATCATCAAGTAAAGCCTCTGATATTTTGAGCAAATTACCAGATTGATTTGGAATAAAAGCAATTGTATTAATAGCATCACTATATCCTTCATTGAACTTAGACTCCAAGTCATCATAACCTGTCAGTTTTCGTGGAATAATAGCGAATATTTGTGTCTTGTATTTGCTGTTTTTCTCAGCAAGTTTCGCAATCCAACTGAAGAACTTCAATGGAATTTGTTTAAAAATCCACTGATTCCACTCCAAATCTTTATGTATATTTTGCCTTCCTGCATCTGTTAAGAAATTAGCATTGATTAGAAATGGTAGATTTAGATTTACAGAAGTAGGCAAATAGGTAAATAGAAGACGCTTTTCATTATCTGTTGATTTTATCTTCCCTTTTTCCAACTGAATAGCAAATGACATTTCTGTTTTTTTAGATTCCCTTAATTTACGAGGATATCTATTGTTGTCCTTAATTTGATGTTGAACCTCTTGAGGGACATCAAATTGTGTTGTTTCAATTAACCATTCGCTTATAGTTTCGTTATTACGTTTCAAATGAGTTGTGTTGCCAATAACCAACTTTTCAAGCACTATGGTTTGATCAGTATTAATTGTAATTTGTATTTCTTTGCTACGTAAAAATAAGACAATCTGACTTTCTGAAAAAAGATCTATTAGTGATTTTTTTAAATCTTCAATCTTATTGTGCCGTATTATTGTAGATACCTTATATTCGTCTTGAGCGAGAACGGATAAATCTTTTAATTCAGTGGGTATTTCAGTGCAAATTGGAATGATCTGCCAAGGCATTTTGATGTCATCGTCTTTAAATTCAGCTTTCCGCCTTGTTTTCCAATTATCTTCATCTCCCCAAATTTGATTCCATTTATTGCATTCTTGTTTGTCAAATTTAAAACAGAATTTACCTGACTTAATAATTACGAATTCTGAATAGGCAAACACGGATTTAAAACCAATCCCTTTGAATCCAGTTTTGTTTTCATCTCCTTTCTTATTTCCGTCTCCAACACTACAGATAGATTTTATATCAACTTCCGAAAATTGTTCTCCTTTATGTGAGATAATTACGTAATCTTGAACAAAATCAATTTGAAATTCAAGTTTCCCACTTTGACTACTTGCATCATCAGCATTTTGTAATAGTTCATATATAAAGCGTTTGTCATCAGTGTAAATATCACTTGATAAGGCATCACAAGAATTCGCTTGATCTATTGCTGTTTCTGGTGTCCCATAACCATTTCTCTTTTCTTCTGAAAGATTCTTAATAAACAAATTTTCTGTCATAATATTGCACTATTGAACAATTACAGTTTTACAAAAGGTGTATAGTTCATACATTTTTGCTTCAAAAGCATCAAGGACACATACAAAAATAATATCCTAATAAATTTACAGCCTGCAAAAATACTAAAACTCTGCAAATCAACCATATTTTTGCTTGAAAAACCATATTTTCTCTTATTTTTCAACTTTAATCTCCTCATACCGCTGATGCCAATACACAGCTTTCTCTTTCCACTCCCTGTATTCATGAATGAAATATCCGGCAAGAAATGTTGATGCCAGCGTTATAACCCACATTGCTATATACCACTTCAAGCCTTTGGATGGTTGTTTTACTTTCCGAAGCTTGTTCTCCATTTCATTAATGAAGTGCCGATTCAGTTGCTCGAACTTTGCTGTATCAACTGAAATTTGCTTCTCATATAAGATATTTACACTCTCCCTGACTTGGCTTGCCGTTTCATCGTTTGTTCGGGATATTTCTCGAAGCCGGTCAATTTGAGCAGATAGGATGCTATCTGCCGTTTCTCGGGAAATATCCTCTTTCCCTGCAAACTTATTTCTACGTTTAGAGTTCCTATTGTTGTCGTCCATAATATCGTTTTTTGGTTTTCTTCTTTTTATGTTTCAATGTATTGTCTTCTTCGGGATTGTGTCCATTTGGAGTAAACAGGTCGGCTAATAGTGAAACTATACCGGAAGTTACTCCCAAAGAGGATTGTTGATTACTCGTATCTTGGTTATGGACATGCTGAACTTGTTGCGAATGATTCTCTTCCAGTGAAGAAGAAAAGTTCCCCGCAAGCGATCGGAATCCGAACTCCCGTCCGATCTCCGAAGCTTTGAATGTTTGCCCCTCGTAAGTGAATCGGATTCCATAGGTCTTCCCCTGTTTATTCTTCGCTGGTTCGATGTCGACACCCTCTTTCTTTAATCCATATAAAAAGCCCTCTAAACAGGTATTCTTAAACAATTCATAATAAGCAATTCGCTGGAGCTTCTCTTTCGTCTGTTGCCGTGCGGGGTCTGTATGAGCTTTCTGATGTTCCTTTTGTTTCTGAACATCTTTGGCAATCGTCAATCCCATTTCACGGCTTATTTCTTCTGCAATCTTTGCCGAACGGTTGCTCACAAAGGTTGTATCGAACACTTTGCTATCAACTCCGATACGGTTTGCAATCAGGTGGATATGCGGTTTCCCGGTGTCTTTATGAGTACAGGCTATCCATTGATGATTCTGTAATCCCATTTTACTGGCAAACATCCGAGCTATTTTAATCATATCCTCCGGCTTTAGCTTATCTATATCCTGTGGAGATATACCTATCTCATAGCGCATATACTTGTTTTTGCATCGGTAGTTATGCTGATTAACCATTTCAAACTCCCGGAAAATGTCGGCAGGCGCATCACTCTCAATCATATTTCTGCCAACTATCTTATCAAGTTTACCCTCACGCAAAGCGTAATCAATCGCATTGCCTCCATGGGCTATCGCTTTTCCTTTCGCAATCATACGCCTAAAAGAATCGGTTATACAACTGTCGGGACTGTTCCAGATATTCCGCAATAGCGATTACTAATTGCGGGTCTTTGTTTCTTATAAGATTGGCGAGCCTGGCAATGGCATTATTATGTTCTTTCAGTTCCTGGAAGTATGAAATCTCTTCCGGGCTTAGCTTTGGGCTGGCAAGTATCCGGCCAGTCAGACATTGTTGCCGGCAATACTCGGAAAGGGTTACTCCCGACCTTTCAGCCAGACCCTCGATTCTCTCTTTCTCTGATTCTGTACATCGGAATTTTATATAAGTACTTTTCATCTTTTCTTTTATTATTTGGTTCAAAAAACTGTCGAGAGCGAAGCGATTGCAGTTCCCCGCCAGCGAAAGCGGTTTAGGCGGCAAGCGCAGTTTGTGGTAACAAACTGACGTCTTGCAATGCACTTCGCACAAAGGTTAGCTTATAAGCTGCGCCCTTTCTTTTTCATTGGAACTTGCCGCTTAATCTGGACGGTGACTCTATCCTTTTCAGGCTGTTTTTGTAGGTTGGATTTATCCCGCCAGTAATCGTTCAGGTCTTTATGGTTTCGATAGAAAATAGACTGGTCGATTACTTCTTTACATACCGGGCTTAAACTCTGAACAGCCCGCTTTCCGGCTTCATCGTTATCCAAAAAGGCGTGTATTGTTTGATGGGTTTGAAGAAACGGAATCGCTTTCGGAAGATTGGAGATTGAGTTCAATATTGCCGAGTCAATTGTTGGCGAAGCGTTCTGTTTTAATGAGAGATAAGAGAGATAGTCTATGAAACCCTCGAATAGCATAACTGCATTGTTACCGTTGTTTATGGTTGTTATATTCTTTGGAGTAGTACTTCCTTTGAAATATCTGTTCCGAAGCTCCCATCCTCCGGCATCGTTCCGAAAGCCGACTGCGAAATAAGGTTTGTCCGCAATGGAATAATGGATTTCCGAACAATATTGTTTCGCGATGTCGGTATTTATATTCCGTTCTTTCAGGTAATCAAGCAAAGCAGGGTGAGCGAGCGGTTTTATATCCGTAATGGTTAGTGCCGATTCTCGGCTTTCTAGTTTAGGAGAAATAGGCAGAGTGTCATTCCGATGAAAGGAAAAAGAATTTTCCAATTGTCGGAGTGCTTCTGCCAGCGAACAATTTTCCAACTTCATCACGAGGTCAACTATTGAACCGCCTTCATTCGATCCGAAGTCATACCATAAATCTTTATCATAATCAACTTTGAAACTGGGATTACTGTCATTTCGCAGAGGGGAGAGATACATTCCGTAATATCCCCGGTCTTTTACCGGATAGATTCCTTTATTATCAAGGTATTGCTTTATACTTATATAATTTGAATTTTTCATTTTCTTATTTTTTAGCAGTTTTACTTACTACACAAATGAATCTATGTATTAAACTGATAATCAATTATATTTATGTAGTATGATTATATTTTGTAGTAACTACTACTCTGTAGTAAGGTAGTAGGATGAGAGTAAGATGCGATTTTTGCTTCTTACTACGACTTAATCCTTTTTCTTTCACTGGATTATATATGATTGTAGTAAGGTAGTAAGAAGAATAATCCATATCTATATTTCTATAAATCACGGTCGAAGAATGGATTCGGCTTGATTTTCTTTATCCGGTAGCATTGAACCGGATTAGCTCCTTTCGTCAATCGCTTGGAGAGCCGTTCAAATTCAGCTTTACGCAGAGCTTCGCCCATTCGCTTTTCGGACAGTTTTACCAATGTATATGCCTGCAAGTAGCTTAATACCTCCGAAGTAGTCATATAACATTCTTCATCGGCTTCCGGCTTCTCGAATCCTTTCAGTAGCATTTCATATTCGGTAGTCTGTACGTGGAATTGTTGGCTAAGCCTGTGCAGCTCCGTAATTTCTTCCTCGACAAACCAATAGCGATAGCCATTATCCAAAAGCCACATCACTTCGGAGAATACATTATCCATATTGATTTGCTCCGCTGTTTTGATGTCGATACTGATAACCTCGAACGGCAAGAACCTACGACTGCCAGTCGGATCAGTCAGAAAATCATTACCATTGACCGATGCCATGAAGCTGGCTAAATGTGGATATTCTTCAATATACACATCATAAGGACGACGATATTTAACAGCCGGAGTCGTTATCAGATTCTTTAATTCGTTTTCATCCCGCTTATTCAGGGCTTTTAACTGGTCATCGATATTGATAAACAGGTATTCGGCAATCATCGTCAATACATCTTTATTTTGTGGATCTATCTTTCCGGTAAACAGATAGCTCTTTAGCGACTGCGGACAAAGATGGTCTAACCATGTTGTCTTAAACCGCCCCTGTTCTCCAGTCAATACCAAACAAGTATGGTTCTGACAGCCCACATCTTCCAGAGCATTGGCACCCACGCCCACTAACCATTTTGTGAGGTATTCGTTCCATTTTTCAGGATTGGCGGTGGTTACAGTCTGCGCTAATTGGAGGATATATTGGTTTATGGCAGGCTCTATACGTAGCAATTGCCGGAAATAGTCTTTAACCGGATGCACCTTTGGCGAAAAGTCGCTTTCGAGGATAGTTCGAATATTGTCTGCCGATGTAGAAATGCCCAGCTCTGTATCAATCCGTCGTTTGAAAGAATTGAGGGCAAACTTGGTAACAGGCTGAAACGGATTATTGTCATTCTTTGTGTGATACTCCGGTTTGGATTTTATCACATTAAAACGGAAATCGTATTTCTCCTGCAAGTATGCCTCAATCCGCTCATTTTTGGATTGACGGACAGAAGAATCTGTTTTCTCTTTCATCGGGATCAAGATTCTTCTGTCGTTCTACATCTATTTAGGATAAAGTTTAAAATCTCCTCTTTATCATAGAAGACGAGCTTCTCCCCAAAACGGTATTCTTTGTAATAACCGAGCCGGGCGTATTTACGGACGGTGGGCGCAGAGGCTTTTAGAAGTTTGGTAGCCTCTTTCATCTTGATTAGGTTACTCATCGCCTTGTCAACAGACGACGCTTGTTCTTCAGGAATGCTGTTCTCAACAGCTTCCTCATTTTCTGATTTTAACCAGAATTTCTTGAATGTCTTTCTCATTTTACTAATAATTTTAGAAATTTCGAAAGACAAATATATAATGTAATTTCTCTGGGAATAAGCAACTTGCGTCTCCGGGACAATACGGGACAAGGCTTCACAGAATGGGACAAGTCAGCCTGTTATGGCAGAGAGTAAAACAAGGGGAAATAAATCGGTACGAGGGGCGAAAATCAGGATTTTCCGGACAGTTTATCCATATCTTTTTGGATAATAAGAACGGTTTTCATCAAACCGATTTCACTGTAAAACTCGCGGATAGAGTCCAGATGTTTGAGTAGTGTCCGTGTATCGACATTGCTCCGGTTCAGGTAGGGAGTTGCGTGTAGTTTGGTATCCGAGGGAGCGATATCCGTACCGACCAGCTTATGCCATGCCTCCAAACGTTCATCAGGCGTATATGCTGGAAGTAGCTCCGAAGCCAGCAGATAGCCGAAAATCCGGTCGCCCAACTGCTTCTTACCCTTAATAGAATAGCATTTAAGGATTTTCTCTTTAATTAATTGCAGGACATCTTCTTCTGTTAAACTACCAGCGTGTGTAAGAGGTGATATGCCATATAACAAAGACTTTATAGTCTCATCAGAAATATCATCTTGCATGAATAGTTTTTCAACCTCTTCACGTTTAGTTCTGATTATTTCAGCAATATGCTTCTGTTCTCTTCCTGTTCCAAAGAACAAGTTGAAAAAAGGAATTAAACCGGACAGTTTCAATATAAGGTTTGTATCTTCGGATATTTTTGCACAATCATCCAAAAAGCGGCTTACATCGGTAATTTTACCTTTGCTATATTGTAACTTAAAACTGGCATAATAGAATTTAAGAATGGAAACATCCGATGTCCCCAACAAATTCTCATTATACATTTTACGGTACTTGTTTTGCATACGATGATTATTGAATCGGGAGCAAATTTAGTGAAATTTATCCAGTTTGCGGATATTTTTCTGTATTGCGTAATAGCAGGAAAGGAATGGAACAAATGCAGGTTTGCAACACAAGTGCAATACAATAAAAAATAAAAGCCTGTCAATCAATCGATTAACAGGCTCCTTGGCGGTATGGACGGGACTCGAACCCGCGACCCCCTGCGTGACAGGCAGGTATTCTAACCAACTGAACTACCACACCATTTTTTTAGTAGCATTTTCTCTCAAATGCGATGCAAAGATATGGCAAGTATTTCAATCTTGCAATAGTTGACACAATATTTTTTTAAATTATTTTGCAGGGTGCTGCTTATCAGTTAATTAAAATATGTGTTTTTTTTATATGGATGGAGAATTACAACCAAAGACCTTTTGTGTAAATGAAAAATGATATATGATAACAAAAGAATCGACAACTATTTCATTATTTGGTTTGTTAAAATAGAGTATGAAAATAAACGTATTTTTTTTAATATTAAAAATTGAAATATGCACTAGGTGAAAAAACAGCATTTTGATGTGAATTTGTAAACTTCACTAAGCAAAACGGCGAAAATGCTGACTTATAGATACTTTTTATTATTGTTTTAGCGAAATATGTTAGATTTTTTGTTCGTTATTGATAATAATTCAAGTATCTTTGATGCTGTAAAAACAAAGTGTGTTAAAAATATCATTATGACATCTAATCTATATGACTTTCTACCCATATTGATGCAGGTTGCATTTTCTGTAGTTTTCGTTTTTGCTATAGTTTTTGTTTCAAACCTCATCGGTCCCAAGCGTAAAAATGCCCGGAAAATGGCCAATTTCGAATGCGGACTTGATCCGATAGGGGATGCACGCCGCCCGTTCCATATTCGCTATTTTCTGGTAGCTATATTATTTGTTCTTTTCGATATAGAGATTGTTTTTATGTATCCTTGGGCAGTAAACTTTCAGGAACTCTCGTGGGAAGGATTTGGGAAAATGGGCATCTTTATAGCGATAATTATAGTAGGCCTTCTTTACGAGGTTAAACGAAGAGCTTTAGATTGGGAGAAATAAAAGACGAGAAATAAGATTATGAGCAAATCATCAGATATAAAAGTAGTGCCGGCTCCCGAAGGATATAGGGGAGAAGGTTTTTTCGCTACTAAGTTCGATTATGTAATCGGGCTTGCACGTGCGAACTCTTTATGGCCATTGCCCTTTGCCACCTCTTGTTGTGGTATCGAGTTTATGGCAACTATGGCTTCCACCTACGATATGGGGCGATTTGGTGCCGAGCGTAACAGCTTCTCCCCACGTCAGGCCGATATGTTAATGGTGATGGGGACTATCTCTAAAAAAATGGGGCCTATCCTCCGCCATGTCTACGAACAAATGGCAGAACCTAAATGGGTGATCGCTGTTGGAGCCTGTGCCTCGTCGGGAGGTATCTTCGATACATACTCCGTATTGCAGGGTATCGACAAGATAATACCGGTAGACGTGTATGTGCCGGGCTGTCCGCCGCGTCCCGAACAAATTCTCGATGGGGTTATGCAGTTGCAGGAACTTGTAAAACACGAATCTATATATCGCCGGAGTTCCGAAAGATATGAAGAACTCTTGAAATCATATAAACTAGACTAAGCCACACATGGGACTAGAAACTACTGCAATAGAAAATAAGATAAATGAAAAGTTCGGTTCTGATGTCTTTAATTTCAGAATGGAACAGGATATACTGACTTTCGAAGCAAACCCGTTGGTGGGCAAAGAAATCATCCGCTTTATGAAAGAAGATGAAACCCTACGGTTCAATTTTCTTACCGACCTGTGTGGCGTACATTATCCGGATAATCCCCAAAATGAGCAATTTGCAGTAGTCTATTTACTGCACAATTGGATAGACAACGTACGAGTAAGGGTAAAACTATTTCTTGACGGAAATAATCCTCAAACCGATTCGGTAACCGGAATATTTCAGTCGGCAAACTGGATGGAGCGCGAAACCTACGATTTCTATGGAATCATCTTTGCCGGACATCCTAACCTCAAGCGTATCTTAAACGATGAGGGTATGATTTCTTTCCCTATGCGTAAAGACCATCCACTCGAAGATGCCGGACGTACCGATAAAGACGACAGGTTTTTTGGACGTACACCTCATAATTATGAACCAAATAACTAAAAGCAAAGTAAGGAAATGATAGATCAGCTAAATAATCAGGAACACCCCTTTGCAAAGATAGTACGAGAGCAAGACCAGAAAGACGGCAGGGAGTTGAGCGTCCTTAACTTCGGGCCTACACACCCGTCTACACACGGTGTATTTCAAAATATCCTATTGATGGACGGAGATATAATTCTCGATGCCGATACCACTGTAGGATATATTCACCGGGCTTTCGAAAAAATAGCGGAACATCGCACTTTCTACCAGATAACTACGCTAACCGACCGTCTTAACTATTGTTCTGCGCCGATCAACAATATGGCTTGGTGGATGGCAGTAGAGAAGGCTCTCGGTGTAGAAGTGCCTAAACGCGCACAATATATGCGGGTCATCATCATGGAAATGGCACGTATTACCGACCACCTTATCTGTAACTCCATACTAGGAGTCGACTTGGGCGCATACACACCCTTCCTCTATGTAATGAAATATCGCGAACTGGCTTACGAAATATACGAAGAAATTTGTGGCGCGCGTATGACTACCAATATGGGACGCATAGGCGGCTTCGAACGCGATTTTACAGAAACAGCATGGCGCAAGATAGACGAATTTCTCGAAGGATTCCCTAAAGCATGGGATCAGCTCGAGAGGCTTCTCATGCGCAACCGTATCTTCATGGATCGCCTGATAGGGGTAGGTGCTATAAGTGCCGAACAGGCTGTCAATTACGGATTTACAGGGCCTAACCTCCGTGCTACAGGTGTCGATTACGATGTGCGCGTAGCCCAACCATACAGTTCGTACGAAGACTTTGATTTTATAGTGCCTGTAGGCCAGTCCGGCGATACCTACGACCGCTGGTGTGTACGTGCAGCCGAAATAAAAGAAAGTCTCAAGATAATGCGTCAGGCGCGTGATAATATGCCCGAAGGTTCTTACCACGCCGATGTGCCTGATTATTACCTCCCTCCTAAAGATGAAGTATATACAAAAATGGAAGCGTTGATCGACCACTTCAAGATAGTGATGGGAGAAGTGCCTGTTCCTGTAGCCGAAGTCTACCACTCAGTAGAGGCTGCCAACGGCGAACTTGGCATTTACATGATAACCGATGGTTCGCGTGCTCCGTACCGTGTACATTTCCGCCGTCCATGCTTTATATATTATCAGGCATTCCGCGAAATGATAAAAGGAGAAACTATTTCCGATGCACTGGCTACTCTTTCGAGTATAAATGTTATTGCAGGAGAATTGGATGCATAATTAATTTGCTAATTCGAAAATTAGCAAATTAAGAAGATTATAAAAATTGTTTTAATTAATATACTGTTAACTGCTAACTATTGAGTGTTAACTGAAATGAGAGAATACAAACAAATAATAAACCTATCGGACGCCTTGATGGCGCGTATCAACGAACTGTTGAGCCGTTATCCCGTCGACAAAAAGAAATCGGCGATGCTGCCTGTCCTTCATGCCGTTCAGGATGCCCACGACAACTGGCTCAGCCTGGAATTGATGGACAAAGTTGCCGAAATACTCGAAGTAAAACCTATCGAAGTTTACGAAGTGGCTACTTTCTATAGTATGCTCAATACAAAACCGGTAGCTAAATATATGTTCGAGTTTTGCCGCACATCATGTTGTGCATTGCGCAAGGGCGAAGAGTTGATGGAATATACATGTCGGAAGTTGGGCGTAAAAGAAGGTGAAACTACACCCGACGGTATGTTCAGCGTGGTAGGTGTTGAGTGTCTGGGAGCTTGCGGTTATGGACCTATGCTTCAGCTTGGCGACAACTATCACGAACATCTTACCAAAGAGAAAATAGACGCCCTGATAGAAGATTGTAAACAAGGTAAAGTGTCAATGATATAATGTGCCGGTAAGCTAATATGCTGTTTTTTTAATTAGCAAATTAGCAAATAACCCGTTTACTTGTCTACCTGTATCTGACTTGTAACTCGTAACTTGTAACTCGTAACTAATAAAAATGGCCAAAAAGATATTATTCGAAAAAATAGATATTCCCGGAATACAGGAATACGAAGTTTATCGCAAAAACGGAGGATATGCTGCGGTAGAGAAAGCCCTGAAAACCATGTCGCCCAACGATGTGATAGAACAGGTAAAAGCTTCGGGTATTCGCGGACGTGGAGGAGCCGGTTTCCCTATGGGGCTCAAATGGAGCTTTATAGACAAGCAATCGGGAAAACCCCGTCATCTGGTAGTCAATGCCGATGAATCGGAACCGGGTACATTTAAAGACCGTCACCTGATGCATCATCTTCCGCACCTTCTCATCGAAGGGGCTATCGTATCCAGCTATGCCCTCGAAGCCAATCTCTCATATATCTATATCCGCGGCGAATATATGTGGATATACAAGATATTGGAAAAAGCCATAAAAGAAGCTTATGCAAACGGATGGCTTGGCAAAAACATACTTGGCACAGGCTTCGATCTCGACCTCCATGTACACTGTGGTGCAGGAGCATATGTTTGCGGCGAAGAAACCGCCCTTATAGAGTCGCTTGAAGGCAAGCGTGGAAATCCGCGTATCAAACCGCCGTTCCCTGCCGTAAGCGGGTTGTGGGGCGAACCTACCGTTGTCAACAATGTAGAATCTATATCCAACGTAGCATGGGTAATAAACAACGGAGGCGAAGAATATGCCAAAATAGGAATCGGTAAATCTACAGGCACTAAACTTATCTCGGCATCCGGGCATATCAAGAATCCCGGTGTTTATGAGATAGAAATGGGACTGACTGTAGACGAATTTTTCCATTCTGATGAATATTGCGGCGGGATGATGGACGACCGTCCACTCAAAGCCATTATTCCGGGTGGAGCATCCGTGCCTATCCTGCCACCTCAATATATTTTTAAAACAGCAAATGGCGAAGACCGCCTGATGTCGTACGAATCGTGGTCCGACGGAGGCTTTGTTACAGGTTCGTCACTTGGCTCGGGTGGATTCATTGTATATAACGATTCTGCATGTATCGTTCGCAATACATGGAACTTTGCACGCTTCTTCCATCACGAAAGCTGTGGGCAATGCTCTCCTTGCCGCGAAGGAACAGGCTGGATGGACAACATATTGCGTCGTATCGAGAACGGTCAGGGGCGCGAAGAAGATATAGACCTCCTGTGGAGCATACAGAGCCAGATAGAAGGAAATACCATCTGTCCGTTGGGCGATGCTGCCGCGTGGCCGGTAGCTGCTGCTATCCGCCATTTCCGCGAAGAGTTTGAATACCATGTGCGCTTCCCCGAAAAGGTGAAGAACAGGGATCACTTTGCCGACGAACCGATGGAAAAGGTAAGACACCTGCTAGGCTAATGGTTTAATGTACTGATATACCAATGTGCCGATACAATGAGTAAATTGGGGAATTAGTATAATTAGCAAATGAAGATAAAGATAAAATACATTTAACTCGTTTACTAGTCTGCTTGTCAACTTGTATCTGACCTGTAACTTGTAACTCGTAACATGTAACTGAAATATGAAAATTACAATAGACGGACAAACCATAGATGTAGAGCCGGGGACTACAGTCCTGCAAGCTGCCCGTATGATTGGCGGCGAATGTGTTCCTCCTGCTATGTGCTATTACTCCAAGCTGCAACAAACCGGAGGTAAATGCCGTTGTTGCCTGGTGGAAGTAACCAAAGGTAGCGAACGCGACCCTCGCCCGATGCCTAAGCTGCAACCATCTTGTGTTACAGCCGTTCAGGAAGGAATGGAGGTGAAAAGTGCCACATCCGAACGTGCAGTTACAGCCCGTAATGCCATTTCTGAGTTTCTGCTTATCAATCACCCGCTCGATTGCCCTGTTTGCGATCAGGCAGGCGAATGCGACCTGCAGGATTTGGCATTCAATAATGGAAACTTTAAGTCGCGTTTCGTAGAAAAGAAAAGGACTTTCGAGCCCGAAGACATAGGCCCGTATATACAGTTGCATATGAACCGCTGTATCCTTTGCTACCGTTGCGTTAGGCTGGCCGACCAGCTGACGCCCGAACGCGTGCATGGAGTGTTGGGCAGGGGCGACCATGCGCAGATTTCTACACATATCGAAAGGGCGATAGATAACGATTTTTCGGGTAATGTAATAGACGTTTGTCCTGTAGGTGCACTGACGGACAAGACATTCCGTTTCAAGTCGCGTGTATGGTTTACCAAGAAATTCGATGCACATCGCCACTGTACCAAGTGTTCGGGAAAAGTTACCCTGTGGATGTTTGGCGATAGCGTATTGCGTGTAACAGTACGCAAAGACCAGTGGCACGAAGCCGAAGACTTTATCTGCAATGAATGCCGCTTCGAACACAAGAATGTAGACGACTGGACGATAGAAGGGCCTCGCCAGTTCCAGAAATACTCAGTAAACAATGTCAACAATTATACTATCCCGCAAAGCAAGGTGAAAATAGATACCGACGAATTTATATTGGAGGGTAGGGAAGAAGACCGTAAAAAGATAAGCATGGAGGATGTGCCTTACGATGCTAATGAGTTGGAAGCTATAAAGAAAACGAAAAAATAGTTACAAGTTGCAAGTTACAAGTAAACGAGTCTTAAGAGTCAGTTGTCTTGTAACTCGTAGCTCGTAACCCGTAACTATTAAAAAAATATGGAAGTTGCAATTATTATTGAAAAACTTATTTTAATCGTTCTGGTATTTGCCGTCACAATGCTTTTTGCCTTGTATTCCACCTATGCCGAACGAAAAGTAGCGGGTTTCCTGCAAGACAGGTATGGGCCAAACCGCGCCGGAATATTCGGGCTGTTGCAACCTATTTGCGACGGAACAAAGCTTTTCGCTAAAGAAGAGTTTATGCCCAATACCCCCAACAAGATATTGTTTATTTGCGGCCCGGCTATCGCTATGATAGTCTCACTATTGGGTGTGGCTCTCATCCCGTGGGGAGAAGAATTTATTATTTCCATTCCCGGCTTGCTCGAATCGTATATAGTAAAACCATATATAGCCGATGTAAACGTAGGCATACTCTATATAGTAGCTGTGCTTTCCACCAGTGTATATGGCATAATAATAGGAGGATGGGCATCGAACAACAAATACTCGCTCATAGGAGGTATCCGTGCAGGTGCGCAAATGATATCCTACGAAGTAGCTATGGGGCTTTCGCTCATCGCCCTGATAATGATGACAGGCTCGCTTAGCCTGGTAGACATATCGGAACAACAAGGCGGATGGCACGGTATGCAATGGAATGTGATCTATCAGCCGTTGACTTTCCTTATTTTCCTTGTCTGTTCGTTTGCCGAATGCAACCGTACGCCGTTCGACCTTGCCGAGTGTGAGTCGGAGCTGGTTAACGGCCATCATACAGAATACTCTTCACTGGGAATGGGATTCTTCATGTTTTCGGAATATGCAAGTATGTTTTTCTCATCGGCATTTATTTCGGTGCTTTTCTTTGGCGGGTACAACTATCCGTTTATCGACTGGGTACGCGAAAACTGGGGAATGAACATTGCGAGCGGTATAGGAGTGTTGGCGATGCTTGGCAAAACTGCATTCTTTATATTCTTCTATATGTGGGTGCGCTGGACAATACCAAGATTCAGGTACGACCAGCTGATGAACCTCGGATGGAAGATACTGTTGCCGCTGGCTATAGCAAACATATTCCTTGTTGGTATTTTTACGCTGATATTCAAATAAGTAAATCTAATGGATATAAAAAATATATCGTTGTCGGGCAAGAAAGTAGAGGTTTCTGATAAAAAAATGACCTTTGCCGAACGTATCTACCTGCCTGCTATCATAAAAGGTCTGGGTATTACAATAAAACACTTCTTCGCCCAAAAGAATACAGTACAATATCCTGAACAAAAGCGCGAGTTCAGCCCCGTATATCGTGGGCAGCACGTACTGATGCGCGACGAAGAGGGACGGGAGCGTTGTACTGCCTGCGGGTTGTGCGCACTGGCATGTCCGGCCGAGGCTATTACGATGGTTGCCGCCGAACGCAAAAAAGGAGAAGAACATCTTTACCGCGAAGAGAAATATGCGGCTGTTTACGAAATAAACATGTTGCGCTGCATTTTTTGCGGATTGTGCGAAGATGCCTGTCCGAAAGAAGCTATTTTCCTCACCAAATCGAAACTGTTGGTAAAGCCGAAACTGGAAAGGGAAGATTTTATCTATGGAAAAGACAAACTTGTAATTTCCGTAGAAGACGCTAAGGCAAGAAAATACGATTAAATAATTATAAATTATGAATTATAAGTTATGAATCGCTTGTAACTTGTAACTCGTAACTCGTAACCGAAATATGATTACAATAATTTTTTACATTCTGGCAGCTATAACATTAGGCACGGGACTTCTGACTGTATTGTCGAAGAATCCCATACATAGTGCCGTGTATATGATTATCTGCTTCTTTTCCATTTCGGGGCACTACCTGATGCTCAACGCTTTGTTTCTGGCAGTAATCAATATTGTGGTTTATGCCGGGGCTATTATCGTGTTGTTGCTTTTCACGCTGATGCTTATGAACCTAAGTGAGCAGCACGAACCGAAAAAGAAGGTGGCGAGCCGCATTGCCGCTACCGTATCGGCATGCCTGATGGGGCTTGTACTTCTGGCTGCAATGCTGAAATCTACACCGGTGATAGAAAGCTATAAGGCAGAAGGAGCCGATTTCCAGTCGGTGAGTGTGATCGGGCAAGTATTGCTCGAAGAATACCTCGTACCCTTCGAGTTTGCCGCCATATTGTTGCTTGCCGCCATGATAGGCGCTGTATTGATTTCGAAAAAAGAGAAAAACGCATAAAGATATGTTGGATAATATGTTAGAACAAGTAGGGATAAACAACTACATCTACCTCTCCATTCTCCTCTTTACAGTGGGGGCGATAGGAATACTGTACCGCCGCAGTACGATAGTCATGCTGATGTCGGTCGAACTCATGTTGGCAGCTGCCAATATGCTGCTCACGGTGTTTTCGGTGTATCATCAGGATACCAGCGGACAGGTATTTGTTATTTTCTCGATGGCTGTAGCCGCTGCCGAGGTAGCAGTCGGGTTGGCTATTCTGGTAGCGGTATTCCGCAATATAGGGACAACCGATATTGACAAACTAAAAAACTTAAAAGGATAGATACGGATGGAAACAATATTAGTATTATTACTTCTGCTTAGTCCGTTCGTGGGTTTTCTTATCAACCTTTTGGTAGGCAAGACAACCACCGGGCGTTGTATGACGGGTATAATAGGCACAACGGCTGTCCTTATCAGCTTTGTTGTAACATGTATATTTTTCATCCGCCTGCTTTCTACAGGCGAAGTCGTCGAAATCAACTTCTTCCAGTGGATAGCCTTGGGTGAGTTCACCACCGATATGTCGTTTTCCTTCGACCAACTGTCGCTTATCTGGCTGCTGTTCGTAACCGGAATCGGTACCCTGATACACATATATTCGATGGGGTATATGAAGGACGACAGGAATATAGACCGCTACTTCTCTTACCTCAACCTGTTTATATTTTTTATGACTGTACTGGTATCGGGAAGCAACCTTCTGGTAATGTTCATCGGATGGGAAGGCGTAGGATTGTGTTCTTACCTGCTTATCGGATTTTGGTCGCGCGACCATAAAAACAATAATGCCGCAAAGAAAGCTTTCATTATGAACCGTATCGGCGACTTGGGGTTTCTTGTAGGTATATTTACACTCGGCTATCTGTTCAATACAGTAGACTATGCTACACTTAGCGAAGCTGTTTCGAGTACTTCAAATCCGGAAGTATCTTCCCTCTTGGGGGTGGCTACTTTAGCGTTGTTTATCGGTGCAACGGGTAAGAGTGCGCAGATACCGCTTTATACATGGTTGCCCGATGCAATGGCAGGCCCTACACCCGTATCGGCGTTGATACATGCTGCTACGATGGTTACTGCGGGTATCTTTATGGTTACGCGCCTCAATTTTGTGTTCGACCTCACTCCCGATATTCAAATGCTGATGGCAATAGTGGGAGCAGTAACGGCCTTGTTTGCCGCTTCGATAGCTATTGCACAGACCGATATAAAGAAAGTACTGGCCTATTCTACCGTTTCGCAATTGGGGCTAATGTTCCTAGCTCTAGGATTGGGAGCATATCATGTGGCAGTATTCCACGTTATTACACACGCATTCTTCAAAGCCTGCCTGTTCCTTGGCTCCGGTTCGGTGATACATGCAATGGGTGGCGAACAGGATATGCGCCGTATGGGTGGCCTGAAAAAAGTGATGGCAATTACATTCTTTACATTCATTACGGCAACTTTCTCCATAGCAGGTATTCCGCCTTTAGCCGGGTTTGTATCCAAAGACGAGATAATGATGGTGGCTTTCGAACAGAATAAAATACTTTGGTTTATAGCATTATTGGCGTCGTTGCTTACAGCTTTCTATATGTTCCGTGCGCTTTTCCTTACTTTCTTCAAAGATTTTAGGGGGACGGAAGAACAAAAGCACCATTTGCACGAGTCGCCTAAATCAATGACTATCCCTTTGATGATCCTTGCATTCCTTGCATTCTTCGGAGGGATTATCAGCATGCCATTTGGCTTTAGCTGGCTCAACGGATATCTCGAACCCGTATTACCGCAGATAGCCTTTGCCGAACATCCGCCGATAGGCGAACAGGCATTGACGATGGCTATTTCTACCATTATAGCTTTCGCCGGTCTGGGGTTGGCGTATTATATCTATGTGAAGAAATCTGCTGTACCTGCTGAGGATGATAAGATAACCGGATTCTCGAAAGTGCTTTACAATAAATACTACATCGACGAGATATATAACACATTGTTTGTAAAACCAATCTATGCTTTAGCCAACTTTTTCAACCGGGTTGTAGAAGAACTGCTCAAGAATGTATTCAAAGGTGCCGGCGAACTGGTGGAAGTACTGTCTGTGCCTGCTAAAAGGATGCAAAACGGAAGCCTTGGTTTTTATCTCTTTTTCTTTGTATTAGGGTTTAGTGCGCTAATCATTTGTTTATTTCTCGTATAAAATTTTAAGGAAATATGAATATTGTAATTATCTTGATTATACTGCTGGGAGGAGCAATCTTTACATATTTTTGCGGCAACAGGTTTGCCTCGAAGGCTGCCATATTGTTTAGCGTGGCCGCAGCTGTATTTTCCGTAGCTTTATATCTTAAATACGGGGAAACCGGGACTATTAATTTCAGCACCGGATGGATTAGCAATCCGAATATAACATTTTCGTTGAAAGCGGATGGACTTGCCATTGCAATGGTATTGCTTACGACTATACTGTTGCCTGTGATAATACTGGCCTCGCTCAACCGTGAGTTTAAGAACGAGAAACTATTATACGCCCTTATCATGTTTATGGCTTTTGCCATGACAGGCGCATTCCTGAGTAGCGATGCATTGCTTTATTATGTGTTCTGGGAAATGTCGTTGATCCCTATCTATTTCATCATAGTGCTTTGGGGCAATGGCGAAATGGCAAAACGCCGTAAGGCAGCCATGACATTTTTCCTGTTCACGTTTGTTGGGTCGCTCTTTATGATGGGTGCTATTATCTATATGTACACCAAAGTGGGCAGTTTCCTGCTCGAAGATTTCTACAAAGCCAATTTGAACAATACGGAGCAAATATGCATATTTCTCGCATTTTTCCTTGCTTACGCTATCAAAATACCTATCTTTCCCTTCCACACATGGCAGGCAAATGTCTACCAGAAGGCTCCGGCAGTGGGTACGATGCTGCTTGCAGGGCTTATGTCGAAAATGGGGGCATATAGTGTAATGCGCTGGCAGATACCTACTGCACCTTATGCAGCACAAGAGTTGCGCACGGTAATCCTTATCCTTTGTATAATCGGTGTGGTGTATGGGGCGATAATGGCATTGAGGCAAGATGACCTCAAACGTTTTATGGCCTATGCCTCGCTTTCGCATGTCGGCTTTGTTGCCGCGGGAGCGTATGCGCTGACTTACGATGCTATGCAGGGGGCTGTAGTACTGATACTTGCGCACGGGTTTGGTATAGTAGCCCTGTTTTATTCGGTAGATGTGATACAGCACCGGACGAAGACGCTTTCTATATCCAAATTGGGCGGGTTAGCTTCGGGTTCTCCTAAATTTACAGTAGCATTCTTCCTTAGCATATTGTCTTCGATAGGAGTGCCGCTGACATTCAATTTCATTGGCGAATTTACAATCATGTACGGACTGTATCAGGTAGGTATGTGGTATGCAATTGCAATAGGTACATCGCTTTTCCTTGGAGCCTTGTTTATGCTTCGTATGTTCCAGCAGGTAATGCTTGGCCCGCGTTACGAAGGTTCGTTCTTCGACTTGTCGAAAACAGAAACTACAGTATTCGGCATTATAGTCCTCGTACTGTTTTTCTTCGGGGTGTATGTGAAGCCGGTAACAGACCTGGTAGGTTCGAGCCTGTCGGAAATAGTGATGTATATTAACAGATAAAAAATACACAGATATATAATGAGCACATTAATAGCCATTTCGGGATTAGGGATTATCAGCCTGTTGTTAGAAATATTCAACCTGAGGAAGGTACTTGTACCTGTTGTCCTTTTAGGGTTGATAGCTATACTGGGTATGGGGGTAACGGAGTTTTATCTCGGCGAAGCATTTATCGAAGCAGATAAATATAACATGGTGAAGAATACCGGCTTTTCGCAGGCGTTTTCCATACTGTTTATTGTCCTTGCTATTCTGGCAATAACAATGAGCCCGAAATTTTACCAACAGAATTTTGTAAAAATTGCAGACTATATATCGCTCAAGGTATTTATGCTGGCAGGAGCGGTAGCAATGGTTTCGTTCGGGAATTTTGCTATGTTTTTCATTGGTCTCGAAGTCCTTTCCATATGTGCCTATACACTTGCCGCCAGCAATCCGAAAAGCGAAAGAAGCAACGAGGCAGGTATGAAATATTTTATTATGGGGGCTTTTGCTTCCAGTTTCATCCTGTTTGGTATCGCCCTGATATATGGTGCTATCGGATCGTTTGATATTTCGGCGATAGCAAACGCGACTTCACAGGCAGTTTCGTTGCCGGTATGGTTCCATATTGGTTTTATAATGCTCACAGTAGGGCTGATGTTCAAAGCATCTGTCGTTCCGTTCCACTTCTGGGCGCCTGATGTGTACGAAGGTTCGCCTACACTGGTAACGGCAATGATGAGCACTTTGGTAAAAGTGGCGGCTATAGCTGCTTTATTCAAAGTGATAAGCATACTGTCGGTTGCTGTTACACCAAGCTATCAGATAGTCTTGATAGTACTCTCTATCCTTACGATGACCGTAGGTAACCTTACTGCGATGAAGCAACGCAACATCAAGCGTATGATGGCATATTCGGGTATCTCGCATGCCGGCTTTATGATGATGACATTGCTTGCTGTAGGCAGTTCTGCCAATGCTGTGCTTTATTACGCATCGGCTTACAGCCTGGCAGGGATAGCTGCCTTTGCAGTTATACTGGGTGTTTGCCGAGGAAAGGAGAATGAAGATATATCTCATTTCTTCGGGTTGAGAAAGCATCAGCCGCTAATGGTGGCTGTACTGGCATTCGCAATGCTGTCGCTGAGTGGTATTCCTATTTTTGCCGGATTCTTTGCCAAGCTGTTTGTATTCGAACAAATGTTGCAGGCAGGACATATAATACTTGTACTTTTCGGAATCTTAAATTCTGCGATGGCAGTATATTATTATCTGGGAGTGGCCAATGTGATGATAACCAAGGAAAGCGAATCGGAGGAAAAACTGAGGATACCTTTTGAGTATAAAGCTGTTGCCATAACAGCTATTTGCCTGAATATCTTGTTGGGTATATTCCCTTCGCTAATTATGGGCCTGAATTTGTAGAACTGGTATATTAAAATATGGAGACTGTCCGGGGACGTTGTTTTTCCGGGCAGTTTTTTGTTCTCATAAAACATACTTCACCTCTTTAAATGCAAACAACTTTTCTTCGCCCAGGTTTGTTTCGAGGACTAACAGCCCATTGGGTTTTATATCCTTTATTTTTGCAAGGAAATCGCCCGTTTTATCGCTGTATTTATAATAACCGTTTCGCCGGAAGAGCAGCGATTTGTATTTTTCTGTTATTGGCTGGTAATCATTTTCTTTTACTCTTTGATAGTAGGTAAGTATCAGTTCATTTACTTCGTCCAATACAGATTCACGATCGTAGCTTTTTCCCGTTATCTGCATCAATGAAACAGGATTCGGAGCATTGCTTACAAATTCATCCTGGTTGATATTGATACCTATGCCGCAAACCGATTGGCTTATCGTATTTTCCAGCAGATTATTCTCTATCAGTATCCCGCAGATTTTCTTTTCTCTCCAGTAAATATCGTTTGGCCACTTTATCGAAATATCCGCCACGTATTTTTGCAGGCATTCGGCAACAGCCAGCGATACCATTTGCGATATTATAAACTGTTCGTTGGCCTTTATCATCGTAGGGTAAAATATGATACTAAACAGCAGGTTTTCGCCTTTTCCCGACTCCCAGCTATTTCCTTGTTGCCCTTTTCCGCTTGTTTGATACTCTGCCCATATGATGCTGCCTTCGGGCAGGGGAGAACCTTTCTTCACCTGTCCGCTTACAGCCAGCTCCAACAGGCAGGTATTGGTAGACGAACATGCTTGCATATGGATTCGTTTGGCATCCATCATTCTTCCCTCAGGTTGTTATATTCCTCCTGTTTCTTCTTGGGTAGTTTCTTAACGACTTCATCTACCGAATGTTGTATCAGTTCTTTGATGACCGAACGGGGCACACCGCTTTCGAGCCTGACACTGTTCCAGTATTTTTTGTTGGAATGGTACCCGGGTACGATGTCAGGATAAGTTTCCCTTAACTCGATAGCCTTTTCGGGATCGCATTTCAGGTTCAGCAGGAAATAACCCTCGTGCCGTGTCAGCCCTACATAGGCAAACATCTTATCCATAACTTTATATACTAAAACATCGTCGCCAAACGGCGTAGATTCGGAAGCTCCTTTTATCGTAAGGCAGGCTTCGCGGGCTTCTTCTATGTTCATGGTCGTTTAGTTTACAGGTGCTAAAAATGCGTCGTCAATATGTTCTATTTCAAATGTTTTACCATTCCAGATGGCGGCGATAACATCGAAACGGACAGGCTGCTCGATATCGTTTTCTTTGATATAATAGTCGGCTGCCTCTACTATATATTTTATTTTCTTCTTCGATACGGCTTCTTCGGGATTGCCCCAATAGCTCGAACTTCTTGTCTTTACTTCAGCAAAGACAAGAAATTCGTTATTGGCAGCTATTATGTCTATTTCGTATTTGCCGTATGTCCAGTTTCTCTCAATTATCCGGTAGCCGTTTTGTTCCAGATAGTTAGTTGCCGCCGATTCACCTTTTTGTCCCAGATCGTTATGCTCTGCCATTTGTTAGCTGCAGGTTACGAGAATCTTCTTTTCTTTATCGTAGACAGGAACCAGATTGACCGTGTCTTCTGTAAGACAATATTCTACAGAATCCTGCAAATTGTTGGCTACGAGTCGTTTGATGTGTTCGGTGTTATCAATGTAACCTCTGATATCCTTCTTTGCCTCCTTCCACATCGAAAGGGCAATGTGTGTGGCATCCGAAGAATGCGTATAACCTCCGTCTATCAGTTTTTGAGCCAATGCCCCGCCAAACAATGTGTCTTCGATATTGAACTTATTGTTCCATCCGGCACAAAGTACGATTACGTCTTTTTGCTGTTTGATGCAAAATTCGGCGACAGCACCAATATTCGAGAATGCACCAATGAGCAGCGTATCTGCTTTCCGTGCCATCTCTATAGCCTGCGTACCGTTTGTGGTAGTGAAGACTACCTCTTTCCCGTCTATTTTATCGGCAGTGTAATCGAAAGGCGAGTTGCCGAAATCGGCAAAGTCGCATCTTTTTACATTGCGTTCGGCACCCACCAGATAGCCTTTGGCTTTATATTCTTTGGCCTCTTCGATGGATGCTACAGGGATAATGGCTTTTGCTCCGTTTTTCAAGGCGGCGCACATTGTGGTGGTAGCCCTGAAAATATCGGTTACAACCACTATTTTGCCCTCTTCGCCATCGCTATAGTATGGGTATAGGGCAGGGGAGAAGCATATATCTACTTTCATTACAGTGCAGCTTTTAGCCTGACCAGTTTTTCCATCAATCCTTCAAGCTGATCGAGAGGTAGCATGTTTGCACCATCTGATTTTGCATTTGCAGGATCGAAGTGTGTTTCGATAAACAATCCGTCTACACCTGAGGCAATACCCGCTTTGCACATAGTCTCTATCAGTTTGGGCTGTCCACCTGTTACGCCGGAGGCTTGATTTGGTTTTTGCAGGCAATGCGTGGCATCGAGTACTACAGGAAATCCAAATTCTTTCATCTCAGGTATGCCTCTGAAATCGACTACAAGGTCGGAATATCCGAACGAACTGCCTCTGTCTGTCAGAATGACATTATCATTGCCCGAGTCTACAACTTTCTGTGCTGCAAACTGCATTCCGCTTGGGGCAAGGAACTGTCCTTTCTTTATATTTACTATCTTGCCCGTTTTGGCGGCTGCAATCAGCAGGTCTGTCTGACGGCAAAGGAAAGCCGGAATTTGCAATACGTCTACATATTCGGCAGCCATAGCGGCTTCGTGGGTTTCGTGTATGTCGGTTACAGTAGGTATGCCGAATGTTTCGCCCACTTTCTTCAATATTTTCAGGGCTTTTTCGTCGCCTATACCGGTGAAAGAATCTACGCGCGAACGGTTGGCTTTCTTATACGAACCTTTGAAAACATAAGGGATATTAAGCCTATTGGTTATTTTTACCACTTCTTCGGCTATACGGAGTGCCATATCTTCGCTTTCGATGACGCAGGGACCTGCGAGAAGGAAAAAATTATCGTTCTTCAAATCTGTTAATTTCATGTCAAAGTGCTATAAGATGTTAATATATTATGTCAAAGATACAAATATTATACCTTATGTTTATAGTAAAGTTCATAGTTTTAGTGACAAAAGTTTTAGTAAAATATGAAAAAAAACCTTTTGATTTTTGTTCGGAAAAAGAATATTCTTTATACTTGCATATAGAAAAATATCTATACTCACTCTTAATAAACTGCGGATCTCGAACTGAACATGAAAACAGCTATCGCCACAAAACTCTATTCCCTTAATTATAAGGAGACGAAAACTTATATTCTTACCATTTTATTTATAGCCTGCAATGTGCTTTTTCCATATTTGTGCCATCTAATACCTAGTGGAGGACAAATGTGGTTGCCTGTCTACTTTTTCACTTTGATTGCCGCCTATAAATATGGGTTGAATGTCGGTCTGTTGACAGCTATTACTTCGCCACTTATCAATAATATCTTTTTGGGCATGCCGCCCAACAGTGAATTGTTGTCTATTCTTATCCGGTCTATGTTTTTGGCGGGAACGGCTGCATGTGTTGCCCATCATCATAAGAAAATATCCATACAAGCCTTGACTGCGATTGTGGTATTCTATCAGGTGGCGGGGCGTTTTGCCGAATGGTTGCTGATCAAAGATTTTTATTCGGTTACACAAGATTTTGTGATAGGCATACCGGGGCTGCTGGTTCAAATAATCGGAGGATATTTCTTATTGAGACTGATCGCTAAGCTTTGATATAATACTAATACATACCTGTCATCCTGCATAGAAAATATCTCTATATGTCTGATGTGCAATAAACTTATGTTCGCGCAAGCTTAATCCTGTGTGGTAAGGATAATAAGCAATTTCATTTGCTGTAAAAATATTCATCAAAAAGGACAATACATGTGCGTTTTATTTTAACTTTGTAATTCAAAGTTCTTTTTATTGTATTGCTGCGTAAAAACAAATAAAGTTTAGCCATGATAGAAAATGAAGTATTAATAGCAATTATAGTCCCTTTCATTGTAGCAATGGGAGGTATTTATTTGTTCATAAAGTTTAATATATGGGCAAAGCTAAAGAATGCAGTACAAACGATAAAAGGGACAGACTATGCCACATTAGGTATTACATCGTGGGTCAGCCTCATACTGGTCGGGTTTACATACATCGTGGTTTTGTCTATTATCATTATCATTATATGCGATCTTTGGTCAGATATTTCGGTATTTGCATGTATGTATGCTATCCTTCTCGCACCCTTTGTAATGCTGGGAATCGCATTGGCAAACTATAAAAAGAGACTGGATTCCCGCATAACCCACTGGTTGTATTATGCTGCACTGATATATGTAATAGTGTTTGTATTAGCCATAGTAGTAGTTTTCCTTGCCGTTATGAGTAATTTTTGAGCAGCTTTTTTAAGCACTCAGGTCGAAGAGGGTATAGCTGGATGTTTAAATCCCTGAACTAAGCTTATCGTGAAGATGTATTTAGTCAGGGTAGGGGTGAGTATGGATTTATAGGGGAAATAACAATTATCCATATAAATGTTAAAAAAAAGGATGCGAAAACTATTCGTTTTACGCATAAAATTATATATTTGTACTTGCGGTAAAGAACACCAAACAAAACATACTATATAAAACGACATGGAAATAACTCAACGGAAGATTGAGGAGTTAGCTCCCAATGCTGCTGCTGCAAAAAACGGGCGCGATCTTGTAAAGAAAAATAAATTTTCGAACCTTAAAATATCTTCAGAAAAAAATCTTATCTGGGGCGAATGTGCCGGAAGTGGTAAGAATCCCTATTATTGCTCTGCCGACTATATCGAAGAAAACAATCCGGTGTTCAGGTGCAACTGTCCTAGCAGGCAATTCCCGTGCAAACATGCTTTGGGACTGCTATATGCATACGAAGCCAACAACGCTAGTTTCGTTACAGATGATGTTCCCGAAGATATAACTTCCAAAAGGGAGAAGATAGGGAAGAAACAAGAGAAGAAAGCCCAGGAAAAAGAATCGGTAAAAGAAAAGGCTCAGAAGCCCAAAAAGGTGAACAAAGCTGCTTTTGTGAAAAAAGCCGATGCCCAACTCTCCGGTATAGAAATAGCAGGCAAGATACTGAAAGATATAGTACAGACAGGACTTTCGTCAATCGATGCCAAAATAATGAAGACTTTGCAGGCGCAGGTCAAAGAACTGGGTAACTATTATATAAATGGTGTTCAAACAGCATTCAACGACCTCTTGCTGGAAATGAACAATGCAAAAAATGAGGAATATACCCATGTAATAGACCAGATAAATTACATATCGGCTCTCCTGAAAAAAAGTACCGACTACATTAACAAACGGAAGGAAGATCCCGAAGCCGACCCTGAACTAAACTCAGCCATAGAAGAGCAGATCGGTTATGTATGGAAATTGATAGAACTAATGCAGTACGGGCTATATGAAGAAAACGGCGAACTGGTACAACTTTCCTTCAATAGCTACGACAATCCCGCCCGCAGGGAATATGTAGACGAAGGAATCTGGCTGAACCTTAAAACGGGTAAAATATATAAGACTAAAAACTACCGTCCTTACCGCGCAGCCAAATATATAAAAGAAGATAACAGTGCGTTCGATGTTTTGCAACTAAAGGAAATGTATATTTATCCCGGCGACCAGAACCCGCGCATCCGTTGGGAGGCAGGAGTAGTAACAGAACGCAAGGCTGAGACGAAAGATATAGCATCTATACTTGCTTTTGCGTCGGCAAACTATGCAGAAACTATCAAACAGGTGAAAAGTACAATCAAAAACCCGCTGATGGACAAGCATCCGGTTGTATTGGTCTCTTTGCACAAAGCATATATCAATGGCGGCAATCTGGTAGTGGAAGATAGTTTGGGCAATAAGCTTACACTAAAAGATATAGAAGAACAAAATATATCCTCCACCACTAATCTGAAAGCCATTCTGCCAACCAATCCCGAAGGGTTTGCCCTGACGGTGATGATAAACAACGATGTGCAAACAGGGCTTCTGTCGGCGCAACCAATGTCGTTGATTACACCTGAAAAAATTGTCAGGTTAATGTATTAATACCCTAAATCTAAGACAATGAGACTACAACCACTATACGACCTTCAACAAGAGATAAACCGTTTATTCATTGCCGGAAGCAAATTTGCCAAGGGCGACCCGCGATTGCAGAAACATATCCCCGTATTGAATAAATTGGGCGAAAAAGCACCTGTGTTCAAAAAACTGGCGACGGATATCGAAGACCTCCTGGTTGCAGACGCACAGCAATCGTCAGAAAAGCTGATGGCTATTTCTACCTTGCTCTATTCTGTACTTTACACGCAGGGCGATTTGGTAGAACAAGACGTGGAAGAAGATATCCAGACGCCAAATATCCCGCTGGAGGAAGTAAATACAGAATATTCCTATTTGCAGTTGAAACCGGTAATGGAAGCCCTGACTATAAGTAATTCGGGCAGGTTGGAAATCCTTCGCGATGCTTTGGGACGCAATGTATTCAAAGATTCGCGTACCTATAAATACCTGGATATAGCATTGGCGGATAAATATGCCGAACTGTGCGACTATGTGGAGAAAACCATTATCCCGAAGGTTGGCAAACCAATGCTGCCGTTCCTGTTGCAAGGATTCAGGTATGAAGACCGCACAGAACATATCAGACGGTTGAGGTTGCTTTTCAGGCTAGGTTATCAGCAAGTAGAGGAAATGGTGGAGAAAATAATGTCGTTGTCGCTTCCCGCCTTACAAGCCGAAGCTATATTGATAATGGCTAATAATCCCGAAAACGAAGAGCTGATAATCAAACTGGCAGACGATAGAAACAAACTTGTGCGCGATTCTGCATATAAGGCACTGGCAACCTTAAATACACGGGCTAGCCTCGAAAAGCTTAAGGATGTCTACCTCACGAATAAAAATAAGACGCATCTGCCATCTATTGTTACCGCGCTTGCTACCTCTAAGCTTCCATTTTTTTTTCAGGAAATTCTTGATCAGGTGGTTCAGGCATTCGAAGAATTTGTAGCCTTGGATAAGGAGGAGGCCGATAAAGTGCTTTACGACAAACTGGATAAGTTCGATACTGTATTCACTGTTTTGAATGGTAAAAACGATCAGCGCATATTCGATTTTTATGCTTATATACTTAAGAATAAGAATTATAATGATTTGGTGTCAGCAAAGAAAAGCCTATTGGAAACGCTGGCTTATTCTATATCGCGCAAGATGGCAGAAAGCCTTGAGGGGTTGGGCGATGATACAGCATTGGCGTTCTACAATAAGCATGTAAATGATATACCGGAGGTAAGTTCGAAGTATCCTGTGTGGAATAGCTATCTTCAATTGGCTGTAAGACAGGGTTGTGCGAAAGAAAAAGTTTATGATATTTTCAGCAAAGTATTTGATAAAGGAATACTTGCCCTAAGAGACTTATTCGATGTATATAATAAGAATGAACAAGATTATTACGGATACCATAACAGTGGTAAGTTGGATATAGATACCGATAATATAGATAAGAGATGGCTAACCTACTTTTATCACTTTTTTGATGGTAAAAAACGCAAATGGAACTACGAATACGACCAAGCGTTACAACTGCTTCACGCTTGCGAGCCACAAAGTAAAAAACTGGACGAAACCATTATTGGCTTGCTGAAATATGCAATGCCAAATAATCAGGTAATACCATTCAGGTTGATAATGGACAGAAAGATTGAAAACCGTTTCGAAATCATATACAAAACAATGTCGGCTTATGCTCCCAATACATATTATTATTATCTGAACAGGCTTGCCGGTATTGGTTTCTGGACACAATTCCCGAAAGAATATGCCGGAAAGTACAGGGAGCTTGCCAAGAAGAATAAAATAGAAATATTTGAAGACATAGCCGGCGAAATAGAAAATAATGAATAATAGACAACAATAAAAAACTACATATAACACATGGCAGAAAAGAAGGAAGACGTATTGCGGTTGCCTGCCGAACTGCTTTACGCTCACGAACTGGAAGCACTTCGCCAAGAAGACAAAAACGAAGAAAAACCCGCAGGATGGCAACTTTCGCCCAAGGCTGTCCTCAAATTTGTGGTAGGGGGCAAAGCCGGCAATGTTGACATCACCCCTAAATATATAGGGCACAACCGTCTGGTCGAAATCGCTATAGCTACCTTGCTTACCGACCGTTCGCTATTGCTGATTGGCGAACCGGGAACGGCAAAATCGTGGTTGTCGGAAAATCTTACAGCTGCTATCTGTGGCGATTCGGCAAAGGTAATACAGGGTACAGCGGGAACCAGCGAGGAACATATCCGCTATTCGTGGAATTATGCCATGCTGCTGGCAAACGGCCCATCGAACGAGGCATTGATAAAATCACCTATATACCGTGCTATGGAAACAGGGTCGGTAGCCCGTTTCGAAGAAATATCGCGTTGCGCATCCGAAGTGCAGGATGCTCTTATCTCTATCATGTCGGAAAAGACAATAGCTATCCCCGAACTGGGGCGCGAATTGCCTGCAAAGCGCGGGTTCTCTATCATAGCTACAGCTAACACGCGCGACCGGGGCGTCAACGATATGTCGTCGGCACTCAAACGCCGTTTCAATATCATTGTACTTCCTGCTCCGGCTAATCTGGATACGGAAGTGTCTATTGTGACCAAACGTGTAGCAGAAATATCCAACAACTACAAGCTTAAAGCCAATCTTCCGACAAACGAAGCGATAGAAAAGATTGTAACCATCTTCCGCGAACTACGTCAGGGCATGACATTGGACGAAAAGCAAAAACTGAAATCGCCAAGCGGGGTAATCTCTACTGCCGAAGCCATCTCCTTAATAACAAACAGTATGGCTCTTGCCGCCAGCTTTGGCAATGGCACTATTACCGACGAGGATCTTGCCGCCGGGCTTCAAGGCGCAGTGGTGAAGGATGAGGATAAAGATAAACTGGTATGGAAAGAATATCTGGAAAATGTAATGAAAAAGCGCGGAGCGTCGTGGCGTGGATTGTATAATACATGTAGCGATATAAACGGGTGATATGATTTGAGAATGGTTGAAGAGAATCTACCTCACCGCCGAAGTATTCGTCTTCACGGATATGATTATTCACAAGGAGGATTATATTTTGTTACCATTTGTGTAAAAGATAAAGAGTGTTTATTTGGCACTGTTGTCGATGGAGATATGGTTTTGAATGAATTTGGAAATATTGTAAAGAAATGTTGGTTGGCTATACCTGAGCATTATGCATATGTGGTATTACATGGGTATATAATAATGCCTAACCATATACATGGTATTATTGAAATCGGAGAATTTGTAGGGGCGAATTATCATTCGCCCGAAAATGAGGCTTTGTTTAGGTCTCCGTCTGGAACAATTGGTTCCATAATTAGGGGATTAAAGATTGGTGTAATGAAATGGTATAAAGAATATCTACAAGTGAAATCAATATGGCAACGCAGCTACTACGAACATATAATCCGTAACGATGAATCATATCAGAAAATAACTGAATATATCTATGAAAATCCTGGGAATTGGCTAACAGATGATTACTACAAATGACCTATAAACTTAACATATTCGGCGTACGGCATCTCTCTCCCGGAGCATCTTACCATTTGCTTAAATACCTGGAAGAGAAAAAGCCAAAATATATACTCATCGAAGGGCCTGCCGATGCTACCAGGCTGATACCCGACATAGCCGACCGGAAGGTAAAGCCGCCGATTGCATTATTGGCATATACTACCGAGTTGCCTATCGAAACTATATTATACCCTTTCGCTGCTTATTCGCCCGAATATCAAGCTATCTGTTGGGGAGTGAAGAAGAAAGCGAAGGTGCGTTTTGTTGATTTGCCTACCCATATTATGCTCAAACTGAGGCAAGAGCGCAATAAAGAGGGGAACGAGGGCGCAGATGCCTTTTACGCTTTTCATAACGGCCTGTATGATAAGGTCGCCCGATCGTACGATGAGGATAACTATGAAAGCTACTGGGAACGGAATTTCGAACACAACCTCAATGATGGTTCATTCCGGGAGGGGTTGGCTTTCCAATCGGGGCAAATAAGAGAGATGGTGGTGGATAAGGAATATGAATCTGCACCTTTCGACTTTTCGTACAACCTTATCCGAGAAGCACATATGCGCCGCGAGATACAGCGGGTTATAGATGAAGGTGCAAAGCCCGAAGATATAGTTGTAGTAGTAGGTGCATATCATGTGTCGGGAATAGAGTCGGATTTGCCGCCTATGTCAGATGCCGAACTGAAGGATATACCCGGTAGCACTTCACAGCTGACCCTTATGCCATATTCCTATCTGCGGCTTAGCAGCCGTACAGGTTATGGTGCCGGAAATCTTGCTCCTTACTACTTCGAGTTGATGTGGAAAGCTATACAGCAAGGCAGGTTGGGCGATTTGTCTGCAGTTTACCTATCTAAAGTAGCTAAAGCATTGCGGCAAAAAGGGGATAACGCATCATCGGCTAGCGTAATAGAAGGCGTAAGGCTGGCAAACGCACTCACGGCAATGCGTGGTGGCAGTCAGCCTGTATTGAAAGACTTACACGATGCCGTGATCACCTGTTTTGGAGGAGGAGAACTGCCTCCTGTAGCCGAGGCTATCAACAGGGTGGATATAGGAACGGCTATTGGTTCACTACCCGAAGGAGTCAGCCAGACCCCGGTGCAGGAAGATATGAACCAGGAACTTAAACGGCTGAAACTGACAACCTACAAATCGGCTGTTGCTCAAGAACTGTCACTCGACCTGCGCGAAAACCTGAAGGTAAAGACTAAAGAAGCAGCATTTATAGACCTCAACCGCTCCACTTTTCTTCACCGGCTAAAGGTGCTGAATATTCATTTTGCCGAACAAATACGGGTTTCGCAAGACAGCGCTACATGGGCAGAAAAATGGTCGTTGCGTTGGACTCCCGAAGTAGAGATAGAAATAGTGGAGGCCAATCTGAAAGGCGAAACCTTGGAGATCGCAGCTGCCTTCGAACTGAAAGAACAACTTAATGAATGTACGGATGTGTCGCTTGCAGCCAGAATCATACGTCAGGCTTGCGAATGCCACCTTACTAATATATTCGATAACGCACTGAGTACATTGCAGCAATTGCTGGTAGACTCAAACAATTTCAGGGAAACAGCGAATGCAGCCCACGAACTTTCGGTATTGATACAATATGGAGACCTGCGGCAGTTCAACCTAGAGCCATTGATTCCTATATTGCAACAACTGTTCCTGCGCTCATCCCTGCTATTGGTAGATGCAGCATCGTGCGACGATAAAGCGGCATCGTGCATAGCGCAAGGTATTAATGTAATGGAGCTTATTTCGCAGCAGCAATACGATGTGGTAGATGTAGAAACCTGGCAAAAGCAACTGGAACATCTGGCATGGCGCGACGATCTGAATACCAAGCTTTCGGGTGTCGCATTTTCTATTCTGCTGGAACATAATCTAGCCACAGAAGAAGATTGTGCCAAAGAAGTATCGCGCCGCTTGTCGCCGGGCGTACCTGCCGATCTGGGAGCCGGTTGGTTCGAAGGCTTATCGGGGCGCAACCGTTATGCCTTACTCTCCCGTGTATCGTTGTGGAAAGAGTTGGATAAATATGTGGAACAGTTGGACGACGACGAGTTTTACCGTTCGGTAGTTTTCCTGCGCCGTGCTTTCGGCGAATTTGAGCCAAACCAGAAAAACAGTATAGCCGAACTATTAGGCGATATATGGGGTACAGGAGCAGAACTTACAGCCGAAACCTTACAAGGGGAGCTGTCGGAAACGGAGGTTGAGAAGTTGGATGAATTGAATGATTTTGATTTTGAATTTTAAGCACTAATATAAAAATTTACATAGATTATAGCTCAATGAAAAATCTAGTAGTTTTAAAAATCGTAGGGGGAATAATCTTTTTCTTTGTAGCTCTTTATTTTATTATAGATATCTTTACTACGGAGCATATCGGAATATCTTCAGGGGATTCGTTTACACCTCTTTTTATAACGATATTGTTATACTGGCTATTCCTGCAAGTTTGTAAGAGAAATGAGAATGAAAATGAGAATGAAAACGAAGAAATATAGTCTATTAAAATAATGAGAGGACATGGAATATAAAGATATTAAAGAATTTAAGCCGGAAGACTAGTAAGACTTGTTTTTATCTGTCGATTGGCCATCGGGACATTACCTGAACTAACTTGTTGTGGCGATGAAAAAATTATCAATGTTCCTCACAATTTAATTCATATATTTGCAGTAATATGTCGACCATAAACGCCAATCACCATGTGCAAATATGTATTTATCCTTTTCTTCTTGTTCATTAGTGTATTATCGGGAGCCCAGCCGTACAGAACTCAGCCGATCTCACCCGAAATATACACCTTGCAGGTAAGTGCCAATGGCTTACAAAGCGTAGAGCCCGCAATAAGGCTTGCTGGAAACGAATATATAACTATTTCGTTCGACCGTATATCCGACAACTCTGCCGACAGGTTACGATACAGGATTTTCCATTGCGATGCTTTCTGGAACAAATCCATTGGGGTTTCGGAGATAGATTACCTCGATGGTTTCAACGATAATTTTGTCGATGACTATTCTCCATCTCTCAATACCACTGTAGATTACACCCATTTCGAATTGCAGATACCAAACAATGATGTAGGCATGAAGCTCTCGGGTAACTATGTGGTAGAAATATATGAAGAAAATTATCCCGAATCGACATTGCTAACCGCCTGCTATTCTGTAGTGGATCCATCATTGAGCATTGGCGCAGCTGTAACATCGAACACCGATATCGATTTCAACCGGCATCATCAGCAACTATCATTTACCATCAACCATCCTAGCCTGAATATACGCGATCCCCGTTCCGAATTATTTGTTTTTGTCCGCCAGAACGAACGGCTGGATAATGAACGGGTTAAGCTGATGCCTACTTATATCAATCCCGGCAAGTTGGTATACGAACATAATAAAAACCTTATATTCGAAGCTGGAAATGAATATCATCGTTTCGAGACATCGAGCTACCGCTACAATGGCATGAATGTAGGGCATATAGAATATGTGCGTCCCGGTTACGAAATGGATATTGTAGCCAATCAGATCCGGGCGGGCAAGTCGTATAGTTACGATCAAGACCAAAACGGAAAGTTCTATGTCCGGACCAATGAGAGTGACTATGAACGAACAGAAGCCGATTATTTTGTAACAAATTTCACTTTAGCAGCTAATACTCCTTTTAGCGAAGATGTATATATCAACGGGCAATTCACCTATAATACATTCTCCGAAAAATATAAAATGAAATACGATGCCGAAAAAAAAGAATACAGGCTTTCATTGCTTTTAAAGCAAGGATTGTATAATTATCAGTATTTGACCCGGAGCAATTACTACAAATTTTCGACAGCAAAAATAGAAGGTAACTATTTTGAAACCGAAAACGAATATTCTATCTATGTCTATTATCGTCCATCAGGACAGCGTTACGATAGCCTTATCGGTACACAAATAATACGTTCGCGAGAGAAATAATTTTGTTTTCTCATCTTGTCAATTGAGAAAAGATTGCTTAATCTTCTTTATAGATAAAATTATTCTAAAAAAATATCAAATAAAACAATGTTGAAAATCAATATGATATAAAATAAATTAAAATAATCATGAAAAAAATATATTTAAAAGTTTGCAAGTAATCAAAAATGGATTACCTTTGCAACCGCAATCGAGAGAGAAACAGACACTGGAAACAGAAGGAAACTCGAAGATGGCCCATTCGTCTATCGGTTAGGACGCCAGATTTTCATTCTGGAAAGAGGGGTTCGACTCCCCTATGGGCTACAAATAGTAAGTATAATACACAAAAATATAAGGATTAGTCAAAATGGCAAATCATAAATCAGCAGAAAAAAGAATCAGACAAGCAGAAGTAAGACGCTTGAGAAATAGATATGTGGCTAAAACAGCTCGTAATGCAGTGAAAAAATTTCGTGCAGTTACAGATAAAGAAGAAGCTCAAAAGCAATATCCGTCAGTATGTTCTATGCTTGATAGATTAGCTAAGAAAAATGTTATCCACAAGAATAAAGCTGGTAACTTGAAATCGAAATTAGCTGCACATGTTAATTCTTTGTAAGGAGATAAATAACTAAAAATAGAAAAAAGATCAGGTGTATATCTGGTCTTTTTTTTGTATGTATGGGGATGTATAACCTTGGTGGTATGATGGATGCTTTTTAGTTGCATCGTTAGTTTATAGGCCGCTTTTAATGACTCACTCGGAAAATTGTGGAGACGAATTTAATCTTTCGAGCGAGAAGAAATAGAATATACTATCAATTAAAGAGTTTTTTGTGATAAGTGACTGATAATAAGTGTGATCTGTGGATGTGAAATATGCCAGCTCTACATATAAAGCTCCTTGTTAAATAAAAAAAAATATCTTTTTGTTTTCCCCTTCACAACTTTCCGGGGTGAGCCGGAATGACTATCTATGCATACCAAACGGTAGGTATTATGGCGGATTCTAAAAAACAAATTTTGCAAACAGCATTAAAGCTGTTTTTGAAGAACTCTTATAAAGAAGTTTCTCTTAGGGACATCGTAAACGAAGTCGGCCTGGCAAAAGGCGCGTTCTATCACTATTACAGCAGTAAGGACGAACTGTTTGAAGAGGTTGTAAAATACTTCTACAACAATGCTATTATCGCTAATTACAGCAATTTTCCAAAACAGTCTTTAGAGGAATTTTATAAGCATTATCTGAATGTACTTCAGGAACCGGATGATTTCGATGAAATAGAAGAAGACAGAGGTATGAATATATTTACTTTTCTGTCGGACGCCGCTAAACGAATTCCGGACTTTTTAGAAATACATACGGCTCAACGCAAGAAAGAACGCTGGGCGTGGACAGAAATAATAGAAACGGCTAAAAGAAATAAGGAAATCAAGACCAACATCAAGAACGAAGAATTGGCAAGTCTTTTTCTAAAAATAAGCGATGGTATTGTCATAGATCAGGCAATATCAAAGGAAGATAACATAGCATTACTCAAAGAAATGGAACGTGATTGGGATAACTTATACAGTCTGCTGAAAACAAACAAATAAAAAATATCTTTTCTCCTTTTTCATAAAATATTTTTCGACTTCAGTTGTCTTCATAAGTAGAGAGCTCTTAAAACAATAAATTGTAAAACATAAAAAATAGAGAACTATGACAACAAGAGGTTTGGGAATGAGATTTTTAATGCCTGTCGGCTTCCTCGTAATGGCGGCTGTATTTAGCGCAATAGTTCTGCTATTATGGAATTGGTTGATGCCAAGAATGCTCAAATTTCTAAAAGTTAGTTATTAACTATATTTCAAATATTTCAAAGAACGATTGTGATTTTTTAGTGGACACTAATGAATTTTTATATCAAATATATTTCACATATGCATATTTATGTATATTTTTGCATCTTTATTGAATATTTATTCACAAATGACAAAAAAGGGCAGACATAAAGCAATAAAGGATATCTTGCAAACTACCGAGGTAAACAATCAGGAGGTATTATTGAATATACTGATTGAAAAAGGATTTTCGGTTACACAGGCTACCTTGTCGCGCGACATAAATGAACTTAAAATAGTTAAAGTGCCGACAGACAAAGGCAGTGTATATCAATTGCCCGAAAATATGCAGAATATTCAAAACGAAGAAGAACCGGTATTATCTTCATTCGGGTCTGTTACTATTGAATTTTCCGGGCAACTGGCTGTTATGAAAACCCGTCCGGGATATGCAATGGCGATAGCCAGCGAAATAGACAGTAAAGCCTCAGCGTATATATTGGGTACGGTAGCCGGAGACGATACCATACTGCTCATTCCCAGAGAAAATGTAAGCAGAGACGAAGTATTGGCTTCTCTCTCTGCATTTATTCCAAACATTCAATAACGTTACTACAATGAACATTACCGACGAACTTGTGTTAGAAAAACCAATGGAACAAGAACAACATATCACCATACGGATAGCCAATAATACTCACCTGAAGTATGTACAGACTATCCTCGACACTATAGAAGCTGCGGCCGCTGTACGCGGAACAGGTATTGCCAAGCGTAGCCCCGAATATCTTGAATTGAAAATAAAAGAAGGTAAGGCCATAATTGCGCTTATGGGCGACGAATTTGCAGGGTTCTGTTATATAGAATCGTGGGGCAACAAGCAATTTGTAGCCAATTCGGGGCTTATTGTCGTCGATAAGTTCCGCCAGCATGGGCTTGCCAAGAAAATTAAGCAGCATGCCTTTTCTTTGGCGAGGACCATGTTTCCCGAGGCTAAAGTATTCGGGCTAACATCGGGTGCGGCTGTGATGAAGATAAATACCGAGTTGGGATATGTGCCTGTATCATTTGCCCAGTTGACCGACGACGAAGCATTCTGGCGCGGATGCCAAGGATGTGTCAACTACGACATACTGACACGTACCGAGCGCAAATATTGTATCTGTACAGCCATGCTGTTCGATCCTGAAAAACAGAAAGACAAGAAAGAAATAAAAGCAATAATAAAAGATATAAAAAAGCAATTGAAATGAAGAAAAAAGTCGTTTTAGCATTCAGTGGAGGGTTAGATACATCGTTCTGTGCAAAATACCTGTCGGCAGACCTCGGATACGATGTCTACACCGCTATTGCTAATACAGGAGGATTCACGCCGGACGAACTGAAAACTATAGAGGAAAAAGCCTACAAGTTGGGTGCTGTAAAGCATATTAGCCTCGACATCACGCAGGAATATTACGAAAAGAGCATCAAATACATGATCTATGGTAATGTACTGCGCAACGGCACTTATCCTATATCCGTAAGTTCAGAGCGCATCTTTCAGGCAATTGCCATTATCAATTATGCAAAAGAAATAGGAGCCGATGCAGTAGCTCACGGCAGTACAGGCGCAGGGAACGACCAAGTGCGTTTCGACCTGACTTTCGATGTGCTTGCTCCCGGCATCGAAATTATCACCCCTACGCGCGACATGCTTCTTACCCGCGAATATGAAATCAATTACCTGAAAGAACATGGGTACGAAGCAGATTTCACTAAGATGGAATATTCTATCAACAAAGGGCTTTGGGGTACAAGCATAGGTGGAAAAGAGACATTAAAGTCTGATCAAACCCTACCCGAAGAAGCTTATCCTTCGCAACTGGAAAAGCAAGGCTCGGAAACATTGACTATCGACTTCCATCATGGAGAAATAGCGACAGTGAATGGCGAGAAATATACAGATAAGGTAAAAGCGATACAAAAAATAGAAGAAATAGCATCAGCATATGCCATCGGGCGCGATATGCACATCGGCGACACGATTATAGGTATAAAAGGGCGCGTAGGATTCGAAGCTGCTGCACCATTGGTAATAATCAACGCACACAAGATGCTTGAAAAACATACGCTTACCAAGTGGCAGCAATACTGGAAAGATCAGGTGGGCAACTGGTACGGAATGTTCCTCCACGAGGCGCAATACCTAGAGCCAGTAATGCGCGACATAGAGGCATTTCTCGATAGTTCGCAACAGAATGTAACAGGAAAAGTGATTGTAGAACTTCACCCTTATCGTTATACGCTGGTAGGCATAGAAAGCGATTACGACCTGATGAAAGCAGACTTTGGTGAATATGGCGAAGTAAATAAGGCATGGACTTCGGACGATGCTAAGGGCTTTACGAAGATATATTCTATTCCTACTAAGATTTTTCATAGCGTGCAGGAACGAAATTCGAAAACCACAGAGTAACACGGAGCAACACAGAGTTATCACAGAGTAAGAATATTTATGTTTTACGAGAAAGAATTAACCGGAAAAATATTAAGATGTGCATACTCTGTACACTCTGAGTTAGGGCCGGGGTTGTTGGAAAAGACCTACGAGGCTTGCTTATTTTACGAATTACGTGAATGTGGGCTATATGTAGAGAAACAGGTAGAACTACCTGTATGCTACAAAGGAGTGGAGATTGATGTCGGTTACAGGATTGACTTATTCGTTGAAAACAGTGTTATTCTGGAATTAAAATCCGTTGAAGAATTAACTGATATCCACACTGCGCAATTATTGACTTATCTTAAATTAGCAGAATGTAAAATTGGATATCTAATGAATTTTAATGTGAGGTCATTAAAATCAGGAATTAAAAGATTTGTTTTATAAAAAATAAAAACTCCGTGTTAACTCTGTGTTACACCGTGGTTTCTTTCATATTATGATAAAAGCAGGAATAATAGGCGGAGCAGGCTACACAGCCGGCGAACTGATCAGGATACTACTCAACCATCCGCAAGTAGAACTTATATTCGTAAACAGCACCAGCAACGCCGGAAACAAGCTGACCGACGTACACGGTGGACTATTGGGCGAAACAGAAATGAGCTTCACCGACCAGTTGCCATACAATGAGATAGACGTACTGTTTTTCTGTACGGCTCACGGCGATACGAAGAAATTCATGGAAGCCAACGATGTACCAAGACATCTGAGAATCATCGACCTATCGACTGACTACCGCCACAAAGCCAAAGAGAATGAATTTGTATATGGCTTACCCGAACTGAATAAGAACGAGATAAAGAAAGCCAGCCGTATTGCTAACCCCGGATGTTTTGCCACAGCCATTCAACTGGGATTGCTGCCTTTGGCAAAAGCAGGTTTGCTTAAGTCGGATATCCATATAAATGCCATAACAGGCTCGACAGGTGCAGGGGTAAAACCATCGGCAACTGCTCATTTCAGCTGGAGGGAGAATAATATATCGGTTTACAAAGCATTCGGACATCAGCATTTGCAGGAGATAAGCGAGTCGCTTATGCAATTGCAGCAAACGGAGTTGCCCGAAATCAATTTTATACCCGTACGAGGCAATTTTACGCGAGGCATCTTCGTCTCCACTTATCTCAAATACGATGGCACACTGGAAGATGCAGCAACATTATACAATGAGTTTTACAAAGGCAGCCCTTTCGTAATTGTCACCGAAAAGAATATCGACCTCAAACAAGTGGTAAACACTAACAAATGCGCTATCCATCTGGAAAAACATGGCAACAAGCTGCTTATCCTCTCCTGTATCGACAATCTGGTAAAAGGGGCTTCGGGGCAAGCTGTACATAATATGAACCTGATCTTCGGGTTAGACGAAACAGAAGGATTGATGTTGAAAGCCAGTGCTTTTTAGCCACAGCCAGTATCAAGAAGAGAAAGAACGCTATAAGGTTTATGGAAACAATAGCCGGCAGTACTCTATTGTTTATAACCTTATAATACAGAAGCAATGAAATTTGAAGTAGATAAACAAACCAAGAAAGATCTCGAAATCTTCGATACCGTTAAAGGGGGAAAATCGGTAGTCAGCCTTTTCGACCACACCCAATGTGTTGGCGGCAGGCAAAAGCTATACAGTTTCCTCTCAGCACCATTGGCAGATATCGAAGAGATAACCAAACGCAAAGAATCCATTGCCTTTTTTCAGGCACACTTTCCGGCAGGAATGGAAGTAGACAAAGACTCTCTCGACTTTGCCGAATATTATATCCGTCATAGCAGCTTGTCGTCGAGGCGCATTTCCCGGTTTGTAGCGATGGAGAAGAAGCTGTTCAGCAAACTCTCGCAAAACAACGAATATTACCTGACCGAGACGGGCGTCATAGCCACCTTCAAGCTGGTGAAAACCATCCATGCTTTTTTCCTGTCACTGCAAGACAGGTTGAAAGATGAGAAACCGCCGAAGCACCTGCAAGAGAATAATGAGAAGCTCAAAGAGATATTCTCACAACCCGAATATATCGACATTCTGAAAAAGGACAAGCTGAAAGCACACGATATAACCGACCTCGACCATGTGTTTCGCAATACCAATAGAGACGACACATTGTTTCTTCTGGAGTTGATATACGAATACGATGCTTTTCAGGCAATAGCCCAAACGGCACAGATGTACAATTTTTCGTACCCTGAGATAGTGCCAAGCAGCGAAAACTGTCTCGAAATAGAAAGCATATTCCATCCTTTCGTCGAAAATGCCATAGCCAACGATATCAGTTTCGACCGCTCGGCAAACCTCCTCTTCATTTCGGGACCTAATATGGCGGGAAAATCGACATTCCTCAAAGCATTGGGTATAGCAGTATATCTGGCACATGCAGGCTTTCCGGTTCCGGCAAAGAGTATGAAAATCAGCGTGCTTTCGGGATTGTCGACTACCATCAATATATCCGACAACCTCAGTTCGGGCTACAGCCACTTCTATGCAGAGGTGATGAGGATAAAAGATGTCGCCCGCAAACTGGAAACAAACAATAATATGATGGTGCTTTTCGACGAGCTTTTTCGTGGCACCAATGTAAAAGACGCTTATGACGGCACACTAGCCATCGTATCGGCATTTGCCCGGGTCAGGACTTCCTTTTTCATTATATCCACCCATATAGTAGAAGTAGCCGAAGAGCTGAAAACCGGAGAAAGCATACAGTTTTCGTACTTCGACATACAGCAGCAGGACGGGCATCCGGCGTATACATACAAACTGAAAAAAGGAGTTTCGGACGTGCGGCTCGGAATGTACATTATCCGTAAAGAAGGACTTATAGACTTGATAAATAACATAAAACACTAAGATAAAAGATGAAATTATTCGATGTATTTCCACTGTTCGACATCAATATTGTAAAAGGAGACGGTTGCTATGTTTACGACGACAAAGGCAACGAATACCTCGACCTTTACGGCGGCCATGCCGTTATTTCGGTAGGGCATACCCACCCCTACTATGTAGAGAAGGTTACCGGCCAGTTGAACAAAATAGGATTCTATTCCAATTCGGTAATAAACAAACTGCAACAAGAAGTAGCCCAAAAGCTTGGCGAGCAATGCGGTTATCCCGACTACCATCTCTTCCTTATCAATTCGGGCGCCGAAGCCAACGAAAACGCGATTAAACTGGCTTCGTTCCACAATGGCAGGAAGAAAGTGCTGGCCTTCAGGAAAGCCTTCCACGGGCGTACATCCGTTACAGTAGCTACAACCGACATCCCGTCATACTCGGCACCGGTGAATGAGAACCCGAATATAACCTTTGCACCGTTCGGCGATATAGATTTCGTAAAGAAAGAACTCGCAACAGGTGAATACTGCTCAGTAATCATCGAAGGCATACAAGGCGTTGCCGGCATACAGATACCCGACGACAGTTTTATGAAACAACTGCGCGATGTTTGTACCCAAACAGGCACTATACTCATCCTCGATGAAATACAATCGGGATACGGGCGCAGCGGAAAATTCTTTGCCCATCAGTATGCTGGTATCGAAGCCGACATCATCACCGTAGCCAAAGGTATAGGCAACGGCTTCCCGATGGCGGGTGTACTTATCAACCCGATGTTTAAAGCCGTTTACGGTCAACTGGGCACTACCTTTGGCGGCAATCATCTGGCATGTGCTGCTGCTATTGCCGTGCTGGATATAATGAAGACTGAAAATCTGGTAGAGAATGCTAATAATATAGGGAAATACCTGATGGACGAACTATCTAAAATACCACAGATAAAGGAAGTACGCGGAAGAGGGCTTATGATAGGCATGGAGTTTGACGAGCCGATCAAAGACAAACGCAGGCAGCTTCTTTTCGAAGAAAAGGTATTTACAGGCGCTACCGGAACACATGTATTCCGCCTGCTCCCGCCGCTTTGCCTCACTAAAGAACAGGCTGATATTTTCTTAGAAAGATTCAAAAAGATTCTGTGAGAAATCTTCCTTTAATGATTTAATATTACTACCTTTAACTTTCCTATGAGAAAGTACATTATACTTACAATTACAGTTCTGGCTATTGTAGCTTTATCTTTAGCCGGACTGTATTATGCATACAACAGGGGACATATACGCATGAACTACCCTTCTTTCGAGGAGTATCCGGTTCAGGGTATAGACGTATCGCATCATCAGCAACAAATAGACTGGGCGAATATAGACAAAGCGGCCGTGCAATTCGCTTTTATCAAAGCTACCGAAGGAGGCAACCATAAAGACTCACTCTTTCAACACAATTGGCGCGAAGCTATCCGCAACAACATACTTGTTGCCGCCTATCATTTCTTCACGTTTTGCAAAGACGGCGACGAGCAAGCACGTAACTATATACACTATGTGCCTAAAGACAGTATAAACCTTCCTCCTATCATCGACCTCGAATATGGAGGCAACTGCAAAGAAAACCGCAAAGAAGACCTGATAACCGAAATAACCCGTTTCCTCGAAATCATAGAAAACCATTACCAGTGTAAAGTCATCATATATACCACTCACGAGTTTTACCGCGACTACCTTATCAACCAACTGCCCGATAATCCTATCTGGATAAGGGATATAGTAAGGACTCCGAGCCTTCCCGATGGACGCAACTGGCTTTTCTGGCAATATACCAACCGAGGCAAGGTGAAAGGAATTAATACGCCCGTCGACCTCAACGCGTTCAATGGCAGTAGGGCCGATTTCGAAAAACTACTCCATACTCTATCTGCCGGAAATGACTAAAAAAACAGGCCGATTATTGATCTTTATTCCTGTTTTTTATCATGTACTGTGCTATTTTTTATATATCTTTATGAACCGAAAACAAAGATATACTGCAATTAGATATAACTTTGTGCACAGTTAGTAACTGTTTTAATTTTATTCATTCTGATTTTTAGAATTGTTTTTGAGATAATTTTTCCTTCCGCGAAGCGATAGTAGCGGGCTACTTGAGTTGAGCGAAGGGGAAAACAAGCCGAAAACAGACCATAAATGAAGGAAGAAAAAGGAATAATAAAATATTCGTGTAAAATTTAAACAGCGGCTTAGATCAACTAAAAACAATGAGCTAAATAATTTAATATCAGTATGGCCAAAATCAAAGGAATGGTAGTTGTCAACGAGGAACGATGCAAAGGTTGTAACCTCTGCGTAGTATCGTGCCCCAGCGACGTACTCGAACTACAACCCAGACTTGTGAACCAGAAAGGTTACCACTATGCATACATGAAAAACCCCGACGCCTGTATAGGATGTGCCAATTGCGGCTATGTTTGCCCCGATGGCTGCCTGACAGTCTATAAGAAAAAGTTTGACTAAGGAAAAACCGCAAGCAAACACAAGGCGATTTTGTATGCAACAAACGTTTCAGTAACGAAAATTTAAACAAAACTTATGTCAGAAGAAATACTATTACTCAAGGGCAATGAAGCCATAGCTCATGCCGCTATCCGCTACGGCGCCGACGGGTATTTCGGATACCCTATCACACCGCAATCGGAAATAATGGAAACACTGATGGACGAAGCCCCCTGGAAAACCACAGGGATGGTAGTACTTCAGGCCGAAAGCGAAACTGCATCTATAAATATGGTATATGGCGGAGCCGGTTGCGGCAAAGCTGTAATGACATCGTCATCGAGCCCCGGCATGAGCCTCATGCTCGAAGGGGTATCTTATATAGCAGCAGGCGAACTGCCCTGCCTATTGGTAAACGTAATGCGCGGGGGGCCCGGTCTGGGTACAATACAACCATCGCAAGCCGATTACTTCCAGGCAGTAAAAGGCGGAGGACATGGCGACTACAAACTTATAACCCTTGCCCCAAGTTCGGTACAGGAAATGGCCGATTTTGTGGCTCTCGGCTTCGATCTCGCCTTTAAATACCAGACTCCGGCAATGATACTCACCGATGGCGTAATCGGGCAAATGATGGAGAAAGTGACATTGCCTCCTCAAAAACCACGACGCACCGATGACGAAATCAGGAAACAATGCCCGTGGGCCACATTAGGCAAACCAAAAGGAAACAAGCCCAATGTTATCACCACGCTCGAACTAGACTCATATAAGATGGAGGTCAACAACCTCCGCTTACAAGCAAAATATAAAAAGATAGAAGAAGAGGCCATCATGCATCAGGAAGTTGATTGCCAAGATGCTGACTATCTGTTGGTAGCATTCGGCTCGGCTGCCCGCATCTGCCAGAAAGCGATGGAGTTGGCACGCGCCAAGGGCATAAAGGTGGGGCTTATACGCCCGATCACGCTATGGCCGTTCCCTGCTAACGAAATAGAGAAATATGCTTCGAACGTAAAAGGAATACTCACCGTGGAAATGAATGCCGGGCAGATGGTAGAAGACGTGCGCCTGGCGGTAAACGGCAAAGTAAAGGTAGAGCATTTCGGCCGTCTGGGTGGCATTGTGCCTACACCTGCCGAGGTGGTAGAAGCATTGGAAAATAAATTCGGGCTTTGATCAAGAGCCTTTTGTATCAACAACCAAGAAAGGAAACATTATGAGTACAAATATAATAGACCCTGCAAATCTGGTTTATGCCAAACCTGAATTGATGAACGATACCGAGATGCACTATTGCCCCGGATGTTCGCATGGTGTAGTGCATAAGTTGGTAGCCGAAGTTATCGACGAAATGGGACTCAAAGAAAAAACTATAGGCATAGCCCCCGTGGGTTGCGCCGTATTCGCATACAGCTACCTCGATATAGATTGGCAAGAAGCAGCACACGGACGCGCTCCGGCCTTAGCCACAGCCGTAAAACGGCTGCTGCCTGACAGAATGGTATTTACCTACCAGGGCGATGGTGACCTTGCTGCTATCGGTACAGCAGAAACAATTCATGCAGCCAACAGAGGCGAAAATATTGCTATCATATTTATCAACAATGGCATATATGGTATGACGGGCGGACAAATGGCGCCAACCACATTGCTCAACATGAAGACTTCCACAACCCCTAACGGACGACAAATTTACGAAAATGGTTATCCGTTGAAAATTACAAACTTGCTATCGCAGTTGCCAGGTGTATGCCTTGCCACACGACAAAGCGTACACACGGCTGCCGCAGTGAAGAAAACGAAACGGATGATTAAGAAAGCATTTGAAAACTCGATGCAAAACAAAGGTACGTCGATTGTCGAAATTGTTTCTACCTGTAGTTCGGGCTGGAAAATGACCCCGGCACAGGCTAACGAATGGATGGTAGAAAATATGTTCCCTGAATACCCGATGGGTGACTTGAAAAATGAATGATAAATAGTTACAAGTTACTGCGGCCTATGGGCAGTTACGAGTTACAGGCATCTATCTTTAAATTTTGAAATTTACAAATCTTGAAATCTTATTTATGACTCAGGAAATAATAATAGCAGGTTTTGGTGGACAAGGAGTATTGTCGATGGGTAAAATTCTGGCATATTCGGGACTGATGGAAAACAAGGAAGTATCGTGGTTTCCGTCTTACGGGCCTGAACAACGCGGAGGGACGGCCAATGTGACCGTTATCCTTAGCGACAGCCCTATCAGTTCGCCCATAGTAAACGAATACGATGTAGCCATTATACTCAACCAGCCATCGCTGGAAAAATTCGAATCGCAGGTCAAACCGGGAGGTATATTGATCTACGACCCTAACGGGTTTCAACATCCGCCTACGCGCAAGGATATAAATATATATAAAATAGAAGCAATAGACACAGCTACTTTGATGCAAAACAACAAGGCTTTCAATATGATTGTACTGGGTGGATTGCTAAAAGTGATTCCTATGGTAAAACTGGAAAATGTGATGCTGGGGCTGAAGAAATCACTGCCGGAACGTCACCACAAATTGCTGCCGATGAACGAGCAAGCCATACTTAAAGGAATGGAAATAATAGAAAAGGTGGGTTAAGCTTTTTTAGAGTATGTGTTTGTGAGATTACAGATGTTTTTTATTTATATAATGAATTTGCTATAAGTTTTGAGGCTCATTATCCAGAATATGCTTTGCTTGAAGATAATAGCAAAAAACATCGCAACAAACCTAATCAATAATCCGAAATAGCTTCGACCTGTTCGAAGCTATTTCGGATTATTAATATTCTGAGGGCTCAGGTCTTTTTTATAGATTGCTATTAATCTTTTTCCATTCGCTGATTGGCGGGATAACTCCCGAATTGATTAGTTCGTCCCTTAAATCGCATAAATGTTTGTAGCTTTGTTTCAAGGCATTATTCTCTTCTTTCGTTCCTTCTATATTTTTATAATGGACACCCTCTTTATTCAGCGTTGTTTCCATTGCCATCATGATATGGCTAAATTCACCATCAGATATATAAGTACCTACAGGCCAGTCGAAATTCTCGCCGCCCATTGCAGCCCTTATCATTTCCAGAGAGAGATATGAGGGACTTTGAAACGAAGAACGTCCACGCAATTCGATAATCGTCTTGCCTCCCTGTATTACTCTTTGCTTCAGGGCTTCCCATTGCTCAAGGGTAAGGGCAGACGAACCAATAAGTTCATTCAGCGGTTTGCCATCTATCTTTGCTGTCGACGAAAATACTGCCATTTGCTCGCCATGTCCACCATACGTCCTGCAATTTGCTACTTTGTCGGGAACAATACCAAAATGCTTCGACAATTCGTTCCGTAGCCTTGTGCTATCCAATGCTGCAAGGGTAGTCACTTGCGATGGTTTTAGACCTGAATATAGAAGAACCAACAGCCCTGTAATGTCAGCCGGATTGAATATGACGACTATATGTTTCGCATCGGGGCAATATTGTTTTACGTCTTTTCCGAACTGGATTGCAATTTCGGCATTCCCTTTCAGCAGGTCTTCCCTGGTCATTCCCTCTTTGCGGGCAGCCCCACCTGAGTTGACAATATATTTGCTTCCTTTCAATGCTTCTTCGAGATTGTCGGTATAGCTAATATTTACGCCGTTGAAACCGCATTGCAGCAATTCTTCGGCAACACCTTCCAGTCCTTTGCTGTAAGGGTCGTACAGACAAATATTGGAAGATAATCCCATAAGTATTGCCGATTGTGCCATATTAGAGCCGATCATACCGGCTGCCCCTATTATTGTGAGCTTTTCTGATGTTAAAAATTTCATATTGTTTTGTTATTGGTAATATATATGAAACAAACCTTATGATGTATAGTTTAGAGGAATAATGAAAAATCGTACATTTTATTCATAGGATTTCTCTTGACTTTTAACTACAGGGGCGAACTCCTTTTCACTCCGTGGTTAAATAAAAAGCAGAGACGGCTTCATCGTTATCGTTTATGCCAATCGGCAACAGAAAAGTTTATCTATATAAGGAGCCTCCTCAATCCCCACGGGTAGGACTGTTAAGTTCTAAACGAAATAATACTTTAAAAGGATAAAACATGACACTGAGATACACGAAGAAGCCACTGAGAAACACTGAGAGAGAAAAAATCTCAGTGAACCTCACTGTTATACTCAATGTTTCTCAGTGTAATAAAAAATCAGAACTTAACCGCCCTGCCTACGGGGGACTTTTAAGGCGAAGCCAAGACAAGAAAAAGTAACATTGAAAAAATGGCTAAAACGTGTTACCTATGTTACTTTTTAACTATATATTGTGAATTTGGGTTAATTTTATGCGGTTTGTGAAGGTTCGGATGTTAATTGTATGGCGAAAAGTAACAATGAAGCAGGCTCTAAAAAAAATCCATACCTTTTTGGGGGTAACACAATTCACTGTTGTCTTAAGGTAAAAGGCAAAAGCGAAACTGCCGGAATTATGGAATTTATATAATTATTTGCTCTTTATTAATAAATTATTCACACAAACAATAATAGCCATGAAAAAGTACCTGATGTATTTACTGGTTCTTATTTGCGCAAACCCTTTGTTTGCACAAATGCCCTCGATAACCAGCACCGATAATGCAGTAGTATTCCAAAAACTGAGGATAGATGTCAAAATAGTAGGCAACGTAGCTTCGTCGACGTGGACAATGACTTTCGAAAACAAGTCGTACACCACAATGGAAGGCAACCTTACTTTCCCGTTGGGCGAAGGTATTGCCGTAGATAACTATGCCATCGACATAAACGGAAAGATGCGTAATGCGGTTCCTGTAGAAAAAGCAAAAGCAACCACCGTCTTCGAAGACATATCACGTAGGAGAGTAGACCCTGGAATACTGGAAAAGGTGGAAGGGAACAGTTTCCGTACACGCGTGTACCCGATAAATGGAAGAAGCACACGCACGGTTTCCATCGGGTTCAACGAGGAGTTGGCAATGGAAGGCAACATGCTGAAAATGAATATACCACTTGCCTTCAAAGAAATGCTAAAAGAATTTACCATCAATATAGATGTTATAGAAAGCGCATTGCCACCCAAAGTATTAAATAACAATCAGCTTACTTTCGACAAAGCAGAACAGACCTATAGCCTGAGCAAGACTTTTAAAGACTATACACCCGGCAGCCCTATCAATGTAGTTATCCCTAAAAACAGGGAGATACCCGAAGTAATCATACAAAAGGAAAACAACAATTATTATTTTCTGGCAAATGTAATGATAGAAGGCCAGAAAAGAGTGAAGCCCAACCCACGGCATATTACCATCCTTTGGGATCAGTCGCTCAGTTGCGAAAACCGCAATCTGGAAAAAGAACTTGAACTTCTCGACTCGTATATAACAAATATGCGCCCCGAGGGTGTACGCCTCATAGCTTTCAGCAACGATATAGTGGAGGATAAAACTTATAGTACAAGTGGAGGAAACTGGGACGATCTGAAAAAACGCCTTCAGGAAACTACCTACGATGGTGCTACTAATTATGCACCATTAAACCTAAAAAAATATAAGACTGACGAATTTATCCTTTTCAGCGATGGACTTGCCAACTTTGTAGGCGAAGAACTGAAAACGGGCAAAACAGTAGTCTATACTATAGCATCTACACCCAAAAGCAACTTTACGGCATTGAAAAGCATTGCGCTGAAAAGTAAAGGCGAGTTTATCAACCTTAATACACTGGATACAAAGCAGGCTCTTGAGATATTGAGCAACCAGGTTTTCAAATTTTTAGGAGTAAAAGAGGTGGATAGCAATGGAAATTCAACTGTTTCTTTGCTTGCCAAAAATGCAAATGAGTTTTATCCGTCCATTCCTACTATTGTATCCAACAATCTGCTGCTTGCAGGATGTGTAGGCAATTACGGGCAGCAAATCACCCTTCAATTCGGGTACAACAATGAAGTAACTGTAGAGCGTGTGATAGAGGTCAAAGGCAAGTCGAACGACAAGATAAACCTCGCCAGGATATGGGCAGCTAAAAAGATAGAAGAGCTGGATTTGGATTATGACAAAAACAAAAAAGAAATAGAAGAACTAGGCAGGAGACATGGCATTGTAACCCGCAATACATCGTTGATGGTACTCGAATTGGTAAGCGACTATATACGCTACAATATTGACCCTCCGGCAGAACTACAGGCCGAATACGACCGGTTGAGAGGCCGGACGCCTAATAGAAATACCAATATAGAGCAGTCAACTTTCAATCTAAGCTATTTGCCGGGACGCCTGGAAAAATGGTATAATTGGAAAGCTCCTGTTATAGAAAGAGAAAGGATATCCAATAATAAAGTAAAATCGTCGGCACCGCCTGTAATTGTAGCAGATAGTGAAGTTTCGGAGGCCTCTTTTGTAATGGAAGATAATAATGCAGTACTCGAGGAGGTGGTAGTGATGGGCTATGGCATTCAGAAGAAACAAGTAATGACAGGTAGTGTAGCATCGGTTTCCGGTTCGCAATTAAGTAGTGCTTTAGAAGGAAAAGTGGCTGGTGTTGCTGTTACCAACGCAGACAAATCCGTATCGAAAGAGATACAAACAGAGAATACTGTTCAGCCTCAGATAATGGAGAATAATGCTCCTACCAGCGGTTTCAAACCCCATGTTGCCGGCGAAAAGAAATATATCTCCATCATAGAGAATGCCGATGACAGCTACAAGGCATATCTCGAATGCAGGAAGGAGTATAATACATCTACCAAGTTCTACTTCGATGTAGCACAGTTCTTTGCCGACAGGAACGAGATGGTGCTTGCCTTACGAATACTTTCTAATATTGCCGAACTCGATCAGGAGAACTACGAACTTTACAAGGGACTGGGATATAAGCTAAAAGCAATGGGACAACATCATGCCGCAAGCTATGCGTTCAAGAAGGTGCTTACATGGCGTCCGATGGAGCCTCAGCCATATCGCGACTATGGGCTTTCGCTTGTAGACGAAGGCAAGCATCAGGAGGGGCTGGATATGCTGATAGAGGGTATCACCCGTAAGTATGCAGCTAATATCCCGGGCTTGTTCAACGGCGTGCAGGAAATATTCTTTACTGATATAAACGGAATTGTAGCACGCTACCCGAACCTGAAAGTAGACGAGCGGTTCAAACAATATATTAAGCCTGTGGATGCCAATGTGCGCGTGATACTTAGCTGGAACCTGGCCGATTCGTATATCGACCTGCATATGACCGACCCGAACAACGAACGCTGCGACTACCGCCATATGACTACTACCACAGGCGGACAGTTTTCGACAGACTTTGCCGGCGGATATGGCCCTCGCGAATTTATACAGCGCAAGGGAGTGGCAGGAACATATAGGATACAAACCAATTATTGGGGCGATAATATACAGAAAATAGCTGGTCCGGCTATGATTATGGTAGAGGTTTATAAGAACTTTGGTACGCCACAACAGCAACGGACAATAGTTGCCGTGCATCCGAATACTACTAAAGGGAATATGTTTGATGTAGGAGAATTGATCTGGGAATAAACAGGATGATAGCAAAATAGACAAAAACAAGAGAGTGCGCTTCACTTCTTGTTTTGGCACCCTCTTGTTTTTGTCTATTTGTCTCGTCCTGAAATAGCGTTACATAAAATAACCCTTTTTATTATTTACAGAATAGCTCTTTCAATTGTTTTGCTTAACAGCCTTGTCCTTACAGGATTGAGTAGACTAATCCTAATTCGGAGCTTTTGTATATAGATATGCCGCAATGAATATAAACACAATATTGGGTATCCATACAGCCATCATAGGTGTCATTACTCCCGATACAGCAAACGAGGAGCTCACAGTCTGGAACATAATATAAGACACACTGAGAGCCAGTCCGATACCGATATTCAGTCCCATTCCACCTTTCACTTTCCGCGCCGATAGGGATGCGCCTATTATGGTAAGTATAAATGCGGAAAATATGGATGCAAAACGTTTATGAAATTCTATTTCAAACTGAGTTATACTTACTTCTCCTACACTGGCTATCCCCCTGGCTTTCTGTCGGTTTATATAATGATATAGCTGGGGAGTTGTCATTTGTTCGAAATCGTTTTCTGACACAAGGAAATCATTCGGAACCACATTTATCGTTGTATCCATTTGTGTTCCTGTGGTAATAATTTCCCTCATACCTTCAAAATCGCGGATAGAATAGTTGCTCAACTTCCAGTTGTAGGCAGTATCGTATTCCACACGTTTGGCTATCAGCCTCGATTTTAATTCTTTATCTTCAAATTTATCTAAGGCAAGGTTTGTTCCTTTGCGCGTCTTATTGTCGAAGTTGTCGATGTAGAGTATCACCCCACTATCCACTTGCAGTTGTATATTGGTGGCGTATTCCACACTTTTATCCTTTACATATTTATTCTGGAAATCAATGCGGGTTACATTTGCCGGTGGAATGATAAAACTGCTTAAAGTAAAAGAAAAAATGGCAATTACTCCTGCCGATATCATATATGGCTTCATCAACCGCTTGAAACTCATTCCATTGGATAGCATAGCTATAATTTCGGAATTGTCAGCAAGTTTCGATGTGAAGAATATAACAGCGATGAAAACAAACAACGCGCTGAACAGGTTTGTATAATATGGTATGAAATTGAAATAATAATCGAAAACGATTGCAGTCAGCGGAGCTTTCTTATCGAGAAATTTGTCAAGCTTTTCATTTATATCGAATACTACGGCTATGGATATAATAAGGGCTATTGAGAATATATATGTTCCCAAAAACTTTTTAATAATATACTTATCGAGTATTGATAATAATTTCATGTTTCAATAAAATGCTTTATTCTATAGCCTGTCGTTATATCCGTCTGGACACATCATCGATAATAGATTTTTTCCAAACAGAGAAATCTCCTGCAATAATATGTTTCCGTGCTTCGCCAACCAGCCACAGGTAAAATGCCAGATTGTGTATGGAAGCTATCTGCAAAGCTAATATTTCATCTGTAATAAACAAGTGACGAAGATATGCTTTTGTGTACAAAGTATCAACAAATGAGGCTCCGTTTTCTTCTATCGGAGAAAAATCATCAGCCCATTTCCTGTTCCGCATATTCATTATGCCATTGCGGGTAAATATCTGTCCATTGCGCCCGTTGCGGGTAGGCATTATGCAGTCGAACATATCCACGCCACGTTCTATTGCTTCCAACAGGTTGGCAGGAGTGCCTACGCCCATCAGGTAGCGAGGCTTATCCTCGGGCAGTATTTCGTTTACTACCTCTATCATTTCGTACATTTTTTCAGTCGGTTCGCCAACTGCCAGTCCACCAATCGCATTACCGTCAGCACCTTTCGAAGCTACATTTTCGGCTGCCTGACGGCGGAGGTCGGGATATACACACCCCTGAACAATAGGGAATAAGGCTTGCTTATAGCCATATTCGCATTCCGTTTCATCGAAGCGGGTAATACAGCGGTCGAGCCAGCGTTCTGTCAGCCCGAGCGATTTTTTTGCATATGCATAATCGGCATCGCCTGGGGTGCATTCGTCGAATGCCATTATAATGTCTGCTCCTATTATGCGTTGGATATCCATCACAGACTCAGGTGTAAATATGTGCTTCGACCCGTCGATATGGGAACGGAACACAGCACCTTCTTCTGTCAGTTTACGGTTTTCGGCTAACGAAAAGACTTGAAAACCACCGCTATCAGTCAGTATAGGTTTGTCCCAACTGTTAAATTTATGAAGTCCTCCGGCCTGCCTTAATATTTCCAGTCCTGGACGCAGGTACAAATGATATGTATTACCCAGAATAATCTGGGCTTTGATGTCTTCTTTCAGTTCCGTCATATGCACAGCCTTCACTGCACCCTGTGTGCCAACCGGCATAAAGATGGGGGTTTCTATTTGTCCGTGATCGGTAGTGATAAGTCCGGCTCTGGCCTTAGATTGGCTGTCGGTATATTGTAGTTTAAAATCCATTATTTAATCCTCAAATCTGTGCTGTCTTCGGTTGTTCGGATTCTTCGTTTTCTTCTTTCTTTATAAGGTCTTTCATCTGAACAACGACAATGGATGTTTTATTTTTCTTGAGTACGGTAAACTCATAATCATCGTCTACCAACTTGTCGTGTGTATTTGGTATCCTTCCGAATTTGTCTATCAGGTATCCGGCAAGGCTGTCGTATTGCTTGTCTTTGTCGATAGGGTGGGGAAGCTCGTCGTTTATATCCGATATGGCTGCTGTGGCTATTACCGAATAGGTGTATTCGCCAGTCTGCTCTACAAATGGGATTTCGTTGTCGTACTCATCTTGTATTTCGCCAACAAGTTCTTCGAGGATATCTTCCATCGTGATGATACCTTCTACGCCTCCATATTCGTTAAGAACGATTGCTATTTGTTGGTGTTTTACCTGAAATTCTTTGAGGAGTTGGCCAATGCGTTTAGTCTCCGGAGTAAATGATACTGGGCGTACGATAGAACGGATATCTACAGAGCCATTGATGCGCATTTTCTTTAAGATGTCCTTCAAGTGTACTACTCCGATGATATTGTCAATACTGTCTTCGTAACAAGGTATGCGCGAATAGCCTTCTTCGATAACGAACTCCAGCGTCTTTTCATTATAGTCGTTTGCATCTATAGAAACTACTTGTGTGCGCGGAACCATCACCTGACGGGCGGTGCGTTCCGAAAAATCAAAGGCATTTTGTATGATGTCGAACTCTGTATCGTCTACTTTTCCGCTTTCTTTTGCCTGATCGACAAGGTAGCGTAATTCATCGCTGCTATATACCTCCTGTTCGGAGACAACGTGCAGCCCTACTGCCTTAATCACAAGGTTGGCTATACCGTTCAGCACCCATATAAACGGGCGGCAAATCCAATAGAAAGCATGAAGAGGATATGCTATGGCAAGTGTTGTTTGCTCCGAACGCTGGATTGCCAACGATTTTGGAGCAAGCTCTCCTAATACGATGTGAAGTATGGTAATAATGGCAAAAGCTGTTCCCAGAGATATCCACGACAATGTACTATCGGGTAGTGTAATATTGAAGATTTCTATAAGTTGCTTTATTATTTTGGAAACCACAGGTTCTCCTATCCATCCCAATGCAAGGCTGGATAGAGTGATGCCAAACTGTGTAGCTGCCAGATAGGCATCCAGATGGCTTACTATGTGTTTAGATAATATTGCAGTTTTACTGCCTGCCTGGGCTTTCAATTCCAGTTGCGAAGACCTCACTTTTACTATTGCAAACTCGGCGGCAACAAAGAAACCATTAAAAAATACGAAAAGAAAAGTAACTAATACCGATAAAAAAATGTCCATATTTAGATATGAATGATAATGATGCAAAGATAATATAAATGTGTATTCCTTTAACAAAAAACTATTTAAACTATCTTATTTTAGAGAAAAAATATAAGGCAGGGACTATTACTTATTTTCATGGCTTGTAAGGGAAATGCGTTCCCCGTCCATTTTCAATTCCCGCTTGTCTATCATAAAACGGATAACTGCAATAATATGTTTTTCCTGATATTGGGATAAGCTTGAAATTATAGTTTTTATAGGAATAGCCTTGTCTTCCAGCAATTTTTTCAATTCTAGTACTATTTCGTTGAATGCCGCATCTGACAGCTTATCTGCATTTTTGCTTTTACAGGTATCGCAAAATCCGCAGTTTTTTGTTTCCTTTTCGCCGAAATATGTTAAAAGAAGGCGGCTGCGGCAAATATCTGTTTGTCCGGCGTAGTGATTCATTGCTTCGATACGTTTTTCGAAACGGTTTTTCCGTTCTTCGTTTACTATACGCGGAATCATCAAGTGCCTGCTTTCCATGCGCGGACGGGTATAGGCTATCAGGGGCGTTTTCTTATGGGGAATATAATCTATAATGTTCTTTTTCGAAAGTTGCTTTAGTATCTCATATACATCTCTCCGTGTACTGTCGGTACGCCGTGCTATTTCTTCTTCGTCTATTGTGGCATAATTGGCAAACAAGCCTGTATAGAGGCGCAAAGTGGTATTGATAACCATTTCTACCTCCTTCTCAAAGTTGTAATGGTAAAGTTCGTCGCGATATATGGTAAACATCAGCCGCGAACGATTGTCTACCTCATCGGTATATTCTATATACCCTGCCAGATCGAGTATTTTCAATGCGTTGTGGGTTGGCAGAAGGGGAAGCTTGTAAACGGCACAAAACTGCCTGATACTGAAATCGTGAATCATACCCACTCCATAGCCTTCTGCCACCTGAAAGAAGTATGCCAATGAATCGTACACATGGTGAATAAATTCTTTGTCGGGAAATTCGTCACGGACACGTTTTTCCAGTTTTGCCGTATCATTCTTGTGGTATAATATGACTGCAAAGGATCTGTTTCCGTCACGTCCGCCACGTCCGGCTTCCTGAAAATATTCTTCAATGGAATTTGGCAAATCCATATGTACCACAAGGCGTACATCAGGTTTGTCTATACCCATTCCAAACGCATTGGTGGACACTATAATACGGGTCTCTCCGGTCTTCCATGCGTTTTGTTTCCTGGTTTTCTCAGCATTGCTAAGCCCTGCATGGTAGAAGTCGGACGAGAAACCGTTTTGTATCAGGTAGTCCGAAATTTCTTTAGTCTTTTGCCGGCTCCGTACATAGATTATTGTCGAGCCTTTTACTTTTTCTAATATCTTGACTAGCTCGCCCGGTTTGTCTTCCGTATTTCTGACAGTATATGTGAGGTTTCTCCGCTCGAAACTTTTTTGGAAAACATTTTTTTTTGCAAAATGAAGTTTGGCTTGTATATCGTCTATTACCTCGGGCGTAGCTGTGGCTGTGAGTGCCAGTACGGGTACTTCGGGGATATGCTGCCGTATTTCGGATATCTTAAGGTATAAGGGGCGGAAATCGTAACCCCATTGCGAGATACAATGCGCTTCGTCTACCACAAGCAGGCAGACATTCATATCTTTCAACTTGCTCAGGAATAGTTGGGTGGCAAGCCGTTCGGGCGATACATACAGGAATTTGAAGTCGCCGAAAATAGCGTTTTCCAACGTGGTGATAATTTCCTGCCGCGTCATACCCGAATATACGGCAAGGGCTTTTATCCCCCTTTCGCGTAGATTGTCCACCTGATCTTTCATCAGGGCTATAAGGGGGGTAACTACAATGCAAAGACCCTCCATAGCCATTGCTGGCACCTGGAAGGTCAATGATTTGCCGCCTCCTGTGGGCATCAGCCCCAGTGTATCTTTTTTGTTGCTTACCGAATGGATAATATCTTCCTGCAAAGGGCGGAACTCATCGTAGCCCCAATATTGCTTCAATATTTTGTGAAAGGTATCCATCGTTTAATATGCTGATTAATTAATGTGCCAATATGCCAATAAGATTTGATTAAACAATTGGCACATTGGCATATTAACTAATTAATTCTTTATCGGCTGTACTTCTATTTTCATATCAACACCATCCAAGGCTTTTCCTCTCGTGTCTTTGTCAGATTCTACCTGTTTCATTTTTGAAGAATCTATTGGTTTATGACATTTGTCCGGTATCTATATCTTTTACATAGAGTTGGATGTTCGTTTTGCCATTGTGCACATTCTCTTCCAGTGTGTAGCATATATCGAACGGCTCTCCGCTTTTCACGCGTTCGTAACTGTCGTTCTGACGGAAAGCTATGCCATTGACAGGGTGCGCACTGCTGCGGTCTATCATTTCCAGCTTAATGTGTACATTATTCTTGCCCACAAGTTTGCTTGTACCATAATCCATCACATTGCACGATACGAAAATAGGATTGAGGTTTTCGGGCCCGAATGGAGCAAAACTTTTCAGGTCGTCGATAAATTTAGGAGTTACATCTTTGAATGTCAGTCCGGCATCTATCGTGATTTGCGGACGCATCATTTCCGGAGCAATCATATCCATCGACATGGCATCGAAACGGCGTTTAAATTCCGCAAGGTTTTCTTCCTTCAGCGATAAGCCTGCTGCATACGTATGGCCTCCAAAGTTTTCGAGGATATCTTTACATGCCTCTATAGCTTTGTAGACATCGAAGCCCATAACAGAACGTGCCGAACCTGTAATAAGATCGTTCGATTTGGTGAGCACTACCGCCGGCCGTAGATATTTCTCGGTAAGGCGCGAGGCCACTATGCCTATAACACCCTTATGCCATGTTTCGTTGTAGACTACAATGCTTTTCTTTTTCTTCATATCCAATGTTTCGTCTATGAAGTGTATAGCCTCGTCGGTAATACGTTTATCCAGTTCGCGGCGAAAGTCGTTGTAATGGTCTACATTGGTGCTCTTTTTGCGGGCATCTTCTATCGAACTGGCAAGAAGCAGGTCGACAGCTTCTTTCCCTTTCATCATCCGTCCCGAAGCATTTATGCGCGGGCCTATTTTAAATATGATGTCGTTGATAGTGATATTCTTGTATGTAAGCCCACATATTTCGATAATGCCTTTGAGCCCCAAGCTGGGATTGGAGTTTATCTGTTTCAATCCGTAGTAGGTCAGCACACGGTTTTCACCTGTAATGGGCACAATGTCGGATGCAACGCTTACGGCGACAAGGTCGAGCAGGTCGGTCAGTTCCGAGAATGCTATTTTGTTGTTTTGCGCCAATGCCTGCGCCAGTTTGAAGCCTACTCCGCAACCGGAAAGGTGTTCGTAGGGATAGGTAGAATCGGTACGTTTGGCATCTATTACCGCTATAGCATCGGGCAGAGTATCATCGGGCATATGGTGGTCGCCAATAATAAAATCTATTCCTTTGCTTTTAGCATATGCTACTTTTTCGATGGCCTTTATTCCGCAATCGAGGGCTATGATGAGTTTTACACCTGTCTGTTCGGCGTAGTCTATTCCCTGCTCGGAGATACCATAACCTTCGTCGTAACGGTCGGGGATATAGTAATCGAGGTTTGTTGTAAACTTCCGCAAAAATTTGTAGACAAGTGCTACGGCAGTTGTTCCGTCCACATCATAATCGCCATATATCAAAATACGCTCTTTTTGTCCTAATGCCTTTTCTATCCTGTCTATGGCTTTATCCATATCGGGCAATAAGAAAGGATCGTGTAAATCGCTCAGGTTGGGATGAAAGAATTTCTGTGCATCCTCTTCGAGCAGTATTCCTCTCTGTATCAATAGTTGGCAAAGGACAGGACTGATGCCTAATTCCTTCGCGAGCTTATCTCTGTGTTCTTTTTGCGGGGTGGTCAGGTCTTCGTAATTCCATTTGTAAATCATTATATATAGTTTTTCTTTCTTCTGTCTCGGCGGAGTGGCTTACTGTTTTTTTAGGCAAAACTAAATGCCCTTTCAATAAAGTCATCCCGAAAGTATCCCTTTTTATCGGCGAAAAGTACGGATAGTAGGAATATGTAAAGATAATATATATAACTGAATTGATTATAGCGAATTTGCCATTTTCTTGTGAAGAATGTTATAATAATCTATAAAGCAAACAGATATACTCGTTCAATTATCTATTATGTATCTAATACATATATTAAACAAATATACCTGTAGGAAAGATTACCGTTGTGGAATTATTTTATATTGCTGGCCTTAAGTCCTTTTATTACGGCAGAGGTGAACCCGGCGTGTTCCATTTCGTTGATCCCTTTTATTGTTATTCCTCCCGGAGTGGTCACTTTGTCTATTTCCTGTTCGGGATGGTTGCCGCTGGCTTCGAGTAGTTCTATTGCTCCGCGAAGTGTCTGTAAGATGCCTGCTTTTGCCTGTTCGGGATATACGCCCATCTCTATTCCGCCTTCCATTGCAGCCCTGATATAACGGAAAGCAAAGGCTATTCCGCACGATGTGAGCGAGGTTAGAGCTGGGATCATTTTTTCGTCTACAATCTCGGTTTTGCCTAATAGCGAAAAGATGAATGCTACTTGGTTTTGTTGCTCTTTATTGGCGTTTAGCGATGTAATATATGTCATACTTTGCCTTACGGCTATTGCTGTATTGGGTACAACCCTGAATACGGCGTGTGATGCAGATGTCCATTGTTGCAACTGCGCAAGGGTAACAACAGCAGCTACAGAAACTATAAGCTGTTTGGGGTTGCTTAGGAGATTTTTATGAGTATGCAATAGTTCTTCTACCATCCAGGGCTTTACGGCAACGATAACTATATCGGCTTCCTGCAGTGATGAATAGTCGGCAACGACAATATTCAACTTATCGGATACAGCTTTCAGCCGTTCCATATTTTTGCCCCTGTGGTCTATTACAGTGATGTTTTCGGGTAGTACGGAGCCACTGGCAGCTAGCCCGGAGGCTATAGCCCCCCCCATGTTTCCTGCACCTATTATTGATATTTTCATAAATCTAAGAGTCTGTTTAAATTTTATAGCAAATCTCAGGGCAAACGCATGAAATTTATCCAAACTCAATTCTGAGCTTTGTAGGGGCGAATTATCATTCGCCCGCAGATTTCCCCTATTCCGGGCGAATGATAATTCGCCCCTACAGTAGTCAAAACTGGAATATCATTTTTTCATGCGTTTGCTCTGTAGCAAATCTTTTTTATAGCTGTTTTTAGATGGATTTTATGTATTTTACTTGCTGGTTTAGCGGGCTAAACCGAGAGTAAAATGTGTAAAATACGCTAAAAAGAGCTATAAAAAAGTTGCTAAGAACTATACTAAAGAACCTATAAGAAATATTTTCGCTAAAATTTAAACAGGCTCTAAGTATTATGGATATATCAGACAAAGGTAATAAAAACGATTATACTTTATGATATGATTCTTTTTGCATCTTGTCAAGAAAAGCTTTTAACAACTTTGCATGATTATGCTCAGCTTCTTTGGATGCATATAGAAGGGTCACTTCTTTTTTCGATTTTATCATATCAAGAAATTCTTTTACAGCTTCCGATTTGTTTAGTTCTATATTATACATTGCGGCAAAGGAGTCCCATCGTTTCTCCGGGTCGAGGTGAAACCATTTTCTCAGGTCGGGAGAAGGTGTTATATCTTTTTCCCAGAGATCGAACTTGAGATCTTCTTTCTTTACACCTCTGGGCCACAAGCGGTCTACTAGTACTCTGAAGCCATCGTTTTCGTTGTAGGGTGTCATATACGCGTTTCAACTTAATCACTGTCATATTCCATTTGTTTTGTATATAAATAGAAAACACAAATGCTTCTATTTTTGTTTAATACAAAATGCTTATAGCCTGTTTAAATTTTAGCGAAAATATTTCTTATAGGTTCTATTATATGGTTCTTAGCAACTTTTTTATGCTCTTTTTAGCGTATTTTTCACATTTTACTCTCGGTTTAGCCCGCTAAACCAGCGAGCAAAACACGTAAAATTCATCTAAAAATAGCTATAAAAAAGTTCTGCTATAAAATTTAAACAGGCTCTTAGTTTTTATTAATTTATTTCAAATCAAAGTTTTTTATCTAAAAGATTGAATCAATACAAAATAATTACGCCTAAATCGTTATTTTTACACAAATCGTTTTTAATATGAATATAAACAGGTTGTTCAAGAAAAAAGATATTTCGACTATACTAAACGAACCGGGAAATTCACACAATGGGCTTAAGCGAAGCCTCTCAGCCACCAATCTGATTGCGTTGGGCATTGGGGCGATAGTAGGAACCGGTATTTTTGTCATTACCGGACAGGCTGCTGCGGCTTATGCAGGCCCGGCATTGACTATTTCCTTTGTAATATCGGCTGTAGGCTGTGTAATGGCGGGGCTTTGTTATGCCGAATTTGCTGCTATGATTCCGGTTTCGGGCAGTGTCTATTCCTACAGTTATACCACAATGGGCGAGATGCTGGCCTGGTTTATCGGATGGATATTAATACTCGAATACCTGTTTGCCTGTTCGAGTGTCGCAGTAGGCTGGTCGGGCTACATGCTTAGCCTGCTCGAAGGGTGGGGGATTCACATTCCCTGGCAGATAGCGGGTGCAACGTTCGATCACCTAAAAGATGGTAGCTGGGTCTGGACGGGGCGTATTATCAATTTTCCTGCTGTATTTATTGTCGGTTTTGTCTCGGCTTTTCTTATCGGGGGCATCAAGCAATCGGCTTGGGTGAATAATATTATAGTGGTTATCAAAGTCAGTGTTATACTGCTGTTTATCGGTTTCGGGCTGTCTTATATAGACACAAGCAACTGGACACCCTATATCCCAGAGAATACAGGGGAATTTGGGTCGTATGGCTGGAGCGGTATCCTGCGCGGCGCGGCAGTCGTGTTTTATGCCTATCTGGGCTTCGATGCACTGTCTACAGCAGCAGGCGAAGCGCGCAATCCGCAGAAAGACATGCCAAAAGGAATACTTATATCATTACTTATATGTGCCCTGCTGTATATAGGGGTTACAACGGTGCTTACGGGTATTGTCAACTACAAAGAACTGAATGTGGCAGCACCTATAGCCTTGGCTATCGACCGCGCGGGCGAAGGCTTGGCTTGGTTAAGCCCGTTTATCAAGCTTGGTGCTATTGCGGGGCTTAGTTCTGTTATTTTAGTTATGATGCTAGGCCAATCGCGTATTTATTATGCCATCTCGAAAGATGGATTACTGCCAAAAGTATTTTCGAAAGTACATGATAAACACGGAGTGCCTCACAATGCGACTATATTTGCCAGTGTCATTACTGCCCTTATAGCAGGTTTGTTCCCGTTGCATGTGTTGAGCGAACTGGTGTCTATAGGAACTCTGATGGCATTTTCGATAGTGTGCATATCTATCATTGTGCTGCGTAAGACCCAGCCGGATCTGAAGCGTCCGTTCAAAACTCCTTTCGTTCCGGTAATACCTATACTGGGCGCATTGATTTGTATTGCACAGATGGCAGCATTGCCTTGGAGCACATGGGTACGGCTGATAGGGTGGACTGTTTTAGGTTTCATAATTTACTTTTCGTACGGGCTGAAACATAGCAAGTTGAATGATAAGTAAAAGAGGTTTTTAGATATATATTTTGTTCATCAGCTTTTTATAGATTACTTTTGCACCTGTTTTTTTAAAGATATAAATGAAAAGAATAATCACTCTACTTGCCATACTATATGCTGTTACAATTTCGGCACAAGAACATAAATACCGCTCGCCTCTCGATATACCGCTAATACTAAGCGCCAACTTCGGCGAGTTGCGCCCGAACCATTTCCATACGGGTGTCGATCTGAAAACGGAAGGTGTTATCAACAAGCCTGTGTACAGTATAGAAGATGGGTATGTATCGCGTATATCGGTTTCGCCGTCGGGTTATGGGCTGGCTCTATATATCGACTATCCTGCAACAGGGCATACAAGCGTATACGGACACTTGGAAAAATATGCTCCCGAAATAGCGAAGTATGTGAAAGATAAGCAATACGAGCAAGAAAGTTTCAGGGTAGACCTGAGGCTTAAACCAACGGAAATACCAGTAAAAAAAGGACAACTGGTAGCATATAGCGGCAATACAGGTTCGTCGGGAGGCCCGCATGTGCATTTCGAGATAAGAAAGACGGCTGACGATGTAGCCCTGGATCCGATAGAATATTACAAAATGGATATAAAAGACAACCGTGCACCGGAAATACGCGCTATCGCTATTTTTCCGTTGAACGAAGAGGGTGCTGTGGAATTTAGCCGTGATATTTACAGAAAAAATATACCTGTACTCAAAAACGGGAATTATGCCCAATGGAAAGATACGGTAGAGGTATGGGGCAAAATCGGTTTCGGTGTGTCGGCATACGACCGGATGACGGGAACGGCTAATATTTATGGAGTAAGGAAAGTAAGGCTCTATTGCGACAGTGTAATGATATTTTCGTCGGATGTGTCGTCTGTAGACTTCAACCGGACGAGGATGATAAATAGCATGACAGACTTCGACTATTGGTACAGGACGAAAAAGTTTGTCGAAAAATCGTTTGTCGAACCAGGAAACAAATTACCTATATATACAGCTGCTAATAATGGATATTTGTATATAAATGAAAACCGCATATACAGCCTTCGCTACGAACTGGAAGATTTGTATGGAAACAAAACGCAGTATCCTTTCTTTGTAAAAGGAAGGGAGCAGACCATCCCGCAAAAAAGAAGATGTACTGCGCGTATGGTTTGGAACAATGACAATAACTATGCGGCAGACGGCTTTTCTATAAACATACCTAAAGATTTCTTATACGATGACCTTTGCTTCATGTTGAAAAAAACGGAACAGAAAGGGTATTTATCCAGCGTATATAGTGTTAATGACTCCTTTGTGCCTTTACACAATTATTGTGATATGTCTATTGCCCTCAAAAAAGATTCGATAGCCAACAAATCGCAATATGGTGTTGTCCGCCTCAATGCCAAAGGTGGGTATAGCTGGGTAGGCGGCAAATATGAAAATGGAAAAGTGACTGCCCGTATCCGCGAGTTGGGGCATTCATATGCTATAACAACAGATACCAAGGCTCCTGTTATCACCCCTGTCAGTCCGGCATCGTGGGTCAAAGCCCGTGAAATAAAGATCAGGATTTCGGATGATAAGAGTGGGGTAGCATCGTATAAAGGAACAATAGATGGAAAGTTCGTATTGTTCGAGAAAGATGTAAAATCTCCTTTCTATCGCTACAAGTTCGATGCCGCACGATTGACCAAAGGGCAAAAGCATAAGTTTGTCTTTATAGCAACCGATGGTTGTGGCAACGAAAGCAAATATGAATATGAGTTCAGGTATTGATTAAATTCGTATTGGCTGTTTCCTCCCCACTATAAATTGAGAGAGGAAACAGCGAAATGTTATTATTCTTTTTCCTCTTCTATCAATTCCGAGTCTTTAAGCTTTACAGGTGTTGATTTCTTCTGTAGTTTCATATTCAGAAATTCTACCAGCAGGGAGAATGCGATGGCAAAGTAGATATAGCCTTTCGGTATTTCTCCTACAGTGGAGCCAAAAACAGATATGTGCGACAAATGAGCCGATTCTACTATAAGCATTACTCCTATCAGTATAAGAAACGATAAGCCAAGCATTTGTATAGTAGGGTGTTCGTTGACAAATTTGCTTACAGGCCCCGAAAACAGAAGCATTACCAATACAGCAATTACAACGGCCGTTACCATAATAGCCATAGCTCCGGCATATCCAAATTCGCTGAAACTGACCAGGCCGACGGCAGTAAGTACACTGTCGAACGAGAATACAATATCGAGTGCTACTATCTGTACTATAACGCCAACGAAGCTTGTTCCCGATTTGGCTTTAACGGTATCGTTTTCGCCTTCCAGTTTGTGGTGTATTTCGGTTACACTTTTATACAATAGGAATAAGCCCCCGACGCCGATGATTATGCTCTGCCCCGAAACCGATCCGTCGAACCATGCTGTGTCGAACGAAAATATGGGCTGCGTAAGTTTCATAAGCCACGATATGCAGAATAATAATAATATCCTGAAAACCATAGCCAACAATAGGCCTGTCGTCCGGGCTTTGGGTTGCTCCTTAGCCGGAAGTTTCGATGACATGATAGACAAAAATACAATGTTGTCTATTCCTAATACTATTTCAAGAAAGGCCAGTGTCAGTAGGGCAATCCAAGCACTTGGCAAGAGAAAGACTTCTATTATTTCCATGTTTTTTGCGACAAATTTAATAACTAATTTATCACAAATGGAAAATTTCAATTAACTTTTTCCAGATAATTCCTGATAACAGTATCTCCGTCTGTTTTATCCAATCCCAGATAATACCTGATCTTGATAACTAACCTTTTTAATTTTCCTTTCATATTCTTACTTAGCTTTCCTTATATAACAAAGATAATCAATCTCTTTGCGTATTTCGTGCCATTTTCCGGACGTATTATATTGATTCATTTCATTTATCGAAACAGATAAAATTTTTAGTATAGTATCTGACTGTTTGTATGTCTTGATAAAATTTTAACTTTGTAGGCTCTTTTATATATTATGGCAGAAAGAAAAAAAATAATAAACGATCCGGTATTTGGTTTTATAACTATTCCCAATACCTTCTTATACAACCTTATTCAGCACCCCGTAGTTCAACGCCTGCAACAGATAAAACAACTGGGGCTGGCTTCTTTTGTATATCCCGGTGCGCAACATACACGGCTACACCATTCTATTGGCGCTATGTACCTTATGAGCGAAGCCATAAACAACTTGCGTGCAAGGGGGCATGAAATAACACCCGAGGAAGCAAATGGGGCAATGGCTTGCATACTGTTGCACGATGTAGGGCATGGCCCGTTTTCGCATGTATTGGAATATACATTGATGCATGGTGTACGTCACGAAAGACTATCGCTGGCTATAATGCAAATGCTCAACGAGGAGATGAAGGGAGCGTTGGATATTAGCATATCAATATTCAAAGACGAATACCCGAAAAGATTCTTGCACCAACTCGTCAGTGGGCAACTCGATGTAGACCGACTCGATTACCTCCGCCGCGACAGCTTCTTTACAGGTGTGACGGAAGGCAATATAGGTTCGGCACGTATAATCAAGATGCTCGACCTGAAAAACGACCGTCTGGTGGTGGAGGCAAAAGGGATATACTCTATCGAAAACTTCCTGATGGCTCGCAGGCTTATGTACTGGCAGGTGTATCTGCACAAGACGGCTGTGGCTGCCGAAAAAATGATGATAAGCACTTTTCGCCGTGCTAAATACCTTGTGCAAAAAGGAGAGAAGTTGTTTGCATCGCCATCTTTGCTGTACTTTTTAGAGAAAAATGTTGATGCAGTGTTTTTCGAAGAAAATAAGCAAGAAGTTTTGCAGCACTTTGTAAATCTGGATGATAATGATATCTGGTGTGCGCTGAAAGTATGGATAGACCATGAGGATGTCGTTTTGTCCAAACTTAGTTCGTGCCTGATAAACAGGAAACTGTTTAAGATAGAGATATCGAATGCGCCGTTGCCAGCCGAAAAAATGGATGGGTATATAAAGAATTATATGCACGAGTTTTCTATCACCGAGGAAGAGGCTTCTTACTTCTGCTCTTCCGACATCGTTTATACGAATATGTATAGTGAGGTAGACGACAGCATAGATATATTGTACAATGATGGTACAATAAAAGATATTTCCGAGGCATCGGATATGCTGAATATTCAATTGTTATCGAAGAAGGTGGAGAAATATTATTTTACCTATATGCGATTGTAAGTTCCCCTTGGGGGATTGAGGGGGCTTGTCACACAGGTAATCCGTGATTCTTAAAAATCTCCTCCGCCTGCTTTATCTCTTCATTTGTAGGAGGCTGTACTTCTTTTAGTTTATAATCCTTTTCCATCTTTTCCCACTTGTGGATACCCATTTGGTGGAATGGCAGTATGTCTACACGTTCTACATTACTGAAGCCGGAAATATATCTTGCCCAATCGTTAAGGTCTTGCTCATCGTTGCTATAGCCGGGTACAAGTACATAACGCACCCAAACGGGTTTGTTTATTTCGGCAAGGTATTCTATAAATCGTAATGTAGGCTCTAAAGGACGTGTAGTGAGTTCCTCGTATTTCTTAGGATTGATATGTTTTACATCGAGAAGTACCAAGTCTGTTTGATCTAAAACAGTTTTTACCTTATCGTTGAATATATATCCCGATGTATCTATAGCTGTGTGCATACCTTCCTGCTTGCACAAACGGAAAAGTTCGAGGATAAAATCGGGTTGCAGCAAAGGCTCTCCACCCGAAACGGTCACACCCCCTTTTACGAAATTCTTTACCTTGACCACTTCGGCAAACGCCTCTTGTGGAGCCATCTCATAGGTATTGTCCTTCATATTCCATGTATCAGGATTATGACAGTAAAGGCAACGCAGCGGGCAGCCTTGCAGGAAGAATACAAAACGGATGCCTGGGCCGTCTTTTGTCCCGAAGGATTCGAATGAGTGTATATAGCCGTTCATATCAGTTACAAGTTACGAGGTTACAAGTTACAAGATTTTGTTTTATAAAACAATTACGAGCTACAATATCACTAAATGACTTGTAACTCGTAACTTGTAACTTAGTAACTATATTAAATAGTAGTTGTTATCGTTCTGTTTATCACATCCAACTGCTGCTCACGAGTCAGTTTTACAAAGTTGACAGCATAGCCCGAAACACGGATTGTAAGCTGAGGATAATTCTCAGGATGCTCCATTGCATCTACCAGCAGTTCGCGGTCGAATACATTTACATTCAGGTGATGCCCTGTTTGCAGGAAGTATCCATCGAGTAATCCCGAAAGGTTTTGAGCCTCTTCGTCCTTGTTCTTACCCAATGTGTTAGGGGTAATGGCAAATGTATAAGAAATACCGTCGTTGGCATGTTCGAAAGGTAGTTTGGCCACAGACGAAAGCGATGCTACAGCGCCTTTGGTGTCGCGTCCGTGCATAGGGTTTGCACCCGGAGCAAAAGGTGTTCCGTCGCGGCGTCCATCAGGCGTATTACCTGTTTTCTTACCATATACTACATTCGAAGTAATAGTCAATACCGATTGGGTAGGGATTGCATCTTTATACATCTTACGCTTACGGATTTTGTTCATAAACGTTTCTACGATGTCTATTGCAAACTGGTCGGTATTGTCGTCATTGTTTCCGAACGGTACATAGCTGCCTTCGTTTACATAATCGACTGCATCGCCGTCAGCATCCCTTATTATGCGTACCTTACCATATTTAATAGCGGCAAACGAGTCGGCAATAATAGAAAGCCCTGATACACCGAATGCTTGTGTACGGACAATATCTACATCGTGCAAAGCCATTTCGAGTGCTTCGTACGAATATTTATCGTGCATATAGTGGATGATATTCAATGCTTTTACATACGTTTCGGCAACCCAGTCGAGCGTACGGTCAAATTTTTCCCATACTTCATCAAAGTCAAGGTAATCGCCTGATACTTTTTCTACCCAGTGCTTAGGCAATACCTGTGCTTTTGTTTTCTCGTCCTTACCTCCATTGATAGTATAAAGCAATGCTTTAGGCAGGTTGGCACGTGCTCCGAAAAACTGCATCTGGTGACCGATACGCATAGGAGATACACAGCAGGCAATACCATAGTCGTCACCCAGTTGCGGACGCATCAGGTCGTCATTCTCATATTGTAGCGACGATGTGTCGATAGATACCTTCGCGCAATATTTCTTCCAGGCCTCCGGCAAACGTTCGCTCCAAAGAACAGTAAGGTTTGGCTCAGGTGCAGGCCCCAGGTTGTACAGTGTGTGCAGCATACGGTAGCTATTCTTAGTTACCATCGAACGTCCTTGGTTGGTCATACCACCCAGCGATTCGGTTACCCATACAGGATCTCCCGAGAACAGTTCGTTGTATTCGTTGGTACGGAGGAAACGGACGATGCGAAGCTTCATTACGAAATGGTCTATCATTTCCTGTGCTTCTCGCTCTGTAATCACGCCTTCTCTGAGGTCGCGTTCAATATATATGTCGAGGAAAGTAGTTACACGTCCCAGGCTCATTGCCGCACCGTTCTGGTCTTTGATAGCACCCAGATAACCGAAGTATGTCCATTGGATTGCTTCTTGTGCATTCTTTGCAGGGTTCGAGATGTCGAAGCCATAAGAAGCAGCCATACGTTTTAGCGCTTTCAGTGCAGATATTTGCGTATTCAGTTCTTCGCGCAAGCGGATCAATTCGTCTGTCATCACAATAGGATCACACTCTTTGTAACGCTTTTCGCGCTCAGCCATCAGGCGGTCTACACCATAAAGTGCAATACGGCGGTAGTCGCCGATAATGCGTCCGCGTCCGTAAGCATCGGGCAGGCCGGTCAACAAACCGTTGCTGCGTGCGCGACGGATACTGTCGGTGTATGCAGAAAATACCCCTTCGTTATGCGTTTTGCGGTATTTTGTAAATATTTCGGTAGTAATAGGATCCAGTTCGTATCCGTATTCCTTGAGGCTTTGTTGTACCATGCGAAGCCCACCGTTAGGGAAGATGGCTCTTTTGAGAGGTTTGTCGGTTTGCACACCTACTATTTTTTCCAGGTCTTTGTCGATATAGCCGGCTCCATACGCATCTATCTGCGAAGGAATTTTTGTTTCTGCATCATAAACGCCTTTTTCCTTTTCTGTTTTGAACATTTCGCTTAGCTTGTCCCATAGTTTGGTTGTTGCTTCTGTTGCACCTTCAAGAAAAGATTCGTCGCCGGTATATTCCGTGTAATTTTTAAGAATAAAATCGTTTACTTCAATTTTGTCTTTCCACTTCGTACCTTTAAAATCTCTATAAGCTTCCATAGTTATTTAGTAATAAAAAATAAATTTTTCCGTAGATAACCGAGAAGCCTTATTTGATGGAAGGGAGAAGCAATACCAGTGTCCAAACCTTTGTCAGAATCGGGCAGAATTGATATTTATTCCAGCCTGCAAAACTAAATCTCTCTGTTATTTCCGGTATTGTTAATAAGGGACTACAAAGGTACGACACAAAGCTTGTATTTACAAAAAAATAATGATAATAGCTGATAAATAATAACTATCGAAATGGTGAGTTTTGTTATATAGTGTTATCGCTATTTCAAGTAAAGCCTCTGTTTTGTATTTTTGTACATGTACTAAGAGCCAGTTTAAATTTTAGCGAAAATATTTCTTATAGGTTCTTTAGTATAGTTCTTAGCAACTTTTTTATGCTCTTTTTAGCGTATTTTCCACATTTTGCTCTCGGTTTAGCCCGCTAAACCAGCAAGTAAAATACATAAAATCCATCTAAAAACAGCTATAAAAAAGATTTGCTATAAAATTTAAACAGACTCTAATTGCTTTCACCTTATGAAATTCCGTATAAAATCCATTGCATTTTTCATCTTACTTATGCTTGTACTGGTATGCGGGTATCAGGCATATTGGCTTGTCAGCTTCCACAACGAACAATATGATAAGATGGAGGCGGCAATAATGACAGCGCTGGGTAATGCCGATTTCAAAGAAATAGCAATGCGTATTACCACAATACACGAATTGCAGAAGGACGATAGCATACCTATACAAAATCAGAATAAGGTTCTTCACTATCCTGGTGTCATTATGCCCGATGTAGTGGTCAGGATAGAAAGTACGCGCGAAGACGGTGTTAAAATATGGGACGATGCAAAGAGTATGAATGTATCGGTACAGCAAGGGTTTCATCGTACTGTCGATACATTAAAAGCTATTGATTTCCTCCGGTTCGACAGTTTACTGCATGCTGAATTAAGTTCTCTGGAAATAAATATCCCTTATTACCTGGAGTGTGTCAATATAGAAACCGATTCAGTACTGATGCGGTTGCCGGAAGATATTTCGCAAAATGAAAGAGTGAAATACGAAGAATTTGTCTTTCCTTTCTCCGAAGATAAAAAGCAAGCTTATCATTTATACCTGAAACAGCCCCGTTGGCATATATTCAAAAGTATGCTTGGGCTTGTAGCCATTTCGGTGCTTATGGTCGCGCTGCTTATCATATCGTATGTTTATTTGCTGAGGATAATATTGCGGCAGAAGACAATAGATGAAATAAAGGGGGATTTTATCAATAATATGACGCATGAACTCAAAACACCTATCTCAGTAACCTACGCAGCGATAGATGGCTTACAGAATTTCGGAATAGGTGACGATTCTGAAAAGAGAGATAAATACCTATCTATATCCAAAGACCAGCTTATGTACTTGAACAGCCTCGTAGAGCAGATACTCAATATGTCGGTAGAAGAGCGTAAGAACCTCAAATTGAACCCTGTCGACATCCATCTGGCAGAAATATTTGAAGACCAAAGGAACAAATTCCTCCTAAATGCTCCTAAACCGATAGAAATAGAGATAGAAATAACCCCGCCCGATTTGGAAATAAGAGGAGACAAAATCCATTTTATGAACATAATGAGCAACCTGATAGAAAATGCTGTAAAATATTCCGGCGATAGTGTGTTTATTAAGCTGTCGGCATATAAGGAAGGCGGGAAGAAAATAGTGTCTGTATCCGACAATGGTATCGGTATCCCTAACGGAGTACAGGATAGGATTTTCGATAAGTTTTACCGGGTTTCTACGGGGAATATCCACAATGTGAAAGGCTATGGCTTGGGCTTGTCGTATGTGAAGACAATAGTGGAGAAACACGGATGGAAAATACAGGTGGATAGCAAAGAGGGTAGGGGATCACACTTTATAATAGAAGTTGTATGAAAATAAAAGTTTTGTTGGTAGAAGATGAGCCTGCTTTGTCGATGATTATAAAAGACACATTGGAAAAGAGGGATTTTGAAGTAGAATGTGCTGCGAATGGCAATGAGGGGTTGGAGCTGTTCCATAAAACCAACCCCGACATCGTAGTGGCTGACATAATGATGCCCAAACTCGACGGATTCAGTATGACCCAGCTTATACGCCAGAGCGACAAGGTTACGCCAATTCTTTTCCTTAGTGCAAAATCGAAAACAGATGATGTGGTTCAAGGCTTCGAAATAGGAGGGAACGACTATCTGAAAAAACCGTTTGGTATGGAAGAGCTTATTGTCCGTATCAAGGCCTTGCTCAACCGTGTAAATACTGAGAAACCAAAAAATAAGATATACGAAATAGGAGCATATACATTCGACCCTCTTATGCAGAAACTTAGCCATAGCCAAAAAGTGGAAATCTTATCACATCGCGAATCGGCTATACTCGAATGCCTGTGTTCCAATCAGAATAATATTGTGGAAAATAAGGCCATACTGCTGGAACTGTGGGGCGACGACAGTTTCTTCAATACACGGAGCCTGCATGTATTTATGGTAAAACTCCGTAAAAAGTTGAGCCTCGACAACCGTGTACAGATAATCAACATCCGAGGGGTAGGGTATAAGATGATTTTCTGAAGTTTATCTATCTTCCTATCCGGATCTTTATAGATTATACAAGCTGCTGGCGCACTTCGCCATTGTTAACATAAAGACCATGCCTTGGGCTACAAGAAAAGGGGGCTGTGCTAAAAGTCGGCTAGCCCCTTTTTGTATCAAACCGGACGTACAGGTATATGACAAAGAAAACAACCTGAAAGAACGTGAGTTTGATACTATTACTTTATTTTCTCTAAAATCTCTTGCTGTGCAGTGGTAAGTCCGTCTGTATTCTTTCCTCCGGCAGTGGCAAAATGAGGTTGTCCTCCTCCTCCTCCTTGTATATTGCGGGCAGCATCGCGAACTATCTGCGAAGCGTTTAAGCTGTGATCTTTCACCAGATCGTCGCTCAGCATAAGCGTCAGTAGCGGCTTGCCTTCGGCAGCAGTAGCACCAACGAAAGCTGCATTTTGAGGAAATTCGCCCTTTATCTGGAAAGCGATGTCTTTTACGATATCGGCAGGAATAGGGCCTTGCAGGACGAATACATCTATTCCGTTGATCACCTGCTTTTTCTTTATTATTACCTCTTTCAGCTGGATTGTCTTTTCTTTCACATATTCCTCCATCTTTTTCTTCATCTCTGCATTTTCCTCAAAAAACTTATGCAAAGCCTGAGTAAGATTAGGTGTATTATTGAATAAGGATTTTATTTCGGAAAGCACATCTTGCTGAGTATAAAAATAGTCTTCGCACGCTTGTGCCGATATCGCTTCTATACGGCGGATACCTGCCGCGATAGAACTCTCGTTGATAATACGGAACGAACCGATACGTCCTGTGGAAGAAATATGCGTTCCCCCGCAAAGTTCGACCGAATCGCCGAATTTTACGACACGTACATCGTCCCCGTATTTTTCGCCAAAAAGAGCCATAGCACCCATCTCCTTTGCCTCGGCAATAGGTATATGACGCATCTCTACCTGTGTGATATTTTCACGGATCTTGCCTGTTACATAGCGTTCTACCTTACGGATTTCCTTATCCGTCAGTTTTTGGAAATGCGAAAAGTCGAAACGAAGCAATGTAGGCGATACGTACGAACCTTTTTGCTCTACATGGTTACCCAGTATTTTACGCAAGCCTTCGTGTAGTAAGTGAGTGGCAGTGTGGTTGCACTCTGTAGCAATGCGATTTTTGCTGTTGATGCGGGCTACGAATGTAGCAGTTACATCCTGAGGCAACTTGGAGGAGATATGCACTGCCAGGTTGTTTTCGCGTTTAGTGTCTGTGATTTCAACTTCATTATCTCCATCTATCAACCAACCGCTGTCTCCTACCTGCCCACCCATTTCGGCATAGAAAGGTGTATAAGTCAATACTATCTGGTAGTATTCTTTATTCTTCTGTTTTACCTTACGGTAACGCAATATCTCGGTTTCGTATTCTGTAAAATCGTAGCCGACAAACTCGGTGGCACCTTCTTTTAGCGTTACCCAATCTTCGGTTTCCACGCTGGCAGCATTGCGGGCACGGTCTTTTTGCTTTTGCATTTCGGCATCGAATCCGTTTTTATCTACCGACATTCCGTTTTCGCGAAGGATCAATTCCGTCAGGTCGAGCGGAAAACCATAAGTATCGTACAGCGTAAAGGCATCTGCCCCATTGAGGACTACGCTGTTTTTAGCCTTTGTGTCGGCTATTTGCTTATCCAACAACTTGATACCTGTATCCAATGTGCGAAGGAAAGATTCTTCTTCTTCCTTCATTACTTTCTCTATCAGGGTTTGTTGCTGTACAAGTTCGGGATAAGCATCGCCCATTGTTTCTATCAATGCTGGTATAAGCCTATACATAAACGACTTATGCTGGCCAAGGAAAGTGTAACCGTAGCGCACGGCACGGCGAAGGATACGACGGATCACATATCCGGCCTTTGCATTCGATGGCAGTTGCCCGTCGGTAATAGAAAAAGCGATAGTGCGTATATGGTCGGCAATGACACGCATTGCTATATCTTTCTTTTCATCTTGCCCGTATGTGCTTCCTGTAATCTCGCCTATCGACCTTATTATAGTCTGGAATACATCGGTGTCGTAGTTAGAAGTTTTGCCTTGTACGGCCATGCAAAGGCGCTCGAATCCCATACCTGTATCTATCACTTTTGCGGGCAGTGGCTCAAGCGACTTGTCGGCTTTGCGGTTGTATTGCATAAATACAAGGTTCCATATTTCGATAACCTGTGGATGGCTTTCATTTACCAGTGCCAATGCGTTTACTTTAGCCCTTTCGTCATCCGGGCGCAGGTCTATATGTATTTCAGAGCATGGGCCGCACGGGCCTGTGTCGCCCATTTCCCAGAAGTTGTCTTTTTTGTTTCCATTTATAATCCTGTCCTTAGGCAGGTATTTTTCCCAGTATCCGGCTGCTTCATCATCGCGGTCGAGCCCTTCTTCGGGGCTACCTTCGAATACGGTGACATACAGGCGGTCTTTGTCCAACTTGATTACTTCGGTAAGATATTCCCATGCCCACTCTATCGCTTCTTTCTTGAAATAGTCGCCAAACGACCAATTGCCCAGCATCTCGAACATGGTATGGTGATATGTATCGTGCCCTACTTCTTCGAGGTCGTTGTGCTTGCCGCTTACGCGGAGGCATTTTTGAGAGTCTGCCACACGCGGATATTTGATAGGTGCATTACCCAGAATAATATCTTTAAACTGGTTCATCCCGGCATTGGTAAACATAAGTGTGGGGTCGTCCTTGATAACCATAGGAGCAGATGGTACAATCTGGTGTCCTTTCGATTCGAAGAAAGATTTGAAAGAGTTACGGATTTCTTTAGAAGTCATAATTTAGTTACTAGTTACAAGTAAACAAGTTACACGTTTAAGATTTATTCTTTAGCATCACCAATTTGCTAATTTTCACATTTTTGTATTTACACAATGGTGTTTCAATTTGCAAAAATAGTTCAAAAACTTTACTTTTGTCGAACTCGCGCAATAAAAATAGCGAAATGTTCTAAAATGAAGCGAAAGATTTATTACCGGTACAACCCTCAAACACTCACATACGAAAGAATTTATCCCAGCACAAAAGATAAAATCTTCACGGTTTTCCGTCATTTAATATCAGGAATCGTGGTCGGGGTGGCTGCGTTGATACTCTTCCAATACTTTGTAGGGACTCCCTGGAGTCAGGAACGCAACAAGAACGACAAACTGAAAGATGCACAGATAGAAGTGATATCGAAGAAGGCTGACGAAATGATAAACGTGCTGAAAGATATGCAGCAACGCGACGACAACCTCTACCGTGCCATATTCCATTCCGATCCTTTGCCGGCTTCCATCCGCAGTTCGGGTGTGGGCAGCCTTGCCCGGTACGAGCATTTGGAAGAAGTATCGAACGCCAATCTGATAATACAGACTACCAAGAAGATAGACTATATAGCCAAGCAAATATATATCCAGTCCAATTCTTTCGACGAAGTACTGGAAATGGCAAAAAACCAGAAAGACCGCCTGAAACACATTCCCAGCATACAGCCCGTACCTAACAAGTTCCTCAAAAAAATGGCGTCGGGATACGGTATGCGTATAGACCCTATATATGGTACGGCACGTTTCCATGCAGGGATGGACTTTTCTGCTGATATAGGTACACCCGTATATGCTACGGGCGATGGGGTGGTCACCTATGCCGACTGGCGGCAAGGATATGGAAAATGTATCATCGTCGACCACGGGTTTGGCTATACGACCCTTTATGCCCACCTGAGCGAATACAAAGTGATGTCGGGGCAGAAAGTTACTCGTGGCGAACAGATTGCCGAAGTAGGGAATACCGGAAAATCGACAGGCCCGCACCTGCATTACGAAGTAAGGGTGAAAGGTGAGCCTGACAATCCTGCCAAATATTACTTCATGGATCTTACCCCCGAAGAATATGATAAAATGCTGCAAATAGCCGCCAACCACGGACAGGTAATGGATTAAAATCACTACCTTTATTCCATGAAAATAGACTTGGAAAATAGCGACCGCCTGTACTACTCCATCAAGGAGGTAGCTGCGCATTTCGATGTGAATGAGTCGTTGCTACGCTTTTGGGAAAACAAGTTTAGCATTATCAAGCCGAAGAAAACAGAAACGGGAATCCGTCAATACACTAAAGCCGATATAGATAGTATTGCGCTTGTGTATCATCTGGTTAAAGTGAAAAATATGAAATTGGAAGGCGCACGACAAACACTCAAAACAAAATTAGACGAAGAATCGCGTAAATTCCAGATACTACAAAAACTGGAACAGATAAAAAAGGAACTGGAGGACTTGGAAAGGGAATTTGAATAAATCTGAAGAGGCTGTCCTACTTTTGGGACCCACCACTCTTAGCACTTTTGGGACACCTTCATCTCATAAATTATAAATATTTTTGTCTAATCAAAACTGTAACGGTTTTTTAGGACGAGACTTACATATTCTTCTTGAAGTAGTTGATTACCTTATTGTATAAATAAGTCCTATTTGCAGCACCACGTATAGAATGGTCTTTGTCGGTGAATACAAACATATCGAATTGCTTGTTAGCCCGAACCAAAGCGTCTGCATATTCCATCGTATTTTGGAAATGTACATTATCATCGGCCGAACCGTGTACTATCAGGAGGTTGCCTTCGAGCTGCGATGCCAGATCTATAGGCGCTCCCGCATCATATCCCGCATCATTTTGCTGCGGTGTACGCATATACCGTTCTGTATATACTGTATCGTAAAAACGCCAGTCGGTGACAGGTGCTATCGCTACCCCCGCCTTGAATATGCCGTTTCCGCGGCTCATACTCATCAGCACATTATAGCCGCCAAAACTCCACCCCCAGATGCCTATTTTGTTGCTATCTATGTAAGGCAGCGTTGCAAAATATTTTGCTGCAGCTATCTGGTCGTCAGACTCGTATATCCCCAGATTCATGTAAGTACATTTGCGAAACTCTTCTCCTCTAGCCCCTGTTCCCCTACCGTCTACGCAGGCTACTATAAATCCTTGTGTGGTGGCATAGTCGGTCCAGTCGATCACGAAACGGTCGCGCACCTGCTGCGAGTTTGGCCCGCTGTATTGAATCATTATCAGCGGGTATTTTTTCGAAGGATCGAAGTCTGAAGGTTTTAGTATATAAGCATTCAGGTCTTTGCCATCGGCAGATTTTACGGTTATAAATTCTTTAGCAGGTATATTCAGTGCTGACAACGAGCCTTGCAGTGCCGCATTATCATGCAATACTCTGAGCTGTTTGCCTGCGGCATCGTGTACAGTCACTATACGAGGGGTGGATGTGTTGGTGAAACTGTTGACGAAATACTTGCCGTTTTTGCTGAATTTGGCAGTATTAGTCCCTGCTTTAGCCGACAATTTGGTCTTCGTACCTTTCACCATGTCTACCTTATATATTTCCCTTCTCAACGGGCTTTCTTCTGCCGCTTCGTAAAATACAGCCTTAGAAACCGGATCGACTGCCAGAAATGCAGTTACATCGAAGTTACCGGAAGTAAGCTGCTTTTGCATCACGCCGGTTTTATCGTACAGGTACAGGTGCGAATAGCCTTCTTTTTCGCTCAGGTAGATAAACTGGTTGCCAAAAAAGTATGTAAATTCCACATTCACATAATCTACATATCGCTCGTTTTCTTCGTATAATACCGATTTTGCGACAGCCGAACGGGCATTTGCCACATAGAGGTTAAACTTGTTCTGATCCCTGTTCAGTGTAAATATGGCAAGGTCGTCGCCTTCGGGAAGAAACTCTATGCGCGGTATATATTCCGTATCGGCAGGGATGTTCATCTTGCGGATGGTCTTTGCATCTATATCGAACACATTGCAGGTCACTTTCGAGTTTTGTTCTCCCGCTTTCGGATATTTGAAAGCATAAAACTGGGGATACAACTGGTTGCTGTATATCTGCATAGGAAATAAAGGTACGTCCGACTCGTCGGTACGCACAAAAGCTAATAGTTGCCCGTCGGCAGAAAAATCCATCAGGCAGGTCGACTTAAATTCTTCTTCGTATACCCAGTCGGTGGCTCCGTTTATTATTTTGCCGTATTCGCCGTCTTTCGTTATCTGCGATTCGGTATCGAAATCGAATTTCGACAGCCATATATTGTTGTCTATCACATAGGCAAGCATACGCCCGTCGTGCGAGAAAGTCGGGATAGATTGCTTGCCCGGCTGCTCGGAGAGCTTACGCACCAAGTTGCGGCGTATATCGTAATAATAGTGCATAGCCTTGAATGAGTGGCGGTAAACGGGTTCGTATTCATTATACACTATCAGCCGTTTTTCGTCAGGGCTCATAATGAATCCCTGAAAAGAATCGAATGTGCATTCCCTTGCCTTTTTTACATCGAAAACGGTATCTACGGGCAACCCTGTCTTGTATGAGTATTTTATTATCTTCGAATAAGTTACATCAATCTGGAAGTACGATTCTCCATCGGCCGAAGAAACGCTATTGGGAGTTCCGGCCGGATAGTATTTGCCGGAGGTAATATCCCTTAGGTTGAGTTGTTGTGCGTTTGAAGTAATGCAATAGAGTAGGATGAATAATATTCCGAAAGCTTTTTTCATTGTTATTGTAAACTGTTAATCTGTAACTCTAATATGATAAGTATCTAATACAGGGCACAAAGATATTGACTATTTTTCAAAATATATTAGCATTAATAAACAAAAAGGAACCGTGCTACGGGTTCCTTTCCATTTCAGTATTCATTGTTATACCGTTTTTTCTTTACTCGGTTTCTTTGTGCCATTTGTATAATCTGCCATCTACAAATTGGAAAAACCAATGATTCTTGTACCTGTCTACATACTCCAAAGTTTGGTTGTTGTAGTCCTGCTGGCTTACAACGTTATATTTTTCGCCCATCAGATTTACTATCTGTTCGGGAGTCATTCCTAGCTGCACTTGCTTCAATTGATTATTGTAAGCTGTACCACAAGCTGTTAAGGCAGCCGCCATAATAAGGGTAAGTAATAATTTTTTCATAATGGATAACTTTTCTTCTATTTTATAATTATGAACAAACCAAAACCAGATTAGTTCACATTATAGTAAACGAAAAAAAGGGAAAGCTATTTTTTAGAGTCTGTTCAAATTTTATAGCAAATCTTTTTTATAGCTGTTTTTTTAATGGATTTTGTGTATTTTACTAATATGGAAAATACGCTAAAAAGAGCATAAAAAAGTTGCTAAGAACTATACTAAAGAACCTATAAGAAATATTTTCGCTAAAATTTAAACAGGCTCTAAATAATGGTAAATCATGTCAATCGGCGGCTAAATATAGATAACATTTCCGTTTCTTCATTTATCCAATTGTTAAACAAAGCTAGTATTAATATTCTTTCGGAAGAATTATTTTACCTCCCACACATCTTTTGTCATCAGATAGTCCCTGAGGGTGCGTACCGGATTTTTCCCTTGCACCTCCTTCATCTGAGCCATAAATTCACCATCGTAAGTAGGGGCGGCAACATCGCGTATTACGCCCAATGCCAGCGGCAAACCATTCTCCGGACTCATCAGCCCCAGCTTCAGGTGCAGTGTATTATCTGCCGACTTGGCATCGTGTACCAATATATCGTCGATAGTATAACCTTCCTGCCCTATCGTTACGCTTTTCAGCTGCCATCCATCCATCACCAGCCCTTTTTCGTTATTCATGCCGAAAAGCATTTTTTCGCCATGCTTGAGCATGATAGTACGCTCGGCTCTCCATGCTTTATCTACGATATTGCTATGAATAGCATCGTTAAATATAACACAGTTCTGCAATATTTCGACTACCGATGCACCCTTATGCTTAGCAGCTTCTACCAGTATATTAGTCGTGTTGGCCAAGTCGACGTCGATACAGCGCGCAAAGAAGTTGCCGCGTGCGCCCATCGCTAATTCCGAAGGGCAGAATGGGTCTTCCACCGTACCGTAAGGAGACGATTTAGATACAAATCCTCTGTCGGATGTAGGCGAAAACTGCCCTTTGGTCAACCCATATATTTTATTATTCAATAAGAGGATATTTATATCAATATTCCGGCGCACGGCATGTATAAAATGGTTGCCACCGATAGCGAGGCAATCGCCGTCGCCCGTCGCCAGCCATACTGAAAGTTCGGGCTTGGCAGTCTTCACACCCGTGGCTACAGCCGCACCGCGTCCGTGTATGGTATGGAAACCGTAAGTATTCATATAATATGGCAATCGCGACGAACATCCGATACCCGATATCACAGCCGTCATATGCGGTTTTATACCAAGCTCGGCCATAGCCTTGTGCAAGCAGTTGAGCAAGGCATGGTCGCCACAACCCGGACACCAACGTACATACTGGTCGCTTTTATAATCTTTAGCCTGAAAAGATGAGGCCATTTTCAAATTTATGTCCATATTATTATTCTCCTCCTAATTGTTGTTTTATAGCTTCTGTTAAATCTGAGATGGAAAACGGTTGACCTTCCACCTTGTTGTAACGCGAGAGTTGCAACTCCGGCACTTTCTCCATAAGGAAACCGGCAAATTGCCCGTTGTTTTGCTCTGCTACCAGTATTTTATCAAATTTCTTTAATAGAGCCGGTGCATTTTCAGGCAAAGGGCTGATAAAGCGGAAATGCGCCAAAGCTACATTATATCCTTCTGCATTTGCATTTTCCACGGCCTCGCGCACATGTCCGTAAGTACCTCCCCAACTTACAACCAACAAATCGGCGTCTTCGTCGCCTATAAGGTCTTGCTGAGGTATATATTCGGCTATCCTGTCTACCTTTGCTTGGCGAAGGTCTATCATCTTCTGGTGGTTGGCAGCATCGGTAGAGATAGCACCCGAGTCGTAATCTTTTTCCAAGCCGCCTATACGGTGTGTATATCCTTCGAGCCCGGCAGCAGCCCAATAGCGGGCAAAAGTTACATCATCGCGCAAAGCGCTACGCCATTCGTTTGCATCTACCAGCGATTGGTCGTGCGGCACTATCGGTGGATATTTTTCCATATCGGGTATTCGCCATGCCGAAGCACCATTGGCAATATATCCATCGGTAAGCAGTATAACGGGGGTTATGTGTTCTATTGCTATTTTCGATGCCCAATATGCCATATCGAAGCAGTCGGTAGGTGTAGCCGCAGCCATCACCACGATAGGGCTTTCGCCATTCCGTCCGTAAAGAGCCTGGCGAAGATCGGTTTGCTCCGTCTTGGTAGGCAAGCCTGTAGATGGGCCTCCACGTTGCACATCTATTACCACGAGAGGCAATTCTGCCATTACCGCCAAGCCGATAGCTTCGCTTTTCAAGGCGAGACCCGGTCCCGAAGTAGATGTAGCAGCAAGGCTACCTGCAAAGCTTGCACCTATTGCGGTACATACTCCGGCTATTTCGTCTTCCACCTGAATGGCTTTGACTCCCAGTTGTTTGAATTTTACCAACTCCTGTAAGATTTCCGTTGCAGGCGTTATCGGGTACGAACCCAAGAATAAAGGTTTCCCCGAATTTTCAGACGCTGCTATCAAGCCGTAAGCCGTAGCTACATTACCGTTCACATCCAGATAGAACCCTTTGTCTATATTTACTGTCTCTACCCTGTAAGAGGCTATCGACATATCGGTATTCTGCCCATAATTGTATCCGTCGGTTAGTACTTTCAGGTTGGCTTCTACCAATATCGGTTTCTTGGCAAATTTGGCCGACAGCATATGGTTAGCCACATCCAGCGGACGATTGAAAAGCCAGCAAACAAGTCCCAGCGCAAACATATTCTTGCAGCGTAGGCGCGACTTCATATCCAAATCCGTGCTTTCGAGGCTGCTTTTGGTCAGGGAAGTTACCGGTACGCTGATTACCTGTTGTGTGGTAAGCCCCAGTTCGGAAAAAGGGCTTTCTGTTGCAAACAGAGCTTTTTCGAGGTCTTTCTTGGTGAATGAGTCGGAATCTACAACAATTACCGAATCTTCCTTCAGGTATTTCACATTCACTTTCAGGGCGGCAGGGTTCATCGCCACCAATACATCGGTTTTCTCTCCCGAGTTGTAGATCTGGCTACCCAGATGCACCTGAAAACCCGATACGCCCGAGAGCGTTCCTTGCGGAGCCCTTATCTCGGCCGGAAAGTCGGGAAATGTTGAAATCTCATTGCCGAAGATGGCCGAAAGATTCGAGAAAATGGTTCCTGTCAATTGCATTCCATCGCCTGAATCGCCTGAAAAACGTATGACAATGTCTTTTACGTCTTTAATTTCTACTGTGTTTTGCATGCTTCTTTCTATAATGATAGATAGTTTGTTTCGAAAAATCAAAACAAAGAAAGAAAAGTATTGATGAATAAGCAAACTTATTTAAAGAAAAAATGTCATAAATTACTATTCCTTGATTCTATTTTTTATATACAAAAAGAAAAGAATAGCTCAAAAAGATAGTTTTTTACCAAAAATGTAATCAATTTGAACCGCAGATGGCTTAAAATTCCTCAAGAGAATATATTTTTTTGTTTTTTTATAATATACTGGTATATTTGCTTGCATATCCCTATAATATTAATGAAGTCGTCTCGACTTTTTATTTTTTACCACAGAGTTAAAGGAGCTTTTCTCTTTAAAGTAGAATAACAAATATATTATCAATCACAAATAGTCTTTATTTATGCGAATCAGCAGTTAGAATCTAGGTGCAAAACGTTCTTTTTTATACTGCGCACAATCACAGATTGTTTGCGTCCCTTTTGGCCTAAGCCCCAAAAGGAAGGGTAAGCCCGGGAGGGCGCGACAGTATGAGCCAATGATAAAATATTAAAATCATGATTGCTTTTATGCAGTATATAAAAGAACATATAACTTAACGACCGATTTGCTCTATGTTGAAAATGTCAATATGAGTTCTATACGAAATAATTTTTTACCTAATTTTAGCGCAAGTATCATTTATAAGCCTAATTTTGTAAGGTTAAAACCAAAGACGGAAAGCGGGTTCTGTTACGAACACCAGATTTCGCTCGACCTTTCGTTCAAGGTAAAATTACTTAGCGGGAAATAAATTATGCAACTTTTAAAACCTCAACATTGGGTTGACTACGAACTGATAGACTCCGGCGAATACGAAAAACTGGAGCGTTTCGGAAAATATATTATAAGAAGGCCTGAGCCTCAAGCCGTATGGCGCAAATCGCTATCGGAGAAAGAATGGGAAAACGCCGACGCCTTCTTCAAACGCGAGAAAGGAAAAGCATCGCACGACGGCAACGATAAGGGCACATGGATACAACAAAAAAATATGCCCGACCAATGGTATATCGACTACCAATATAAAGGCATGAAGCTGAAATTCAGGTTAGGACTAACCTCCTTCAAGCATGTGGGCATTTTTCCCGAACAGGCGGAGAATTGGAATTTCATATACGATACGGTAAAAAACATGAAAGCCGATTCGCCCAAAGTGCTCAACCTCTTTGCCTATACAGGTGGTGCATCCATTGCGGCACGTAGTGCAGGGGCAGATATTACTCATGTGGACTCGGTAAAGCAGGTGGTAACATGGTCGCGGCAAAATATGGAAGCATCGGGATTGGATAATATACGCTGGGTGGTGGAAGACGCCCTGAAGTATTGCCGGCGCGAGGTGAAACGCGGCAACCTGTACAACGGCATCATCCTCGACCCGCCCGCTTATGGACGTGGACCTGATGGCGAAAAATGGGTATTGGAAGAAAATATTGCCGAACTGATGCAACTATGCAGCCAATTATTGCATAAGGAAAATGCTTTCCTTATCCTCAACCTATATTCTATGGGATTTTCGGCAGTGATAGCTGAGAACCTTATCAAAGATTATTTCCCGGCAGCCAGGCAAATTCAATATGGCGAACTACTGATACCCGAACGCTCTGCCAAAAATCTGCCGCTAAGCATTTACGCCCGTTTTGTTAAATAATGCAACCATAATTTAAACTTTTAACAAAAAACAAGTAACTTGCAGCGTTTTGTCCACAAAAAATAAAACATATACACAAACATTACGTTTATAAGATACAAAACAAATTAAACTATAACTTTATGAAAAAAGGATTGACAATTGCCGCTATCGTAGTGGGTGTTATCATTTTAGCAATGGTAGCTATCCCTTTTCTTTTCAAAGATAAGATAAAGGACGCCGTGCTGAATGTTGCTAATGAACAACTGAATGCAAAAGTAGAGATCGAAGACTTCGGACTGAATCTTTTCTCCAACTTCCCGAACGCAACCCTATCGCTGGATGGGGCAACAGTAATTGGTGTAGACGACTTTGCTGCCGATACATTGCTCAACGCTAAATCGGCTAGTGTAACTATAGACCTGATGAGCCTTTTTGGCGATAATTATAAGATATCGAAAATCGACCTCAACCAAGTTTCCCTCCTTGCAAAAGTGCTGGAAGACGGGCGAGCCAATTACGATATCGTAAAAACAGATTCTACAGCTACCGAAGCGGCTGACGAAAGCAGTTCGCCATTCAAGTTGAACCTGAAAAAAATATCGGTTAGCGATTGTAATGTAGTGTACCAGAACGATTCTACAAAAATGAAAGCTATCCTCAATAAATGGAACGGCGAGATATCGGGAGACTTCTCGGCTAGCGAAACTACATTGAAGACTAATTCTACAATAGAAGAACTTTCCTTCATTATGGAAGGGGTTCCATTCCTCAACAAAGTGAAGGCTAGTGTTTTTGCAGATGTAAATGCCGATATGGATAATATGAAATTTACATTCAACAAGAGCGAACTGGCTATAAACGACTTGAAAGCCTCTATCGACGGATGGCTCGCCATGTTGGGCAAAGACTATGAAGACATGGAGTTCGACTTGAAACTAAATGCACCCGACACGCAGTTCAAGGACATACTCTCGCTTGTTCCGGCTATGTACACCGCCGACTTCAAAGACGTGAAAACTGCAGGTACAGCTTCGCTCGATGCTTCGGTAAAAGGATTGTGGCAAGGAGAATCTTATCCCGCATTCGATGTTAAGATTAATGTAAGCGATGCCATGTTCCAGTACCCATCGCTGCCTAAATCGGTAAATGATATAAATGTAGCCGTCGACATAAACAGTAAGGGTGGAAGCCTAGACAATACGGTTGTAGATGTCAGCAGCTTTAAATTCAACCTAGGAGGAAATCCTTTTAACGGTAGTTTCAATATGTCTACCCCTATGAGCGACCCGAATATCAAATTCCATGCTAACGGTACTCTCAACCTCGGCATGATAAAAGAGGTTTATCCTTTGGAAAAAGGAACTGAACTGAACGGTATTCTCAATGCCAACCTCAACATTGCCACCCGTATGTCGGCTATCGAAAAAGAGCAATACGAAAATGTATCGGCTTCGGGTAACCTCAAACTGACCAACATGGTTTACAAAGGAGAAGATATGCCTGAGGTTTTGATAAACAATGCTTCGCTTGAGTTCACTCCTCGCTACGTAAACCTGCCTGCTCTGGACGTTAAGATAGGCAAGAACGATATATCGGCAAACGGACGCCTCGAAAACTTCATTGCATATGCACTGAAAGATCAAACATTGAAAGGACAATTGAATATAAAATCAAATTACCTGAACGCCAACGACTTCATCAGCGAAGAGACGGCTACCGGCGAGACTACCGAAGGTTCTACTTCGACCACCGAAGATATCATTATACCTAAAAATCTTGATTTTGCATTGAACGCTGCGCTCAATCAGGTGATATATAGCAAAATCAACATTACTAATATGGCCGGTAACATGTCCATCAAAAACGGTGTATTGAACCTACAAAATGTGAGTGCCAACGCATTGGGAGGTTCGTGCAAAGTATCAGGTTACTACGATACATCTGAGCCTAAAACTCCAAAAGTAAACTTCGACCTTGCCTTGTCGAACGTATCGTTTGCCGAAACGTTCAAGTCGGTAGAGTCTATCCGGAAATTCGCTCCTATCTTCGAAAACCTGATAGGTACATACTCTATGAACCTGAAATTCAACACCTCGCTGGGACAATCGATACTGCAAACCCTTGCCGGCCTTACTGGTAGCGGAGCTTTGCAAACCAGTAATGTACAAGTTCAGAACGTAACAGCATTGAACGCTCTTGCCTCAGCACTGAAAGTAGATGCGCTGAAATCAATATCGCCTAAAGACCTGAACCTGCCGTTCTCTATCGACAACGGTAAGATTACTTCCAAGCCTTTCAACCTGAATATAGGCGACGGAGGTGTGATGAAACTCGAAGGTTCTACAGGATTAGACCAGAGCATTGATTATAAAGGAACGATTACACTTCCTAAATCGTTGAGCAACAATTTCATCAACAATGTACCTATTACTATTGGCGGGACATTCACAAGCCCTAAAATCGGCGTAGACACCAAATCGCTGGTAAGCAATACTATATCTTCTGCTCTCGGCGAAGCATTAGGTGGCGAGAAAGGTAGCGACTTGTCGGCAACTGTATCGGCAGAAAAAGAAAAGCAAATAGCCAAAATCCGTCAGGAAGCGGATGCTGCCGCCAAAAAGCTTGTAGAAGAGGCTCAAAAACAATCGGATAATCTGGTAGCGAAAGCTAGTAACCCGTTGACAAAAGCTGCTGCACAAGCTGCCGGTAAAAAACTGGTAGATGAAGCTGAAAAACAAGCTAAAAACCTGAGAGATAAGGCGGAAGAGCAAATAAAGAAAATAGAAGGAAGTTCGGCAGAATAAGTTTTTGCACGAAGACTAGATAGAGAGAGGAAGGTGTCCCAAAAGCGGATACCTTCTTTTGTAGTATAAAGTCGTAGCCCTCTTTCATGCGCATGAAAGTCGCATCTTTATCGGTTTTACTATAGGAGCTATGATCCCCGAGTTTCACTATTTGCTTTTCATACTTTTCCAACCGGGGTAAAAAGTCTTCCTGAAGCTGGAGAACCTGTTTGCGCTCTATTTTATCCATTTTCTCCAAACGATTGTTCAACTGTAATTTTGCGAATTGAAAATCTGTTCGTATATTCGCGAACTGAAAATAATAAAGCAATGCAAAAGCAAGAACTTACAAAGGAACAGGAACAGATGGCACGTTTTGCTAAAGCTATGGGGCATCCCATACGGATAGCAATACTCCAGATGCTCGCTAATCAGACATGTTGTTTTCACGGGGATATGTCGGAGGTGTTACCTATTGCCAAAAGCACCTTATCCCAGCATTTGAATGAACTGAAAGATGCCGGATTAATACAGGGGGAGATTACACCTCCGACAGTTAAATATTGTATCAGTAAAGAAAATTGGGCTTTAGTAAAAGAACTGTTAGGCGGATTTATAGAAAGTGTCGCCACATCGAAAGGAGACTGTTGATAGCTATTTTTTTACCTGAAATATTCGTTGAATTACGAACTGCGAACAGAAGATATAAAGTTAAACGATAATTCTAAAAACAATCAACATGAAAAAGAGCATTTTAATCGGACTTTTTGCCGTAATGTTAATTGCCTGCGGCGGTAATACGCAAAAGAACAATGAACAAGTTGCCGGAACAGAAGAAAAAGAACAAGTAGTGGATGCTTCCATTGTAAATGTCTACTATTTCCACGGCAAACAACGCTGCAAAACCTGTATTGCCGTTGGCGATGTAACAGAAAAGACTATTAAAGAGCTTTATGCAAACAATTCTCATGTAAAATTCATTGAAGTAAAAACCGATGAAGAACAAAATGCTTCGCTTGTAGAAAAATACGAAGTAACATGGAATGCCCTCATAATCGCTAAAGGGGACGACCATATCGAAATAACCAAAGAGGCATTTGCCAATGCTTTGGACAATCCGGAAAAACTTACTGACCTTATCAAAACCGAAGTCGATAAAAGGTTATGATGGACTATTTGCAAAACCTTGCTGACGGATCGAACTGGCCAATATTAACAGCCTTCGTATTGGGATTGATGACTGCCATCAGCCCTTGTCCGCTGGCTACTAACATCACAGCTACAGCTTATTTAAGCAAAGATATTGCTGATAAAAAACGGGTGCTCTTCAATGGAGTATTCTACACACTTGGCAGAATGTTTACTTATACGGCACTTGGGCTGATTTTCAATTTTGGAGCAAGTCAGTTTCAGGTAGCACGACTATTGCAAAACATTGGAGGTCTGTGGCTTGGTATAGCATTGGTCATTATTGGAATATTTATGTTGGATATTCTCAAAATAAAGGTTCCGGGAATGAGTAAATTGACCTCAAAGATAGAAAACAAGGAAGGAAAGAAAACCTATTGGGATGCATTTCTTCTTGGGCTACTCTTTGCACTTGCTTTCTGCCCATACAGCGGTGTACTTTACTTTGGAGGCTTAATTCCTATAACCATTGCCAGCCCGTCGGGATTGCTGCTTCCTCCTGTATTTGCCATAGCCACAGGGTTACCTGTCATAATTATAGCATGGCTTTTGGCATACAGCGTTAGCAATGTGGGCAAATTCTATAACAAAATGAATGCTTTTCAAAAGTGGTTCAAATGGATTGTGGCGGCGATATTTATCATAGTCGGAATCTATTACATTATAACTGGAATTTAACAACAATAACAAATATGGAAATCATCGTATTAGGTACAGGTTGTGCCAAATGTAAAACAACCTACGAAACTGTAAAGAAAGTAATCGAGGAAAACAATCTGGACATAAATCTCTCCAAACAAGAAGATATTATGGAAATCATGAAGTATAATGTAATGAGTTTGCCCGGTGTAGTTGTGGACGGCGAAGTAAAGATCAAAGGTCATGTCCCTTCCGAAAGCGAAATCCGCAAATTGTTAGGAGTATAATAAAAACTGTATGGAAACTAAAAAAGAGCTGAAAATCCTACTCTGGATAGTTGTTATCTTTACGGCAATATTTTTCCTGCCGTTAGGTAGTGAACGGTTTACGACTGCGATTGATGCTACACTCGACTTGTCGAAATGGTATGCGCAGGAGCACGTTGTCATGTGCCTTTTGCCTGCCTTTTTCATTGCAGGCGTGATAGCGGTCTTTATCAGTCAGGGTGCAGTATTGAAATACTTCGGAGCCAATGCAAAGAAATGGCTTTCCTATACGGTAGCAGCCGTTTCGGGTGCTATTCTGGCGGTATGCTCCTGTACCATTCTCCCACTATTTACCAGTATCTACAAACGTGGAGCCGGATTAGGCCCGGCTATCGCGTTCCTCTACTCCGGCCCGGCAATCAGCATACTATCTATCATTCTTACCTGGCGTATTCTCGGAACGGAGATGGGTGTTGCCCGTATGATTGGCGCAATTCTTTTTTCTGTCATCATCGGTTTAATAATGGCACTTATATACCGGAAAGAAGAAAAAGCTAAGAAGGAAGAACAGATGAATATAGTCGTTTCTCCGGCTAAACGTCCGATGTCGCAAACGATGTTTCATTTCTTCACTTTAGTTTTGATACTTGTCTTTGCTAATTGGGGTGCTCCGGCAGCAAATGACACTTCAAGTATATGGTTCTACATATTTACTTATAAATGGTATGTCACAGGATTACTGGCTCTTATGCTTGCCTATTCGCTTATTGCCATTCTGAAAATTAAATGGCATTGGGTCGTAGCCGGAGTTATTGTTACGGCGGGTTCGGCAGTATTGGCAAACCTGTTTATACCGAATACTAAACTAATTCCACTTGTACCTATGGTGGTTGGTATCGCCTCGCTGTCGCTTATGACGCTGTTTGATAAGCGAGATGCAGAGAACCGCGAATGGACTTTATCGGCATGGGGATTTGCTAAACAGATTATGCCGCTTTTGGCTATCGGTGTAGTAACGGCAGGTTTTCTGCTCGGCTCATCCCACGACAATACTGCAATTGCGGGTGTGATACCCAATGAATGGATTGAGTGGGCGGTTGGCGGAAACTCTCTGTTGTCAAATTTCTTCGCCAGCTTCACGGGAGCGTTTATGTATTTTGCCACATTGACCGAAGTGCCAATCATTCAAGGATTACTTGCTTCCGGTATGGGAAAAGGTCCTGCATTGGCTTTGCTGTTGGCTGGTCCTTCGCTTTCGCTACCGAATATGCTCGTTATACGGGGTGTTATGGGTACGCAAAAGACTGTTATCTACGTAGCGTTGGTTATTATTATGGCGACAATTTCCGGTCTTGTTTATGGGACATTTTTTTAAGAGTCTGTTTAAGAGCCTGTTTAGATTTTAGCGAAAATATTTCTTATAGGTTCTTTAATATGGTTCTTAGCAACTTTTTTATGCTCTTTTTAGCGTATTTTCCATATTTTGCTCTCGGTTTAGCCCGCTAAACCAGCAAGTAAAACACGTAAAATCCATCTAAAAACAGCTATAAAAAAGATTAGCTATAAAATTTAAACAGACTCTAAATTTTGTTCAACAATAATTTTATAATTTCTCATATCTTTCTGTCATCCTGAACGGAGTGAAGGATCTCCTTTTGAGAGTCGAGATCCTTCGTTATTCTCAGAAACATCGTTCGACCGAACGAAATGTAGTTAACGACAAAGAATATAATATTTTTGACAGTGCAATCCTATTTTTGGGACACCCCTCCTTGTTCTGGTTATATGACACACCCTCATAGTATTTCCTCTTTATCTTTTGTGGGAATCAACATCGCAAACTGCTGTCATTCCACTTTCCTTATTAGAAATTCCATTTCAATGGTTCGAAGTATGCCTGAGGATGTAAGCATGCAGGGCAAGTCTTCGGAGCTTTCTTACCGTTGATAACAAAACCACAATTACGGCACTGCCAGTCGATAGCTTCTTCGCGAGAGAATACCCCTTCGCTTTGTACACGCGCCAAAAGAGCCCTGTAACGGTCTTCGTGCATATTTTCTACCTTGGCTATCATGCGGTACATTACAGCAACCTCTTTGAAGCCTTCCTTTTCGGCTATATCGGCAAATGCAGGATAGTCTACATACCATTCTTCGTGCTCGCCGGCAGCAGCTTCGATAAGGTTTTCTTCGGTCGTACCTATTTTTCCGGCAGGATAAGAGGCCGTAATTTCGACCATGCCCCCTTCCAGAAATTTAAACATACGCTTAGCATGCTCTTTTTCCTGGTCGGCTGTTTCGAGGAAGATGGCTGCTATTTGCTCATAGCCTTCTTTTTTAGCCACACTAGCAAAGAATGTATAGCGCGTCCGTGCCTGAGATTCTCCGGCAAACGATTTCAATAGACATTTTTCAGTCTCAGTTCCTTTAATACTTTTTTCCATAACTTTTTCAGATAATTTAAATGATAGTTTATACAAATTTAATATTTATATACATTTGGCGAAAAGATTGAAAATCATTTTATACCTTTGCGGGCATTAAATGAAATTGCTAATAAGATGAAATTCTCTTTAGTGTTAGTTACTTAGTTGTTAAGTTATACAAATTGTTTATAGACATTATCTTATGCTTATAGACATTATTAATATGCAGTAAGTTATTTTCTAAACACTCAATCTCCTATTTTTGTTCACCCCTTATGAAAAAGAAACTGTTGAAGGATTTTACTCCTCAGTTGTTTATTTCGTTGAAAACATACGATAAGGAAAAGTTTGTCAACGACCTTATGTCCGGCCTTATAGTAGGTATTGTAGCCTTGCCTCTGGCTTTGGCGTTTGGTATCGCATCGGGAGTAACGCCCGAGCAAGGTATTATCACGGCTATTATTGCCGGATTTATCATTTCATTTCTGGGGGGGAGCCGTGTACAAATCGGAGGTCCTACCGGGGCATTCATCGTTATAGTATATGGTGTTGTCCAGAATTATGGAATACAGGGTTTGATTATAGCCACTATCATAGCCGGGGTCATACTAGTGCTATTGGGTGTGTTCAAACTCGGCAAGATTATCAAGTTTATACCATATCCAATCATCGTAGGCTTTACCAGTGGTATTGCCGTCACTATATTTACTACACAGATAGCTGACATATTCGGACTCGATTTTAATGGAGAAAAAGTGCCGGGAGACTTTGTCGGTAAGTGGATTATCTACTTCAGGCACTTTGATACTATCAACTGGTGGAATACGATAGTAAGCATCGGCAGTATTTTAATCATCGTTCTTACTCCCAGGATCGTAAAGAAGATACCGGGTTCGCTGGTTGCAATTATCATCGTAACGGCAATTGTTTATTTCCTGAAAAACTACTTTGGCATAACTGTTATAGATACCATTGGCGACCGTTTCAGCATCAACACAACCCTGCCCGAAGCCGAAATACCGGATATCAATATGCAGACGATTACCGACCTGCTGCCTGTAGCAATCACCATCGCACTGCTGGGAGCTATAGAATCGTTGCTGTCGGCTACTGTGGCAGATGGTGTAATAGGAGGCGAGAAGCATAATTCGAATACAGAACTTATAGCCCAAGGTGTAGCTAATATTATTACGCCCTTGTTTGGTGGTATTCCTGCCACGGGAGCTATAGCCCGCACTATGACTAATATAAATAATGGAGGGCGCACGCCCGTTGCCGGAATTATACATGCAGTAGTCCTTTTATTGATTTTATTGCTGTTGATGCCATTGGCACAATATATACCGATGGCTTGCCTGGCAGGAGTATTGGTTATTGTGTCGTACAATATGAGTGAATGGCGGACATTCAGGGCATTATTGAAAAATCCTAAGTCGGATGTTGCAGTATTGCTCATCACTTTTTTCCTTACAGTTATATTCGACCTCACAATAGCTATAGAAGTCGGGTTGATATTAGCAGTGGTGCTATTTATGAAACGGATAAACGAAGTAACTCAGGTGTCGGTTATAAAAGATAAGCTCGACCTGACTAAAGAAACAGAATTTGCACACGTCGACGAAGTCCTAACCTTGCCACAAGGCGTTGAGGTATATGAAATAGACGGCCCCTTCTTCTTTGGTATAGCCAATAAGTTTGAAGAAAGTATGCGTATTATCGGCGATAAATCGAAGGTGCGTATTATCCGTATGCGCAAAGTGCCGTTTATAGACTCCACAGGGCTTCATAATCTGGAAAGCCTTTGCAAAAAATCAATGAAAGGTGGCATTCAGATTGTTTTGTCCGGGGTAGGTGAAGAAGTTCATAGCGTGATAGAAAACTCCTCGATACCTCAAATGATAGGGAAAGAAAATATTTGCGATAATATTAGTATAGCATTGCAAAGAGCTGAAATAATAATTGCTGCAAAAAACAATTGACCTGGCAATCGTTTTCACTGGTGCCATATTGAAGCCAAATAATCAATGTATTATATCCATTTCTTTTAAAATGGCAAGTAAAGATATTCGTTAAAATAATCTTAAAAATTAACCATACTTGCTCTTATTTTGGTTAATATTTGATTGCAAAATAAAAAATATCTACTTTTGCCCACGACAAACTTTATAAAATTTTATTTAATCAACACATTGAGAAAATGAAAAAACTACTATTAAGCATTGCGGCTTTTGCCTTGATGGCAATGCCTTCATTGGCACAAGAAACGGCTTACTACCCTTCCAAAATCGGAGAAAACTGGTATATTCAGTTGCAAGGTGGTGCTAGCTATACAATCACAGAATTTCATAGCAAATCTTCTTTCGACGACGTTATTGCCCCTCATGTAGCTTTCTCGTTGGGAAAACATTTTACACCTGTATTCGGTGCCCGTTTGGGAGTTGGCGGCTGGCAATCTAAAAACTACTACAAGGTAGAAGAAGGCATAGAAGGAACATACAAGGTTAAGTACATCCAAACCAATCTGGATGCTTTGGTGAATCTTACAAACGCATTTTGCGGCTATAAGCCAGACCGGGCATTCAACTTGTACGGTATAGCCGGATTCGGGTATTTTCACGGATTCAAAAACTCTGATTACAACCTAACAACTACCAATATTATCGCCCCCCGTGCCGGATTTCAAGCCGATTTTCGTTTGAGCAGTATTGTAAGCCTCAATCTGGAAGTGGCCGGCAACCTATTGCGTGACGACTTTAATGGTTATGAAGCCGATAAATCGTATGATGGCGTAATTGACGCTATGTTGGGGCTTAAATTCAACCTGTCGAAAAAAGGCTTCAGAGCAGCGGAAGGTATCGATCAATCTCAACTCGATGAATTGAATAAAAAAATCAATGCACAAAAAGCTTCATTGAACGACAAAGATACCGAAATCAACCGCTTGAAGAGTGAATTGGCAAACAAGCCGGAACCTCAAGTTATAGTGAAAGAAACAGAAAAAGTAAAAGAAGAAACCGAAGTGTTGATGAACGCTGTTGTAGTATTCCGTCTTGGTAGCGACCAATTGGAGAAAAATCAGGATATCAATATCTACAATGCAGCACGTTACCTGAACGATAATCCGAATATGAATGTAACAGTGACAGGCTATGCCGACAAGAGCACAGGTAATGCCACTGTCAACCAAAGATTGTCGGAACAACGCGCTCAAGCTGTAGCTAAAGTATTGATAGACAAATATAATATCGCATCAGACCGTATCACTGTTAAAGCTAGCGGAGATAAAGAACAATTGTTCCCTACCGATGAGTGGAACCGTGTGGTTGTGTTCACTGCAACAAAGAAATAAGAATTTCTTAAACGACTAAATATCAGGCAATAAGGATGCCCGTCAGGGTGTCCTTATTTTTTTATATAGCATGAGTGTGTTTAAAATATGTTAAATAACACTCTGTTTGAATTTGTAAATTTTAATTAATGAACAGAATAATGTAATATTGTAGTTGTTGCAGAATTATAAACGATAGACCTAAACTAAATAAAAGAAACTATAATAAATTGATACCCCTAATGAAAAGGATACTCCTATTAATATTTGTTTCTGTTTTTAGTTTTGCAATCACAGAAGCAAAAGATTACTCCATATTATCTAAGCCCAGAACAGATAAAGAAAAAGCAAAAAAATGGGCTAAAAATAGAAGGGCGACACAGTTGTTTATAAATCTGGCCGATTTTTATTGGGAGATATGTCCATCTCTAGGTATAGACCCAGTGGTTGCCTACTGCCAGGCGGCTATGGAAACCGGGTATGGCAGATTCGGTGGAATATTGAAGGAAACTTACAAAAATCCCTGCGGGATAAAAACTAACTCGGGAGGAGATGATGAGAAAATAGTGTCATACGAAAAATTCATTTCCTGGAGAGAGGGTATAGAAGCGCATGTCGATCATTTGGCTCTGTATGCAGGAGCAAAAGGTTATCCTAAGAAAAATACAAAAGATCCACGCCATTTTCATGGTATAAAAGGCACAGCGGTGACGGTTAGGGCATTAGAAAAGCGTTGGGCATCGCGCAAAGGTTACGGAGAGGATATTGTGATAATGATCCAGACCCTATTGCGGACTAAATGAACCTTAAAAGCACTAAAATCTGACTGGTAGCTAAAAGTAATAAATCTTTATTTTTTTGCGACGTAAAGTATTTTTTCTTTTCATTAAGTTATTTTTTTAGTAATTTTATGAACTGGAAGCAGCATTTTGTTGTTTCTCAAATAGAAAAAAGAACATAATACACCTCAAATAATTTTATTAACATATGGCTCATTTACCCGATTTTATAAGCGATCTGGCTATAATTCTTATAACCGCAAGCATAGTAACTATAATATTCAAATGGCTGAAACAGCCTGTAGTATTAGGTTATATTGTAGCAGGTTTTTTGGCTAGCCTCCATTTCAAAGAATTTGTAGAGAAACTGGTCGTTAAGGTAACGGGTATTTCCGAGCAGCAGGTATCAGGTGTTTTCAAGGCATTACCCGAAATATCGGATATGGGAAATGTTACTATCTGGTCCGAGTTGGGTATTATATTCCTCTTATTTGCACTGGGTTTGGAGTTTAGTTTCAAAAAGCTGATGGATGTGGGGGGCAAAGCTTCCATAGCCACACTTATCAATATGGGGTCGATGATTATCATCGGCTATCTGGCCGGCGAACTGTTGATTGTAAACCTGATTCCCGATTGGTCGCCGATGAACAGTATATTCTTGGGAGGAATGCTGTCTATGTCGTCTACTACAATTATTATAAAAGCATTTAACGATATGAACCTGCAAAAGAAAAAATTTGCAGGTATTGTTTTTGGTATGCTTATCGTGGAAGACCTTGCTGCCATTGTGATGATGGTTTTGCTGTCTACCTTTGCCGTCAGCCAGCATTTCGAGGGCGGCGAACTGGCAAACAGTGTTGTAAAGCTCATATTCTTTATGCTTATGTGGTTCGTTGTCGGTATTTACATGATACCTACACTATTGAAAAAGCTGAAGAAATACCTGAACGATGAAACCCTGCTGATAGTAGCCATCGGCCTTTGCCTTGGTATGGTATATTTTGCTACGGCAGTCGGTTTTTCGGCAGCGTTGGGCGCCTTTATAATGGGATCTGTCCTTGCCGAAACTATCGAATCGCGGCATATAGAACATTTGATAGAGCCGTTGAAAAATCTCTTTGGAGCAGTCTTCTTCGTTTCGGTGGGTATGATGATAGACCCGGCGGTGATCTACGAATATGCACTGCTCATCTTGTTATTGACTCTGGTTGTACTTATCGGGCGCGTTATTTTTGCGACTCTTGGTGTCCTTGCATCGGGCGAAGGCTTGAAAGTGGCTATACAATCAGGTTTCAGTTTGGCTCAGATAGGGGAGTTCTCCTTTATTATCGCTACACTGGGTATGAGCCTGGGAGTAATTACAGAAACACTTTATCCGATAATTGTCGCTGTATCGGTGATAACAACATTTACCACTCCATATTGTATAAAATATTCCGAAAATGCTTACAATTGGATAGAAAAACGTATGCCATCCCGATGGAGCAAATTGATAGAGGGATATGGTGTATCGTCGTATAACACAGTAAATAAGCAAAATGATTGGAAAAAGCTACTGAAAAGCATCTTGACCCTTGTTGCAGTCTATTTTACCGTTTCTATTGCTATATTGCTTGTCTTTCAGTCGTTTATCACCCCCTACATAGTAGAATATGTGCCGGGAAGTATCTGGGGAAATGTTATTTCAGCAATAATAACCTTATTGGCTATGGCTCCATTTCTGCGTGCTATAATGATGAAGAAAAACCGTTCGACAGAGTTTAAGAACCTGTGGCAAGACAATCGCCTGAACAGGGGAGCGTTAATCTCTCTTGTTGCTTTCCGTATCATTATATGTATTGTATTGGTGCTGATGGTTTTGATCCCGTTATTCCCAAAACTTACGGTTCTAATGGTCATAATATCGCTGGCAGTAGTTACATTAATAATCTTTTCGGAAGGATTTAAGGAACAGTCGCGCAGGATAGAAGCGCGTTTTCTGGAAAACCTGAACCTGAAACAGCTACTCGATGAGAAGAAGGCTGCTATACTGCCTACTGTAGCAAACGATTTACGATCGAAAAATATACATATCGAAGAGTTCGAGATATCACAATCATCCTCTAGTATAGGGCGTACACTTAGAGAGCTGAATTTCAGGCAGAAAACAGGTGTGAATATCGTAACAATAATAAGGGGGAGCAAAAAAATCAATATTCCCGATGGGAATGAACGGTTGTATCCATTCGATAGACTTGTAGTATCCGGTTCGGATGAAGAAATGCTGCAATTGGCTCAATATCTGCAAGACAAACGTGCTCAGGCATCGGAAATGGAAGAAGAGGCACAGCACCATATCAGCCTGTCGCAATATCTGGTAGAAAAAGGTTCTTCGCTGATAGGGAAAACGATAGTAAGTGCAGGCATCCGCGAAAAGACTGAATGTATGGTGATTGGCGTTGATAGGGGAGAGGCGTCCATTATCAATGTGGAGCCGGCAATCCAATTTCAAGAAGGTGATATCATCTGGCTTGCAGGAGAAAAAGATAAGTTGAACTCTTTCGAAGAAAATATAGCAGATTTAGAGCCTTTGATCCCATAGTTTTTTATCTTTGATATCGTATTACATAAAGAAAAGAATATGTTGGAAATTCCCGAATCGGCTACAATTGCCCGTCAGGCAGAATCGATACTGGCAGGGAAACGGATAGCTAAGGTTGTACAAGCCACAAGCCCGCACAAATTTACGTGGTATAATGGCGACCCGCTTTTATATCCCGACACGTTGGTTGGGCGTGAGATTGACTCCATACACGGTCATGGAGCATTCATAGACATACATTGCGACGCTGGTATAACTCTCTCTATCAGCGATGGTACTAACCTGAAGTATTATCCGGCCTTTGAGAAACATCCGGCAAAGCACCAGATGTTGATAGAGTTTGACGATAAAAGTTTCGTTGCGTTTACTGTATCCATGTATGGCTCTATCTATGCCTATAAAGGTGAACTCGATAATAAATATCATAAGGGAAGCCTGAATAGCATATCGCCTTTGAACGATGAATTTGACACCAATTATTTCGACAGCATATTCCGGAATGCCGGACGCGATATGTCGATAAAAGCCCTGCTGGCTACCGAACAGCGCATTCCCGGACTGGGCAATGGGGTATTACAGGATATTTTGTTCCTGTCGGGACTGCATCCCAAACGCAAAATATCTACGATAGGCGACTTGCAAAAAGGCGATTTATTCCATTGCCTGAAAGTCACCCTGCATAATATGACAGATAGGGGCGGACGCAATACCGAAAAGGATTTTTACGGTAATTTTGGCGGCTACAAATGTCTGTTGTCAAAGAATACATATAAAGAGCCATGCCCGAACTGTGGCAATGAGATCGTAAAAGAGGCCTATTTGGGAGGAACTGTTTACTATTGCCCCAATTGCCAGCCATTAGGTAAGTAATGGATTTAGAATAGCTCCATTCCGTCTTTGTAAGTCTTGTATTTCAGATTGGGCAATAACTCTTTTCGCATACGCCCGGTATCTCCATAATATGACGCCATACCTATCTTTATGAAATCAACAGTCAATGGGCTGCGGGTATTGAATATAGCCGAAAAGAGTTCAAACCCCCTTGCTGCTGTCATTATCATCCAAACGGGCATTCGCCAAGGCTTGTGATTCCCTTTATATGTGGTGATGTCGTCGAAAAATTGCTGTAGGGTCTGTATTCCTTCATCGCCTATATGGTAAATACCTGTTATGCCGTCTTTTATAGATGCTGCAATAGTTGCATTTACAAAATCGTCTTTCGATATCAGGTGAATATAAGTCGGTTTTTTCCATATCCCCAGCAGATAGTGGCGTGCAAACCATTGGGCGGCATCTATCATCAATATTCCCTCTCCATATACCATGCCTACCCGCAGCGATACAGCTTCGAATCCATGTTTTTCACCATACCGGAACAGTAACTTTTCTTCTTCGAGACGGGTGCGGGCATGCATAGATTCTGGTTGTCCGGTCAATACTCCTTTTGCGGGATTGTCGGGGGTGTTCTCTCCTTCCACATGGGGAAAGCTGATAAGGATTACGCGCTTTACCTTTTGTTTAACAGCTGCATCTAGTAGGTTTTTGAAGTAATGGGTGTTGGTAGTAGGCAGGAATTTCTCTGGGTTGGCTTTGAACAATACTCCTGCAAAATGTACCACAACATCTACATCCTGCAATGCCGGATAAAGCGTCTCTTTATCGTTCAGGTCAATTTTGAATATATCAACATTGCTTTTATCCTTTAAGTCTGCCGAAACCTCTTTCTTGTGAATAAGAAGATTTAGATAGACATCCATGTCCTTAAAACCTTGTGCAAGCAGTCCTCCTAAATTGCCGGCAGCACCCGTGATAGCGATTCTTTTCATATACTCTCTGTTTTGATATAAAGATAGTCTGTCTTTAGGGGATTATAGCCAATGAACTTTAATATTTCCTTAAATACTTGTTGTGCAAGATATATATAAGAAGAGTAAAAATCGATATTATTTTCCGTTTACCACCCAAAGGCTTCTTCGCTCATCCAGTTTCCCTGCACTTTCAATACCTGCTCGATAAGGTCGCGGGCAACTCCTTCACCTCCTTTACAATGGGATATATATTTTGCAATCCCTCTTATTTCGGGGGCGGCATCAGCCGGAGCAACGGGCAGCCCAACTTCTTTCATTACATGATAATCAGGCAAATCGTCGCCCGAATAGATAATCTCTTCGGGCTTGTATCCGGTCTTTGATATATAATCGTTGAAATCATTTATTTTTATGCTCGACTTCATATAGATGTCCTTGATGCCCAAACGGCTAAAGCGTAAACGAACCGATTCTGTATCGGCTCCCGTTATAATTGCTACTCCATAACCATGCTTCACAGCCATGTTAAGGGCATATCCGTCTTTGATATTAACCATGCGCATAGGTTCACCTTCCGGAGACAGCGGAATAGAATTTGGCGATAATACGCCATCGACATCAAATATGAAACACTTTATTTTGCTCAGGTCGTAATTTATAGTACTCATAGTATTTGCTTATTTATTCATCTTGTGTATGCTTTCACTCAGTAAAGCATATATTTTCTTTATTTGCTCATCTTCAATCAAGTCGAGATGCTTATGGATTATATTTTCGTCGTAACGTACTGCCGGCCCTGTCTGAGCCTCTTCGGGAGATAAAGTATGCACTTTATTTGCCGTTTCGTCAATTAAGGGTAGTGCCACATCGAATGGCAATCCTACTTTTGCGAGGAATAATTTAGACAAGGTGTACATATGATTGGAAAAATTACAGGCAAAAACACCGGTAAGATGTACATATTTCCTCTTTTCGGAAGAGAGAGGATATACTTTTCCTGATAGTTTATCAGCCATATTTCTTATCTCTGATAACACAGCCTCATCCGAAGCTTCTACAAACAATGGTATTTCAGCCCAACAGATTTCCCTGTTTTTGCTGAAAGTCTGAAACGGATAAAGAACCCCGCAACGGGATGTATATGGACAAAAAATGTCAAGAGGCAGGCTGCCTGCCGTATGTATCCAGATACCATTGTTTTCAGGCACCTGCTTTAAAACATCCTCTAATACTGAATCTTTAAGAGAGAAAATATAGAAATCGGCATCAATAGCAATTTTGCTGATATCGGTAATGGCAATTGCTCCAATCTCTTTAGCCAATAAAGAAGCTGAAGTTTCTGTACGGCTATAAACCTGCACTATATCAAATGATTTACTATATAATGCACGGCCTAGTTGTGTAGCTACATTTCCCGCCCCAATCAGAACGACTTTCATCAGTTTTTCTTTTTCGAAGTCAATATCATTGCTGTTCCCGCAATTATCAGCCCGGCAGGGACTATCAGGTTGGAATAACTACTCATCCAACTAAAAAATACATTAGCATTCAGCAAAATACCAACGCCCAGAAATATCCATCCCATTACTCTCTTAGGCTGGGTGAGGAGGAATACAAATCCGGCGATAAGAAAAAAAGCCCCTATGCTGATCAGGTTGTTAGCATACGGTATTTGATCGAGGATATCCATTTTGTCCAACAGGAATAATACCCCAAAAATAAGGATAACAAGCCCGTAAGACAAACGGTCGTTCGACCTGCCGGAAGAAGAGGATGAATTATTATTTGCCATATTTTAGTCTGCTAACTGATTAATATTAAATTTACCTATATGTACCTTTTCCCATTGAAGCTTCTCGTCATCGAAAGGAGGACGCTCCTGCGCTTTATGCCCCAAAGCTATAATAGACAATACCTGCATTTGCAACGGAATATCCAGTAATTCCCGCACATATTCGTCCGACGGAGTGTCGGCTACTGTAAAGCGTTCGCGTACTTGCACCCAACAACTGCCAAGCCCCAGATCTTCGGCCTGCAACTGCATCATTATAGACGTAATGGAAGCATCCTCTATCCATACATCGCTGGCAAATGGATCGGCAAGGATTACTACAGCCAATGCGCATCCGGCTATCAGCTTACTGCCCATTTTTTTGCATTGCGATAATTTTTCGAGCACTTCTTTATCTTCTACCAATACAAATTGCCAGGGGTTGGTGCTTTTCGATGCCGGAGACATCAGAGCGGCTTTCATTATAGCTTCTACCTGCGAAGGGTCTAATGGCTGGTCGGTAAATTTTCGCGTACTACGACGGCTTTGTATCAAATGATTAAAATCTTTCATTGATTCTGTATTATTGGCGCCTTGTCAGCTTTTCCACTTCTTCTTCGAGTTCGGTCACACTTTTCACCCCTTCGGTGCTGCTTAGGCGCAGAATGATATTCATTGTCTGCATTATGAGTTTCAAATCCAAAGCAAAAGAATAGCCGTTGATATACAACAAGTCGTATTTCAGCTTATCCCTTACAGTTGTATTATATTTGCCTTGTACCTGTGCCAAACCCGTCAATCCGGCTTTTACTCTATGGCGCAAATTATATTCCGGTATTTCTTTGGCAAATTGTTCTACAAAAACAGGGCGTTCGGGGCGTGGCCCTACGATACTCATATCGCCAACAAGTATGTTATAAATCTGAGGAATTTCGTCGAGCCGCGTTGCTCTCAATATTCGTCCTAATTTCGTAATACGGCTATCCTTGTTCGATGCCAGTATAGGCCCCGAAATAGCTTCCGCATCCTGGACCATTGTCCTGAATTTATATATTTTGAATATCCTATTGTTACGGGTCATCCTTTCCTGCATGTAAAAGGCCGATCCTCCGGTCTTCAATATGAGGTATATAATGAAGCCGGGTATTAAGAATATAACAAGGGCGATTGTACTTAAAAGTACATCCAAAATCCTTTTCAAAGATTCGCTGCTGCCCGATAGTCCGAGTTCCCTAACATCTAACAAAGGAGAATCGTCTATCTGTACAATGTTTCCGTTGAATTGCAATATATCTGTATTTTTGGGCTGATAGAGCAGTATTTGGTCTTTTTCGACACAGTAGAAAACAATTTCCTGCTTGAGGCTCTCCTCTACATCTTCGGTAAGGAAAGTTACATCGCATTCGTCTATATAATCATACACTTTAGGATGATCGGGTGCGCATACATGTTTTATCTGCGACCACATCCCTCTCGATTCCAGAAGTTTATAGGCTAATGGTTGCGATTTTTCACGCCCTATAACTAAGACTGTCTTGCGTTTATTCGACTCGTAATATATCTTATTGGTAAGCAGGTGCCAGATGCTTATAAACAAGACCTGAAATGCAGCACTAATCAACAGGATACTTCTAGGAAGGGCAAATTCGCGGATAAAGAAGCTCACTGCCATTGTAAATGCCAAAAGCAAGACAATGACTAAAGATACTGTATATCCTATTCCGAAAATAGAAAAGTCCTTAGGTTTATCCAATTCGAATACATGGCTGATAATGAGATAAGCAATAACAATATAGGGGAGAATTGCCCAATAGGCATTGTAGTTTACAGCAAAGTTCTCTAAATCTTCCTTCAGTATATAGAAAGAAAGCATGTATGCTCCATGTATTATAAGCAAATCTAATAAAGGAGTCAGCAGACGTATTCCTTTATATCCAAAGGTATTTTCCAGCAATCTATTCATGGGCATATCATTTTAAGATGTTATTGCCAGTTTGTTGAATTATATATGAAAAAAGTAAAAAGAAGGTTTTTTACTTCTTTTTACTTTTTTTTGTTTTAGTATCTGTTTTCGAGTCCTGCTCTTTTATTATTTCCAATACGGCATCGTATGTCAATTCTTCGGGCTTTGCATTTTTCGCCAACTTATAATTTTTCTTCTTATATGCTATATATGGGCCGTAACGTCCGTTCAATAATTGCAGGTCGGCATCTTCTTCAAATGTCTTGATTATTTTTTCTGCATCCTTCTTGCGTTTATCTTCAATCAGCAGGATAGCATCTTCTATAGTCACAGTATATGGATCGTAGTCTTTAGGCAGGGAAACAAATTTGCTATTATGCTTCACATATGGCCCGAAGCGTCCTGTACTTGCCGAAACTTCCTTTCCTTCAAATTCGCCGAGCGTACGCGGCAAATCGAATAATTTGAGGGCTTCGTCGAGTGTAATAGTAGCTATCGACTGGTTCTTTTGCAGGCCTGCAAACTGAGGCTTATCTGCATCTTCCTGTGTGCCTATTTGCACCATTGGTCCGAAACGTCCGATCTTGACGGATACCTGACGCCCCGATTTAGGGTCGGTACCTAATATGCGCTCGCCTATCTTGTGCTCGGTTTGCATATTCGACGCTTCTTCTACTACAGGATGGAAAACCTTATAGAATTTGTCTATCATTTTCGTCCAGTTCTCTTCGCCATCGGCTACCTGGTCAAACTCTTTTTCTACGGTTGCTGTGAAATTATAATCGAGAATATTAGGAAAATATTCGGTAAGGAAATCGTTTACGACCATCCCTGTATCGGTAGGTATAAGCTTACCTTTGTCTGTCCCGGTTATTTCTTTTTTCTCCGTATCGGTTATCTTGTCCTTTTTCAATGTAAGGACATTATATTTGCGTTCTGTACCTTCTATATTCGATTTTTCGACATACTCGCGGTTTTGAATCGTGGAAATAGTGGGCGCATAAGTAGAAGGGCGTCCTATTCCCAACTCTTCGAGTTTCCTTACCAAAGCAGCTTCACTGTACCGGCTCGGACGTTGTGTGAAACGTTCCATAGCTATAGTTTCTTTCATAGCCATTGGTTCGTTTACCTTTACCGAAGGCAAAAGGCTAGCTTCGTCTTCATGGTTCTCATCGTCTGTACCTTCCAGATAGACATGAAGAAACCCGTCGAATTTTATAACTTCGCCGACTGCACTGAATTTCAAGCTGTTTTCGTTCGATATAGCTATAGTAATAGTCGTCTTTTCCAACTCGGCATCGGCCATCTGCGATGCTATAGTACGCTTCCAGATCAGCTCGTAAAGTTTTTTCTCCTGGGCTGTACCCGAAACTGTGTGTTCCGACATATATGTAGGGCGGATGGCCTCATGGGCTTCTTGCGCTCCTTTCGATTTGGTAGAAAAACGACGGACTTTAGAATATTGTTTACCGTATGCAGTTTCTATCTCGTTGCGGGATGTATTTATTGCCAGATCGGACAGGTTTACCGAATCGGTACGCATATATGTTATCTTTCCCGATTCGTATAGTTTCTGGGCAACCATCATTGTCATCGATACCGGAAATCCCAGTTTACGCGAAGCTTCCTGCTGCAATGTAGAAGTAGTAAATGGTGCTGCCGGCGATTTTTTCATCGGTTTGGTTTCCACGTTTTCTACCGAGAAGTTTGCACTCTTCAGTTTTTCGAGGAAAGCGACAGCCTCTTCTTTTGTTTTCAGGCGTTTATTGAGCTCCGTTTTTATCTCTGATACTGTTCCGTTTTCTTCTTTGGTGAATATGGCTGTTACACGATACGATGCTTCTGCTTTGAATCCCTGTATTTCGCGTTCGCGTTCTACAATCAACCGTACGGCAACCGATTGCACGCGTCCTGCCGAAAGGGCGGGACGCACTTTGCGCCAGAGTACGGGTGACAATTCAAAGCCTACTATGCGGTCGAGCACCCGTCGTGCCTGCTGTGCATCTACAAGGTGTACGTCTATCTTGCGCGGGTTTTCTATAGCATGGAGAATGGCATCTTTGGTTATTTCGTGAAAAGCTATTCTTCTCGTTTTTTCCTCATCGAGTTTCAGTGTTTGATACAAGTGCCACGATATGGCTTCCCCTTCGCGGTCTTCATCGGAAGCCAGCCATACTATATCGGCTTGTTTGGCAGCGGCTTTCAGTTCATCTACCACTTTCTTCTTGTCGGCGGGCACTTCGTATAGAGGCGTATAGCCATGTTTCAGGTCTATTCCAAGGTCTTTCTTTTTCAGGTCGCGAATATGCCCATAGCTGGACATAACTTTGAAATCCTTACCGAGAAATTTTTCTATTGTCTTGGCTTTGGCCGGAGACTCGACTATAACTAAATTTTTTTGCATATTATATAAATAAGAGCAGTCTGAACTCTATTTGGTTTTATTTACTACTAATATAACGCTATGGCTATTGAACGGCAAAAGTAATGATTTTGTTTCAAAAAAATAAAATAAAACCCCGAAACTGAGGTTTCAGGGTTCAAGTTTTTATTATTAATTAAAAATCTGCGGCTCTGCATCCCGCGTGAAATCGGAATAGCCCGTTTCTTCGAAGTTATAACTTGCAAGAACTTCTTTGGCAACTTTGACAAATGCTTCGAAATCGTATATAATAAAATCGATATACGAAAAATGGAAGCCTGTAGCTCCACCCAAGCTTTCGGCTATACCATATGTAGCTGCCTGGTCGATAATCTTATCTTCTATATCGCCTCTGAAATTGACTACATCCTCACGGGGAATATTTATATTCTCGAAAAATAAGAACCCGAAATGCACCCCGTTTTCCTTCGCTTCGTCTACCCGGCGGTTTTCACCATTATAGAAATCATTGATAAGGGGAATACAGGAGGTATAACCCGAAAAAATATCTTCGCGAAGCGTCCAGTCTTCTTCTTCGCTTGGTTCGAGCCTATAAGTAGAATATATTTCGGTAGGATTTTCATATTTTGTCCATTTATTATCTTCTATGGCTTTATCTATTACTCCTTTCAAGCCTACCATATTGGTCGATGGTTTGTCCAACTTGTTTTCTACAAAGTCGATATAACCGATGTATTCCATCGAGTATAGTTCGCCGATAAACTGATCCATATATATAAAGAACATGGAATAGCGTTTGTTTTCTTCCAATGCCATCAGTTTAGGGCTACATACTTCTATATTGACTTTCGGCCTGTCGCCATCGGTTTCGGGATAAATGGTTACATCGTCGTCGCTGATCCTGACACCGAACATTTCTATTGCCGAACCCGGTTTACCATGTGCAGGCTTGGATGAATAGAAGTTCCATTTCTCCCAGAGATGTTCGGGCGCGTGTTGCAACCAGTAGTGCAATAGCATCAACTGTGCCCGGTCGCCTTCGGGAGTGAGTATCAGTTCGTATTTGCCTTCATGGTTTATCCCCATTTCGAAATATACCTTGTGAAATGCTATTTGCAATATGCTGTCTACAAAATTCAGAAGAGTTTCGCCTTCTGCTTTATTATCCATCATTTCCCGAATCTGATATTCTTCTTCCGAAAAAGATTTCCAGAACTTAGCCACCCTGCTCTTAAAAGATTCTTGCATAGTTGTTCGCCGTTAGTGTTATATAATTCAATAATTGTCAAAGATAAAAATTAAATTCACATGGAAATAAAAAATTAAAAGTAAAATGGCGATAACACTTGATAACACTAAGTAGGAAAACGGAAACATAGATTTAGAGCCGATATATATAGCTTTGCCATATGAAAATCAACAACGATACAACTATGAAACCTACTCTACTATTACTTTTTCTAACTTTATCTATTTTCTCCCATTCGCAAAAATATAATCTCACAGGTACGGTGATGGACGAATCGAACCAGATAGTCGAAGGTGTGACTTGTATTCTCAACAATGTCGCTGATAGTACGAAGGTGAAAACCGTATTGTCAGACAGTACAGGGCGGTTTCATTTCTCCGGTATGGAGAGTGGCAATTATATGTTAACTCTGAGGCATATGGTCTACAAAACTGAGAGTAGTGCCATATCAATCAGCAACTCAGATATAGAAACACCTCCTTATATATTAGAGCCTGTAAACAAGCAACTGAAAGAAATCGTTGTCAATGGCGAACGCCCCATTGTAAAAGCAATGGATGGAAAACTTATATACGACGCTCCCCAACTGATACAGGGTAAAACTGTATCGAATGCATTCGAAACTTTGCAGAACATACCGGGAATAATGGGTAGTGGAGATGAAATACAGCTGGCTGGCTCGTCGGAATATGCAATCCTGCTAAACGGGAAAAAGACAAGCATGAGTGTATCGCAACTTATTTCATTATTAAAATCTATGCCCGCATCGCGTGTAGCCAATGTAGAAATAATGTACAGCGCTCCACCTCAATATAATGTAAGAGGCGCAGCTATCAATGTAGTATTGAAAGAACAGTCGGCCCAACTGCCTACCCTGCAAGGGGAAGGGAGCGCCGAATATAAACAGGCTTTTTACGAGGGCTTCAACCTCAGAGGAAATCTGCTTTATGCAAAACCATCTTTCAATGCCGACCTTACAGTAGGGATAAACAAAGCGCGAGGGTGGGGTAAAACCCGCATGTATGCTGTACACGAATCGAAAGACCATGTGTACGACATTACGCAGAATAACAAACATACTTCCGACTATAAGGATATAAATATGAGGCTGGGGCTGGGATATACATTCAAAAACAAGGATAAAATAAGCCTGGCTTACACAAACGAACTGTCAGAATCTGAAAATACACCTTCGTCGCATACCATCTTCCTGCAAGACGATATCCCATATACTGATATCCGTTCGCAAAACCATAAAGCAGGGAACGACTATATGCACAACCTGAAAACGGAATATAATTCGCACAAACAGTTCAATATCGGCGTAGATTATACCTATTATCACGATCCGGCTACCGATAAATATTTCGACTATTTGCCCGATGGAAACTTGCAAACAGCTTTCAAGACGGAGACAGGACAGAAAATAAACAAGGCTCTGTTTTATGCCAACCATAATATAATGGTAGCTAAAACATGGAAAATCAACTATGGTGCAAATTTCTCGATGTCGAATAATAACAACAAGTATGATTATTATAAAGACCCGGACAGCAATAGCCTTGATTCGATAAGCGATACAAAACAGAAAGAATATACGGGTTCTGTTTTTGCAGGGATTTCGAAATCATTCAACTCTAAACTGTCGGCTCAGGCATCTGTGTCTGCCAACTATTTCAAAGCGTCTATCGACATTATGGGAGCAAAAAAGACATTGTGGGACGATTTTCAGCCGTTTGCAAATGTCAACCTTACTTATATGTACAGCCCTATGCGGATATTGCAGTTTTCTTTTTCGTCGGACATAGATTACCCGCCTTATTGGGCATTGAGTACCGACAGGTTTAAGATTAACGCATATTCGCAAGCAGTGGGGAATCCCGAACTGAAATTTTCGAAAAAATATAAGTCGCAGCTAACGTTCATTGCCAATCAGAAATATATTATTGGGGCAAGTTATGAATATAACCCCGACCGCTACATACAGCTTCCTTACCAATCGCAAAATGCTCTGGAAAATATATTCCAGATGGTAAACCTTGATTACAGTAAGCAATACAGCTTGTTTTTGGTTGTACCGTTCAAGATCAATAAAATATGGGATTCGAGAACAACACTTAGCCTTATGCGCCAGGAACAGAAAGACGATAATTTTTACGACACGCCATATAAGAGAGGCATGAACTCGTTTGTAATTAGCAGCAGTAATACATTCAATATATCATCGAAACCCGATATTAAGTTCGATCTTTCTGGCTTTTATATGCATGGGGCTATACAGGGCATTTACGACATAAAGAAAATGTGGGATGTGAATGCTGGTGTGAAATGGACTTTTATGAACAGGAATGCCGAACTGATGTTTAAAGTAGAAGACATATTCAAGAGCAGGACGGCAAATACGGTTATCGACTATATGAATCAATACAATACGATGAAGATATATGCAAATGCACCTGTATTCAGGTTATCATTTACCTATCGGTTTGGTAATTATAAAAAACCGAAGGTAGAGGGTGTAGATACATCGCGATTTGGGAGATAAGTATGCTTTATGTACCGGCTAGCCCTAAAAATATATATTTGAGGGTAGTCAAAATATCAATATAACCCTCGAATATGCATTAAGATGTGCATTCTACAGATTTGACTAGAAGTGGTATTTGGAAATCAATGTTTTATAAAAAAGAAAAGGTTGTCATCACGAAATTAGTGGTATACCTTTCATAGATAATGAATTTGTATTTAAGGTGTTGATATTGTGAAATTTATAATAGTAAGGTTATATGGACAATTTTCCATTTTAAACCTTAAATAGAGGAAAACCCTATTCTCATGTAAAGAATTATGTATAGCGTTTTTTGCGCTTCATGAAGGTTTAACTCTATCAATTATGTTCACAATTAACTTTAAGGGGAAGCCTAACCCCAAGAACAAAAAACAGGTAAAGCTTGAAATGATATTTTTTCGTACTAATTATCCGAGAGCGATAAAAGTGCTCAATATTCTAGCCCTTTACAAAGATTGGGATCAGACAGCCCAATGTTTCAAAGCCAAAGATCCCGATTTTCTGGAAAAGAACGAATACTTACTGGAACTCAAAAATAAGTATCATAAAGTGGCTCTTGAATGGGAAAGAACCGAATACAATTGGACTCCAGTACAATTATCCCGTTATTTTGAAACTCAAAAGGCTCAAAAATCTGAAGTAAAAGTTTTAAATGTTTCTCAGATGATAGACTTGTTAATCGAAACGTTCCTTATCCGAATTCACAAAGCAAAAATATGGAAAGGCTTTTTCATCATATTACTTTTCAGATATCAATGGAGATTTCATTCTTGACTATTCATTAGAGTTTATATCGATTAATTTGTTATTTGCATAAAATATTTGTTTATAGTCAAGAAAACCACTACTTAGATCTTTGTCAAAATAAAAAAATAGGTTTCCAACATTTTTGTGTTTTATCTTCTCACTTATTTTCTCATTTTTCAGATTGATTGTTTTTTCAAAATCTGTAAATGTCATACACAATAATTTCGTTTATAATTCAACAAAAGCTATAAAGTATTTTATATTGTCTCAAGTATCTAAAAAAGAATCTCTTGAATATCACACTATCACCCACCACTTGCTGTTAACGTTCGGCGGCTTGCTGTAGTACAGGGTTTCACAAATGTTCGCGCGGATGTGAACGCTTAAAAATCCGGCAGGATTTTCTGCGGGCATACGCCCCGCATTACAGCAAACCGCATGTTCGTGGCTGGCTTTTTATCTATTATTTAGGATACTAATGAATTTAGATCATTATTTGTTTTCATTTGATAATACAAAGATTTATACCTAACCCTACAATAATCAAGAAAACTACACATGTAATAGGAATATAAAATGCCAACCATCTTGAAATTGTAAAATTCTTAAATATATTGTTTTTTCGTTTTCCATATAACTCCTGCATAATTCCAATTTGATTTGGTTTACCTTTAAATTCTTTGAGAGTTAAAAGTATTTTTACCGCATTGTCATATTTATGGTAAGCGCGAACAAGAGGTAACCAGCAAAAAGATAACAATATTGCTCCAAAGTAAAAAACAAGATATTTCCAATTCTCAAGATTATTTGCAAAACCTGCCGTAACTATCAATGAAAAAACCACTAAAAAGTTATTAAATCTTCCTACAAATAGTTCTTCAAGCCACTTTCTTTCTGCATTAAATGTGTCAAAATCTAAATCTTCAATTAGACTTTGACAGCTAGAGCATAATACCTTTTCTTGCTCACGCTTATTTGAACAAATTTTACACATTTCCATTATTATTCTTTTATGTTTACTTAATTTCATTGCTCACACCGTCTGGCTTGCCACTAACTCACTTATATGTGTACCCCAACTACACCAATCATACTTGAATTCGGAAATAGTGTGTACTTTGGAATAACACTCTATCTCTTGTCGCTTCCAAAAGTACTAAATGTTTGAACAATAGCCCAATTTTCATTCAAAAACCTTATATTTAGAGGTTTCTGTGATCTTATTATAAGAATCTTACTATCTCTGCCATAGAAAATAACAATGCGAAGCGTCGCATTAAAACATAACATTAGCGTTCACATAACCTCGAAACGGGAAACTGGTAATTTCATAAGCAAACGAGATGAACTGTGCAATGCTCGTGCCGGTTTGGTGCGGGCTTGCTTGTTTCGTTTGCGGGTATACCAGTGCCTTTAGTTCGAGCAAGTGAGTACCGCATCTTTTTTGCGGTTAAGTGAATCGCTATTGTGAAATAGTGAGCTCATAATTATTAATCACAAAATAATCATTTTATGACTAAAATTGAATCATTAGAATTAATCCAAGAGCGCTTTATGAAAGTCGCTTTTGATCAAGTGTGGCAAACGCATGCCGACCAAATCGAAGATGATATAGACGCATTACCTTTCGCATGGAAGTTACTCTATACAGCACATGACAAATTTGAAGAAGCCCTTTCTTTAGGAAAGTCGAATAACAAAGCATTAGAAGATGCTAGCACAGTATTCATCGTCAAAACTGCCCTGCTATGAAAAAGTATATCTTACTCCTTTTCTTCCCTTTTGTTATTTCCTGTTCTACTTCTCAATCCGAATATGAAAAGGCTATTGCAGACTATCTGCAAACGGGAAACGGTATCAAAACAGATTTAAAGATTGAGTTTCTTGAAATGAAAGTCTCCGATATAACTGTTACCGATAGTATCGCCATCTTACAAAAACGTTTTGATGCTGAAAGAACCAAGAAAATAGAATCTGCCGAAAAGAGCATCAAGCATTGGCAAGAATCAATAGAAAAACAAAAGGGAAAGAAAAATCAGCTTGTTGCTAAAGCTATCATCTCAAACTCCACTGAAAAACTTGAGATTGCCAAGACTGAACTAAAAAAGGCTCAAGAATGGAAGCCCGGCTACTTAAGCCGTTATGAATCCAGAAATCCGTCTGACATTCTTGCCCAAAAAGCCGAATCCCGTTTTTCCTTTATGAACCCTAAGTTGCAGACTAGACAAGAAATGAATGCCTTGTTTATCCTTTCAGCAGATGGGAAACAATGCTATAAAATGATAAAACAATAAAACAATAATATCGTTTTATAACAATATCATATTACAATAAAACGATATTGTTACATAATAATAATACATCAAATGATTATTCACACTAAAAATATACATCCAATGACTAAACTTATCAGAACACTCATTCTTTTTCTCCCTTTCGTTATATTTTCATGTAGTAGCGATAACGATGGAGACGATACAACTGGTAAAACCTACAAAGTCCGTTATGAAGCATCTTGCGATAACCCAAACACGACACTTCGCATCCTATACACCACCAAAAATGCAGATATAGAACACATTTCGGAAGACGCCAAAGAAGTATTTGTTAAATCTCCATTTTCGACAGAACTTGAAATGAAATACGGCGATTATTGCTATATCTCGGTATATGCCAATGGCGATGACGGAGAAACGATCTCTGATGAATTAACCTTTACTAGCTCTATTTTTGTCGATGGAATTAAAAAGGCAGAGACGAGCAATAAAACAGTTTCGGTATCTTATTATATTTTGACTGATTAAGTAGAATCGCTATGCCAATCAATAAATGCCATTTGAGAGGATATACCAAGAATACCTCTCAAATGGCATTTAATTAACATCTTAGGCAATCCACTTATTTAGCATCTCCCGAATAATATCCTCATCATGTAGATGCGTGTATATATCTTTAATGTCATTACCCTCTGCATGCCCCATCATCCGTTCTGCAATATTATCTTGAATCCCTTTTCGGGCAGCAATTGTTCGGAATGAATGTCTGGCTCGATGGAATGTCATTTTCTTTTCAATATTTAGGTCTTTCATTATCTTTTTCAGATATCTATTGCTTACTTGATTTGTAATAGGTATAAAAATCTTCTGAAAATCTTTACCAGAAGCAAGTAACAATTTTACTTTGTCGGAAATAATCGGAATTTTATAGGGGATTTGATTTTTATACCTCTCATTACTAGGTAAATGACAATTCTTGCCATCAACAACATAAGGTTTTAAATCGGCATAAGTAACTACATCAAACTCTGCATAAGAAAGCCCAGTATAACAGGAAAAAAGAAAATTACGCCAAACAGTTTGTTTTCCTTTGGTGTATGTATTGCTTGTATATACTTTATAAAGTTTATCAATCTCCTGTTCTGTCAGTACATCATTATTTTGTGCTTTAATCTTCTTTTTTATAGCAAACCGTTCATATGGATTCTTTTCTATCTTTTCTTTAAGTACAGCCCGACCAATCAAAAACTTGAAATTAGCATGCTTCTTATTGACTGTTGATTCTAAATTTCCCTGCTCTATTTCGTGTGCATGGAACTTTTCGATAAAGTCTAATGTAATTTCATGGAAATGAAGAGTTGGCTTCCATTCCTTCATCGTATTAATAAGCTTTTTGTAATTCGAAATAGTACCTTTGGCTCTATCTAGTTTAAGAACCTCTAATTCCTGTTCTACGAAAGAATAAAAATCCGTGTTGTCATCGTCCTTGATCTCTAATAGTTCTTTTCGGAATTGAGGAATTGGCAAAGGCTTCTCGTAGAAATTCATAATAAGGCTTTTCGCCTTCTCATAAATCTTAGTGATGATTTTGTTGTATAAATGTGCCAGATGCTCTCCCGCACGAACCATCATTGCTTTTGCATCCCAATGTTTGGGTAAGATTGATATTCCTAAACCAATATAGGAATCTTTTTGGTAAGCGATGTAACGCATACAAAGTTGTTGCTTACCATCTTTACGAACGTAATCGTTACGTAGTACAAATTTTACTGTTGCTCTCATGTCTAAATTGTTTTAAAAGTTCGACCAATTTTCGACCAACAGATTGTGTAATTTCTCTAATTTTTCTTTCTATTCTTTCTTTTTGCAAAAATGCAACTCTCTGAAAAACAGAAAGAGGCCGTCTCACAATGAGGTTGCCTCTTTCTTTTTGTTTAAACTTTGCCAAATAATTTAATATTTGATAGCTTTACAAATAAGACAAGAGGCTATTTCATTACAGGAACTATCATATAGATAGCAAAATTCTATTGTGAGACAGCCTCTTTCAATACTCTTAGAGGTTTCTGGCGAACTACTTATGTATTTGATAATCTGATTATTGAGTTTTTAACTATTCAATATTAAAGCCTTATTAATCCTTTGAAAATCCAGTGAAATAAATACTTTGCTCTATATTGATAAATTGCGACCCTTTTTGCGACCCCTTCTTATAGACTTTTTAAATTTTGAACGATATCATCTATGGTATGAATTGAAGTATTTAGTGCTAATTTATCTGCTAATGTTGGACTATATTTCAGAACTTCATCTTTAGATATTTTATGCCAAATCGGTAAAATAACTTTATGCCCATTCATTTCCCTTGCAACCATACCATTTAATTCATATTCAGTCCAATTTTTCTTAACGAATGAAGGAGATACAATGACTATTCCATAATTAGCATTTGATAAACCATAATCAATTTTCTTTCGGAGACTATCTCCAATCTTTAATTCAAATTCATCGTACCAAACTTCAAAACCATTATTCCTTAATGCTTCGGCTAAGTCTCTAACGATATCATCTTTATCTTCGGAAGCATGAGAAATAAAAAATCATATTGTTTGTTAGTTATAATTTCTTCGTTATCTCCAGAATTGTTTTGTGCAGAGTAGTTTATCCCAATAAGTGTCTCTAATTGAGATTTTTGGATTGCAATATCTTCTTGTAATTTTCTTTGAAAGTTCAATTGCTCATCTTGTATTTTTTTCTGTTCCTTTTGTTGAGCCTTTAGTAATTCTTGCTTTTTCTTTCCTAACTCTGCTGATTTAGAAGCTACTTTTTTCTGGTAATCAGCTACTTTTGAACGAAAACTCTGTATATCTTTTTCATATCCTTGCACTTGTCGTTGTTTCATACTAAGAGAAGATGCAGACGTATTTTTGTTGATACTGCGAGCTATCGTATCTATTTGTTTATTTTTCAAGTTCGCTAGTTAAAACTATGTACTTTAGTACAAGGCTTTAGCTTCTATAAATGTTTAAAATTCTATCTTTGTAACGTTTATGGA